>NZ_JAUSPS010000010.1 GCF_030652775.1 Acetobacterium sp. | reverse complement strand
CGTGAGCAACACCCCCTGGTTGGGGCGGTAGATTATCAGGCGGCGGCCTGGATCGGTTGGCGGGACGACGATGACTGGGGTGATCCTTTGATGCCGCTGACTGAGATGATCGCGCTGGAACTGGATACCGAACGCTTTATTGAACCGGAGGTGCTGGAAGAAACCCGGCTGGCTGGTGTCCGTGACGTGCCAGCGCCGGAAATCGAGCGACCGACGGGTTGCCCCAAATGCGGAAATACCCTGCCGCCCGACAGCAATTTCTGCCCGGACTGCGGGACGCAGATCCAGCCTTGAACAAGGGTGGAAATAAACATAACAATGAAACCGCAATGTGGAACTGGTCGTGCCTAACCCTAAACTTATGATGCTTCAGCGGTAAAATGATCAAAAATGGGTCAATCAACTGAATAAGAAACAGAAGACTGGTGAGAAAGTTTTTAACAGAAAATGTTTAGCATGTCACAAGCAGGGTATGCAATTATTGTAATCAACAATCGGAGTGAGTTTTTTTTGCGAATTCATAAAAAACTCAAATTTTCAAGGAGGATTGCAATGAAAAGAAGCTTCTATTTTCAGGTCAAACAGACATCAAAGGATTTGCTGGCATGTTTTTTTACCGGTTTTCAAAGACTTCATTTGATAAGACTAAATTTTTTTTCAATTATGGTGATGATAGGCGTGTTGCTCATTGCCATAGCAAGTCCAATTTTTGAAACGGATTCAGTGTTAGCGGCTAATTCGCAAATGACCGCAAATGAGGATGTGGTTGTTTCAGATACGGAACAGTTTATTCGTTGGCATACCAACCGTTCAAATGATTCGGGTGAAATATTTTATCATGGCGACACACCTGAGAGTGTGATCGAAGCTATGGACGGCTCTTATGTTGTGGCTGGCTATTCAAGTGGGTCTAATAATGCCCAATACACCGTGCATGCCTATCTAACAAAATTTAATGCCAATGGCTCGATTGCATGGGACAGAACCTACGGTTTGGGGATTAAAGAATCAATATCTGATGCCAAGAATTACAAATTTTTAAAAGTCATCCAGCTTGCTAATGGCGATTATCTCGCAGTTGGATCAACCAACGATAACCTGGGGATGTCAAAAGACGGATTTACAAATATTTTCGCAGTCCGGATCGACAATGCCGGAAACACCAAATGGCAAAAAGCATATGGTCTACAAGATAAAACAACAAGTATTGACGCCTGGGATGCTGTTGAGAATGATGATGGAACGCTGTCAATTTGGGGGAATTACATATACAACTATCCCGAACTGATTGAACTGACTTTAGGCAGTGATGGCAGTCTGTTGGGAAAGTTTGTCATTACCGATGGGGATCTCAAATCAGTACCGTGTGGAATGAGCAAGACACCAGATGGCGGGACGATCGCCTATCAACATATTTTCAATCTGGGCTTCTGGTCTGATGCGATCGTTAAGCTGAAACCAGATGGTTTGCTCGAGTGGGCCGTGCGCTATACACCAGATGAGTCATCGACTGATTATGCCCAATCACCGATCTCTGAGTCGAAAATTTTTCAATTTTCGGATGGCTATCTGATTGCCGGGCTCACCATGATAACGAATCAGGATGGCAATGTAAAAAAAGCCCTAATGGCTTATAAACTCGACTTAAATGGCAATCTGTTATGGACGAAATTATATCAGAACCTGACCGCCAATGATTATGCGACCGGTCTTAATGCCACTAAAACCAGTTCAGGTGATTTGTTATTATCGGTGGGGAATGGTGCTTCGCCCAATGAGTTTGTTGTCATCAAAATGAATTCCGCTGATGGCAGTGTAAGTTGGGTAAAATCTTATGGCGAAAAAAATGGATTTGACAGCGGTTATGGCGGAAACACCGAATTTAAAATGATTGAGAACAGTAACGGACAGATTATCGGCGCAGGCCGGGAAAACTATCTCACCAAGTTTGCCGGTGATGGCAGTATCGCATTTTCAACTGATGCGTTTATCGTCCAAAACAATACCAATTATTTAGTCAGTAGTATTGAAATGACTGAATTTGGGGGCGGATTTTTTATTAAACATTCCTATGCCGAAGGTACTGTTCTAGAAAAAGACGTCTCCGTGCTGACTGGCTTCAGATCGCAGGATGGTCTTGTCGTTGCTGAAGGAGCCCAAACGGCAGTGCTCCAAAGTATCGCGATCACAACTCCGGCGACTAAATTAAGCTACAAAATTGGGGATGTTCTGGATATCAGTGGTCTGGTGGTAACCGGTACTTATAGTGACGGTTCAACCAAGACCGAAACCATAACGGTAGCGAATGCGTCGGGTTTTAATAGTGCCATAGCCTCCGAAAATCAGGTGCTGACAATCACGGTTGGCAGTAAGACAACCAGTTATTCCGTCCGGATTGTAGCTGCGACGGATGTGGGTGTTCAGGAGCGACGGATCTTTAACAGCTGGAATGTTGGCGGGGTCGAATCTGGCACTGCGATGTCACCAACCTTTACCATAACAGAGCCCTACGCCCTCACATTTATCAGCACCTACCATTATTTAGGGTCCGGGCAACCGGCAGGCACCATTAGTCTGAGACATGAGGATGGAACCATTTATGGTCCTTGGACGCCGCAACTAGTCAATAACTGTGTTTGGGTAATTAATAATAAAGCACCAGGAACGCATGAGGATTTTCGGGCGGACCTCGGAACCGTTGTCAGTGATAGCAAGTACCCGGTGATTAAAGCCGGAACGTATACAGTCATTGATTCAAATCCAAGTACCTGGTCGATTAATGAAGAATCCGGTTATTATGGGTTCACTGAAATAAAAGGATATAAAACGAGTGAGATCGGTGGATCGACACTGAATTGCAGCTACCGTACTCATGTTCAAAATGTCGGTTGGCAGGATTGGAAAACCAACGGGGCAATGAGTGGAACATCTGGTCAAGGTTTACGTCTCGAAGGCATTGAAATTAAAGTGGATAATCAGAACAATGATCTGGGCATTCAATATAGCACCCATGTTCAAAATATCGGCTGGCAAGGTTGGCAATATAATGGAACCATGAGTGGAACATCTGGCCAAGCTCTTCGTTTAGAAGCCATAAAAATCAATCTCACGGGAACGGATGCTGGTAAATTCGATATTTACTATCAGGTTCACGCCCAGAACTTTGGTTGGTTAGATTGGGCAAAAAATGGTCAAGAATCGGGGACCGCTGGTTTTGGTTACCGCTTGGAAGGGATTAGAATACAAATCGTCCCCAAAGGCGATCCGGCACCGGGATCAACAACTCGCCCGTTCGTAAGTGAGTAGCCTTGATACCTTGCTTTTTTTAAATATGAGTGATTATTGATAAACGAACTCAAAAAAATCTCCTGGGTGCAATCCCGGGAGATTTTTATGCGTTAAAGAGACGTCGGTATTGGGTTATCAGTAGCGTCGAAAAAGTGTATCATAAAAGACAACATTCAAATCGGTCAAACCGGGTACAAGAAATGTCGTGACAAATAATACTAAAATGAATCGAAAATCAGATCAGATTATAATATAATATAATTAGCGGATAGTGTTAGATAAGATATAAACTCAAATGGTTGAGTACCTGGCTAAGCTATCAGGAACAAGTGAAACTTGCTGAAGGGGTGCCAGTATTTGTCCCCTATGATTGTGTGCACCAACCATTTTACAAATGTATTTAGCCAAATATTTTGATGAAATTGTCAAGATCACATCGCCCCAGGCAAAAGCAATTGTCAAAAAAAGAAAACGAATCAAAGACTTTTTAGATCAATTAAACCTGTCGTATTTACCAGGCGATGCAACTTTTTATTTTTTTGTCAGCATTAAAGGCTTTGAAGACTCCGCCCTCGATCTGTCTCTAACGATGCTGTTTAAGTATGGCATTGCTTATCACTGTCGGTTGTAAAAAGAGCGCCGATGGTTATCAGTGCTACCTTAACCGTTAACAAAAGGATGTTCATCATATAGTATTGACTTGCACGATGATACCGTTGAATTAATTACAAAGGAGAATAAAAATGGACATAATGACCTGGACCAGACCAACCAGCCCGGCGGGGGAGGTGCCCGTGATTGTCTCGGAATATCTGCTCAACGATCTGGGCATTTTTGTCAAACGTGAAAAACGGATGCCGAAGAAAGCGAAGTTCACTGCCCTAACAGGATTTCGGATCGGTTATAAAGCCGTGCCCGGGACTGATTACCGGGCGGCCCCGATCGATCGCCTGGCGATTCTTTGGCATAAGCTCACGTCGGTTAAAGAAAACAGCGAAAGCCAACTTGCCATTAAGGGAAACCGCAATGACACGATCACCCTCAATTTTGAACCAGAGCAGCGGGCGGCGGTGATGCAGTTCATTAAAGCGATGCGTGAGCAACACCCCCTGGTTGGGGCGGAAGATTATCAGGCGGCGGCCTGGATCTGTTGGCGGGACGACGATGACTGGGGTGATCCCTTGATGCCGCTGACTGAGATGATCGCACTGGAACTGGACACCGAACGCTTTATTGAACCGGAGGTGCTGGAAGAAACCCGGCTGGCTGGTGTCCGTGACGTGCCAGCGCCGGAAATCGAACGACCGACGGGTTGCCCCAAATGCGGAAATACCCTGCCGCCCGACAGCAATTTCTGCCCGGACTGCGGCACGCAGATCCAGCCTTGAGCAGGAGGGCATAAGTTACAAACGAATGAAAATGCAAATCGATTTCTATGGGAACCGGTTTCATATTGAAGACAGCGCTACCCCGGTAAAGGACGGCGACGGGGCCATCACCGGAGTAGTGCTGATTTTCCGGGACATCTCCGAGCGAACGGCCCAAAATGAGCGGATTGCATACCTGAACTACCACGACCACCTGACCGGGCTGTATAACCGGCGCTATTTTGAGGAAGAACTCCAGCGGTTATCCCAAGGGACTGATGGGTAAGAAAATCCCGCTCATGTCCCGGATTATTGCGATTGCCGAAGCCTATGACACGATGATGTCAGATCGCCGTTATCAGCCGGCAGTGGCTCAAAGCTAGGCGGTTTGTGAGCTTGTCAATGGCATCGGCACCGAATTTGACCCGGAATTAACCGGTATCTTTCTGAACCAGGTGATAGGCAAGTGCTACTGAGTACAACTGAATCATCTCGAGTTGCCGGTTTATAAAAAGCAGTTTATTGAGATATTGGTTATATTAAAATAAAAACAGTTGCAAACGAAAATTAATAAAGGGGTAAGAGCCATTCTAAAGCCCTTACCCCTTTATTTTATTCAATAGGCCCCGTCATTTAGCTCGTCAATACTGCAGATTAGCATGATAAATGGCTCCACGAGATGGGGATCAAACTGGGTACCCGCATTTCTTCTTAATTCAGCAAAGGCTTCTTCATCCGAACGTTTGCTGCGATAACTGCGATCACTGGTAATGGCATCATACGAATCGGCAATACAAATCATTCGCGATTGAATCGGAATTAGTTCGCCTTTTAAACCCCGGGGGTAACCTTTTCCATCCCATCTTTCATGATGATCAAGGACAACTTCGGCCATTTCAGCCATGTCATTCACCGTACTTAAAATTCGATAGCCAATCTCAGGATGTCTTTTTATTTCTTCATACTCATCGTCTGTCAGCTTTCCCGGTTTATTGAGAATCGCTTCGTCGATGGCGATTTTTCCAATATCATGTAGTAATCCCACCGATTCAATTTCCTGGATTTCCTGATCTGAGAAATTTAAAGCAATTGCCAATTGCTTACATATATATGAAACCCGGTGCGAATGAAGTTCTTCTCTTTTGTTTTTTTCGTTTAACGTCTTGATAATAGCATGAATGGCGTTGCCTCTTATACTGGGGCCTTCAAAGAGCTTATTCTTATACATTTTATTTTCGGCGCACTTAAGCACCTCATGGATGTCTTCCTTTTCCGTATATTTAATTTCCCAACCTAAAGAAATGGACAACTCCATGGAACTCACTTTTTCCCTGGAACTCATTTTATGGATCCGTTCGACGAGCAATTCGGTCTGCGATGAATTGCTTTTTGGCACTAGGATCACAAATTCATCGCCGCCCATTCTGGCGATCACGGCATCCGGGCCACAGGCTTCGTTCAAAACTGCGGCCACTCTTTTGAGCAATTGATCGCCCATGACGTGTCCGAACGAATCATTGATCAGCTTTAGCCCATTCACATCGGCCATCATGATACATAGCGGCAGATTCTCGGAACCATTCAATCGCAGCAACTCAGCTTCAAAAAAACGGCGGTTATATAGTCCTGTTAATTGATCGTGGTAACTCAAAAACTCAATGCGTTCTCGAGATATTTTAGCCGTACTGATATTTCGGGTAATGCCAATAACTTCGTGCTCATTATTTCTGACAATCCGCATTTCAAAAATCTGACGCTGCTCATCAATAAACAGCTCATATTCAAAGGTTTGAAGCTGTTGGGTGTCAATGGCTTTGCGAATCTTATTGATCACTTCCGATGCAATTTGATCAGGAAATACTTCATTAAGGTATTTTCCTAAATAAGTTGACTTTAAGCTTGTTTGTATTTTTTCATCACTTGCCTGACAAGCGATAAACGCACCTGTGTCATCGAGCGTAAAGACGATATCGGGTAAGGCTTGAACAATTGATCGATTCCTGATTTCACTGTCTTGCAGCTGGGCCTGACTTTTGATCAATAAATTGTATTGTGCCCTAACATTGGCCTCCATGCGGATGATTTCCGTCATCTTTCCTTCCAATTCGATATTCATTTCGTTTAGTTTCTTTGTTCGTACCGCTACCATCCGTTTTAAGATCAGACTAATGGTCAGCAGCAGTAATATTATCAGCAAGATCGTTATAATCGCCCAATAGTATTCTTCAATAACTGACTGTACTGTTTTTTCTTCATAAACACCCAGCCAGCGATCATAAATACTATCGTACTCACCGGTTGCCTTTAATATCTGCAATCCGCTGTTTAATGTGATCAGCATGGTTTCGTTATCTTTTCGAACCGCCATACAATAATCATTTGGCGCTAAAACCATATTTTGGGCACGTAGTCCATTCAGACGCTGTTCTTTCATACTATATAACCCCGGCAGTTTTAAAACGCCGGCATAGTCATAGGTTCCGTCAGCAACTAATTTCAAAGCTTCATTAACTGTGGATACCTCAACCAGATTTATATTTAAATCGAGTTGACCGAGATACTCACCGATTATGTCACCACTTTGAACCACAATAGTTTGATCTCTTAACGCCTCAATTTGATCGAGTTGGATGTCTTTTCTTGTGAAGATATCACCATTTGTCACACTGTGTTTTGATGTGAAAGCATAAGTCTCCTGACGTTGGACCGAAAAAAACATCCCTGAAATAGCATCAATCTCACCTGACTCCAGTGCGGCTCTTGTTTTACTCCATTCATCTAGCCTAATTTCGACGTCATATCCCATCACTCGCGCAACCGCTTTGGCTAAATCTACATTGAAACCTGCCGGCATACCTTTGGAATCCAAATAACTGTAAGGCGGATAGTTGAGATCATCACCGATGATCATTACCGGTTTTTCCGGAACCGTTATCACTTGACCGAAAACGATTACAGAAGGCATGAAAAAAAGTACAATTGATAGCATAACGGCGACCCTGTTAATTGACTTCATATGTTTGTCATCCCTTCTTAATGGTTAAAGTGAGTATATTGTATAAAACCAAGTTTCAAAAGTCAATAGATAGCCTGAATTATTGACAAGCCAGGAGCTACCGTTATAATCATGTCGTTCAGGTCAATAATCATACAATGAGGTTGAGAACGAGCCGTTAGTCTCGACTGGACCAGATTCCGGGAGCTCCATCCTCACGGAATCTGGTTTTTCAATGATGGGGTAAATGGCCTTCGTTGGCTGGAATATCGCAGCGGGTAGATATAATCAGGATTCGATGGCAAAGGCATCGTCATTGGCGTTAACTGCGCCAACTTTGAGGACCTTACTTTTTGAGTTTCGAAAGGTTGGTCAAGACAATCGGAATGGCGGAAGCGATTAAAGTGCTGCATAACAAACTAAGCAATCAATAGAATGATGATAATGACTTGGGAATGTTTCAAGTTAAAGGGCATCATGTCCAACGAAATGCTCCCAATAATCCCTGACAGCCTAGCCAAACGTGATTGTAACCATCCCACCAGAATCGCTGTTACGCAGTTCGAGTTGTCCGGCGTGTGTTTTCGCGACTCGTGCGGCAAACCAGAGGCCCAGGCCATTGTGTCCATCGGCACCACGTGCTGCGTCGCCACGCCATAGGCGCTCGGTGGCATGGTGCAGCGCTGCCTTGCTAAAGCCGGGGCCTTCATCACACACCGTGATTTGCCAGCCACCATCGACCATACGGCCTTCCAAATACACGTTTCCACCCGCCGGGGTATGCTCGATGGCATTTTGCACCACATTACCGAGAGCCCGAAGTAAATGGTCTTTCTGAATCCGCACAGCACCCTCCAGATTGTTTTGGGTGTGCAGGCAAATCCGCTTGGCTTCAGCAATGGCGATTGTACGCTGGCAAAGCTCGTCAAACAGGGCGAGCAGGCTGGTGTTTTCAAATGCCTCATCGGCACCGGCGGCGGTTTCTAACAGACTGGCAACATACTGCTTGGCGCGGTCGTTGCTTGATACAATTGTGGCCACCATTTTGCGGCTGCGCTCAGGCAGTTCTTCATCCAGGAGAAGTTCAGCGTTGCCGCCCACCAGGGTGAGCGGGGTTTTTAAATCATGCGTGAGTGCGGCTATTTCCGCCTCGCGCTCTTGTTGTGCCGCCCATTGGGAGGACAGGGAGCTGAACAAGGCCTCCTTCATATGTTCCATCGCACCGAGCGCCTGGTCAAACTCCCGGATGCCCGCATGGGGAATTGCGAAATCCAGTTCCTGCGCGCCGACCTTCTCGCTTACCTCATCAAACAGCTTCAGTTTGGCGGCGAGACGACGCCGGAGTAACAGGGTGTTAAACAGCAGACAAAGCACACAGGCTCCGCCAAGTGTGGCCAGCCACAGGTATTCAAAGGGCGGCAGGATGTCGCGCAGTATCGGGTTGACAAACTCGGCTCGGTAATACCAGTGAAAGATTACGGTGCTATCATCCGCGTAGGTGTGCTGCGAAACATCGATGCTATCGCTGTCCTCCTGTAAAACCCTGGCCAGGGCTGCCAGTTTCTTACCTTCTACATTGCTTGCCAACACGTCGCCGTTTTGGCTAAACAAAGCGTACTCAGCCAGAAAATCGTCACCCGGAGAGACAAAGGTTTTTGGTTCTCCGGCCAGCATTTGCTCCACCTGTTGGTTGGAGACGTATCCCTGGTAAATAACGTCGGTGCTTAGAAGCCACCCAAAGTAGCAATACCATACCAGGCAGCATAACAGCATATCGCCAAGCATAACGACGGCAAAACGCAAAAGTACAAAGGAAAGGCTTACAGAACGCTGTTTTTTCGCCATTTGTAGCCCACCCCCCAAACGGTTTCGATGGGGCTGATGGCGTCGGCTTTCAGCTTGGCCCGGATATTTTTGATGTGCTCCGCAACGGCCGACGGATCGCCCTCAGCCTCAAAGCCGAAGACCGCTTCATATAATTGTTCTTTGGTAAACACCTGTCCGGCATGCAGCGCCAGATGTTCACAGATCGCGTATTCGCCCCTGGTAAAGGGCAGTGCGTGTTCGCCTGCGCTGGCCACTTTTGCCTGCATATCAAAGCGCACACCACCGCGGCTCAAGGTGTGGGTCGGCTGACGCACTTCCCGCCGCAGATGGGCGTTTACCCGGGCGCGCAGCTCCGTAAGACTGAAGGGCTTTTTAATGTAATCATCGGCACCCAGACCAAAGCCCTCGACAAGGGCCGCTTCTTCCGCCTTGGCGGTTAGAAATAGGATCGGGCAATCCACCTCGGCACGGATCCGGCGGCATAGGGAAAAACCATCCTCGCCGGGCATCATCACATCAAGCAGCAACAGATCGTACTGCTGGCACCGGGCAGGCTGCACGGCGGTGGCATCCGCTTCGGTGTCGATCAGGTGGCCGTCCTTTTCCAGGGCAGCGCGCACCAGGGATAGCATATCAAAGTCATCATCGACCACTAACACTTTCGACATCATCTCACCTCCTTGTTTTACTCTTGTATAACGTTACCTTCCCATCGACTAAACCAGAATAGTGACAAAATCAGAACCATCGAAGTCATCATAATCAGAGAAATAATTCCCGGAAATACGGGTGTACTGGAAACGTCAAAATAGTTTTCTAAAAACCGAACACCCCATTCCCAGGGAATGATCGGCCAAATCTTGTCACCAATCGCATTTTCAAAGTATCCGGCTAAAATGGTGCCCGATAGCCCTAACAAAACAGAAATACTGGAACCAAACCGAAAAGCAATCGGGATGTGTAGTAAATATAAAAATAAGTTGCTAAATAAAAATAGCTGAAATAGGAAAAAATATGATCCAACGGGTGCGGTGCCAATAGCCAGAAAAAAATTGACACCAACATAGAAACACAGTTCATATAATATCATATTTATCGTGAAAAGAAAGAGTAGAAAGAACAATTTCCCCAGGTATACGCTACTTCGCGACGCTACTAAACCCAGAGCATTTTTGTTATTCCGATCTAAGTTAATAAAAATTGGCACAACGATACTGACAAAAATCGGATAACATATTTGTAAGATGACGAAAAACAACCGCACATCAGCAATAAGATGGTATCCGCCAGTAGCGTAATAAACCAGGAATAATGTTGTAACCACAAACGGCGGTAGCAGATGCAATAAAACAATTGGTGTTCGTTTGATCTTGGTAAAGTTAGAAAGAAACTCCCTGATATTCGTCATTGGCGATACACCTGCTTGCTGTACCAGCGTGAAAATAAAAGGGTAAGAACGAACGCGACAACCAAGCTTATCAATACCAGCAACGCACTTTCGCCTAAATTTAAAATCAGTCTTGAACCGGCATCGACTAATAATCCGTTTGGTAAAACGCCAAATAATGTCACCATAAATCGTGCCGGCCAGCTATAAGGGAAAAACCAAAACAAAGGTGTCAAGGAAAAAAACAAACCGCCGAATGCGCTGGCGAACAAATTTATGATCACCGAACCAACAAAGCCGACTTTTTGATCCAAAAACAAACTAAACGGGATCTGCCATAATAACGAGAGCCACAGTAAGCCATATCCTAAAAGATAATATCCGCTATGACCAATTGCAGCTGCAACACCTGACACGAAGCATTCGGAGATAGCCGTGATCAGTGATAGCAATAATGAGATGTTAAAAAGATTAAGCGCGATCAAAATGGTTTTAGCAATAAAGGTCTTCTGCAAGTCGATGGGTAAACTATAAAGGGTTCGGTAGTTGTGCTTTTGATCTTTGTTATTCACCAAATGACTTAAAAACACAATCGACAAAGACGCAATCGGCATACACCAATTGCAAACCAATGCGCTTGAAAAACCACCTAACCCAATCCCAACAAATATAAATACCATCGATAATAAAATTAAAGCTGCCGGAATAAGAATCATCAGTTTTCTAAATAGGGAGCGTTTAAATTTCAAGTTTTCGGCGGTTAAATAGGTGCCTAACATCAAGACGCACGCTCCTTTCTGATGATCTCCATAAATAATTGTTCCAGGTTTTTATTGGCATCAATTTTATCCTGATACAAGAGTGATCCATCATACAAGATCCCGATATCATCGGCAACTTGTTGTATTTCGCTTAAAACATGACTTGATATAATGACAGAAATCCCAGACGCTGCAAATGTTTTAATCATTTTCCTTAATTCGTCAATACCAAAAGGATCTAACCCGTTTGTCGGTTCATCCAGGACTAATAATTGGGGGTTGTTTAGCAGCGCTAATGCGATACCCAAGCGCTGTTTCATTCCCAATGAAAAATCGGAGGTCTTTTTATTTTTAGTATCCGCTAAGTCCATCTGTCGTAACACCTCATGACATCTTTTTGTTGAAATCCCCATCAGCGTCGCTCGTACTTTTAAATTTTCATATGCCGTTAAATTCTCATACAGTGGCGGTGATTCGATCAACGAACCAATAGTTAATAAATCTTTTCGCGTCCACGGGTGATTGTTAAATGATATTTCGCCTGAAGTTGGCCGGATAATGCCGGTAATCATCTTTAATAAGGTTGATTTGCCAGCGCCATTAGGCCCTAATAAACCGTAGACAGAATTTTTTCTTACCGACATCGATAAATCTTTTATCGCATCGGCCTTTTTGAATTTTTTAGAAACATGATTGGTTTTTATGATGTGCTCGTATGTCATAACTTCCTCCATTTACATTCTGGTTTGTGCAGTGTCCGTTCCATAGGGTGTCCCTCCTTATATTTGTTACTGTTATGGTAACAGCCATTTTTAAGGATTTTATAAGGATGCGGGTACTTTCTCAAAAATTTATCGTCCTATGAAAAAATTTGCTATCGCAGCACAAAAGGTTTAGAATTAAGAAAACAACGACAGAAAAACAGAAATTAAAACGACTGATGATGACGGGACGTTTTGTCTGCGTTGGCAATTAAGGCAAAAAATAAGAATATAAGTTTAGATGTAAAGCGAGGGTACACATGAGTACTGATTTTGTAAACTTAACAACAGAAAATCTTGCGGGTGAGCATTTATGCTGCATTATCCGCAGTAAAAAGCCCCATCAAGGTATTGACGCAAAGCGACAATGGCTTTCAGCAAGGCTCAATGAAGGACATGTCTTTAGGAAGTTAAATGAAAAGGCGACGGTTTTTATTGAATATGCGCCGCTTGAAACCGCTTGGGTTCCCATAACGGGCGACAACTATTATTATCTGTATTGCTTATGGGTCTCTGGCAGTCACAAAGGAAAAGGGTATGGGAAATCGCTGCTAGAGTATTGTTTGGCTGATGCCAAAGAAAAGGGTAAATCCGGCCTTTGTATGCTTGGAGCAAAAAAACAAAAATCCTGGCTTTCTGACCAATCATTTGTGAAGAAGTTCGGCTTTGAGGTTGTTGATACCACCGATAATGGCTATGAATTGCTGGCACTTTCTTTTGACGGAACAACGCCAAAGTTCGCCCACAATGTTAAAAACCAAGAAATTGATAGTAAGGAGCTCACAATTTACTATGATATGCAATGCCCCTATATCTATCAAAATATTGAGAAGATCAAACAGTATTGTGAAGAAAATGCGGTTCCGGTATCGTTAATTCAAGTGGATACGCTCCAAAAAGCAAAGGAACTGCCTTGCGTTTTCAATAACTGGGGAGTGTTCTATAAAGGAAAATTTGAGACCGTGAATTTGATAGATGTCGCCTACTTAAAGAGAATACTTAAATATTGAAAAGCAGCGTAATTAAAACGAAGGAGAGGAACAACATATGAACACAGTTGAGCGCTTTGTCAAAGCTCAGGAAGAAAGCTATCGGCAGGCACTAATAGAAATAAAAAATGGTCGCAAGCACAGCCATTGGATGTGGTATGTTTTTCCCCAGCTAAAAGGGCTGGGTCGGAGTGAAATGGCTCGGTATTATGGAATCGCAAATCGTCATGAAGCTAAGGCGTATCTGGCCCACCCGCTACTAGGTTCGCGTTTACTGGAGATTTCCGGGGAATTGTTGAATCTGGAGTCTCGTGATGCCACGGCGGTATTTGGTCGGCCCGATGATGTGAAACTAAAATCGTCAATGACGCTGTTTTATCTGGTTGATGGGAATCCGACCTTTAAGGCGGTGCTGGATAAATTTTTTGGTGGTCAGTTGGATGAAGTCACTGCCGATCAATTGGATAAGGGAGAAATAACCGATGAAGCTGAATGATTTTGAAAAGCATATCGACGAAACGATCCTTGACCGGGGCTACGATTATTATGATGAGGGAAGAATCAACGAAGTGATCAAACAGGGAGATCGGGACTATCTTTTTACCGTAGCGGGAACCGAAGTTTATCAGGTGTTTGTAAAATTCGATGATCAGGGCGAAATTACGCAAACGGGTTGTGACTGCCCCTATGATTTTGGGCCAATCTGTAAACATCAGGTGGCGGCCTTTTATGTGTTAACGGATATTATTGACAACAGACAAAGCGAAGGTCTTAAGATTGAACGGGCAATCCAACAGCGTTTCCTGACGGAGGTACTTGATAACCTCACAAAAGAACAATTAATTACGATTATCATCGAGATGGCAGAAAAGGATGAAATCTTGAAAAACGGTCTGATGATGAGATATTCAAAGGGAAATCCGCGACAGGAACTACAAAAATGCAAACGACTGATGGAATCGATCGTCAGCAAATACCAGGGCCGAAGCGGCTATATTGAATATCGGGAAGCCGATGAATTTGCTGATGAAATGGACGAACTGCTGGAAGTGGCCAACGATACCGAAGATAGTTGCCTGGCTATGGATATTGCATCGATGTTGCTTATTGAGGCGGTTGAAGCATTTCAATATGCTGATGATTCAGATGGAAGCATCGGTCAATTAGTATCGGCGGCCATCGACGCAATCGAAAATATTGTAACCAATAACATGGATCTTGATATTGGTTTAAAAACTGAGCTATTTGAAAAGTTAGTTAAGCTATCTGATGAGAGCGTTTTTGATGGGTGGGAGGATTTTAGAATCGATCTGCTTCAAATCGGAATCGAATTTGCCGAGGTTGAAAGTCTGAGAAACAAGCTAAATCAGAAAATTGAAGCGATGATCGGAAAATTCGCAAAAAATTCATACCAGCGATACGTTGTTGAAGCCTTACTGCGGATTGAGTTGGAAATAAAAAGTCGGTATGGTGCGAAAGCAGAGGTTGATGAATTTATCAGACAGAATCTCAATTATTCATCGTTTCGAGAAGCGCTGATTGATAAACATATTAAGGAAAAAGATTTCCAGAGTGTGATTGAGCTGGCTTTGGAAGGAGAAAAAAAGGATCGCGACGCTGCCGGTTTAGTCGCCAGATGGAAAAAAATAAGATATACGGCTTACAAGCAGCTATCCCAGAAGCATGAACAGCAGCAGTTGGCTAAAGAACTGTTATTGGACGGAAATTTTGAGTACTATCAGGAACTGAAAGCACTAGATCCCGGAAATGAAACCGCACTATATAACGGCTTAAAGCAGGAATTAAAAGCCCTCAAAGACTGGCGTGGCAAAGAGTTGTATCGAACGCTGATTGTCGATGCTAAAGATTTGGATGCGATCATGGATTACGTCAGAGAAAATCCGCAAAGTATTGAAACCTATGCTGGGATGCTTAAAGAAAAGTTTAAAGATGAAGTCATAGAAATTTATCAAGCCTATATCAAAGGCGCCGCCGGAGCTGCCCGAAACAGACGTGATTATCAGAGCGTTGGCAGAATCATCAAACAGTACAAAAAGATTGCGGGTCAAAAAAATCAGGACAAGATTATTCAGGAGCTGGTCATTTTTTATAAAAAGAAGCCAGCCTTTGTCGATGAACTGCGCAAGGTTTAAACGATAAGGTAGGGAAAAGCAAAGGCTTTGAACTAGTTACTGGAATCTAAAGTCTAAAGTCAAAGTGAACGCTTTGGGTCGAATTTTAAAAGGAAGGGATAAAGGAGAAATTTGAGATGAACAAGACAAACCCGGAGAAAGCAATTAAAGAATTGACAATGGTATTGATGTATTTAACACGGTTTAATGAAAGTGATCGCTTTGGCTCGAATCTGGATATAAGCTGGAAAGGATATGATTTTGGTATTATTGATGAACTGGATGAGGAAGATTATGTCAGACAGGGAAATCATCGTTCCAAGTCGGTAGCAATTACGGAAGAGGGAATTAAATTATCGCAAAGCTTATTGCATAAATATAATATTTCGGATTGGGAGTAGCATGAAACGTTCCCTCGTCACTTAAAAAATGACAGGGGGACGTTCGATACTTTGATTTAAATCATCCGGTATATTTACGCCTTCTTTTTACCATCGTCGATAATTTCGATTTCTAAATAATCAAACCAAATCGATTCGATAAACTGGTCTTCACGAAAAGTTGTCTTGGAAATCTGATTAAGTTCTGTTGTATTTTTGTCAAACCACATTGGTTTTTCCAAATCAAAGTCGTGGCAGAAGGTCTCTAAAGCAGCTTGGACTTTATCATATATATGCAAGGATTTGTTATCAATTTCGATAACTTTTTCTTCTAAAAATTTGTTGTTTCTCATGATTTTTCCCCAAATTCGAACCATGTTTTTTACCTCTCGATCATCAATGTGTTATTACATCCGGATAACATTTTTAAGGGTCTGTAAAATGGACATATGTTGAGTATAAGGGGTAGCGAGAAAAATGTAAAGAAAATTGGTGTTTTCGATTTGGGAATGACATCGTGACGTTTCGCTTGTCAAGTTATGAGCAGCGAAAACCAGAATCTGGGAGAACAGTCCATTGCAAAGAAAATCGACTAATTTGAAATTTTCAGCAGGAAACCGGTGGCAGTATCTAGAAACGTCACCTCGTCATGCAAAAACCGCGAATAATGGGGAATGCTAATTTTGTGCATCAAAATTAACTTTGTATATGGATAGGTTAACCAAAATAAAAAAGTGAGAGTAAAAATATGGAAAACAAATTCGCTATAGCGATTAAATGTATTGCTTATTTAGATGGAAAAGTTCTGTTGTTGACTAAAGCTGAACATGAAAGAAAGGGTGATGCTTCTGATAGTAGTTGGGATTTACCGGGAGGAAGGGTAAATTACAAAGAAACACCAGAAGATGCTGCCAAGCGCGAAATGCAGGAAGAAACATCATTGAATGTCGAGCAATTGTCTTTGAAATTAGCGACTACTCTAATTAGGCCGGATGGTCTGCATTTGCTAGTACTAACTTATCAATGTAATTGTGATAGTCAGAACGTAATTTTAAGTAACGAACATATTTCGCATAATTGGTTTAGTATCAAAGAAATAATAGATAATGACACGATACCAGATTGGATTAAAGATACAGTGCGAACAATTAATGAGGATGAAATATGAGTCGAAAACTTATGTGCTTAACGGGCTTAGGCGGTTGCGGTATCTGCCGATTGGGACAGGTGCTGGGTTTGGGCAAGATGATCATGGAATAGGCATCGAGGCGATAAACATGACAAACGAAACTGCAATGCAAAAAATCAACAAGCGCTTGCGAAAAAGCGGTTGTGGATTTTTCGTTCTGGCAACGGGATATATTATTTGTCGGGAAACCCGAATTATCTGGCAAAATACTGGTAGCATCAGGTATCTCCGATGATTTATCGCCCGCTTTCCGACCGTATTGTTTCAATGATATTCTGCTTTTGCAGTCGATGGGCGGCATAGCGGGTAAGTGCTCCAGGTGATCAGAAATACTGCGAGCACGCACAGTACGATGGCAAGCCACGGCAACGCATACGGAATGGGAAACACCGATCGAATCGGTAAATTTATAAAAATGCTCACGATAATTCCAACTGGCAGGCCATACATGAGCGCTTTCATCGAACATAAAACGCTCTCGAGGTTCAGCATCTGCTTCAATCCTGCCGCTGTCATGCCCACACTCTGTAAAATGGCAAATTCACGGGAGCGCATCCGTACATTGGTGGACATTGTACGGATCACATTGGTAAACCCGATTAGCATGAGAAGCACGACAAAGCTGTACATAAAGATCAAGGCCGGAACAATGGCGATGTTCAGTCTTTCTCTTTTGATGAAGCCAAACACACCGCCAAAATTTCAAAAAGAACCGCTGTTATGAGTATGACAGGGGTGACGTTTCGTTTGTCAGGCTAGCACAAATGTGGTAGACTGACTAAAATAACATGAGGCGAAATCAGAAACGGCAAGTCGTTTCAGGTCGTTTGTTGTCTTTAGTGAAAAAAACTCACAACAAAAGCGTCGATAGAGAAGTGTCCAGAGTTATGATTGATACAAAACATAGTAAAGGGGATCAAATATTGGATAGTAAGGTTGAAACAAATGAAAATAAATGAAAAAAAGAGGTCGAAAAAACACAAACAAGTTAGCCAGAGGTGTCCTTGTATATGAACTGATGATGTTTTTGATTGTTATTGTAGGTATGATTCTAAGCATGATACCATTTTTTACTAGTAATAATGAAGTAAATATCGATTCTGCTATTGATCAAATGGCTAGTGAGGCAATGAATAGCGGAACTTCAAGTATCATTGCGGTGTTCATAGGGCTGCTCTTTTTATTGTTTTATTTTCGAAAATGCGACTATCGGAAATTAATGTTTCATTCGCAAGAGAAAATGACCCGTGTATCATTTTTGGTAGTACTGACAATTTTTATGTCTGCTCAGGCTGTTTTTAGTTTGCTGGGTGCAGGAATTGAGACTTCCCTCAACCAGTTTGGATTTAGCATTTTGGGCGAGATTGAGAGTGCATCCAGTGGCAGCAGCACGATATCGATGTTCTTATATGCTTCTTTTATTGGTCCGATTGCGGAAGAAATTATTTTTCGTGGTTTTGTCATGAGAGGATTTCAAAAGTACGGAACTTATTATGCCATCTTTATGTCCGCAGTGATTTTTAGAGCTTTTCATGGTAATCTGATTCAAAGTATCTTTGCGACTCTGGTTGGTCTAGTATTTGGATATGTCGCCATGAAATATTCTATAAAATGGGCCATCCTGTTACATATTATAAACAATTTTATCTTTGGCGATTTGCTTTTCTTTCTGACTTCAAGTTTAAATGAGTCCACGCAACCCATTGTGCTTTATGCGATTGAAGGAGTTTTCTTTGTCGGAGCAATCGCAATAATACTACTGAAAAGAAAAGCTGCCGGTTTATTGAAAGGGAAAAGTAGTTATTGAAATTTTTAATTCAAGACTGGACGCTTGACAATTTGGCAAACATATGTTATCTTTCGTATATTGCGAAATACGTAATATACGAAAGGGGAAATGATGAGTTTAAGAGAAAGCATACAGACAAGAAAATCGGTGAGAAGGTATAAGGATACATGCGTAGAAAGAAATATTGTAATAGAAGTAAAGAATGATTTGCAGAATTACACATCTAAATTCGGCACTTCCAGGGTGAGATTTGAAGTCTTGACGGCTGAAGATGAAACAGAAGTTGCTAAACTAGGTTTTTTATGGGGAGTTGGTAAAATTAACGCACCATATTGTATAATCGGAATATGCGAAGATGACCAAGGAATGCAAGAACTAGGATTTGCATTGGAACCAGAAGTGCTGAAACTTACATCAGCTGGATATGGAACTTGTTGGCTAGGTACTTTTGATAGAAAGGCATTGAATTTAAAATTTAATGTTAAGGAAAAAGAACAGATTGGCGTGGTAATAGCATTTGGCGCAGCACAGGAGGGCGGATTTTTAAATAGTAGTTTTAGAAAGATTGCTGGAAGCACAAAAAGAAAAGAAATTAAAGAGATCTGGATGAATTACCCTGAAGTGAAAGCGGCCGAAGAGATTGCCATGTTAGTAAAAATGTCTATTTTGGCACCGTCATCAAATAATGGACAACCAGTAAGAGTAATTATTAAAGAGAAAAGAGCAGATTTTTTTCTGATCGGCAACAGTAGAATAGATGCTGGAATTTTTATGTCGCATTTCTATCTATGTGCAAGTGAAATCTGTGATAATGTTAATATTTCGATTGAGAGCTACCCTCTAGAATGTTATACTCAAGAAAAAGCAACAAAATATGTAGCAAGTATATTTTTTTAGAAAGGAAAAAGCATGAGTGGAAAAAAAGTGAATTCAGAGCAGTTGCTACAGTTATGGCACAAGATAATGATAAGTGGAGATGTAACTGTGTGTACCGAGAAATTAAAAGGTGCATCGATAATTGATGTGAATATACTTAGATTGTTGGAAGAAAATAAAACAATGATGTTGAGAGATTTAGGCACTAAGCTTTCGGTTAGCCCAAGTACATTGAGTAGTGCAATTAAGCGAATGGAAAAGAGCGGACTGATTGAGCGAGTTATCTGTAAGGAAGATTTAAGATCCTATTCTATAACATTGACAGACGATGGTAAGCAGACAATTAATGAGCATTATGAACTAGAACTAAAGATCATGGATACGTTGCTAGGTCGTCTGGATTCTGAAAACGAGAGAAAAGAATTTCTAAAGATGCTGAGTAAATTAATCGGATAGAAAAGGTTAAAGATGACACAGGGTCGTTTCGCTTGTCAGACCAGCATAAATGTGGCAAACTGACCATAACAACAAGAGGCAAAATCATAATTAGCGCGACGTTTCAGGTCGCTTGTGACCTTGAGTGAAACGAAAGAAGTGGTGATAACGATGGAAAAAAATGACATTGGTTGGAATTTGGAAAATAGTTACGCAAAACTGCCGGAATTATTCTATACCCCGCTTGAATTAGAAACGGTCAGCGCGCCGAAACTGGTTATTTTGAATCAGCTTTTAGCAAAAGATATTGGTTTGGATTCGGAAGCGCTGATGGGTCAGGACGGGATCAATATCTTAGCCGGTCAGGCCTTGCCGGCAAATGCTAAACCGATCGCCCAAGCGTATGCCGGTCATCAATTTGGCTATTTTACGATGCTTGGTGATGGCCGGGCAATGCTGATTGGCGAACAGATCACACCAGCCGGCGAGCGATTGGATATCCAACTCAAAGGATCAGGGAAAACGCCTTATTCGCGCAGTGGCGATGGTCGCGCGGCGTTGGGACCGATGCTTCGGGAATATCTGATCAGTGAAGCAATGCATTATCTGGGCATTCCGACTTCCCGCAGTTTGGCGGTCGTGACAACAGGCGATCCGGTGTATCGCGAAAACCCGCTCAAAGGGGCTGTTTTAACCCGGGTGGCGGCCAGTCATCTGCGGGTCGGCACCTTTGAATATGCAGCGCAGTGGGGAACCGTCACGGATGTCAAAGCTCTGGCTGATTATGCCATTAACCGGCATTTTCCCTTGCTTGCGTCGGAACAAAATGTTTATCTGGGTTTATTGGACGAAGTCATCAAAGCGCAGGCTGCACTGATTGCCAAATGGCAGTTGGTGGGCTTTATTCATGGGGTCATGAATACCGATAATGTGACCATCAGTGGCGAAACCATTGATTATGGCCCCTGCGCCTTTATGGATCACTATGATCCGGAAACGGTATTTAGTTCCATTGATCTGCAGGGACGGTATGCCTATCGGAATCAACCCAACATTGGTTTATGGAATTTGGCCCGCTTGGCCGAAACCCTGATTCCGTTAATCGATGACAATCAGGAACAAGCCATTAAATTAGTCGAAGCCTCCCTGCGAAACTATCCTTCATTATTTCAGGCGGACTGGCTCCAAGGAATGCGATTAAAACTGGGAATTGTAAATAAAGAGCCGCAAGACGAGCTGCTGATTGCCGAGTTATTGGGATTAATGAAGCAGTATCAGGCCGATTATACCAATACCTTTATTGATTTAACGCTTGACCGAACCCAGTCGACTGAATTATATGAAAGTGATGCCTTTAAAGATTGGCTTGACAGGTGGAAAGCCCGATTGGAAAGACCGGCGCAAACCGATCAAGACATCAAAAAGTTAATGCAACAAGCGAATCCGGTGGTCATCCCAAGAAATTATCAGGTTGAAAAAGTCTTGCAAGCGGCTACCGATCAGGATGATTTTAAGCCCTTGCAGCAATTATTAGCAGTCCTTCAATCACCATACGACTATAATTCGCTTAATCAGGAGTTTATGACACCACCGGAACCGTCGAATCGTCCCTATAAGACCTATTGTGGGACGTGATTTTTTAATGTCATTTTATTTAATAAAGTGCGATTTAAGACAAACATGAAAACGATGGGATGACAAACAAAACATTAGATATGCCTGATTTTATAACTGGCATTCACCGATGCAGTTCTGAGTGAGTGAATCAGATTGCGAGAAATTTCGCAGTTGCTTTCTGTCAAATCAATTCTTTAACAAGATCAATAAAGTCGGCTAAATTAGGGGATATCCACTTTGAATCATGGCAGACGAGCTGGGTGTAGATGTTGTAATTATTTTTATACGGAAGCGCATTTAACAAATTAGCGGTCAGTTCTTTCTGAACTGCCAGATTGGGAAGTACGCACAGGCCCAAACCGCTCGCTGCCATTTCTTTTATTGCTTGAACACTTCCGGATTCCAGTGCGATTTGATAAGGAATTCCATGAGCTTTTAAATCATATTCAAACGCCGCACGGTAATTGCAACTGAAGCTTGTCAGGACTAACGACTGATTGGCGAAATCCTTTATAGCGAACACATTTTTTGACGCTAACGGATGTGTTGGCGCAGAAAGAACCAGAATTTCCTCGCGTTTTTTCAATAAGGAAGTGATCGAGGGATGTTTGATGGGATTTCCGATCGTTAAAGCGATATCGATTGTGTTATCAGTCAACTGCTGCACGACTTGATCATTTTCAATGAGTTTTAAGTGAAGCTCAATATTTGGATGGGTTTTTTTAAATGATTTTACGATCGCCGGAAGCTTAAAAATACAAAGTGATTCGGAGGCACCAATAATGATTTGGCCATGAGATGAAAGGCTGTTGTCAATTCTATCTTTGATCGTTGAAGCAAGTGTCAGCATTTCAACGGCATATGGCAAAAACATTTCCCCTGACTCAGTAAGAAAAACCTTTTTTCCAATCCGATCAAGGAGTTTTGTATTTAGTTCCTGCTCCAATTGCTGAATTTGAGCGGAAATACTGGATTGGGCGTAGCCGAGCGCATCGGCTGTTCTGGTATAGTTTTTATTTTTTGATAAAACCACAAAAGTTTTCAATTGCTTTAAGTCCACAGGTATAAACTCCTTCCTGTTACGATCGAAATAATCGATGATTACAATAGAAATACATCGTTTCACAGATCGATTGGTTTATAGTAACATATAGATACCGCAGGCACAATAAAAATCTCCGTGCCTGATGGGAAATCAGGTGGAGGTGTAACAAAGATGAATACGACTATTTTTCCAGAACCTGTCTTAAGACTGCCGGAGGCAGATATTCCGATCAATGGTGTGACGGCATATTTGTCTCAGGCAGAAAATCATCAAATTATTTTTATGGTGTTTGCCGAAGATACTGACTTACCGGAACATGCGCATGAAGGTCAATGGGGCATTGTACTTGAAGGTGAAATCGAGCTTGTAATCAATGGAATAAACTATTTATATCGGAAAGGTGATCAGTATTTTATTCCCAAAGGAGTCAAACATTCAGGTAAGATATTTGCCGGATATGCCGATATAACCTACTTTGATCAAAAAGACCGATATGGATGTAAAACGTTGTAGGGGATGGATATGAAAGCGGAATTATGTGAAAAAATTCTCGATTTTGGCGCGGACATTTGTGGATTTTCAAGTCTTCAACGATTTGCAGGTGCACCCAAAGGCTTTCATCCGAGTGATATATTTCCAGATTGCAAAAGCGTCATTGCCTTCGGGATCGCACTGCCTAAAGGCATCTTAATAGCTGATTCTCAACTGATTTATGCATATTTTAATAGTTTTACCGGTTCTCAGGTTGATCAAATTGCATTTCAATCCGCCGCTTTTTTAGAGAAGACCTATCACGGGACGGGCGTGCCATTACCCAGCGACGGGCCTTACGATGATTGGGATGAAGAAAAAATGGAAGGTCGTGGCTTGCTGTCAATGAAGCATGCGGCATATCTTTGCGGAATCGGTACGCTTGGCAAAAGTACGCTGTTGCTTAACAGTGAATACGGAAATCGCCTGGTAATCGGAGCTGTTCTGACCGATCTGCAAATAGAATCCGATGAACTGGATGCCGAAATATGCCTTGAACATTGTGATTTGTGTATCCGAAGCTGCCCGGTCGGGGCAATCAGCGATAGTGGTGTCAGACAAAAACCGTGCCGAATGAACAGTTATGGCAAGAACAAACGGGGCTTTGATACCGTATCCTGTAATCAATGCAGAACCATTTGTCCGATGCGATTTGGCTCATCGTAAGTCGCAGGCCCTTCGTTTGCTAAATGAAATGGCAAATTTTGTCAATACAGTCCTAAACTTGAAAGCTGCTTGTCCGATTATTAAGAAGATAAAATTTTCAATGCATAGCTTTATTTATATAATCCACCGGTTTTAATTTAAATACATCGATTTTTGAAAATTAACAAACCTTGATTATTTGATGATGCGAGCGATTGCGGCAATATCTTCAGAAGCTCTTGCAGCAATTATTGGCAGTCCTTCAATCACCATACGATTACAATTCGCTTAATCAGCAATATATGAACCACCGGAACCGTCGAATCAGCCCTATAAAACGTATTGTGGGACGTGATTTTTAATAAAGAAATGTCGATTACTTGAAACTTGGTACAAATGGAAATTCCAATACCATATCGGAATAATAGGAGGAATTGTATGAATATAAAGAGTATATCTTCCGGATATAACATTATGTCTTCCGAAAAAAGCAAGGTTACATCCACCAAAAAAGTTCAGGAAGTTAGTGATTCATTAAAAGAAACCATTGTAGCTCTAGCAAAGGAAGATGCAGAAAATACAGTATATATGGGAGACCAATTTCGCGCGCTGCGAATGCGTGAGGTAGAAAAAGTCGCACCGAACAGGGCTGCCGCCATGGCAAAGGCAACAGCAATTATGAATTCGGAAAATAATGCCGAGTGTCTAAAAAAAATGAAGGAGGCTGATTATAAGTGGATCCGGATGTTGCTGGGATTACCGTATAAGGCTCAATTCGAAACAGGGCCATTAGGAACAGGCGCTCATGTTTTTGACGAAAATGGAGATGAAATTGCAACCTATACGCCACAAGTTGGTTGGCAGACCCGTTCATCAAAGGCTGAAAATACTAAATCGGACGAATTGATTTTTATTTATTATGATGCCTATATTGAAGCCAGACAGGCAATGAAAAATGGGGCTGTCTCAAACACGCAAAGACCTGCTGGGGTAGATACAACGATACAGCAAAATGTAAGTTTGGATGTGAAGGTATAACAATTTGCTTGGTTGAAGCTGAATGATTTAGAGAATATAGCGACAAATTTTTATATACGGTAAAACAGAAAAGGTGCTTGACATTTTTAGCAAGAGAATGTAAAATTTTATTACCGACCGAGAGTCGATAGGTTTTTGCTCTCGTATCGACTCTCGGTCGGTAACGAATAAAATTTGAAAGGTTGAATATGAAACTTTTGCTGAATCTTGTCCGCAAGGACTTTAAAAGAAACCGGGTTATCACAACTGCCCTGGCAGTATTTCTGATTCTTTCAGCTGTTTTTATGGCAGGCGGACTGAGGGTTACCGGGATCATGCTGTCATCGTTAAATGGTTTGAATAAGATCGCCGTGCCGCCAGAATATGTGCAGATGCACAAGGGCGAATATGATGAACAGGCATTTGCGGATTTTGTCGCCAAACAAGATTATCTTGAGGACGCCCTGGTTGTCAGGATGCTGAATGTGAATAATGCCCAAATTATCTGCAACGGCGAATCGTTGGAAAAGTGTCTGATGGACAATGGCTTTGTTACTCAAAATGAAAACTTTGACTATCTGCTTGATCAGAATAATGAGATTGCAATTGTACAAGACGGTGAAATCGGTGTACCGGTTTACTATGCCGAGGGTTTAAATTTAAGAGCAGGCGACACCATTGTGCTGCAAAACGGAGATTATCAAAAAGAATTCAAGGTCGCGACGATTATCCGTGATTCGACGATGAATTCATCACTTTCTTATTCAAAGCGATTTCTTATCAGTGCGAACGATCAGAATGAAGTGGCGCTTCATATGGGAGAATGGGAGTATTGTTTCGAATTTCTCTTAGCTGAAGAGGTAGCCCCGACTGTGCTGGAAAAGGCATATTTGGAGGCCGGCCTGCCGTCTAACGGTGTGGCCGTTACCGCAGGGATTTTCAATATGATCAATGCTTTTTCTTACGGGTTGGTTGCACTGGTAATTATTGTGATCAGTATTTTGTTGATCACCATGTCGGTATTATGTCTCTCTTATATTATCCGGGCGACATTGGCAGAAGAAAATCACTCAATTGGCGAAATGAAAGCTATTGGAATTCCCGGAAAGGAAATAATAAAACTATATCAAATAAAATATATCATCCTGGTTCTGATTGCCGGGGTGATCGGCTATCTGGCGGCGATTCCTTTTGGTGAATTTTTTTCGGCAACGGTAATTCGCTATTGCGGCGATGGCAGCAGTCAGTGGATGCAATGGTTATTTCCGTTGGTGGGCGTCGTTTTGCTCAGTATTTTTGTTGTCTTCCGGTGCCATCGGATTATCCGGAAGCATTTGAAGCGGACCGTGATGGCGTTAATCAGAGGCGAAGAGAACATAAAAAAAGAAGGTCATTACAGGCTTCCTTCAAAGGGATTAAAGGTCGGGAACTTCTCAATGGCTTTAGGGGAACTTAAATGTAAGTGGAAAGAGTATTTTGTAATATTCTTGATATTTGTTTTTTCTTCTTTCCTGATTCTGCTCCCCATGAACATGAACAATACCATTAATAATCCGGTCTTTCTAACGTATATGGGCATTGGCAAAAGTGATGTCCGGATTGACATAC
This sequence comes from Acetobacterium sp., assembly GCF_030652775.1. Taxonomy (GTDB): domain Bacteria; phylum Bacillota; class Clostridia; order Eubacteriales; family Eubacteriaceae; genus Acetobacterium. Next base: position 93,749 of record NZ_JAUSPS010000010.1, on the reverse strand, counting down.
AATACAGCGACAATTTGGCGCAACAAAATGAGGCGGTGATGACTTATCTGGAAAATGACCCGGCTATTGAACGCTATGCAGTCTACCAGAATGGTTATGTACAGTCCCAAAATATCGATGGAGAATGGGAATATTTGCGGGTACAGAACGGAGAAAATGCTGTTTTTCCATTAGAATACCTGGAAGGGCAGGCACCTCAGGAAGAAAATGAGATGGCGCTTTCATATCTGAATGCGGTTGATCTGGGTAAAAAAGTAGGCGACTCCATCACCGTGAGTTATCAGGGGAAAGAACGGATCTTAAATGTCTGTGGTATTTATCAGGATATTACTTATGGCGGAAAAACCGCCAAAGCAGCCATCGATTTTGATAGTAAGGATATCGAAGGATATATGATCTATTTGGATCTTCAGGAGGGCATCGATATCGACAGTAAAGTTGCCCAAATGCGAACGATATTACCCAACAGTAAGATTACCCCGTGTAATGAATTTGTTTATCAGACCCTCAGCAGCATTATTACAAATATGAACCGGGTGCAAGGGGTTGCGGTGGTGATTTCCTTAATACTGACCATTTTGATTACGGTCATGTTTCTTCAGCTGATGATGGCAAGGGAACACAGTGCCATTGCCGTCAAGAAAGCGATCGGATTTTCCACCCGAGATATACGGGTACAGTTAGGAATCAGGATTCTGGTGATTCAGTTCGTCGCGATTATAGCCGGAACGCTGCTGGCCAACACGCTGGGGGAAGCTATTTTTGCAGGAATGCTTGCGACCGTCGGAGTCGCTAAAATAAAACTATTGGTAGAGCCGGTCTGGGCTTATCTGCTTTGTCCAGCCGTACAACTAGGGGTAGTGGTTATGACCATAATAATTGGAACCAATACGGTTAGAAGCTATCACATCAGAGAACAAATAATGGAATAAGGAGCCAAAAATGATAAATATTGAAGGGATCAGTAAGTCTTTTAAGGACACAAAAGTATTAAATGATGTCTCGTTTGAAATCGAAAAAGGCGATTTTACGGCCGTGATGGGGGCCTCCGGTTCGGGAAAGTCAACACTGCTATACAGCGTCAGCGGAATGGACAATATCAGTGCCGGGCAGGTTATCTTTGAAGGGGTAAATATCAGCGAGTTACGGGAACGGGAATTGTCCAGATTCAGACTGACTAAGATGGGCTTTGTTTTTCAGAATGCCCAAATGCTGAAAAATCTGTCGATTTATGATAATATTATTTTGCCGGGACTTGTCGCTAAAAAAGAGCTGCCAGAGAAAATCAGAAAACGCGCATCGGAACTGATGGGGCGGATGGAGATTAGCGGAATCGAAAATCGTGATATTAAGGAAGTTTCCGGAGGTCAGTTACAGCGAGCATCGATTTGCCGGGCGATGATTAACAAACCAGATATCCTTTTTCTGGATGAACCGACAGGGGCCCTGAATTCGGAGGCGACAGAACAGGTTTTGGAAATATTAGAAGAACTGAACAATGAGGGGATGACAATCATGATCGTTACTCACGACCCCAGAGTCGCAGCAAAAGCCAAAAAAGTCCTTTACATACGGGATGGTCAGATTGCGGCCAGTAAGGATCTCAGAAACGGCAGCGGTTCGGAATTTGAACTCGGCAACTGGCTTAAAGAGGTGCACTTGTAATGGATGCAGGGTCTGCTGTTTCTGGGCCTGGCAAAGGAAAAGTTCGAGATCTGCGTCATGTCGTATTAGGCTAATTTTGATGTATGATGATGGAAGTGAACAAAATGATTATGTATGGATTTTTTGATGGATCAATAAGAAAATACATAAACAAAGAACGGTTTAAAACATTACAGAACAGAAGGGACAGATTATGTCAAATTCTACAAAAGCAGATTTGGAAGTGTCTTTAAAAAAACTATTACTCATAAAACCATTCGACAAGATTACAATTAGTGATCTGGCAACGGATTGCGGAATTAGCAGAATGACATTCTACTACCATTTTAAAGACATATACGATTTAGTGGAATGGAGCTGTGAAGAAGATGGAAAAAGAGCTTTGCAGGGGAAAAAAACATATCATACCTGGCAGGAAGGTCTGCTGCAGCTGTTTGAAGCGGTTTTAGAGAACAAACCCTTTATCTTGAATGTTTATCGTTCGGTGAGCAGAGCGCAGATAGAAAATTATTTATATCAGTTAACCTATGGACTCCTGGAAGGGGTGGTTAAAGAACAGGCCCAGAATACGTCAATTACCGAGGCAGAGATGAATTTTATCGCCGAGTTTTACAAATACGGTTTTGTGGGAATGATGCTGGATTGGATTAAAAATGGTATGAACGTGGATCCGAATGCCATAGTTGAAAAAATGAGTACAACCCTCAGCGGCAATATTGCCAATTCAATTCAAAATTTCGCAGCCAAACGTCATGCATGAGTATCTTTTTATCAAAACAGGCAGAGTGATCAGTTTTTTATCATTCTGCCTGTTTTGTAAATTGATAAGTCATTAAAAAAGTCTTACCATAAAGAAAAAACCTATTAGCGTTGAAGCGTGATGAAAGGCAGGATAATTTAATGGCAAATAAAAAAGTGAAAGTCGGATTGGCAACAGTGGCAGTGGCTGGCGCTGGCGTAACCGCAATGGTGGTAAAAAACAAGCTGATAAAAAATAACGAGAAAAAGCAAATACCCCAGGATTCTAATTACCGGAACACAGAACGTGGGAAACATCAAAAAAATAGTAAGGGGATCTATTATACCAATGGTAATTACGAAGCTTTTGCAACCCCAAAAAAACCGGAAGGGGTTGAAGAAAAAAACGCCTACATTGTCGGTAGTGGCTTAGCGGCACTGGCAACAGCTTGTTTTCTGGTTCGGGATGGACAAATGCCGGGCTCGCACATTCATGTTCTGGAGGCAATGGACATCGCCGGTGGGGCCTGTGATGGAATTGAAGATCCGACCAGAGGATATGTGATGCGGGGAGGCCGGGAAATGGAAAACCATTTCGAGTGTCTGTGGGATTTGTTTCGCAGTATTCCGTCCCTTGAAATCCCGGGCGCCTCAGTTTTGGATGAATTTTATTGGTTAAACAAAGAAGATCCCAATTATTCATTGTGCCGTGCCACCAGAAATCAGGGCGTTGATGCCCAGACAGATGGGAAATTTAACTTAAGTCAGAAGGGCTGCATGGAAATCATGAAACTCTTCATGACAAAGGATGAAGATTTATATGACAAAACCATTGAGGATGTATTTGATGAAGAGGTGTTCGCTTCCACGTTCTGGCTTTACTGGCGAACGATGTTTGCCTTTGAGAACTGGCACAGTGCGCTGGAGATGAAACTGTATTTTCAACGATTTATTCATCATATTGCCGGTTTACCAGATTTTAGCGCTTTGAAATTTACCAAATTCAATCAATATGAATCATTGATTCTACCAATGCAGAAATATCTGGAAACAGCCGGCGTTAACTTTGAATTCAACACCGAAGTAACCAATGTCATCTTTGAGATCGCTGAAAATAAAAAGGTCGCCAAAGCAATTGAATATAACGTAAACGGGGTTGAGAAAGGGCTGGTGCTGACAGAAAATGATTTGGTATTTGTGACAAACGGAAGCTGTACCGAAGGAACAATTTACGGCGACCAGAATCATGCGCCAAACGGGGATGCCGAAGTGAGAACAAGTGGCAGCTGGAGCCTGTGGAAAAACATCGCCCAGCAGGATCCGGTGTTTGGACATCCGGAAAAGTTCTGCTCCGATATCAAGAAAACAAATTGGGAATCAGCAACGATCACAACCTTAGATGATAAAATAATGCCATATCTCACTAATATCTGTAAGAGAGATCCTAAAAGCGGTAAAGTTGTAACCGGTGGGATTGTAAGCTGTATGGATTCGTCATGGCTGCTCAGCTGGACCATTAACAGACAAGGACAGTTCAAGGAACAGGATAAAAACAAAGTGTGTGTATGGGTCTATGGCCTATTCTCAGATGTACCGGGAGATTACATAAAAAAACCAATGAAAGATTGTACCGGCAAAGAAATTACTAAAGAATGGTTGTATCATTTGGGTGTGCCGGTCAATCAAATTGATGAACTGGCTGAAAACAGTGCCGTCTGTGTGCCAACCATGATGCCTTATATTACCGCTTTTTTTATGCCAAGAACCAAAGGGGACCGACCGGATGTTATTCCGGAAGGCTGTGTTAATTTTGCTTTTCTGGGTCAGTTTGCCGAAACCCCCAGAGATACCGTCTTTACAACCGAGTATTCAGTAAGAACCGCAATGGAATCGGTCTATGGTTTGCTTGGGGTTGACAGAGGTGTGCCGGAAGTGTGGGGGAGTGTTTATGATATCAGAGAGCTGCTTGACAGCAGTGTTAAACTGATGGATGGAAAATCACCATTGGAAATTAAACTGCCGGGCCCTCTAAATCTGATAAAAAAACCAATCATTCATTTTACAAAAGGAACCGTGATTGAAAAAGTACTAAGAGACCATGATGTTTTAAAAGACGAGATGCTTTAAGTTCCGATCAGAAAAAAACGCTGCAATATGATTTAAAAATTACCCGGTCATCAAGAAAAAGGGCCTGATCTTTGCATCGCAATGCGCAAGGATCAGGCCCTTATCGTAATTATAAGTAAGCAGTGGCACCTTCAAAATCCTGCACCAGCGTGGTGGTCAGATTCTTGACGATATCACTGTTTTTTATTGTTTCGGTTCGCACAGGCGATCTGATAGAATTTTTCCTTCTTCTTTTTTAAGAAGGCCGCTTTGTTTTCGAAATAGTCGTTTTCGTCGGTCAGCTTCTGATAGGCCTGCCAGCGTTGGGCAGATAACTGTCCTGTTTTAATAGCAGTTGCGATTCCGCAACCGGGCTCGTTTGTGTGCGTGCAGTTGCGAAAACGGCAAGAATTGAGGTGAGTTTCCACATCACGAAAAGTTTGATCAAAGCCGGTGTTAACATCAAGCATGCCAATTTCACGCATACCCGGGGTATCGATCAGCATGCCACCATCGGCTAACCGGATCAATTCTCGTCTTGTGGTGGTATGACGGCCCCTGTCATCATTTCTGATCATCTGGGTATTAAAGAGTTGGGTACCGCTTAGCCAATTGATCAGGGTTGATTTTCCAACCCCAGATGAGCCGAGTAGAGCGACTGTCTGACCTGCTGACAAATAGGCCATGAGATCCTGAAAGCCTTCATTTTGCAGGGTTGAAATACCGAGGATATCAACGCCGATGGCGATTGCTGCAGCCGCTCGGCATTTGGCCAGCAGATCATCAGTCAAGTCGATTTTGGTCAGGACGACTACCGGGGTTGCGCCGCTTTCCCAGACCAGACTCAAATAGCGCTCCAGCCGACGCAGATTAAAATCGTTGTTGACGGACATGCAGATAAAGATGGAATCGATATTAGCGGCGATCACCTGCGCCTGACTGGATGATCCGGCAGCTTTGCGAATAAAGACGCTTTTGCGGGTCAGCTGATGGTGAATAATGCCATGACCCTGGTCTCCGGAGGGACGATCGAGCATCACAAAATCACCGACAGCCGGAAAATTGGCGGCCTCAATCGTTTCGTAGCGCAGCCGGCCCGACAATTCGGCGAAAAATTCGCCCTGTTCCGAAATAATCCGGTAAATCCCCTTGGACTGAGACAGAATGCGGGCGACAAAAAGTTCCGGATATTGAGCGGCTTCCAAACGCAAGGATGCGCTTAAACCGTACCCGTCCAAATCAATCCTGCTCATTGTTGTCACCTGTGGCGCTAGTTAGGACCTGTGTCATTTCTTCCAGAGGGAAGGGTGGACTGGCCAAAGGGGCTACGGCGATGGACATTAGTTTAAGAGGGTTGTCATCGGCGGCAATTCGGTTGGAGCTAAGCTGCCCACAGCGGCGACAGCGATGAATAATTGCCCATTCCTGATTCTTGCGAATCCAGACGCTGATCGGTTCCATCAGACCACTGCAATTGGCTGAGCGGTCACCGGGTAAAATATCAACATGAAGACTGAACAGACAATGGGGACAATGATTACGGTGTTTGGTTCCGGCACCGGTAAATGAAACGACACGGCCACAATTCTGGCAGAAGAAACTCTCCTGACAGGGTTGACGCTGATAAACGTTTTTTTCTCTATTTGAATATTTCATTATTTTTCCTCCTGAAAGTATGTTGGATACAATGCGGGAGGTTTTGCAGAGATTAGATTTTGCAAACCTCCCGGTCTGCCACACTCTCTGCTTTATTTTGTTTTAACATAAAAACTCCTTTCAATCTGTCGATCAATGCAAACAAGACAGGATGATAAACGGAGTATTTGACAGCGCGACTTCTAAACAAGGCGCTGATCAAATGCTGTTTATCTCAGTCGATTGCACATCCTTATTCTAATGCTTTCAACCGTTATTTTCAAGTATTTTCTGGAACTGGCTGGATCTGCTGAGTTGCTGTTCTTAATTATGAAGGGAACAATTTCTTGAGGAATGCTGCCGTAATTTGCACGGCTGGGGCACATCACAACTGAAAACAAGGCATAAATCAAAAAACAGCTTATCGTGCTACTGTTTTGTGGTAAAATCAGCTCATCGATAAAGATCAACTGCGATCAAAAAGGAAGGTGAACCATCATGTTTGTCAATAAGCAAGCAGTACTGGAGTTGCTGGATGAGACGAAGATTTCTTATCAGCGGGTTGAACACGAAGCGGTATATACCATTGATGAAATGAAAAAACTAAATTTGCCTGACGCTGATTGTATTGCCAAAAATTTATTTGTTCGGGATGATAAAAAGCAGCATTTCTATTTGGTTTCGGTCCAAGAAGAAAAGCCAATCGATCTCAAAAAGCTGCGGGAAATAATTGGCTCGCGGCGCCTCAGCTTTGCTTCCGAAAAGGATTTGCAGGAAATAATGGGACTGGAAAAGGGTTCAGTCACACCATTTGGGGTTTTAAATGACAAGAACAAAAACGTTAAAGTTTTTATTGACGCACGCTTTAATAATCGCTTAATTGCGATTCATCCCAATGAAAATACGATGACGGTGTGGTTGAAAACAGCGGACCTGATTGAGCTGTTGCGGGATCACGGGCGTTCAGTTGAGATGATTAATCTCGTCTAAGTAAAAAATAGCTCCGAGAGAATTTGTGATAAGGTATGACAAAGGGGGTGATTCGCTTGTTATGCCTTTGTGTTTTTTTGAGTTCTACAGTACCTTTCGGGGCGATTACGAATCACTCAACCCCAATTCCACAGACTCTTTTTTATTTTGAATCACGTCATATCATCCCGCAGGGCATCAATGATATTTTCCTTTTTGATCTTGCTAACAGCATATAGCATTGTAATAAATACCACAAAGAGCACGCTGAACACGCTGATGGCCATACTGCCCCAGGGGAACACAAAATCGATATTGTCGGTCCCGCCGAGAACCATCCCTTTGTAAATCAGCCAGGAAGCGATGGCCGCGCTGGGAAGCCCGAAAAGCAACGCCCGCAGTCCATAAAAGGCACACTCAAAATTCATCATCTTTTGGAAATCCCGGTCGGACATCCCCACTGAGCGGAGCATCGCAAGCTCCCGCCGGCGCAGCTTGATATTGGTGGAAATCGTGTTGAACACATTGGCCACTGCAATCAGCGAAATCATCATGATAAACGTATAAGCAAACACATTGGCAATGAAGATGTAATTGCGGCTTTCGTCAAGCATTTTATAGGTATTGTAGAGGGTGTGATCGGCTGTAATTCCGGCACCCTGAATCATCGTTTCCATTTCAGCCGTCGACGGAGTGGGATTCGTTGAGCGAAAGGTCAAGCCCTTAACAGCCACATCAGAATCAGCGGTTTCAAACTGCGCTTTGAGCGAATAAGGGGCCATTACCCTAAAAAAGAACGGAGTTTTCGACCCGCTGTTTCCCGGGATCGGGAGGGTATCTGGTGGTACCGTCTCGACAAAGGTGACGCTGACGTTTTGCCCCGGTTCCGTTCTTGGCTCGCCATTTGTTTCGGGAGCAATGGTGAGATTCAGAGAAGAACACGCAAACAGATCACTAAGCTGATCAACCTCCCACATCTGATTGTCCTGGCCAGGCATTTTGGCAACGGCGATCATTTTCGCATTTGCCCCGGTATAGTCCGCGGCCGGTAAGCCTAAGTTGTTTAGCATATTCAGATAGGTGGTGTCATCAAGAAACTGGAGGTCCATAGGCAGATTAACCGTTTCGTCCGGCGCAGGTGAACCCGCGGTTACCCAATAATCGTCGGAAAGATCACTTGCTTTGGCAACACATGAATACTTCATCAGCGCTTGATACGAGCTTTCATAAACATTGTCGGCAGTTTTTAGTTTGTCGTAAAGCAGTAGCATTTCGCGATCGTCCATATCCTGGGTGGCAAAGCCAATGTCATAGGTTGTAAAGGCGACTGACCGCTCGGCCGCCTGTTTCATATCGGTTACAAAAGCGCTGGCCGAGACGAACAGGACGATGCTTAGAGCAAGCGACAGGACAATGCTGCGATAGCCTTTCTTGTTGCGCTTAAAATTCTTGAGTGCCAGGGTTCCCTCCAAACCGTATAGTCGCAGGGCCAATTTTGAAGTTTTGACAGCCTGGGATTCAATTTTGATCGCATTGGTCTGGCGAATGCTCTCCATCACAGGTGTATTGGCAGCCTTCCGGGCGGGAATATAGGCCGAAATCAGAATCGTAACCATGCTCACCGCTGCCGCAACGACAATGACAGGGATCGATACGGTCAAGGTTAACGGGACGTTACTGTACATGACGTTGCCAAAATTTTTGGCGACAATGGAAATCACCAGGCTGATACTGCCGAGGCCGACCAAAATGCCAATCGGGATGCCGACCGCACCAATGCAAAGCCCCTCAAACAGTACCGAATTTCGCAGTTGCTTGGCGGTGGCACCCACCGACGAAAGAATTCCGAACTGTCGGGTACGTTCATTCAGCGAGATGTTGAAGGCGTTATAAATCAGAAAAATTGAGCCGATCATGATGATGGCGACCAAAATGCCGCCAACCGTGTATAAAAATAAGTTGAAGATGTTATCGTCTGAAAGACCCATGAAGCGCAGCACGTTATCGTTGAAGACATAAGACTCTGCTCCGGCGGCGCTGCTGGCGTAAGCCTGGACACTGCGGGGGTTTTTAAGTGTGACAAAGACGCTTGCGCTATCTGCTTGATCTTGGGGATCGGCTTTGGTGATTAAGGTATATCCCGGTGCGGTCGATTCCTCAAAGCCGGGCCGTTGGTAGAGGCCGACAACCGTGTAAGTTCGCTGGTCTTGTGGTACTAGCGTTTCATTCCCGGCAGTGTATGGGTCGTGTTGACCGAGATTTTCGTTGTCACTGATGCGGTTGCCGACAGCCAGTGAAAGCGTGTCACCGACCGCAAATTTAACGCCGCCGTTGGCGGCGACGCTCCCCGAAACAAGAATCTCCCCGCTGTTTTCCGGCAGCCGGCCGGAAATCAGGTTGATCGACAAGGTATCAAAGGCTTCGGGACTGAATCCAGCGATAAAAAGATAGGGCTTGTCCGGGTTTTTACCGCCGTCAAGGGTGGCGTAGCCGATATTTTCAAAGGCCGCGGTGTTAGCGACGCCCGCGTCGTGGCTGCGTTCCTGGGCAAAAGCAGCTGGGATGTCAAAAAACTCGACATGCCAATCGCCGTATTTCTGGGCCGCACCGTTGGCGAGATAGGAAAGCAGCGAAACGCCAAAGGTCGCGACGGCCGTGATCATGGCGGCCGACAGAACCACGCCGATAATTGTGACAATCGTTCGGGTACGGCTTTTTATCATGCTTTGCAGGGTGATTTTGTGAAAAATATTCATGGCCGTACCCGTTCATCTCTTACGACTTTACCGTCTGAGATGCCGATAATGCGGTCGGCCTGCAGGGCGATATTTTCGTCATGGGTGACGAGCAGCAGAGTCTGATGATATTTTTGATTGCTTAATTTCAGCAGTTTGATAATTTCATGGCCATTCCGGCTGTCCAAACTGCCCGTGGGTTCGTCGGCCAGCATCAGCGCCGGGGCGTTCATCAACGCCCGTCCGATCGAAACCCGCTGTTGCTGACCGCCCGAAAGCTGATTGGGTAAATGCGTTTTACGGTCTTTAAGCCCCAGCAGTTCCAGCAAGTCATTCAGCCGTTCGGCGTTGACCTTGCGCTTGTCCATCAGGATCGGCAGGGTGATGTTTTCAACTACGTTCAGGGTCGGAATAAGGTTGTGAAACTGGTAAATCAGGCCAACCTGCCGTCGCCGGAAAATGGCCAGTTTTTCATTGTTTTGGGCATAGACATCCTGGCCGTCTAAAAACACCTTGCCGCTGGTTGGCACGTCGACACCGCCGATGATGTGCAGCAGTGTCGATTTTCCAGATCCGGAGGAGCCGATGATCGCGGTAAACTCCCCCTTTTTTATTGTCAGCGAAACATGATCCAGGGCGGTAACCTGGTTTTCGTCCTTGCCGTAGACCTTGCATAAATTTTCAATTTTTAAAAACTCCATTATGTGAGTCTCCTTTCTCATGGTTTACCCATATAATAGCAGTTTCAACTTACATCGTTGTGACTTTCAGGTGAGAGATCCGTCACTTTGAGAAACGAATGGCAAAGATCGCGCCGCCCTGGGGATGATTTTTGGCGATAATCGTCCCGCCCTGCCGGGTGATAATCATCTTGCAGAGCGCCAGGCCAATCCCGTATCCAGTGGCGCTTTGGTTTTTGCCACGATAAAAGCGGTCAAACAGGCAGGGTAAATCGGCTAAGTCAAAACCCGCGCCGCTATCATGGATGGTCATCTCGGTATACAGTGGGTTGTCCCGGCAGAAAATCTCAATTTTCCCGCTTGCGCCAATGCTATCAATGCAATTTTTGAGGATGTTTTGAAGCGCTTCCGAAAGCCAACCGGAATCACCCGGGATCATTAGCCCTTTCGGAACCTCTACTTGTACATCAATATCGTGCAGTTCGATTGGGATTAGCAGCGGGCGCAGCGCAGCACCGATCAAGTTGTTAACATCGATCGGCTCGCTTTGGAACACCACAATGCCGGCATCCAGGCGGGATAATTTGAGTAGGGAAGTAAGCAGCCAATCCATCTGCTGCAGCAATTCCTCGGTCTCCCGCAGAAAGGCTTGCCGCTCGTTTTTATCAGGGTTATTCGCTAACAATGACAGAATCAGATTTACGGATGTCAGCGGGGTGCGAAGTTGGTGGGCGATGTCGGCCAGTGAATTGGCCAGATGCTCCTTCTCTTTTTTCAAGGCGTCGTTTTGCTCCCGAATGCGCAGCGTCATTTTAGTTATCTCGCTGTGTAAAATAGAAAGTTCGCCCTCGTCCGATTCACCAATATACAGGTTGTCAACATTATGAAGGACCCGATCGATTTGATTAGAAATCTGTGCTAGGCTTTGGTAGCGGGCTTTGGTAAACGCGAAAAACGCGGAGCCAAAGGCGGCGGCAGCAGCGGTGGCAAGGATTCCCGCCGCCATATTGATGGCAAAGCCCAGCATCACCGTAACGGCGGTGATTAAGGCGAACACAAGAGCAAATTGCCGAAACTCTTTATTCCGCAACATCGTCCCCACCCAATCGATAGCCCGTCCCGCGAACGGTCAGAATGATTTGCGGGCTGGCGGGGTCGGTCTCAATCTTCTCCCGCAAGCGTTTGATGTACACGGTTAAGGTATTGTCGTTGACAAACTCGCCCGCCGCATCCCACAATTCGTCAAGCAGCCTACCCCTCGTGATAATACTTTTAGGGCTGCTGATAAACACCAAAAGCAAGCGATATTCTAGTGCTGAGAGAAAAACCTCGTTGCCGTTTTTTTTCACCAGGCCGCTGGCGGTATCAACATGAAGATTGCGAATTTCAAAAGCCGCTGGCGAACGCCCGCTTTTGCGTAGGGCGGTGCCAATGCGCGCAATCAATTCCCGGGGCCGAAACGGCTTGGTGATATAGTCGTCGGCGCCCATGTTCAGGCCGGTAACAACACTCGCTTCATCGCCGGAAGCGGTTAGAAAGATAACCGGAATATCCCCGGTTGCTTTTATTTCGGTGCAAACCGCAAAGCCATTTCCGTCAGGCAAAGAAATATCAACCAGCGCCAGGTCAAATTTATTCCCGTCAAGGGCGGCCAGGGCGTCACCACGGGTCGGGGCGTGAGTGACGGTAAATCCCTCCGCACGAAGCAACAGGATCAGGTTTTTAGCGATGGCCTGATCGTCCTCAACCAAAAATATCCGTTTCATTTATTTTCACCATCCTTAATTTTACTGCGTTTATATTGTATTTCTTTTGACGAAAATATTCAAGCGTCCCATTGTGACGCTATCAAACACCGAAAAACCATGGTGAACGTGACAGAAAAAAACGGTTGGGGATAATTTTTGCGTCCTGCCGACTCGGTTACGCGAAACCCGGGATAAAAAATCGGACAAGAAAATCTTACCAATAAAAAAACAGCGACTCAAAGTTCGTTTTTTTTTCTGATTATCCTCTGACATCAAATGTGATGTCCGGTTAGTATTTGTCGATGTCATCATCCAAATTGATCGTAACTTCGGACGAACGTAATCTGGTTGTTTTTACGGGTTGGAAAGCTGTTTCTTTTCTGATTGAACGTGATGTACTTGAATCCTTGGTTTTAAAAGCTTCCACCATTTGTTTGAGCATTTCAGCCTGGCCGGAAAGCTCTTCACTGGCGGCGGCGCTTTCTTCGGCGGTGGCCGAGTTGGTTTGAACGACCTTGGATACCTGTTCGATGCCCCTGTTGATTTGGGTGATTTCAGTGGCCTGGTCGTTAGAGGCCTGGGCGATACTACCGACCAGATCGGTCACTTTTTGGATTTGATTTAAAATCTCTTTGAGGCTTTCTTCGGTCTGATCGGCAATTTTTGTGCCGGCGTTGACCCTGTCAATGGATCCTTCAATCAGACCGGTCGTTTCCTTGGCGGCTTCGGCACTGCGGGCGGCCAGGCTTCTTACTTCTTCGGCAACTACCGCAAAGCCCTTGCCATGCTGGCCTGCCCGGGCGGCTTCAACGGCGGCGTTCAGAGCCAGAATATTGGTCTGGAAGGCGATATCATCGATGACTTTGATGATCTTGGAAATGCTTTTTGAAGAGTCGTTAATGTCCACCATGGCGGTGACCATTTTATTCATCTGATCATTGCCCACTTTTGCATTACTTCGAACCTGTAAGGCCAGGTCATTGGCATCATTGGCTCTGATGGCATTTTTCTTAGTTTCGGCGGCGACTTCTTCAATGGAAGCGGTCAGTTGCTGGATCGCACTGGCCTGTTCGGTGGTACCCTGGGACAAGGCCTGACCACCATCGGAAATCTGCTGGGAGCCGATTTCAACCTGACTGGCGGCAATATTAATGTCGGATAGGGTGGCACTGAGATTGGCGGTGATGTCGTTCAGGGCTGTTTTGATGGCCTGGAAGTCGCCCAGATAGTCGGCAGTGATGTGCTGATCGAGGTTCCCCCGGCCGATTTCTTCTAAGGTAGTGGTGATTTCACTAACATAGCGTTTGAGGAAGTCGACGGTTTGATTCATATTGTCCTTGATAATAGTATAATCACCCTGATAAGAGCCCACCATCCCGGTGTCGAGGTTTCCCTGAGCCAGTTCGTTTAGGATCGCTGATGCTTCCTGAACCGGTGCCACCACGGCATCAAGCGTGGCGTTGACACCATCAACAATCCGAGCAAAATCACCCTGATGTTTGCTGATATCCGCCCGGGTATCGAGGTTTCCGGCGATACCGGCCTGCGCCAGCATTCCAACGTCTTGAACCAGTGCCTTGATCGATGCCACACATTGACTGACGGCGTCGCCAATAATCTGGAAGGTCTCATAGGTCGTCTGAGTATCGGCGTCACAGTCGGCAAGATCAATTACAACATCGGTATTCCCCTGGGAAAGTTTGGTGAGTTCGGTCACCAGCTTTTGTGTTTCATGTTGCTGATAATCCGATATTTTTATCATCCGCCGTTCTTCTGTGCGGATGGCCGTCAGATCGGTGATAAATTCCATCGCGCCAATAATATTCCCGGAATGATCGGTAATTGGCACCCCGGTATAAGAAATATCGAGATCTAAACCATTTGGGTGCGCATCCGTTTCGCTGGTTGCTTTATTACCGGTACGCATCGCTCTGGTGCAGGCACAATTTTCCGAATGGCAATCGGATGTCTTAAAAAGACTGTGACACGGCTGACCGAGGGCTTCATTTTTGGCAAGTCCCACAACCTGAGCCGCTGAATCATTCAAATAGAGAATGTTAAAGTCATTATCAATGATTAAAACCGGGTTGGGCATGACATCGATGTAGCCAACCAGGGCACCCAGCATCGCATTGACTCCGCCAACGATTTCTTTAAACCCGCCGTTAAAGGCATCGGCCGTACCGCGTGTGTCCAGACGTCCTTCCACGGCGGCTTGCGACAGCATGGTTGATTCACTAATCAGATCCCGGATGGTTGCGATGGTCTTTATAAGTGCGGGGGAGATTTCGTCCTGGTCATCTTTGACTTCAATCGTCGCCGAAACATCGCCTTCGGAAATCTGGTTCATGGTCGCAATCACTACATTCTGTAGATCATCGGCCAGTCCATCCATGGCCATGGCCATCTGGCCGATTTCATCACGGCTGTTCATATTCAGCCGCGCACCCAAATGCCCCAGCCGCATTTCTTTGATCATATATTCCGCTTTTTTAAGCAACCGACTGATGACTAAACTGAGAAAAAAACCTAGGGACAGAGCCATCAGAACGCCGATCGCCATCAAGGCCGTCATGGTGGTCACGACGTTGTTTGTCTGATTGTGATTGCCCTCGGACAGTTCTTTGCCATCCTCCACAGTCATATCGTGGATTTTTTCCAGGGCATCCTGTTCGGCCTGCGAGGCAATCCCGACGACCCCGGTAGTTGCGATCCGGGCAAGCGCTTCTTCGTCCTGATTCTGGCGAGCCAAGGCCATTACTGCTTCCAACTCGGTCGCATAAACCTTTCGGGAATCGATGAACTGCTGATACAGTTGCGCCATCTCATCATCGAGAATATTCTGTTCAAAGGATTCCGATAGTTGGGTGATTTGTTCACGGCTCGCAGCGATTTTATCGCCAGTTGCCGCAATGATTGCGGGATCATCGGCAATGATCATATCTCTGATGTAGCTATTGATCTTCCCGAACTCAATACCCATATTCCCACTATCCGAGGTTGGCAGCGTCACGTGTTCATAAAGTTTCGTGCTGGATGTATCCAACGCTTTTATATTTGTGATCCCCACATAGCCGATAATACCAACGAGGACTGTTACCAGCATAAATCCGGCTAAAAGCTTTGTTCTGATCTTCATGTTATAAAACCATTTCATTCTTATAATCTCCTGTCATTATATTTAATTTATAATAATTCTAAACTAAAGATATCTAATAATCAAGTCGATTACCTAATGTTTATGTAAAAAACATGTAAATTCCGTTCTCTTGTTTTAAATTTAGTGATCAAAGGATATAAAATAATTCTGACCAGCATCAATCATGACAAAGGGACGTTTCGTTTGTTATGCCGTCAAAAATGTGATATACTGGCAAAAACAGCAGGAGGTGAAAGCAGCAATGGCAAGACAAGCGCGGGTCAAAAGCACAACGGGGATTTATCATGTCCTGCTAAAAGGTCTGGATGGACGTAATCTTTTTTTGGATGATTCGGATCGGTCAATTTTTATGGAAAAGTTGAATAAGGCGAGAGAAACCGGCGGGTTTCAGCTGTATGCTTATTGCCTTATGGATAACCACGTCCATCTGCTGATCAAAGAAGGGGAAGAGCTGGGCACCAGCATCAAACGGATTACCGTTGGATATGTTCAATTGCACAACAACAAATATGGGCGAACCGGCCATCTTTTCCAGAGTCGTTTTAGTAGTGAAGCAGTTGAAGCTAAACAGCATCTGATAACAGTGCTTCGATATATTCACCGGAATCCCTTAAAAGCGGGAATGGTTAGCCAGTTAGAAGAGTATCCATGGAGCAGTTATCATAAAATGATCCAGGTCGATCAGGGAAATCCGGCGATCCTTGATAGTGGGATCATCAAAGACTATTTTCCGACCGTGGCAGATTTTATTCGTTTTTCGAAGGAAGAAAATCAGGATGACTGTCTGGAAAGCCACCCCAAAACGAGATGGAGCGATGAACTGCTTACTGACATGCTGAAACATAATAGCGAGTACCAGAATCTGAGCGAATTGTCCGTTGACAAGCGCAACCAGCTGATCCGACAGATTCAGCGGGAAAGCGGTGGCAGTATCCGCCAGTTGAGCCGGGTGCTGGGGCTGGGCAAGATGATGGTCGAGCAGGCATTGAAGCGATAAGCATGACGAACGAAACATCCTTGCGTCATATTTTGAATAACAAGATTTATGGAGGTACCGCAAATGTCAATTACATTTTCGATTAAAAGTACGATCGATGCCAGGCGATCGGCACGCAGTTATCAAATGATGCCTGTTGATCAAGACGTCATGGACACGATCAAAAACTTTGCCAGGGCAATGCTGATTCCGTTTGAGCATCACGTTGCGATTCGATTCTTTCATGCCGATCCGACAAAAACACTCTATCCACTGATGAAATCACCACCAGATAACATTGCATTTGTGGCCGAAACCGATGCCATCTCCATTTCACAGGCGGGTTTCGTCGGGGAGTTACTGATTCTTTACGCCCAGAGTAAGAACCTTTCTACTTGTTGGTATGGGCACTACAAACTGGCAGAGCTTGAACGCTTGATGCCCCATTTGCAATCACCTGACCAGTTAAAAGAAGCAAACAAGGGGTTTGGGCATTCAAAAGGCGAGACCACCGGGATGCGGGCGATCTGCATCACGCCACTTGGTTATTATGAGGATGGCGGATTGCGTCTGATCGACAGGATCACAGAAAAGACGATCAGCCATAAACGGAAAGAAATTATTGAGTTGCTGGAGAATCCGGATAATTTTAGTCATCTGTCAGATGATCTATTGTATGCGCTGGACTTAGGCCGAAAAGCGCCTTCGGCTGGAAATGCCCAAATGTGGCGGTTCGGCTTTGAAGATTCCTTCAATACGATCACCGTTGCGATGCCACCGGGATACCAGCACTTTAAATGGGAACATCCGAATGTCGATATTGGCATATGCGCATGCCATGTCTGGCTTGGACTAATTGACCGAGGCTGGCAGCCAACAGTAAAAGTTAGTGAAGACGCCGGTAGAGCGGTTTGGAAGATTTCGATAGCGTAACCTGAAGGCTGGCGAACGGTCAGAATGATTTGTGGCATTTCGCAAATGCCGAGCATTCCAAAAAGGAGGTTTGTTTCCAGTGGAAACATCGTGATAATTATGAGTAACAATACTGATTACATCGATTTGCAAATGGAACTGGAGAATCTGATCATACAGGATTATGATAAATTATATGCCTGTGCATTCAGAATGATTGATAATCAGCAGGATGCTGAGGATATTCTTCAAAACTCGTTTTTAAATGCATATAAAAATTTAAGTAAATTCAGGAGAGAATCAAAGCTATTCACTTGGCTATACCGGATTGTTATAAACGAGTGCTACAAGCATTTCAAATATATAAACAAGCTGCCCTTGGTTAGAATAACTGAAAACTTAGGAGTTACAGAAAAAGAATTCTTTGAAAGCATCGAATACAATTGTGATTTTGACGATGATTTGGTGATGGATGAACTGCGCGAAAAATGTCTGCAAGCTTTTTTAAAATGCCTGCCCAAAAACCAACGGGTATGTTTTTTACTAAAAACCTGTACCAATCTTAAAAACAAAGAAATAGCCGAGAT
The DNA here is from genome assembly GCF_030652775.1 of Acetobacterium sp. Taxonomy (GTDB): domain Bacteria; phylum Bacillota; class Clostridia; order Eubacteriales; family Eubacteriaceae; genus Acetobacterium. The sequence goes on along the minus strand of NZ_JAUSPS010000010.1, from coordinate 75,838 downwards.
CCTGGATATGTCAGTTGAAAACGTTAAGGTTACGCTATTCAGAGGAAGAAAGCATCTTCAGGAGTTATTTGAAATGAGATGCAGTTTAATTGATCCCCAGAAGCCATGTAAATGCCAGCTATGGGTAAAATATATGAATGATCATCGTCTTCCACTTCCGACGGGCTATAACCAGCCAAAAACAGATGAATTACGAAAGGCGCATTTTAAAAATCTGTCATTACTTAAAAAGATTGCCTATCTATATACCGTAGAACAAAAACATGACAAAAAAGAAGTATCGGAGAAAATTAAAAAATTAACAGCTGATATTGTGTAACCTTTTTTATAAACAAGTATCTAAAATAATATAAAGCAATTTTAAACAGAATTGCTGAAATAATTATTTGGAGGATATCGATTATGAAAGAAAAAATTGTTGCACCATGTGGGATTGATTGCTTTAACTGTGAAATGTACGAGGATAATGTTACCGATGAATTTCAGAAAAGATTGTCAGAGTCAACGAAGATACCGAAAGAAAAAATAACCTGTAAAGGCTGTACGGAAGGGAATATATGTCTGCTTTTGAAAATGCAGGGGAAAAGTTGCAAAACACTTGATTGTGTTAAACAAAAGGGCGTTGACTATTGCTTCAATTGCGTTGACTTTCCGTGTAAATATCTGATGCCTCTGGCAGACGGAGCTGGAAAATTTCCGCAGAATATAAAATTGTATAACCTTTGCCTGATGAAAAAAATAGGCATCGACAACTGGGTTGAGCAGGTGGCAGATATCAGGCATACATATTTTACCAAAAAAATTGTAATTGGTGAAGGTGGAAGCGAGGAGTGATCAAAGATTATTTTCCGACAGCGGCAGATTTTGTTCGTTTTTCGGAGGAAGAAAACCAGGCTGACTGCCTGGAAATCAACCTAAAAATTAGACCAAGTGATGAACAGTTTCCCGACACGCTGAGTCAGAACAGCGAATGTCGAAAGCGGTTTGGAAGATTTCAATAGCGTAACGGAAGCAATTGTAGCATATGAGGTGGGGCGCATCGTTGGTCAGAATCTACGGTGCGCGGTCAAACTCAACAGGTTCAGGTGCGCTTTGGTATCCCAGGCTGATGACGCCGCAAATAATCAGAGTAAATGCGGATAACATAAACACCGGAATTAAAGTGAGTTGTTCGATTAAAACACCGGATAATGCGGTACCGATTAGAATTCCCGCAATCAACAACGGGGTGATCAGGCCGTTGATTCTGCCGATATAATCTTCCTGAACATTTTGAATCAATGGCACGCTGATTGCGACTTGAACAAAAGCGATGATTAAGCCAGATAAGAAATATAGCATCGCAGTAAGAATCACTACGGTTGATAGCGCTTCGGCGATTGTGACAGCGGCAAAAGCGATCATCCCCAAAAACAAGATCATTCTGGTTTTATATTTACTGACGATTGACATGGAGATAATTGCACCAATAAGAAGTCCCACCCCGGATAGCGAATAGAACCATTGGAGACTTTCAGTTTCGATGCGCAGTCTATCGGTCAGGATAAAAATGGTCAGCGGTTGAATCAGACCTTGGGCAAAACCAAACAATCCTAACACCGAACAAAGAACTGTTAACCCTTTATCATTATTGATATAGACCAGGCCTTCCTTCATCTGAGCTAACAGATTGGGCTTAATATAATCAGCCTTTCTGGGGCTGGCGGGTAATAAGAATTGTACCATCGCGGAGCATAAAAACAGAATGGCGATGATTGTCAGCGAAAAGCTAATGCCGAGGCCTTTATAGAGCAACGTGCCAATAATCGGCCCAATGATAAGATAGAGGGATTGCAACCCTTGAGATAGTGAAATCGCCGGGGTGATGAGTTGTTCATCAATATTTCGTTTGAACATGATCACTGACGAAGGGGCTGAGAACTGACTTACCATTGAAGAGACAAGGGTGGCGGCAAAAACGGTTTGCCACAAACCTTGATTGATGAGTAAAAGAATAACGACGACCGAAATACTGCTTAAGAAGTCCCCGGCAATCATGGTTCGCTTGGGATTCCATTTATCGGCGAGGGTGCCGCCCAGATATGAAAACACAAATATAGGCAGATATTCAAAAATTGTAATCAATGAAATCGCAATTGGATTGGCATTGGTTTTTTCAATGATAAAGAATAGTACCGCCATATTTCGGATCCAGATGCATAGCAGTTGGATTGCATCGGTAGTCATAATAATTCTAAATACTTTGTTTTGAAATAATTCTTTCATTTTGATCTTCCTTTCTTTGTTGAGTGTATATTCGTTAGACTTTCTGTTATAATTGTCTTTAATTGAATTTATCAAATTATGAAGAGAACGGATCCCCAGAACGGATCCCCACGGAGGGCATTGTGTCAAGAAACAGATTACCGGCCAATGAAGCTAAAGCATTTATTTTATCCCATGCACGCTCGTTATTCATCGACAAAGGCTATGATAAAGCCACAATGGACGACCTATGTCAATTAACGTCGATGAGTAAAGGCAATATCTATCATCATTTTAAAAACAAAGAAGATATTTATCTTCAGCTTCTCGATCTTCACGTTACCCAACTGACCAACAGCTGGCTTAATCCAGAATTTCAATCGATGTCGCCAACCGAACAGTTGCTCGCGCTGGCAGATCACTATGGCCGAGATTGCGAAAACCCTTTACTTAGTTCAGCTATGGAATTTGCGAATACGCTCACCGATGACTCCGAGGTTTTACCGGTGATAATGGCGATCTATGAGGTAATATCGAATGCGATTAAAGAGATCGTGAAGAGCGGTGTTGATCAACAGGTTTTAAAAGGAGACGATGTTGAGTCATTGAGTTTTGCCGTCATGTCCTTGTTATCAGGCGCCACCCAACTCTGTTTGACGATGCCTCATTTAAGCGGTGATGAATATGCGGCCTTGCATATCAATGCGATCAAAATGCTGTTATCCGGAATTGCCACGGACACAGAATGAGCCACACGGTACGGCATACGATAAATTAATAGTGACTGGTTTTATAGAAACTTCCTTTCATCGGGAAATGACAATAGCACTACAGACTGATCAGTCGGTAGTGCTATTATATATCAATGCAAACATAAGTCAAGAAAAATTTACTGAGGTGTTAAACTTTTATGAATAACGAAACTGATTGAATGACCTGATCTCCCTCTTACCTCTCACAGTCCACTTCATTAAAATCATTAATTATGCAATCAACCTCTTTCATATCTTCGAAAAGCGCCTGTCTATCTTTGGGTGAAATGGCTATAATCTTTCCAATTCCGGCTTTGTATGCTGACTGTATTCCAGATATCGCATCTTCGATCACGACACAATTTTGGACGTCAACTTGTATCATGTTGGCCGCTTTTATATAAATATCGGGGTTTGGTTTTCCTTTTATCGTGCCATCATTGTAAATGATTTTGTCATTATCAAACCACTTACTTAATTGAAATATTTTTCTGTAAAAATCAACATTGATTTTTGTTGATGCCGTTGCAATTGTTCTTGGGATATTATACTTTTTTAAATTATCCAACAATCGGATCGCACCAGGCGCTAATTGTAAATTCATCGCATCTTCGGTACAGAGGTTGCGATAAATAATTTCTTTTTTCTCCGACAGATCATCAATTACATCTACCGATAAACTTTTTTCGAGAAAATAACCTAGTATAAAGTCATTGTTACGCCCGTGCACATATTGCAAAAATTCGCTATCACTAATATCTCTATTGCACAACTCTTTGATAAATATCCGCCATGCTAGCTCATGTTTGTCCGAATCCCAAAACAATGTACCATTAAAATCAAAAATTAAACCAATTTTGTTTATGCCTAAATCCAATACATTCAATATGGCTCATCTCCTTCAATTATTAGATTTTTTTTTCATCAGCACTTTGAAAAAATGCTTGTTCTGTTTAGGTCTAAGGTTTTTGAGGTGAGGATGATAAGGAACTCTTCAATGGCTGCCAGAAAAGCTAAAATTCCCGTTATGATGAGTAGATTATTGCCCCACAAGGTATAGACTAATGGGCAGAAAAAGAAAAACAGACCCGTTATTTTATTAGCAATCGTATGAATAAATGATATCTTTCTAAATTTGATTTTTGAAAACACGGCATTTCCAATTCGCAGGATGAAAACAATAATAATTACGGCAAATATCAGCATCGTAATCTGATTTTGTTTCATCACCGTAATGATGATCATACCGCTCATGAACAAGTCTGCAATGCTGTCCAGCTTTGCCCCAAGCAAGGTTTCACTGCCGATTCTCCGAGCTATATAGCCATCCAACAGATCCGTTAAGCCGCATATCAGGTATACCAATATAAAAAGAACACTGCGAAAGTCAATAAACAACAAACCGAGAGATAAAAAAATCCGGCATGAAGTTATTATGTTGGGCAGGTACACTTTTTTCATACGTTATATCCTTGGCTCCGCACGTTATGTATTTGTTTTGCGGCTTGCAGCACCGTAATCGCACGCACATCAATTTCAACCGAACTTATCATCCAATACCAGTCCCGTCCAAAAAAAACGTTGGGGTCAAAGAGTTTGGAAAGCTCTGTGCAGGTGGCAGTTTTGCCCGCGACCATCGTGTCATCTACTAATATCAGTCGTTTCATTTGCGCTCTTTCTGTTTCATAAAATATCTGCTAAATCATTAAAATTCTGAATGATAAAGTCAGGCTTTATGGGGTTGTTCCATTTTCGGTTATCTCTATTAATCCAGCAGCTTGTGATTCCAGCCCTGTGAGCACCTAAAACATCCGCAGAACTATCACCAATATGTATGATTTCCTTTGGGTCTGTATCTAGTTGGCTCAATACGGTACGAAAGAATTTACCGCGTTTATCACCTTTGTAGCTTTTAAGGTCGTCTGAAATGAATGCCTTATCATATGTTATCTTGCAAATCAAATCATCAACCATCAAATGGTTGGAATCGCTGGAAAGGATAATTTGATATTTTTGGCGGAGTTTTGCAATGCAGTCCAAGACGTCATGATAAAAGGGTGCCTTGGCATGCTGGTACATCAAATTATATGCCACTTCCTGTGGTGAAGTCTTAAAATTTAATTTTTCCATGGCCTTTCGAGCACATTCCTGATACACTTCAGCCATTGTTTTAAACTGTTCCGATTGCACAGCCTTCTCATAAACGTTGGGCAAGGTGCTTAAAATTGCTTTTGCACCCTGCATTGCTTTTTCATCAGTGTAACTGTCTTTCAAAATGCCGCGCCAGATTTCGGGGATACGTTCGTTGACATCCACCAGCGTCTGAAAGATATCAAAACTAATTATGCGATAGTTCATAATGGGAAGTCCAGTTTAACTTGTCCGGCGCTAGGTTTTGCTCATTTATGAAATAGACATCTATTGTTATTCCATAATAGCAAATATCATGATAACAATCATTGATTTTTGCGAAATGCTTTAGCACACCTTCCCTAAGCATACCCGATTTTTCAAGCACTCTACAAGATGGTATGTTTTGTATATCGGCCAAGGCTTCCACCCTCTCAAACCCTAAGATGTTAAAAGCATATGCAATTAAGCATCTTGTTATTTCTGTTGCATATCCTTTATTCCAAAAGCAAGGCAATAAATTATATCCGACCACACATCGATTGGCATTTTTGTTAACTGAAATAATACCAGCCTCTCCAATATAATTATTTGTATCTTTTTCAAATAAGGCGCAAAAAACGGACTCTTTAGTAGATTGCATTGAAATATTTTTTTCAAGTTCCTCTTTCGCTTGAATTATATCTGTTAGCGGAATATAGGTGGAATATTTCCAAACCTCATTGCAAGATTTCAGTTTGTAATAATTTTCCAAATCCTCTATATGGTAATTTCTAAGCTCTAAGCACGCTGTTTCTAAATTCATATAATGTCTCCTTTCACGATTCAGATTATATTAATTGCCCGAGGCCGCCTTTGTCATTCTGAAATTCGTCAAGGGTATAGTCTGCCCTATGACACGGGAACGTTTCGGGTAATAGCTAATCAGAAGCTTCCTCCCGTTCTTAGGCGTTCCCGATAGTTCATCAGCTTCTGATTTAACGCTTCAAGTTCATGCAGAAGTTCTTTTTCAGTCCGGGAGGTTGCAATTATTTTTTCAATCCCGCCATTCTTGATGACAATTCGCCTTTCGGCACTGAGCGCCAGAACCGGATCATGGGTTGCGATCAAAACAATTTTTTCATTCGTAACCAGTAGGGATATCGCTATTTTCCGATCAATTCCGGCATTTTCGATTTCATCAATCAGGACAATCGGCGAGGAGCTCAAAAAAGCGGTATCGGCAATCATCAGCGCTCGGGACTGCCCTCCGGAAAGTGCGGTTACAGGGGTGTCAAGGGATATTTCTTCACCGGCAAGTTCATTAGCCTTTTCCAGAATCAAGCGGATCTTTTCTTCGATATCACCAATCATTCGGCTTTCGCCATGCATTTTTATAAATTCCGCCACCGTCAGATCCATGACGAAATTCATGTTCTGCGAAAGCTGGGCAACGAGTTTGTGCTCAATGGAAAACCGCCAAGACTGAGGCGGGATGGTATCATTTATCAATATCTGTCGTTTGGTTGGGGTATCACCCTGAGCAAGCCATTCAATATCCCCCAGCAAGCGACTTTTCCCGGAACCGGTTGGGCCAACAATCGATACGACATCACCTGGTCTGAGACAGATGCTGACATTTTCCTGTTCGCCATGCTTGTTCTGTCCTCCGACAATCGTAAGTGACTCGATATTCCACTGAACGCTTTTTTGACGTGCTTCCATATTCTCCAAAAACGACACAAACTGGTCGACAAGATCTGCCTGTTCAACCCCTTTTGTTTGGAGTTCATAGCTATCGAGGCTCTCAAAATATTCGTTGACGGTTAGATGATACTTTTCTTGTGGAGGATAATCGATAACAATGGCGTCGAAAAAATCGTGACAATAAGCATAGGTTTTGAGAATGATAGCAATCTTTTCGTCGGGTATTGAGTTAATCATGAAATTCGACCTTTCGCATATTGCCTAATTGATACGCCTTGCCGATTTTTTTCTCACCCAGGCAATAGGAGCAGACGGCGGCGGGCATGGAAAATCGCAGTTTTTCATCGGTAACCGCATCATGTTCCTGGGCTTGTGCTAAAATTGATGCAAATTCGGTGCATCCTTGACCGGTTATCCCGTTCACATTGAGAATCAGACATTTCGAGTTGGCTTGTCTTACCTTAAAGGCAAAGACTTCTCTTTCAGCCTGAGAGACGATATCCCCTTTTGTAATGATTACGATATCGGCCATTTTAAGCATGGGGCCAATTTTTTTAGGCGTATTGACACCCATTAGGTTATCAATCACACAGACCGCCATAACCCCGGAAATGTGCGGAGAACAGCGATTGCAAAGACCGGCGCTTTCGGTAATAAGATAGTCGACCGCTTTTTTAATTCCCCACTCAAAACACTCTTCAATATTGGTGATAAAGAAGTGATCTGGACAAAGATTGCCGGAAAGTCCGACCCCAACCGGAATGTTTTCTTTCTGATAGAGTGCCTTGTCGTCGGAGGTGAGGCAATCCATTTTTACAACCGCAACATCCGCACCATTATTTTTAAGAGCCCTGATGGTGCTGATAATGACTGATGTTTTTCCCGATGAAGGCGGCCCGGAAAAGGTAATGAGACGCATTCTATTTCACCCTTTCCAGTGAGTGTGTGTTAACCACCTGATTCAGTTCATCATGAAGTTTTTTTACATCCGTCTGAAGGAGAAAATCCCAACCGATCCATTTGTATTTTCCAAAGTGGGGCATTCTTTCCTCAAGCCCCGGCCGGAGCGAGCAAAAACCGACCTCGCTAAATAAAGCGCCAACCGCTTCACTAATAAAGTATCTTGAAACGTCCTTTGCATCCTGGCTGCAATCCTTTTTTGTCAACATGACAACCGGATTCATTACAGCACCGTCTTCCGGCCAGATCACCCGAACCGTGTCGCTTTCCTTCACAAGATTCGCAAAGGATAAAGGAATTACGCTGATAAAGGGCGCTTCTTCTTTTTTGCTTCCGGCAAGGGCTACCATCTGTGAAGGATGCAGCCTTGATTTTATATTTCGAGCCAACCGTTCTATTCCTTCAATACCATGGGTATGATAGATTTCAAATAAGATGCCCTCACACAAATCCTCATCGGTATGGCCTCTAAAGGCAATTTTCTGCTGATATTGCGAAGATAGAAGATCAGCCCATTTTTTTGGCGGCTCAAGATCGGGATAATTCGTTTGATCAACTAAAAAAATAAGTGGGTTGACAGCGATGATATCGTAGTAAGCATTGGGGTCAATAACGCCTGATTCCTGATAAGCCTCTGACACCTCAAAGTCAAGCGATGATTGGAAGGCGCCCTTTTTTATAAATCGTTCAACAAATGCCGGAAAGAAAAAGCGGCTGAATCCCGGAGCAATCATGATATCCGGAAGTTTATCAATATCCTCAATTGTTTTAAGCTCTTCAAAAAAATCAGCCTGGACGACGGCATTGGATAATATCTCATATTTTAGGGAAAGATTTTTATTTTTGATGTAACTGGCAATCGTTGCTTCCATGGGCACTTTAACCGCACAAGGCATCAGAGCCAATACATTGTTTTCAAAATATTTCATAAACTACTCCTTTTAAAATATACTTTAATCGTCACTATTGCGATAATAATTATCAAAATAATAAAAACTACGGATCCGTTTTTCATAAATTCTCCATCCGTTTGCTTCTTTTCAGATACTGATTGAGACGCCGCAACTAACGAAGCATCGCGATCATATTCCAGTTCTTCTAATGCGGTAAGCCCGGATGTGTCAATTTCCGTTTCGATTTGATTCCCACTAAGCTTTAGGTACCGGAGGGTACCACTTTTTATTTCCGCACCCCAGGAAGTAATTTTGTTATTGCTTAAATCTAATGTCGTTAATTTTGCAAAAATACTTAAATCCCCGATGTTTGTCATGCGATTATCGGATAATAAAATGTTTTTCAAGGTGGGCATCTGTCCTAACCCGGCAATATCATCAATTTTATTGCCGGACAAATCCAGGTAAGTTATTTGAGGTGCTTTCAAAAGCGGAACCTTGTTTAGGTTATTTCCTGAAGCCGTTAATTGCTCCAACCCGCTCAAGTTATATTTGCCAAGTTCATCTAAGCTGTCTAATTGCATATCTGCTAGATACAATTTTTTAATACTGTTTAAATCCCCGGCGGTAACGGTATCTTCAATGGTTTTACCAAAATAATCAGCAATCGTTTCAGCAATTTTACCGCTAAAAAGTTCGCCGATTTTACCGAGTACAACTTCACTTGAATTGATATTGGCACTGTTTGTGTTTTCCGGTATTAAATAATAATTTCCACCATGGCGGACATCGAATTCCACATAGCCATCAATTACGGGGAGCCCTGAAGCAACCGCTTCGACCCCCGAAAAGGTATTGATTTCGCCCGGCAAGATCAGTGGACTGTCGCCATGAACAGCCGTTTTCGCATATCCGCCATAGTAATTCAAATCCAAAACAGTGCCATCAGAGAAATTGTTTGAAACATTTAGTTTAATTTTGACTGCTCCGGGAAAATCCCGTTTTAGGGCAAAAGAAAAATAAAGCGACTCATCGCTGCTTCCACCGGGTAAATGATCAGACTGACTGACGAGATATTTGTTAATCCCCAGGAAATAGGGACCACTAATGGAAGGATTTTTACAAATTTCAGGAGAAAAATACCAACTATACTGCATCACGCCATTTTCAACAATTTGATAGACTTCATGAATTTGCTCTTCACCGATTTTTTCCAGGTGTTTCCATGATACCTTTGAAGTCGCATCAACGGTATCGACATAAGGGTTTTCCCATGTTCCCGTTCCTGAATCATGAATGGTATCATCTCCAATTGTTTCAGCAAAAACCAGGTTTGTAGTCGTAAAACTGACAAGCTGTATGATAATTATCGTAAACAATACTCTAAAAAGACAGGAAACCGTTTTTGCTTTCTTTTCACCGCATACCATAATTATCGACCCTTTCACGCATTAATTAGTTATCATGCTTGCCTTTTCTTTTCAGGAAAACAACAATTCCACCAATTGCCAAAACCACGACGATTAGCAGAATCACCAATCCAATATTCACCGGATTGGTGGACTTGGCTGTAACGATCTCATTATCTGCTGGAGCAGTTTTTTCTGGGACGGCAACGGGATTTTCTTTAGCTTCGTAGGTACCGCCCTGGTTGACCTCAAAACTAATATAACCATCCACTACAGTTACTTCTTTACTGTACGCATTCGAATCAGTAATCACAAGTTTTGTTCCATCAGCAAAAAATTCAGCCACTTTTAGTTTTAAATTTGCAGCGCCGTTCAGGCTATTATCCTTACCCTCGCTATGCGAGGTATAGAGGTCAAACGTAATCCCAAGACCTTTTTCAGGTTCGCTCACCGTTTGGACCGTAAGATTTATTGGTCCTTTTGTTTCACTGGTAAAGGGTGTTGTGAAAGCACTTCCGTCAAATGTCCAGGCATATTTTAATTCGCCATCAGCGGTTCCGCCGACTCTAAATTCATAGATACCCGTTGCCGGAGATCCGGTCATTGTCGTTCCCATATCATTGTAACCCAATAAAACATTAAAGGCTTTCCATGATAAGGTTTCGGTTGTTGAAGCGGAGTCATACACGGTTGTATCCACTTGGTCAGTTGCTAAAACGGGTGCGCTCATTGATGACATTATCGATATCATGATTAACACCATCATAATCAAACCCGGCATTGCATTTTTTTTCGCATTTTCCGGCATTTTTTTCGTTGCTTTTTTCATTAACTGCTCCTCTTCTTTGTTAAACTCAATTTAATCAGTTTTTTTTCGTGTTCTTTCTAATTCGCTGCTATCCAATCGTTTGTATCGACATAGCGTCAGCGCCATTCTGTCTGCTTTAAGCGTTTTTTCATTGCGGCCTCCTTTTATTTTTATTTTACTGCCTCATTTAGTAATTTGTTTATCTGTTCATCTGATAACTCAATCCGATAAAACAGCTGATAAAAATCTTTTGTTGCCGGCACAATATCAAAATGATAGTAGTCAGGATATAAAAGTTCTGCCAGCCAGGCTACCCCAACAATTCTGTTAGCCGATGGTGGCATGTCCAGCCAATTATATGGTAAGAAGGGGGTTTTGAATATTTCACCGTTCTTTACTGCTTCTAAAAGAGGCCATTCCGGATTTGCATTGGTAATGATGTCAAAAACATCGGTGTTCCCGAGGTTGGTTCCGCCATGGTCATCACTATATGAGGCGATTATAATATCAGGATTCCATTTAAACAATTGTTCCATATCAATGGTCAGACGACCGCTATCAACCGCATCCAGACGACATACATTAATTCCGCCAACCAGTTCAATCACCTGTGAGTGTGCTGATCCCTGTGGCGCGGTCTGAAGTCCGGTTGAGCCTTGAGCGTAGTAGACCTTGACTTTCTCTTTGTCTGGAATTGTTTTTGAAATGTCTTTAGCTTCATCAATTACCTTGGCGCAATAGGAGGCCAGCTCTTCAGCTCGCGCTGCTACTCCTAATAATTTGCCCAGGAATCGGTAACTCTCATCCATGGTCGTCAATTCATCACCAACCACGACAACCGGAATTTGAAAAGTTTCCTGCATTTCGTCGGCCGAAGTTTTCGCGTATTCGGTACTCGTATCCGTCATCAAAATAATAATATCCGGATTTCGGGCAACAATCTCTTCGGTATTTGCATTGGCATTTGTTCCCTGACAAAGCCCCAGTACCGGATGATTCAGATACTTTGCATTAATAAATTCAGCCTCCGCATCAGACGGTTCAATACACCATCCCAAAAGCTTATCCGGACATAAGGTATAGAGTGCAACAACCCCTGGTTGCCCGGCCGAATAAACACGATCAATTGTTAATGGCACTTCCACCGTTCTTCCTGCCATATCGATAATCGTGTTGTGCGCTTCATTTTTTGAATCCGAAGGATTGGAGCATCCACCTGAGGTAATGACAATAAATATGAGTGTTATTGTTATTAGCGGTCTTTTTATTTTGGCAAACATATCATTTTTTCCTTTCCCTCGACATTTACCGTTTGAACAGTAACGCTTACGCCATAGATTTCTTCAATCAATTCCGCTGTTAATATTTCTACCGGCGTTCCGGTTGAAATCACCTTGTCTTCAGTCATTGCGACAACTAAGTCGGCACACTCAAATGCCTGTTCAGGATGATGCGTTGTCATTATTACGGATATTTTTTCTTTTGCCAAGGCTTTAATGGTTTTAATAATTTTAATCTGATTGCCATAATCCAGATTTGCAGTGGGCTCATCCATAATTAAAATGTTAGGATTTTGAATCAAAGCTCTCGCAATAATTACTAGCTGCCTTTCACCGCCACTAATTTGGGTGTATATTTTTTCCTTTAAATAGCTAATGCCAATTTTTTCTAATATTTCATCGGCCTGTGAGTAGTCAGAATCGCCCGGTACCGAAAATATCGATAAATGTGGTGTTTTCCCCATCACAACAACGTCTCTAACAGAATATGGAAAGGGCGGAACATGGGACTGGGGGACATATCCAATCTGCTGCGCTCTTTTTTTATTGCTGTAGGTAAGAATATCTTTGCCATTAAGAATAATTGAACCGTTTAGGGTATTAAGACTTCCTAAAATCGTTTTTAGCAAAGTTGTTTTCCCGATTCCGTTTCTGCCCATGATACAGACAATACTCCCCGGATGAACCTTAAAATTAATCCCTTGATAGATTGGCATATTGTTATAGCCACAGGAAATGTTATTAAGCTCCAGCATTAAATCCATCCTTTCCTTCCTCTTAAAATCAAAAACACAAAAAACGGTGCCCCAATGATAGCGGTTAGTATCCCTAGCGGAATTTCAACCGGCATAACCGTTCTGGCAATATTGTCAACCAGTAACAGAAAGATCCCTCCCAGGATTGCTGTTGCCGGAATTAAGTACCGGTAGTCAGGACCGACGATCATCCTTGCCAGATGTGGAATAATCAGTCCAACCCAACCGATTTGACCGGAAACACTTACTACGGTTGCCGTCAGCATGGTTGCACAAATAATAATGACCAGCCTTAATTGCCCGGCATTAACCCCTAAAGCGCGGGCCTCTTCATCACCAAAACTGAGAACGTTGATTTCCCATCTAACCAGAAATATAATCGTCAGGCAAATGACAACCGGCACAATTATAAAAATTAAATCACTGTTTTTAGCGTCGGAAATACTTCCCATCAGCCAAAATGTGATCTCCGGCAATTTAGCATATGGATCGGCGACGTATTTAATAATGGAGATAAATGCACTGAATAATGATGATACCACCATTCCAGCCAGCACCAGAACGAGGGTTACATTTTCACGCCGTCCGACAATTCCGGCAATCAAACAGCTTAACGCCACCGAGGTAATTCCAAAGCCAAATGCTAATAATTGAATCATGATGGTTGGCAATGACAATAAAATCCCCAGCGATGCGCCAAAGCCAGCGCCTGCTGAAGCGCCTAAAATATCCGGCGAAACCATGGGGTTTTTAAAGATACCCTGATAAGATGCCCCTGAAACGGATAGTGCCAGACCCGTCAAAATGACGGCAATTATTCTGGGAAATCTGACACTGGAAATAAGATGTTCTTTAATCTGGTCAAGCTCCAGATTAATCCCAAGTTTTTTTCCCATATAAACGATCAAATCTTTTATATCAATGTTATATCTTCCCAAAGTAAAGGAGGCTAATAACAAAACGATCAATAGGATCAACATACCAGCTATTATTATCTGATTTCTTCGCACCCGCTTTTTTTTACGGTTTTGACTTTTTTCACGCTTGCCGATTTCCATAAAACTCCTTTGATAAAAAAATGAAATGATAAAAAAAATGAAGGTATACGCATACTTTCTGCGCGTACCTCCTTGTACCACTCTTGCTGTTTTTAATTGTTTAGTTTTGTATTGTCTGCTTTTATTTGATATCATAACTAAGAAATTATTTTTTGTCAATATAAAGTTTATCGGGTAGTTACTGATATGGTTTACTGCCAAAAACATCTCTTTGTCACATCATTAATAAGATTCCTTAGTCATCCCCGTGAATAGCTGATTGAATAAAACAATGATGAAAGCGGCAATGAGTGAATTAAGAAAACCGCCCATGCTGATAGTAGTGACAAAATGGTCGGCAATCATAATCATCCAGGCGTTCACAATGAAACTGAATAAGCCCAGGGTGAGAAGACTGAGCGGTAGGGTAATCAGTAGCAGAATCGGTTTTAATAATAAATTTACGCCCAACAAAACCAGTCCCATGATCAGCAGAGCCGAAATGCTGTCGATGTGAATGCTGTGAAAAACAAGTGACAGTAAGTAAAGCGTCGCAATGATCGATAGATATTTCATGAACAGTTTTTTCATTTTTACCTCCCAAAACAGTTTATCTGATTTTAATCAAAACTTTGGCCTTGTCAGTAGTAACATCGACAAGATCGTAGGGCTCATCGCTGTTTAAAGACCGCAGCAGGATCATCACAGCGACAACAAGCTCTTTCACTAAATGGACTGAGACCCGGGAAGATGGATTCGGAGCGGGTGTTTTCGGGGTAAAAAAACATGCGATGATCAGAATATCCAGAAAACTGTCCAGTAATTCTTCGAAAATATATAAGGGGATGGGAAAGGGAATTGTTATGAACTGTTTGTCCTCAATCTGAAGCCGGATCCATAAGCTGCGAAAACCCTTATTCGACATAGACCCGTACCTTAATCATGGTCTGACTGTTTTCATCCCAGGCTTCCACATCAACGATATTCGGTTCATCCAGGGTACCACTGATTACCTCTTCGACTATTTTAGCAAAATCGATGCCGGAAAGATCAATCCCCTTCGACTCCATATCTCTTCTGGCATCCGGGGGAAGTACTGCCGTCATTCGGTCGGCAATTTCACCAATGGTCGTCAGCAGACGGATCGGGATATTGATATTGACATTGACGGAATTGTTATCCGAGGTCACTTTAACCTTAAAGAATTTGTAACCGTGGTTGCCAGTTGTTTCGACAGTCGTAATTGTTGCCACTTCATTGGTCATAGTCAGAGCTTCCAGCAGTTCCATACCTTCGGAAGCTGTGATTTGCCCGCTTTCGATCATTTCTAATATTTTTTGTTGTTCGTTCATTGTCTAATCTCCCTTTTCTTTATAAATTTTTTATGCGTTCGGTTGCTTCTTTTGAGGTGATTTCACCGTTTGACAATTGATCCAAGATTTCATTTCGGGCGGCTGTTTTATTTTCGTTTTCCTTGATCAGTTCCTTTGAGGGCACTTCATAGCCCAGACCTCTGATAACCGTATCCAGTTTACCGCGTACTGTCGGATAAGAGATGCCCAGTTCTTTTTCAACATCCTTAATATTTCCCCGACACTTGATGAATATTTTGATAAAGTTAAGATCTTCATCTGGTAGACGGCAGAATTCACAAGGCTCAAAATGACCTTCAATGGTGGTGGCACACTTGGGACAGTTGAGTTTGGTAATGGATAGCTTTTCACTACAGATGGGACATCTGCCGGGAGCTTTGTACTTCATTTTTTTCACCAGTCCTATGTTTATTTGACTATAATATACTACCTAAAATCAAATATGTCAATATAAAAGTTAAAATAATTAATGCATAAATTAATTATATTAATAACTCCATACTGGTCTTTCAGCTCGGTCAAATGATCAGGAAAATTTTGATGCGTTTATTAGGTAAGCTATCGTAATAGTTGCCAGGCAAAATCCACAGACGTCAAAAGTACGGCTCCCGCAATGGGTGTGTCCTGATTAACCATCAATCTTGTGCTAAGTAGCACGATCTGTTCTTATTTTCTTTGCCAATAAAAAACAGTGTTAAAAATAAGGTCAGCACTTCTGTAATCGGTGCGACAAGCCATATTCCCATCATAGCAAAGAGCGGTGGTAAAGTGAAAATGCAAATCAGTAGAATGACCAAACCGCGGGCAGAAGAGATGATCGCCGACTCTTTCGCTTTGCCAATTGAGGTAAAGTAAAAAGATGAAATGGTATTAATTCCTGAAAACAGAAAGGAAACGGCGTAAATGATGACCCCCGAATGCACCAGCTGTTCCACGGCGTCGCTTTTAATGAATAAACTGCTGTACCATTTAGAACCAACTAACACAAGACAAAGAACTGCGATGCCGGCAATCAGTACCATCAGGTTGGTGATTCGACGCAGGCTTGTTGCCAGCAGATGTTCCTTTGCACCATAAGCAAAGCTGATGAGTGGGCTGGCACCCTGTCCGAAACCAATGATCACCATACTGAAGATATAGGCAAGATAGCCCACGATGGTAAAGGCAGTCACACCATCAACGCCGATAGTTGTGAGGATGACATAGTTATAGGCAAACATAGAAATGCTCAGGGACATTTCGCCGACAAATTCCGAGCTGCCATTGAGGAGTGTGCGAGTCAGCACCTTGGTCGAAAAATGAAATCGACGAAATTTATAGACGTTTGACTTCTTGATGAAAAAGAAAAGAATTCCCGAAAGGGTAACAATAGCGGCAAGCAAGGAGGCGGCAGCAATACCTTTTACACCCCAGCTAAACCAGTGGACAAACAAATAATCAAGTAGAATATTGAGCAGTACATTTAAAATGTTAATCTGCATGAAATACTGGGGGTTACCCTCGCCTCTGATAAACATACCAAAGGATGCGTTTATCACCATTATCGGAAGCTCCAGAAGCATAATGCCGTAATAGTCTTTGAAAAATCCGGCTACTTGTGCATCGACATTTAAGACACGAAGCATCGGTTCAAGGCAGAGCCACACGATGAGGCTAAGCAGGACGGTCGCAGCCATTGCCGTCCACATGGTTTGATTAAAAACGCCGTTACACTTTTTGATATCGCCACCGCCAAGGGCCATTCCGGCGATTGCCACTCCGCCTACGGAGACCATCAACCCCACGGCAAGGTATAGATAGACAATTGGCAGCCCTAAGTTAACCGCGGTAAGACCTTCTTTTCCCACGTAGTTTCCAATAAAAAAACCATCAGTAACCGTAATCAGCGAGGTCAGCACCATTGCAATAATCGATGGAATCGAAAATTGCAGAATTGTTTTGACTTTGTTGTTTTGAATGCGCTCTAAGTTCAATTTTAGTTCCTCCCTATATTCATTGTTTACACCATATAGAATAAAGGAAGGAACAGAAAAAAACTTCTGTTTTTGTGCTTTATTTGATTGGGATACAAAGATCAATTTCCATATCCATGGAATCACAGTCTATCTTTCTGTAAATCTCGAAGCCGTAACGATCGTCAATCACATATTTACCATGCGGCAGCCACACATTGAAGATGCTTTGATAAGAAGTATAGATCTGCGTTACTAAACCTTTGAAGTGATAAATAGCAAATTTTCCACCTTTTAGGACATAGGTATTTTCAAGCGAACAGCCTTTCGGAACAGTTAGGCAGAGGTCATATAGGCATTCGTCGATATCGGTAATGGAGGGGTCATCGTAGGTACGCTCAAGAAGCAGTGTTAACTCAGTGAAATATTCACTGTATTTTTTTTGAAAAGCTCCCCAATGAACGGATAAGTCCGCATAGTTTCCTTTATGCCGCTCGTATATAACAGGACAATCTTCAAGTATTTCGATGGAAATTTGTTTATTACAGTCTTCAAATGACTCTAAATTAATAGGCGTATCAGCAAAAACGGGATTAATCAAAGATTTTTGCGTAATGCTACGTCGGAATTCGATCGGTGACAGATTATGATGTTGTCTAAAAGCAGAGCTGTAGTTTGATGAACTGTAGCCGTAATCACCGCTGATATCAGTGACGCTTCTGCTTTTCTCAACCTTTAAGCGAAATGCGCTTTGCTCCATTTTCACGCGTTTGATAAATTTATAGATGCTTTCTCCCGTTTCCAGTTTAAACATTCGGGAAAAGTAATATCGTGAAAAATTGCAATGAGAGGCAATCGCATCAACCGATATATTTTCATTAATATGATTTAAGATATAGTCAATTGCACGATTGATATAGTTGTTGGTTATCATTTTTCCTCCCTTTTTTCTCACGTTTTCTTAGTTCATTTCTTCCCGGGACAGCATGGATTTAACCTTGTTTTCGTTAGCTAATACTGCGGCAGTTTTTCTTATTATACTTTCATATAATTTTATTGTCTAGGTGTTGTAATCGATCTACCCTAATTTAAATGAACTTGGATAACACGACGAATGCATCATAGTTACTTGTCTTACTTGACATTAAGTATTTGTTTGCATATAATTAGTTCAATACAGAACTATTGTATAGTGAACTAATTTATTAGGGGGGATCATTACGAATAATTCGACTAAAATATTGGTTAGTGGTCAGCAGATGAAACGGCTTTATGAAAAGCAGTTTGAAGAAATTTGTCAGAGGTATCAAATCACTCAAAATGAGGTCGATATTATTGCGTTTCTGGCAAATAATCCTGGTTTTGATACAGCAAAGGATATCGCTGAAATGCGCATGATTGCTAAAAGCTATATTTCAAAATCAGTTGAAAAGCTAATCAAGAAAGGTTTCCTTGTAAGAATTTCAGACAAAGAAGACCGGCGGATGATCCATCTGCAATTAACCGGAAAAGCAAACCCCGTTATTGACAGTGCCAGACTCAAACAAAAGGAATTTATCGAGATACTTTTTGCGGGGATGGATGCTGATGAGATTAAAACATTTGAATCATTGCTGGATAAGATTTTTGACAATGCAAATAAGACAACCGACAAAAGAGGAATATAGATAATGGAAAAAGACAGCACCTTTTTAGGAACTGAAAAAATAGGAAAACTACTTTTTCAGCTCGCAGTACCCGCAATTACAGCACAGCTTGTCAATATGATGTACAACCTTGTTGACCGCATATTTATTGGGCATATTCCGGTAGAAGGCACTTGGGCATTGACGGGAGTCGGCGTCTGTATGCCAATTATTTTGTTGATTTCAGCGTTTGCCGCACTGGTAAGCATGGGCAGTGCACCCCGAGCTTCTATTTTTATGGGGCAGGGTGATAATGATACGGCCGAAAAAATTCTGGGCAATTCATTTGTAATGCTTCTTGGCGTTGGGGTTATTTTAAGTATTGTTATGTTTATTTGGGGTGAAAATCTTTTGATGATTTTTGGAGCAAGTGAAAATACCATCGGATATTCGATGAGTTATCTCAGAATATATGTGCTGGGAACCGTATTTGTACAGCTGACGATCGGATTAAATGCTTTTATTACAGCACAGGGATTTGCAAAGATCGGGATGTACTCAGTGTTAATTGGTGCAGTATGTAACATAATACTCGACCCGATATTAATCTTTGTTTTTGATATGGGTGTTGCTGGAGCAGCCCTTGCAACGGTTATATCGCAAGCTGCTTCGGCGGCCTGGGTCATCCGCTTTCTTTGCGGGAAACAAACGGTGTTAAAACTGAAAAGGGAGAATTTTCGCCTAAAACACGAGGTAGTACTACCTTGCATTGCACTCGGTCTTGCTCCGTTTATCATGCAGGCAACCGAAAGTTTAATTTCTATTTCTTTTAACGCATCACTTTTGAAATACGGAGGGGACATCGCAGTTGGAGGCATGACGATACTGACAAGCATCATGCAGTTTTCCTTGCTTCCCCTGGTTGGGCTCACACAGGGTGCACAACCGATTATCAGCTACAATTATGGTGCTAAGAATAGCCAACGTGTGAAGGAAGCATTTTTGACACTGCTGAAATGTTGCGTTGCTTTTTCAACCGTCATATGGCTTCTTGTCATGCTAATACCGGAGACTTTTGCAGGCATCTTTACATCCGATCCTGAGCTTATTGCATTTACAGCAGATGCGATGCATATCTATTTTGCCGTCTCATTCCTATTCGGGATACAGCTTGCTTGTCAGCAGACTTTTATAGCAATTGGAAATGCTAAGACCTCACTATTTTTAGCAGTACTCAGAAAAGTGATTCTGTTGATTCCTTTAATTTATATTTTACCGATGATTTTCACAGACAAAATTGCGGCAGTGTATATGGCCGAACCGATTGCAGATTTAATAGCCGTTTCAGTAACAGCAACGCTATTTATAATACAGTTTAGGAAAATTAAGGAGCTAGGTCGTGCAGAGACCTTTAATCCGTTAAAAAACCATGTATCGGTTGATTACTTATCCTCAAGCAAAAAAAAGTTTTAGTATTGACAATGTTATATGACCGGTCTATAATGCATATAGACCGGTCGTTATAATATTGTGTTTGAGAGAAAGTGTGTAATTAATGAAAAATAATACTGATTCGAAAGAGAAAATTTTAACAGTTGCATCAAGGCTTTTTCAGGTAAAAGGATATAATGCAACAGGATTAAATGAAATCCTAAAAGAAAGCGGCGCACCCAAAGGTTCGCTTTATTACTACTTTCCTGATGGAAAGGAAGAGCTGGCGCTAGAAGCAATTAAGTTGTCAAGTCAGTTTATTCAAGCAAGCATACAAACTGCATTAGCCAAGTATTCGAACCCCATTGAGGCGATACAATACAATATCAAATGCATAATAGAAAGCTTAGAAGAAGATAAGGTACAAAACGTTTCGATTGGTTTACTAGCTTTAGAGACCCATCTATCAAGTGAGCCTTTAAGAGCAGCTTGCCAGGAAGCTTTTTACGCATTTAAAAATATATATACTGAAAAGTTAATTAAAAATGGGCTTCCTAAAGAAGTTGCGCAGGAATTGAGTGCAGTTATTCTCGCAATGATTGAAGGTGCGATTACAATATCAGTTACCCAAAAGAATGTTGCAGATTTAATCGTAGCCAGTAAGCAGATCGGTATCTTGCTAAATCATTATTTTTGCGATCAGTAATTAAGGGTTATACTTTGTTGCCTGAAATATATAGACTGGTCTAATTAATACATTGAAAATTCATACCCATGAGGACAAAAGGAGGAAATCATTTTGCAAACAGAAAGAGTTATAGAAAATCAGATCAAATGGAACGAGTGCAACAAACTCTGGAGCACATTGTTTGTTGTCTTTTGCTTGACATCTTTAGTTATTTCTACGGTCTTATTTATGTTAAATAATGTTATGTCGCTATATGTGAATCATATTGGGGGAAAAGCTGCTTTTAGCGGTATCTTAATGTTATGTTTTAGTGCGGCAGCTGTTGTTTCTCGTCTGGCTAGCGGCTATTTTGCGGACAAAAAAGGTCGTTTTGCGGTCATGCTAACAGGCGAACTTATCTTTTTCGCTTCGGTAATACTGTGCGCCTTTTTGCCATATTTAGGCGCTCTTCCGGTGCTGCGTATGGTACAAGGTATCGGTTATGCGGCGGTAAATACCGCAACGGCGGCTGCTGTTGCGGATATCATCCCCAAAAATCGTTTTGGCGAAGGCATCGGGTATTACACTTTAGCAATGTCTTTGGCACAGGCACTCGGGCCAGCCTTCGGCTTATATCTTATATCAGGCGGTAATTATTTTCAGATGTTTATTCTTGCGGGGGTGTTGATTCTTGCCGTAGCAGCTTTAACTTTTAACTCTCGACGTAATGACTATTTTACCAGCTATCAGCCACAAGCAAAAGTAAAAAAGGCAGAAAGTACAGAAAGTACAGCAAGTGTCCAGTATACGGGTATTTGGCGATATATTGAAAAAAAGGCATTAGGTGCGTCGATAACAGAATTTCTTATTTGTTTTGCAATGGCAAGTATCGTGGTGTTTGCCACGCTGTTTGCCATAAGTAGAGGGTTTGAAAGTGCCACTGCCATGTTTTTCATTATCTCCGCAGTCGCTTCAATTGTGACACGTCTGTTTATTGGCAAGTTGTTTGACAAGTTTGGACCCGTTCCCACGCTGACCGCTGGATTTATATGCGGCATCTTTTCAACGGTGACAATGGTATTTGTTTCAAACCCAATTATTTTTATCGGCATTGGCGCAGCATATGGTTTTTGCATTGGTATAACCACCACCGTTTTAAACACAAGCGCCCTTAAAAATGTAGATAGCAATAGGCGCGGAGCTGCCAGTGCCACATTTTGGCTGTCAATGGATCTAGGATATGGCTTAGGCGGAGCTGTTTGGGGGATCGTCATTGACCGATTCAGTTTTCAATTAACGTATTGGGGAGTAACCGCTGTTATGCTAATCGGTTTGATATTTAGCCTTGTCTATTTTACGAATAAGAGTCGAACGTCAAGTTAATCTGGCGAATCGTTCACTTCACATGATGAGGGCGCTGGATGAATATTGTTTCTGAATTTTCTCATTTCGATTGGTACTATTTTCATGCTGAATCAATGTTCCTGTTCTGCGGAAAGGGTGCGTGGTTTTACGAGACCCAATTCCTTATGAAGATGCACAGCCATAAATACAGTCGCAATGGCAGAGATAACATCAGAAATCGGCTGGGCATAAAGGATACCGCTTATTCCCCAAATCATCGGGAGAATTAGAATGATGGGGACAAAGAAAATTCCCTGTCGGCAAGCACCAAGGATAAAACCTTCTTTCGCTTTTCCCAGCACCAGGAACAGTGATGAATATACTGTATAGAAACCAAAAAGCAGGAAAGAAAAACCGTTGGCGCACAATGCTGTTTGACCGACATTAATCATGTCAATATCACCTTTTGTAAATTGGGAAATGATTGCGATCGGGAACAAAGCCATTGTTAATCCAAAGATTGTACAAAATATCGTTGACCATATGATGGCAGTTTTGGTTACTTCAAATAAGCGTTCGTATTTTTTTGCCCCGTAGCTATATCCTGCGATTGGCTGAAAACCTTTAAGAAATCCAAATACCATCAGACTTCCCATAGAAATAATTCTGGTTACGGCACCCATTCCGGCAATGACGGAATCGCCATATTCTTTTGCCTGCATGTTGATAAGCGTAATCGAAAGACTAGCCAACAACTGGAATGCCATGGTAGGAATACCTATTTTTAAAATTTCCGACATAATTTCTTTTGAAAAACAGCAAGCCTTAACACTAAAATTGAAGACGCTTTTTTTTCTGAATATATAGAATAAAAACACCAGGGTAGAAACAATCTGAGCAATAGCAGTGGCGATTGCTGCACCGGCTATACCTAAATTGAGGGTATATATAAAAATTGGGTCTAAAATGATATTTAGTACAGCACCTGCCAGCATTGCAAACATCGTTGTTTTGGCAGCACCTTCGCTCGTCACGATGTTATTCATTGTTACATTAAAGACGTTGAAGATCGATGAAATGACATAAATACTTGCATAAGTTACCGCATAAGGCATGATGCTCTCAGTTGCACCTAAAAGCTTCAGAATCGGATTTAGAAAAATGATTGTGCAGAAAATTATTATGATGCCGACAGAAATACTGCTGTAAAGAGCAGTACTGGCAACTTTGTTTGCGGTTTCTTTGTCCCCTCGCCCTAACAATCTTGAAATATACGATGCAGCACCATTTCCGAATAACAGACCTAATCCGACAACCACTTGCCCAAGAGGAAATGTGATTGTGATCGCCCCCATCTGGCTGGTTCCAAGTCCGCCAACAAAGTAAGCATCGACCAGATTGTATAACGCATTGATCATCATACCAATCATGGTAGGGAGTCCCAGTGCTAAAAGCGCTTTTGGTATCGGTGCGCTTCCCAGTAATTCCATTTTCTTGTTACGTTCATTCATGATAACTCTCCTTTTCTCTTGACACGAGATGTGAAATATAGTACTATAATTTATAGTAACTTTGCAAAACAAATAGTACTATAAATTATAGTACTTGTCAAGAGGAGAAAAAGGAGGGCATTATGGCAACAATCGATTTGATTGTCTTAGGAATATTGAAGAAAGAATCTTTAAGTGCCTACGACATTCAAAAGATAGTAGAGTACCGCAACATATCTAAGTGGGTGAAAATTAGTACGCCCTCAATATATAAAAAAGTTATTCAGCTCGAGGAAAAAGGCTTTATTAAAGGCAATATTGTAAAAGAAGGAAAAATGGCGGAGAAAGCTGTCTATTCGTTAACGGATGATGGAGAAATAGAATTTGAAAAATTAATGATTGGAATTTCGGCACAGTCGATTAGTATTTTTCTGGATTTTAATGCGGTAATCGTAAATTTGACTAGCCTCACACCGGAAAATCAAAAGTTGTGTTTAACAAATATTGAAAACAACGTGAAAACTCTAAAGACATATTTAGAAGATAATATCAGTATAAAAGAAAATATACCTGAGATTCCTGAAATAGGACTAGCTGTTTTACAACAGCAGCTTATTTTGGCTCAAGCAATCGAAACATGGATTACTTCACTAAAAGACAAGCATGATAAACAAAACGTTCCCCAGTTATTGCCAAGCTGATAATCGATGCAGAAATATTGACTAATATATTTTATTCTGCTAAGATTACTACATAATAGGATAAATACAGAAATCAGACAATGAAAGTCAACCTGGTGAGGTTGGCTTTTTTTGCGTCTATCGATCCTCAATGCCTTGTGGAAGCGAAAAAACCGGAGATTTAGCGAATGTGGTTTTCTTTCGAAAGACAATAGTTAGGAGTAATGCAGATGAAGGATATTTCAGATTATTTATGGGTTGTCATATCGGCGATGATTGTATTTCTGATGCAGCCAGGTTTTATGGCTTTGGAAACGGGACTTACACGCGCAAAGAACTCCATCAATGTTGCGATTAAGAATATGTCGGATTTTATTTTATCCGTTGCGGCTTTTTGGTTTATTGGTTTTGGGCTGATGTTTGGCGAATCATTTCATGGTATTGTAGGAATCAGTGATTTTTTTGTGAATTTTGAACAAGATGATTGGAAAGCTGCTTTTTTTCTTTTTCAAGTCGTGTTTGCCGGAACAGCGGCAACCATCGATTCTGGGGCGGTTGCCGAAAGAGCGAAATTCAGCACCTATTTATTAATGTCATTTATTACGTCATCATTTATCTATCCAATTTTTGGTCATTGGGCCTGGGGTGGTTATTTCTATGCGGATAACGCCGGCTGGCTTCAGCAGCTCGGATTTCTTGATTTTGCCGGATCAACGGTTGTTCACTCGATTGGCGCCTGGGTTGGACTTTCTGGTGTGATCATTATTGGCCCAAGACTGGGCAGGTTTGAAAAAGATGGCAAAGCAAACAAAATAAGAGGACACAATCTCGTTTTTGCATACTTTGGTGTTTTCATTCTGTTTTTCGCCTGGTTTGGGTTTAATGCCGGCAGTACGCTGGCGGCGACTACGAATATTGCCGACATCATTGCCAATACCTTGATATCTGCTTCTTTTGGCGGGCTTACCGGTCTGTTTGTCAGTTGGAAATTCAGTAAAAATCAACTTCCCGAACCGGAAAGTATCATCAATGGTATTCTTGGCGGATTGGTGGGAATAACCGCGGGTTGTTATTATGTGAGCGCAGTTGGGGCGTTGGTTATCGGGATTGTAGCTGGTTTAATTGTTTTTTTTGGAACCCTGCTATTGGAAAAGCTCAAACTGGATGATGTGGTTGGTGCAATACCGGTACACGGATTTGCCGGAGTGTGGGGAACAATTGCTACCGGAATTTTTATTCAGGAGAATTTTCTACTAGAATTTGGGATGACCAGATCCAATCAAATTATGATTCAAATACTGGGCGCGACTGCGGCGTTTGTTTGGAGCTTTGGCGTATCATTTATTTTAATGACGATTATTAATAAATTCTTTCCCATGCGGGTATCGCCAAGTCATGAAGAAATTGGACTCAATATTGCCGAGCATGGCGCAAGTACCAGTATTTTTGAACTTTCGA
Organism: Acetobacterium sp.; assembly: GCF_030652775.1. Classification (GTDB taxonomy): domain Bacteria; phylum Bacillota; class Clostridia; order Eubacteriales; family Eubacteriaceae; genus Acetobacterium. The sequence goes on along the minus strand of NZ_JAUSPS010000010.1, from coordinate 49,864 downwards.
ATTCGGTTCGGAATATCATTGAGCATAAAAACTTTAAAAATGCAGAAAAAATTGAAGTCGAATTCGGAACTGAAATTGGTGAATTGACAGATTATTTCAATAGTATGGTCAATGATTTAAAAGAAAAAGAAGAGCTGGCCGAAGAGGCTTTGCAGTCGCTGCATCATATGGCGGTGACGGATGGTTTGACACAAATTTTAAACAGAAAAAATGTAACCGATGCCTTGGAAAAAGAAATCAGCATTGCCATCAACTATGAGAAAAAACTGTCAATATTATTGTTCGATATTGATTTTTTCAAAAAAGTCAATGATCAATTCGGACATTTAGCTGGTGATCAGGTATTGGTTGATATCGTCAAGAATGTCAGCAATACCATCAGAAAAACAGACTATTTTGGCCGGTATGGGGGCGAAGAATTTCTTGTCATTATGCCTAAAACTGATTTGGCAACAGCGTATATCTTTGCAAATATGATCAGAGAAAAGATTGAAAAGATGATCTGGGATTTTAACAAGGATTATACCATTACGGTTAGCGGGGGCGTTGTCGAATACGAAGGAGAGGATTTAAATAAAATGATTAACCGGGCGGATTCACTGCTTTATTGCGCAAAAGAAAAGGGCAGAAACATGATTGTGAAGCAACCAATGTGACAAATAAAACGACCCCGCGTCATTTAGTCGATATGACGATCATTCGTGATATTCATATCGACTAAAAGGAACAGGAGACGTTGGATGGATTTATTTATAATGATCCCAAAATAGGAGCAAGTATCTTAACAGAAGGTATTGAAACAGTGGCTGAGTACGACTATCTAAAAAAGGAAAAAGATAGACCTCGTGCAGGGGTATATTTTTGGTAAACCCGATGAAATCTCGGTACCCCAAATAAAATTACCGCAATTGTTTTTTCTGGATTACGATGGCATCTTGTGGACAAGCATTGGTACATTGTATGCAGCAGAGACATTTGTGGAACTCAATGCTTTGAACCTTGTTGGTTATTTGAATTGAATTGGTAGGACAATGCAAACTGCAAAGTCCGCATTTTACGCACGAATTGCTGTCAATGCCAAATTTGAAGACCGAAAATTTACTCATTACTTTAAGGATAACTCCCCAGGGACATAAATAATTACACCAGAATGAGGCATTGAATAGGGTCGAGACAAGAATTCCCAGACAAGTAATTATTAAGAATAATTGAAGGCGTTGTCTCGATATCAGAGAAAATACAAATAATGATAAGAACAAAGCAAAAAACACGACTCCCGAAAGCGAAGTGTGAAAAAATTGAGGAACATGTCGTTTTTTTATACCAATTCGTTTGAATAATAATTTAATTCCGTTGTTTATGGTCGTGACTGGGCAGAAAAAACCACAGTAAATACGCCCAAATATCAGACTGATGCAAAATCCGATAATTAAGATAGGAAGCCATATCTGTATTTTCCCGGTAAATAGTAACACGCAAAAGAGAATAAGGAATAATATCTGAATCGCAAATTTATGGTTGAAAATGATGCTAAGTGTCGATTGATTAGCACTTTCAACTTTAATATGGCGATTTATTTTTTTGTTTGCCTGGTAGAATAAAAAAGTACTCATAGAAATGGGCAATAGTAATATTACCAAAAACAGTATGGTATTTTGATTAACGGCGAATTGGTTGGTGCGATAAACTAACGAAGCAACAGCGGTACCGACAAACAGAATCAAGCCAATTATATACAGAAGCTGATTAAAATGTTTCAGTCTGATAAAAATTCGGTTTTGCAGATTTGATGGCATTGCCTGAATAAGAGCTGCCAGCGTGACAATGATTATTGTTGAAAACATGATATAAAAGAGAAAAACAAGGGATGTGCCTGATAATGCCCCGATTACAACTTTCGGCAGCCAATCACTGGATGAATGAGTTGATAACATCGATAAGCAAAGAAATGTGCCAATTGTTCCGAATGTAAAGATGGATATAAAATGGACGTTTAATGCCGCGTTGAGATAGGTTTCTGCTTTTGTTTCAGACGGTTGCGCGGATAGTTTACTGATTAATCTTTTTATATAGAGGGTGTTAAAAAAGAAATAGGAAATAAATAGTGCGATTACCAATGGTGAGCTGATGCAGTGATAACATTCTTGCAGAGATAGGATCTCAAGTTTAAAAACCATCCATATACACCAAATTAAAGGTCCAATAAAATACATGTAAAAATAGAGCAATACAATTTTCAGAAACAGTTTATTTGTTTTCATGTTGAGCCTCCTAGATTATAAACAAAAGTCAAACATTGTCTCACATTTGCCGAGCAGTAATATTTTTTCATACGAACAACCCTAAAATGGACAATTAAACAGTGATGAACGAAGGATGCGAAAGATAATGAATTAAAGTTCAATATATTAATATCACATCATGATCACAATGTCAACACTTATTGAATTAAAGTTCAATAAGTGTTGAATTTATGATTCGAATATGATAAAGTAATGATGAAAGAAAAAGCAGGAGTTGAAAATATCAATGAAACATAAATCGCAGCAGGAAAGAAAAATAGAAACAAAAAAAAAGATTGTAGATGCCGCCATGTCGCTCTTTTCATCGCAAGGTTATTATCAGACAAATTCTAAGGAAATTGCGCGGGAAGCAGGCGTTTCAACCGGTAGTTTCTATACCTACTTCGCAGATAAAAAAGACGCATTAAAATATATCTTGAATACGTATACTCAGGAAGTGATTTCTGATTCGGCGGTATCGGACGATGATCTGATACTGTCAATCGACAGAAAAGCAATCCTCAGGGATACGATTGTTAAAAGTTTCAATTTACATAATTTCTCGGTTGGATTTTATCAGCAGGTCAGAACCTTGAGTATTGCCGATGAAGAAATTGGCTTGATATTTGAGGAATACAAGAGAACCATCTTAATGCGGATTAGTAAGTTGCTTGAGCATTTAGCCTCAGAGCTGCCGCCTGACTCCAGAGAGGCGGCGAGTATCATTATTTATGCTGCCATTGAAGGAACCGTACATACGGTAAAGTTCTCAAGGACTGATCAGACAGAAGCTGTTTTGATTGATGAATTGGTTCGGTTTGTTGATTCATACCTGGCGGCTTTGAATAAGGAGTGATGAGAATGAATCTAAGAAAAACGATAAGACCGACGAATTGCCGGAGCTATTAACAAAGGTAATAGAGATCATGTTGGCTGGGTTTGTTCTTTTAGGAAGATAACATCCCCGGCAAAAATTCCAATGATGACAATGAAAAGCAAAGTTGATAGGATGGCTTTTGATTTTAAGAAAAGAGTACAAGGTTTTCCAGTGAGCTATAAGCTATTAATAGCGATGCTCTCAATGATAGCGCCTATCATCATCAACCCAAGACCTGTCATCAAGACAATCTTTTCGGCGGTGGTCAGGTGTATATCCCTGATTTTTCGGGACACCGTATTTTTACCGTTGGTCAATACCGTAGCGATGTGGGCGACTGCACAGGTGATCAGCAACTGCCCCAACATCTCCCAAAGCCTGACCCGATGGGTTAGGTCAAAGGTGCGAACAATCCTTCTTTAGCCTTTGCACGATTACGAATGATGGTGTTTTAAAAAATGGGTTGCTGTTTTCGGCAGATGTAAATATTTTCTTTCATACGAAAAATATTATTATTGAATTTCATTTACTGCAAGCGTATACTGGAACCATCGAGAGAGCAGATAATTTTCATGGCAGCCTAACCGCCGCGACACTGCAAGGTGCTGGTTGATGATGGGTTTGTCCGAGTATTGACCTTTGCAAAGCTATAGATTTAAGGAGCTGTTGAGATGTTTAATAATGGTATTGTGAACTACAAAAATTACAATAATGTCGAAAAAAACCTGAAAAATGTCCTGAATTTGGCAAATGCCAGTCAGAATTCAAAAGCTGTTGAGGAAGAAATATATTATAATACCGCAAAAAATGTCGGGCGCAGCCTAAATGTAACAGACTATAATAGCTTGTCAGAAAAAATCATGGAATTGGGAATTGGGCAAATCGTCATAACCAACATGTCGGACGAGAAAGTCGTCTTTCGTCTGGATGACTGTTTTACCTGCAGTGATATGGAGAACGTTGGAAAACCGGTATGCTATTTTGAAGCGGGGATTTTAGCCGGTGCCGTCAGTACCATCAGCAAACAGGATATGGATGCGCTGGAAGTGAAGTGCAATGCCTTGGGAGATGCGTATTGCGAATTCGAAGTTACCAAAGCAGTTGGGAATAAAAAGAGCTTCAATGAAGACGGTGACGGTGGCAAAAACGATATTAATATGCTCTACCTGACCATCAACTCATTAAAGTTAGCCAAAAGCAAAAATCAGATCCAATCCCAAAGTCAGCGTTCGACTCAAGATAATAAGAAACTCAATGATGCTCTGGAAAATGCTTTGGAGGCAGATAATTTCAATCAGAATATCATCGATAGCATCCCCAATTATCTGGCGGTCATTGATAATAGGGGAATGGTGGTGCGAATCAATAAAAAGTACCAGGAATTCTTAGCCTCGGCATTTGAAAAGAATACCAGCATCATCTCGTTAGCATGGGAATCAAAATATACCGAGGTTTTGGCAACCGGGGAACCGGCGATATGGCAGCAGATGATTTCGGGTAAGGAACATATCATCTTTGAGAGCCCTATTTTAGAATCAAAGGCAGTGCTAAGACAGGTAATTCCGGTGGAGTCGGATTTTATTAAACTGCTGCTTGACAAAATCTCAGACCTGGAAGAACGGATTGACGGCAAAAACAAAGCCAGAGAACAGCAGGCGGTTAATCTTTGCGACACAAACGTCATTGTCGACAGCCATGAAATGATTGAACTGGTGAATTACATCAAGAAGGTATCAAAAACAGATGCCTCAATTCTAATGCGAGGGGAAAGTGGAACGGGGAAAACAATGTTTGCAGAAATTGTTCATCAAGAGAGTCCCAGAAGTCAAAAACCGTTCGTCTATATTGACTGTACCACGATCCCCAGGAATTTTTTTGAAACCGAGCTTTTTGGCTATGAACCCGGAGCCTTTACTGGTGCGAACAAGAATGGCAAAGTAGGCAGATTGGAAATGGCTCAGGGCGGCACTGTTTTCTTAGATGAAATCGCAGAGATTCCAATCGAAATCCAATCGAAATTACTCCGCTTTCTGCAGGAAAAAAAGTTCGAAAAAATGGGTTCTGTCACAACCCGGAAAGTTGATACAAGAGTCATTGCAGCGACAAGTCAAAATCTGGAAGAGATGATCAGGGCGGGTTTATTCAGAAAAGATCTCTATTACCGGCTTAATGTCATCAATATTATTTTGCCGCCGTTAAGAGAAAGACGTCAGGGAATTCCCGGTCTTGTCGATAAAATACTGGAACATATCAGTAAAGAAACGGGAACCGCATTAAAAAGAATTGATGAAGCAGGACTGCGGGAATTAATGAATTATAATTGGCCAGGTAATATTAGAGAGTTAGAAAATTTACTGAAAAGACTGACATTTTTAGTTGATGATCGGGTTATTACGAATGATCTGATTGTTAAAGAACTATGTACCGCAGAAACCTTAAATGGTTTTGATTCAGTAATCGCTAAAAGTGAAATTAAAGAAAATGAAAAGGATCTGATCGTCAAGGTTCTAAAAAGCTGCCACGACAATAAGACTGCTGCTGCGGAAAAACTGGGCATCACGCGGCAAACACTCTACAATAAAATTAAGAAATATAACATAACATAAACACTTGCAGGTTGTTGACCGGATGGTGTCTGACACTGTCAAAAACTGTAAAGAATGTCATTGACAGTGTCAAAAAAATGGACACTGCAAAATACCAAGTATCGACTGAAATCCGCCTGGATGCTAAATTAGGCGGATTTTATTTTTTGGCATAAAACTTGCTATTATATAATGAATAAATTACATGAATGAATTACAAGAAAAAATTTCTTTGAAAAGGAAGAGTGAAAAATTATGAGTTTGACAGATTTAATTTATGCGGGTTCGAATGCGGTTGCAGGTTTAACAGAAGGCGCTGTTAATGACGCTATTGAAAAGTATGGTGCCGATCATGCGGTTGGATACCCGGATACGGCCTATTTTTTACCGATCATTTATGCGGCAACCGGGGTTAAAATTAAAACTCTGGGCGACTTGCCGGCAGCAGTGGGGATTCTTAAAAGTCTGATTACCAACAAAGAAGATTTGGGAGAAGCCTTAAACGCCGGGCTGGCTACCGCAGTCGGGGCTGAAATTATTGAAGCGATCCGCTATCTGGATGGCGACCCTTACGCTAACGATGCCGGCATCGGTTTTGTCGCTGATCCGATTATTCGATCGTTGGGCGTGCCACTGGTAACCGGAGATATTCCCGGAATTGCGGTACTGTTGGGTGAATCCTCAGATCCCGCCACATTGGCAGCCATCGTTAAAGATTATCAGGAAAAAGGGTTGTTGACCTTTATGGTTGGTAATATCATCGAGCAAGCGTTAGCAGCCGGTGTGAAAATGGGACTGGAATATCGGGTCATTCCCTTAGGTCATGAAGTGACCTCAGTGATCCATGTTGTCTCCGTTGCGATTCGGGCCGCCCTGATTTTTGGCGGAATCGAACCGGGCAAACTGGCAGAATTCCTGACCTATACCAAAGATCGGGTACCCGCCTTTGTCAATACCTTCGGCGAATTAAACGAAGTAATTGTCTCCGTGGGAGCTGGCGCCATTGCTCTTGGCTTCCCAGTTATCGCTGATGTCCCGGTGCCGGAAGTACCCGGTGCGTTAATGACCCAGGCTGACCACACCAAAACCGTTGAGTTCTCCTTAGAGGCTCGGGAAATTAAAATAAAAGTTACCAAAATTGATGTGCCTGTTTCCGTGGCATCGGCATTTGAAGGTGAACGGGTTCGTAAAGACACCATGTTTGCTGAATTTGGCGGCAACAAAACCGAGTGTTGGGAACTTGTGACCAGCGGTGATCCGGCCGAAATGGAAGATCACAAAATTACCCTGATTGGACCGGATATCGATGACTCGATGTTTGCCGGAGCCGACGTGGTTCGTTTGCCACTAGGGATTGTGGTGACTGTTGGCGGAAAAGCGATGCAGAAAGATTTTGAAACCGTGCTGGAAAGACGGATCCACTATTTCACCAACTACATCGATGGCGCTATGCATGTCGGACAACGAAACATTGCCTGGATTCGGTTAACCAAAGAAGCCTTTGAAAAGGGATTCCGGTTAAAACATATCGGCGAAGTGCTCTACGCCAAGATGCGATCAGACTTTGAAAAGGTTGTTGATAAATGCGAAATTACCATCTACACCAAGCCTGAAGATGTCAAACGACTGGGCGAAGAAATGGTTAAACCGATTTATGCTGAACGTGATGCTCGAATGAGTGCCTTAACCGATGCCAGCGTTGATGAATTCTATACCTGCTTATTATGTCAGTCCTTTGCGCCAAGTCATGTTTGCGTTGTCACCCCAGAACGTCTAGGTCTTTGTGGAGCCGTATCCTGGCTAGATGCCAAGGCCACCAAAGAACTGGATCCACTGGGACCCAACCAGCCGATTGTCAAAGGTGAAGCTGTTGATGAACGGCTGGGGATCTGGGCTTCAGTTAATGAGGTGGTAAATGCCGCTTCCCAGGGAGCCGTCGAAAAAGTAACCCTCTATTCGATTCTGGAAGATCCGATGACTTCCTGTGGTTGTTTTGAATGTATCTGCGGGATTATGCCGGAAGCCAATGGCGTCATCATTGTCAATCGTGAATTCAGCGAGTCTTCACCAGTCGGAATGACCTTTGGTGAGTTGGCTTCGATGACCGGCGGCGGGGTTCAGACCCCAGGCTTTATGGGTCATGGCCGCTTCCTGATTGGTTCTAAAAAATTCATGTCAGCGGAAGGTGGTTTATCCCGAATCGTCTGGATGCCTAAAGAATTGAAAAACGATGTCGCCGAACGTTTAAACAAAGCGGTCTTTGAAATGACCGGCATTGAAAATTTTGCCGATATGGTTTGTGACGAAACCATTGCAACTGACTCTGAAGCAGTATTGGAATTCCTGGAAACCAAAAACCATCCCGCATTGGCGATGGATCCGATTATGTAAAAATTGTCCCAAAGTAAAAAATTAAGTAAAAAAAGATTAGTTCCAAAAGAGCGCAATTATGGGTTCTTTAGTCGAAAAAAAGTCAGCTAAATGATAGCTGACTTTTTTTAGTGTGTCAACCGCCAAAATTCACGGCAGACAATGTATGGACATGCATGTAAAAGAAGGATCGGCTTAATCCCTGATCCACGAAAAGACATATTCCAGGTGCTTAGGTAAGTCGATTTCCGGTTGGGCTGAAGTGACAAAATGGCCGTCAATTTTTCTTTCTTTCACGGCAAAATCGAAGTGTGCGGCAGCAATGCCCATATCGACCCGCTGAATATCGTAGGAAAAGGCCTTGCTGTAGCCCGGTGCTTTATCCTCATAAAAATGACAGCTGCCATCTTTTAATAAAATTCGCCAGGGTTGCTTGTTGGATGCGGATGGCCCTAATCGTACCATCTCCAAGGCAAAGGCAAGATCACCGGCAGTTGCTGCTGAAAGCGGGGACTGAAAATCATCTGCAAAAAATAATTGCTGCCATTCTTTGCGATGATCAGCTTTGACCAGTATTCGCATGGCCTTTTCTTTAAAATGCTGATGGTCGGCCGCATATCCAAATGGGGCTATGATCGGGAAAATTTCACCGGTTTCTAGTTTCATTGCGTTTGAAAAGCTCTGACGGTCAAAAGTGCCGCCCAGCCAACAGCTGCCGAGACCAAGATCGGTCAAATAAAGGACGAGGGCTTCAAATTCATAGCCTAAAGCTTCCAAGGCCATCGGTTCCAGGGTGATCGTCGAGCCAATATAGTGGCTGGCACCTTTGATGACCCCGTAGGTACCAAGTTTTTGGGCGTTTTTCCCAGTTTGGATAGCAAGGGTATGAAACGCAACGTTTGGTCCAAAGGGGTTTTCCAATGAATCGATAAAAGCTTCAATGGCCTTTCGCTGATCAGATTCAATCGCCTGTTCTTTATAATTTCTGACGCTATAGCGCTTTTTTACGGTTTCTTCAACTGAAAAATTAATATTCATCGTGATTCTCCTTAAAATAGTGATCTATGTAAATTTTAGACAATTATATTTTACACAATATAAATGGCGATTGTCAAGGATAATATTTTTTCTGTTGATTCGTTAGTTTCCCAGGATTCAACAGGGTTTTAAATAAAAGCGCACGATTGACAGCACGTTATTTTTATGATAAATTAGTTAATGATATTTAATTAAAAACAATGAACTAATATATATTGTGAATTGGAGGTTTATATGGAAGAAAATTTTGCGGAACTTGTAAATTTATTATGGGAAGAATGTATACGAAATCTTAATGCTGCACTAACAGAGGATGAAGCAGAAAAATTTTCAAATAACGACTATTACCATCTATTAGTAATTCAATCACTACGGAGACCGAATTTTTCACAGATAGCTGAAAAACTAGCTTTGACGAAACCAGCCGTTTCTGCGATCGTAAAAAAACTGATTAATATGAAGCTAGTTGAAAAACGGCAATCAGTTGAAGATAAAAGAATTTTTTATGTTGAACTCACGGCAAAGGGCAGAGCCATTTTACAGGGGGATAAAGCAGTTTATAAATGGGTAACAGATACCATTAAAAGTATTGCAGCCAATGAAGAAGAAGTTATCATCGTTGAGCATATTATTTCAGTATTGGTAGAAAAATTGGAGAAAAAGAACATATGAAATGTATGAAAATAAATCAGAAAATATATAAGATCATTGCGATGGGCATAATTATATTGTCATTGGTATTATATATCATTATGCCATTGAATATCTGTTTACCCTTTTCGACATGTGCTGTTGCAGGAATAACTGGATCGATGATAATAGCGAGTGAAATTCTATTTTGGATCGGAAGTCTGATGATCGGTCGCGATATTGCATTGAAAATTAAAAAGAAACTCAGTGTAACGAGAATTCTCAATTATTTGAGAGAACGAAAGAAGGAAAAATAGAATGATTTTTTATTTTAGCGGAACCGGAAATTCTAAACATATTGCTGAAAAAATAGCGAATAGTACAGGTGAAAGGCTAGTGTGTATTTCTGAAAATATCATAGCTGAAAATGAGACATATGAGATCGAAGAAAATGAGAGAATCGGATTTGTTTTTCCTGTATATTGGTATTGTATGCCCAAAATAGTTGAGAAGTTTATCGTACAGCTGAAATTATCGGGTTATCACAAGCAATATGTTTATGCAATAACAACTTATGGTTTAGCGGCGGGAAATGTAATGGACAGATTAATCCAAACCTTGAGTAATAAGCAAGTGCAAGTGAAGGGTATATTCGGCGTACAGATGGTAGACAATTATGTGGTTGGATATAATATTATTAATGTTGATAAGCAAAGGACTATTTTAAAAAATGCAGAAGTGGAAACAACTAAAATTATGACTATGATTGAGCGGCGTGAAAATATTGAATATATAAAAAAGGGAAGGATCCGTTTTGTTACGCCAATTACTGGATATGCTTACAGAAAGGCCAAGCACACTAAAAAATTTTTTGCGACATCAGAATGCAACAGCTGTAAAAAGTGCGAAAGAAGTTGCCCATGCAATACAATTCAGATGATGGATGGAAAACCGGTGTGGGTAGGAGAATGCACATTTTGTCTAAAATGTATTAATGGATGTAAGCAATCTGCAATACAGTACGGTAAATCCACTAAGAAGAGAGATAGATATCAGTATAAAAAAAAAACTAACACAGTCATGGGGAGATTTTCGGCGAACCGCTATAATGTCCCCTTTGTTTAGACATGTTTTTTAATTTCTTAATGTATCATACCTGGTGACATTTTCGGGATGGAATATGCCAATTGATTCTAGTTTCTTGCGCCCTGCGTCGTTGAGCGCATAAAACTTGTGCAGCGGCCCCATATCGGACGTTTTTTTTCGATAGCTACAAGTTTGTTTTTCTCAGCCCGCACCAAAATGGTGTAGACCGTTCCGTCCACAACATCGGTGAAGCCGAGCGCATTCAACCGCCGCATGATTTTATAGCCATAGGTTTCGCAATCGCTAATAATTTCTTAGCGGTTTAGCTTAAATTGTTTTTCTTCTCTCGTATTGTCAGCAATCCCAAAACAATCATGGTAATCGGACCCAGCAAGTCTGGAATAATGGTCAGTACATTTCCGGGATTAAAGTTGTCAACGGCAATTAACTCCTGAATATGAACGATTGATGCACCGAAAAAGAAGACCGCAGAAATAATAATAATTGGTACCCAGAACAGCCCTCGGAATTTTACGGCAAGAAAACCACAGATACCAATCCCCAAAGACACCATTCCCAATTCTTTCTGAAAACCATTAGAGACCCAGCCGATTTGTGCGGCAATTTTCTCACTCATGAAAATATGCCCATAGGCACTAAGGAACATTGAGATTCCTAAAAAAAAGAGCTGATGCAGCAATAAGGTTTCCGCCAAACCAATCCCAGTTTTTCGTTTAATAAACCAATGAATCAACCCGGTGATTAAACCAACGATGAACAAACCCATAAAAATCATCTTACTTCCTCCAGTTTTATTTTTCAAACTACTCTTTTTATACCATTTAATCCAAATAAATAACAAATGAAACGTCACCGAGTCATGCAACAACTTACTTTACTCTGACGTTAAAATAATATATTCTATAAAAAGGTATAATAAGCGGATGAACCTGATGTTATTTGAGTAGAAAATTCAGCTTTTGATTAGGGAGATGATATCAATGGAAAGCAATAGATATTTAGATGAAACAAAACTATTAGATTATTCAAATCAAAAAATCCAGGATTTAATAAAAATCAGGAAGTGGGAAAATCGAGAAGAGGAGCAACAGATAAAAGCAATTTATAATTATGTTAGGGATGAAATAATGTTTGGCTATAATGTGGATGACAACTATAAAAATCTGGGAAGGCATCTTATGAATAACAATGTCAGGAAGATTAGAAACAGCAATTAGATAAGTGAAAATGAAAACAAGGAAATAGTAGATAAAATTATTTCCTGATAATCATTCTTAAAAAGGCAACAATTCAAAGTGCTGTTAAAATTTATCATACCATATGTTTTTAAACATTTCCATGATCTTTCGACTAATTTAATAATGTAACGGGAAACGTCGCTGTGTCATATTTTTTTAACATTTTTAAAATAGTTCTTGCAATACATTTTTAATGGACTTATCCTTAGTTTCAAGGATATCCGTTAAAACCTAAAGGAGAAAATTGTATGAATCAGAAAAAAATTAAAGCGTTTGAAAAGATGATAAGTAGTGACTATCCCGATATAGCGGGCATTGTTGTGCAAAAAAGCGGCAATAAATTATACGAAAACTACTTTAACGGGTATGCCGCTGATCACTCCATTCATGTGTATTCAGTGACAAAAAGCATTGTTTCCGGTTTGATCGGGATCGCCCTTGACAAGGGACAGATTAAAAGTGTAGATCAGAAAGTATTAGATTTTTTTCCGGATTACGCTGTTCAAGCCGGTGAAAAAACAATACAGGAAGTTACGATTAAAAATCTGCTTACCATGACCGCCCCATATAAATATCAGTTAGAGCCATATGAGGCATTTTTCGCCAGTGAAAACTGGGTAAAAGCCGCCCTGGATTTATTGGGCGGCGAACAAATCGGAGAATTTAAGTATTCGCCCATCATTGGCGCACATATCCTGTCGGGCATTCTTGTAAAAGCGACAGGGCAACCAATAATTGAGTTTGCGATAAAAAATTTATTCTCGCCGCTAGGAATCAATGGGATGCATAATGTGGTGTTGCGAAGTGAAGAAGAACAGATGGCTTTTTATGCAAAAGAAAAACATACCAATGGCTGGGTTGTTGATCCCCAGGGGATCAACACGGCAAGCTGGGGTCTTACCTTGACGCCGGTGGATATGGCAAAAATAGGCCAATTGTACCTAAATGGCGGGTTATGGGAAGGCAAACAAATCATATCAAAACAATGGATCGATATAAGCACACAGGAACACATCAGGTGGGACAGCTTGTCTTATGGTTACCTTTGGTGGATTATTGATGAAAAAGAGCAAAGTTATGCTGCCCTGGGAGATGGGGGGAACGTGATTTACGTGAATACAAAGAAAAACATGGTTATTACGATCGCTTCTCTTTTAATCCCGGAGGTGAAGGATAGAGTTGAGCTTATTCTTAAAATGATTGAACCATTATTTTCAGATTGAGTAAGCATTCAACATCCAATTATTGATTGGAATAAGAACAACACCTATATCTAAAGTGAAGATATAACTCAGGATTTTGATGTTTATGATAATCCCGATGATTTACTAAAAGAACATCGCCAGGAAATGTCTGAGATTAAGAATTTTTTCTATAAAAATCATCTTGACATACTTATGAATAGCAATGTCAAGATGATTAAAAATAGCAATTAAATAAGTAAAAATGAAATAGAAGAAATAGTTTGTTAGACTATTTCCTCTATTTTTATCTTGGTCTGCAGATTGTTTAACGCGGAAATGAAAAAGACGGGATGCTCATAATGGATGTCATGGCCTGATTTGATGGTCAGGGTTTCGCAATCGGAGAGCAAAGCCTGAACCTTGTTGGCATCTTCATCGGTGTTGGCGGCGTACAAGACCCCGTCCTTACCGTAATTTGTTTCGGCTTTCAGATAAATTGTCGGAGCCGAAATCGTTTTTAGCATCGTTTCCTGATCGACCCCATTCATCCATGAACCATCGTAAAAACTCTCGCCGAAGGCCAGATCATAGTGATCAATGGTATTCATCAGTCGCAGCCAGGAATAGGGAATCCAGTAGATTCTGGGCCCCTGATCGGGATGTTCTGGGCGGAACGTCTCAACGGCCGTTACCACCTTTTCTTTTAAGCCGCCGAAAAGGGAAACCATATAGCCATGCTTATAATAATAGACAACAAAATCCGTTTCAGCCGTTTGATTCAGAAAGCCGTGGATGGTCATGAAGGTATCCTGCCAGGCAAAGCAGCCGGATCCTTCCTGCATTTCCTCAGGGGTCACGGAAAAGAGTGGGGGGTCTTCAAGTAGAACGCCGCTGACCAGCTCCGGTGCGTTGGCGCCAAGCCAGGCAGCTAGAATACCACCGGAAGAATGACCAGAGACAAAGCATTTTTCACCGATAACACGCTCCATAAATGCAATCAGCGCCTGGCCGTTGGCTGCACAGGAATAAAGCGCTGGATCATGACTGGATTGACCGTGGCCAAAGCAGTCCACCGCAAAGACATGATAGTTTTTCGATAATTCGGGCAGAACTGCGGCATAATCCTCCCAGGAAACGCCCTGTCCGTGGATTAACAGCAGGGCGGGGCCGTTATCTGGCCCCTCACCATAATTAATAACCGAACCATTATCCAGCGTGGCTGTTTGTTCAGTAAAGCCAGCGGCGAGGGTCTGTTTGAGATAGCGATCATCGATCGGATGTAAATTGCTGTAAAAAAAATAACCAAAGACGGCGGCGCCGCCGATTACTAAAAAAGCCAAAACAATCAGGACTACTTGCATTTTCTTAATCTTCACTTTCGTTATCCTTAACGGTTCGATCGGCATAGCCCAAACTTTGTTTAACAAACTCAAACTGACTGATGAATCGACTGGCGTCAATCAGGGCAAGGCCCCCCTGATTATCATCACCCAGAATCATCAGGTTGTCTCCGGGATTGATCTGAAAGACTTCCCGGGCTTTTTTGGGAATGACAATTTGTCCGCGTTCGCCAACAATCACCGTGCCAAAAACGTGCTTCCCTTTTGGCGGCAAGGGTACTCCTGACGTTTCGGTTCCGTTGACGAGGGTATCAAGGGAAATGTTATAAAGCTGAGCCAGGGCAATGCATTTATTCATATCCGGTAAGCTTTCGCCGTTTTCCCATTTAGCAACGGACTGCCGGGAAACTGCGATTTTATCGGCTACATCTTCCTGTGTGTACTGATGGGTTTTTCGTAGGGTCTGTAAATTCATACTAATCACATTTTTCATATTTTCACCACCTGTCCTTATTCTACCAGCTTTTGGAAATGACATCCATCAATTAATGTTAACATAATGGCACAAAAAATGTCAGCTTTGGTTGCGTTGCTATTGTTGTGGGACATCGCTTTTGGCTCGGGATTCAAAAGTCTACAATTCTTTAGTCATGTCATTATCAGTGGTTTTTCCCCGAAAAGTCATTGTTTAGTCTCCTTTAACGCATTTATTTTTGATGGTACAAACACTCATTTTTCCCGGAAATTATGCAGCGCCCTGAGCCCCGCGTCGTTAAGCAAAAAAAGGAACGTAACTTTTAGGTTAGGCCTAACAACTTACTTTACTTGGACGTTTAAATAATATATCCTATAAAAAGATGTAACAAGCATATGAACCTGCTGTTATTTGAGTAAAAAATTCAGCTTTTGATTAGGGAGATGATATCAATGGAAAGCAATAGATATTTAGATGAAACAAAACTATTAGATTATTCTCATCAAAGAATCCAGGATTTAATAAAAATTAGGAAATGGGAAAATCTTGAAGACGATCAACAGATAAAGGCAATTTATAATTATGTTAGGGATGAAATAATGTTTGGCTATAATGTGGACGACAACATCCCGGCATCAAAAGTCCTCTCAGATGGATATGGGCAATGCAACACGAAAGGAACACTTTTTATGGCCCTGTTAAGAGCAGTTGGAATACCGTGTCGAGTTCATGGGTTTACGATTGATAAAAAGTTGCAAAAAGGCGCGATGACGGGAATTGTCTACAAAAATGCACCAAAGAATGTATTTCATAGCTGGGTTGAAGTATTATATGAAAACAATTGGTGTGAGTTAGAGGGATTTATTCTGGATAAAAAGTACCTGGAGAAATTGCAGAAAATTAACAGTGAATGTACGGGCCCTTTTTGTGGATATGGGGTGGCAGTAAAAGACTTTCAACATCCAATTATTGATTGGAACAAGAACAACACCTACATCCAAAGTGAAGGTATAACTCAGGATTTTGGCGTTTATGATAATCCCGATGATTTGCTCAAGGAACATCGTCAGGAAATGTCTGAAATAAAAAAATTCATCTATAAAAATCTGGGAAGACATTTAATGAATAATAATGTCAGGAAGATTAGAAATAGCAATTAAACAAGTAAAAATGGAATCACGGAAATAATAGGTCTGACTATTTCCCGATTTTTGTCTTGGTCTGCAGATTTTTTTATGCGGAAATAAAAAAAACCGGATGTTCTTCTCGGAACCTCTCACCCCCGGATATTGTTTATAATACGATGTAATGTAATTCAAGTGATATAATATTGAGAATTAGATATTATATCATTTTTTTATTGTCCGTAAAATGGGTAAAATCGATAATATTTAATACATAAAATTACTAATTACTCGATAAAACTCTTTTTGATATAGTTAACTCAAGCAAAACATGAAAAGGATTACACGCTCAACTAACAAAATTGCGATCGTGTTACAAACCGGCACCAGCCATCTGAAAAGGATGTGGAGTTCGGACGTGTTTGGAATGATGGGCAATGACCCAAAATAAAAGGAGGATTTCATATGTCAACAGAAAAGGGAAACAACGAAGTCGAAATCAGTAAAGAAGAAAAACAAGGTGTTAAAGCATCCAAGATGAAAAAAGGCCGAAAATCAATCGCTTATCTTCAGGAGAAGAAGGATAATGGCGAGAAGATTGTGCAGATGTGCCCAGCCGACCGCGACAAGTATTTTGTGATGGCCGCTGAAATGGCTGACTGTGACATCTGTCGCCTGACGACTCCCGGTGAGAACACCGAGATGCAGATTGCCAACGCCAGCTGGCGGATTCGCGACGTCCGCAGTGCGGCGCAGCTGATCCATCTTAACTTCTATATGCAGACCCCGACCTACTGCTCTAAAGAAGAGGCTTTAAAAAACGGCTCCCTGTACATGGCCAATGGCGCTGACTCCCTGCTCCCGATGGGTGTCAGTAACGAGACTCTGAAGTATATGGCCGATAACCATCTGGTTGTATTCGGTCACGTCGGGGCGCTGTCGGGCTGGCAGACCAGTCGGCATGGTGGCTACAAGCGTCTGGGTAAAACTGCAGAAGATGCCATGGATGTTTTCCGAATGGCTTATGAGTATCAGGAAAATGGGATGATGGGCATGACCATTGAACTGACCCCGATCGAAGTTACCAACGCCATCGCCAGGAAACTGAGTGTACCAGTGGTTGCCATTTGTGCCGGTGGTGACGCTGACGGTTCCGAAATGGTTGACTTTGATACCTTCAACATGATGCCATCAGCGGCTGCTCATGCCAAGGCCTATGGTGATTTCTTTAAGTGGGCTGCAACCGCATACAGTGGCTGGGCTAATGATGTTCGGACTGGTGTATATCCCGAAGATAAGCACGGCTTCCACATGGATGCGCAGGAACTTGACAAATTCCTGAACCAGTTGGAACAAAAGTACACGGTAAGATAGCCAAGACGGTAATTTTCAGAAAGAGCAAGACGGGCGGATGAACTGAGTTAAGTGTGACTGGTTCATACGCCAACTAAACAAAAGTGAAAATAATTTTATGTGATAAGTTAGGGGAGACGATTTTATGAAAATGGATGCCAATACAATCTTAGCAATGGCGGAAAAAAGTACCCAGCAAATTCGTAGTCTACCGGAAGTGTTCGGCAAGGATCTGGCGGGTAAGGTGGCAATCGTAACCGGTGGCGCCACTGGGTTGGGTTATAACGTCGTAAACCGTTTAGCCGAGGCCGGCGTGCGGGTGGTCATTGCATCGCGAAAAGAAATGACCGGGATGAAGGCCGAGGCTGATTTTCGGGCCAGAGATTTTGAAGTAAAGTGGTTCCAGACCGATGTTAACAAGGTGTCTGACTGTTATGCCGCAGTTGATTATGCGGTGGCACAATACGGCGGCGTTGATATTGTCGTGGCCAATGCCGCAGTATGGTCAATGTATTCGTTTCTGGATATGCCAGAAGAGGCTTTTGACACGGTGATCAACACCGATTTAAAGGGCGAATATTTTATTGCCCAGGCGGCTGCCCGGGTGATGGTTGCGCAAAAGACCAAGGGAAAAATTGTGTTCATTTCGTCAGTTGCTCATAAAGGCTCTGACGCCGCTAAATTGGGTACGATGACCCACTATAATGCAGCCAAGGGGGCGATTGTCAGTATGACAAAGGGAATTGCGAAAGAATTGCGCCAATACGGCATCAGTGTCAACTGTGTCGCACCTGGTGGGATGCTGACAGCCGGAGCCCTGACTAATGCTGCGGAAGCAGTTGGTCTGTATGGACCGGAGTTTGCTGAGGAACGCGGCAAATACGGTCGCGAGACACCGATGGTCATGAATCCTGACGAGGTGGCGCTGGTGGTATTGGCGATGTGTACTGCGATGTCGGACTTCATCGTTGGTGAGACCATTGATGTGGATGGTGGCTCACTGCTCAGTTATCAGGCGAGGCCATGGAGTTACACCGTTGCCGGCTGTATTCCGGGGCCGAAAGCGGACTGACCAAATCAGGTCAATCAATAATTGAATAGATTGCGGATTTGATCCCCCTGAGTAGATGCGCCTCCCAAAGGCGACTACTCCAGGGGGATTTTATTTAGCGATATAATTGTTCTACTTAAGCCAGTAACCGGACGAGCAGTTCCTGGAGGTTGGAAACATGCATCTTTTCATAGATATGAGCGATATGTTTATTGGTAGTGGACTGGGAGATGTAAAGCGATTGACTGATGACCGCTGGCGAAATCCCCTGGCACAGCAGATTGGCAATTTCGATCTCGCGGGAGGTCAGGTTTGTGGTTTCCCAGGAAATCTGATCAACAGCTTGTCGGCTTGTCTGCTGCGTGAAAAAATTCTTATGCAGATTGTTTAACTGTGGAACCGCCAGGGACAGGGTCATAAACTCGGTCTCGGTAAAGTTTTCATCTTTTGTTTTGTCCAGGGCAAACAAGGTTCGCGGCTTGCCGTTTAGATCAAACAGCGCAAAACCAAGAGAGTATTTAACCCCCCGGGGAGGAATATAATTAGAAACAAACTCGGTGGGTGGTTCTTTTTTCCAGGCTCGGATATTGATGGTTGGTTTAGCAGGGTTTTCGCGTAAATTTTTCACCAGGCTATAATAGCCGGTCTTACTTTTTGAGTAGTATTCGAGGTACATGGTACTCCATTGTTTGTCAATATTGTGGAGATACTGATTACACACCTTGCCATTGCCATCGAGAAAATAGACAAGGGACTGATCGAAGTCGCATAGATTGCCAAGGCCGGCCAAAATTTCGGCGCAAAAGGCTTTCAGGTCATGCATATTTCCGCAGGTCAGAGTAAACTCATAAATTTTTTGCCAGGGGATATTTACATTCGTGTTCATCTTCATTCCTTCCATATTTGTGTCAGGAATATCCCTTTCCCACTGCCATTTCTTTTATCATTTGGATAGTTGAATTTTAATGGTAAAATGTAATAAAGTCAAGTTGGATCAATGAGTGAGAAAGATTTATGAAAAATTGATGATTCAAGTCACTATAAAAAGCAGGCCGAAAAAACGCTTGCAACTGAAACCGGAAAATGATAGCTTAAAGCGAGCGGCACTGATAAAATAACCAGGAAAAATGATCAGGGCGCAGACCAATAATGGCGAATGCACTAAATACGAATACACTAAAAGGATGGGAATGGTATGATGAAGGTATTGATTGTCGAAGATGACAAGGTGTTGAATCACACCTTGGCCTATAATCTTATTTCAGCGGGATATCAGGTGACTTCGACCTACAATTTTAAAGAAGCTGACAGCACGCTGGAGCTGAGTCAGGTTGATCTGATCGTTTTAGACGTGAATCTGCCCGATGGCAATGGTTTTGATTTATGTAGAAAATGGCGTGACCAAATCGATACACCAATTATTTTTTTAACCGCCAATGATCTCGAAAGTGATATTTTAAAGGGGTTTGAACTGGGGGCCGAAGATTACATCACCAAGCCGTTTTTGATTAGCGTCATGCTGAAAAAGATCGCCGTGATTATCAAAAGAAATGGCGGTAGTGTTGAGAAGCATATTTATAACGACGGCAATCTGATCATTGATTTCTCAGAGCGAAAAGCCAGTCTTGGTGGAAACGCCATCGAGCTTAGCAGCAACGAATACAAGCTGCTTGACATTTTTATCAAAAACAGCCAGACGGTGCTGACAAGACGGCTGCTACTGGAAAAATTGTGGGATTGCAACGAGAACTTTGTCGATGAAAATGCTCTGACCATGATGATCAGCCGGATCAGATCAAAGATTGACACCAGGGACAAAAAACATCTCAAAACCATTTATGGGATGGGTTATCAATGGATGGGGGTGCCCGATGAGAAATAAGCTTTGGGGGGGCGTGGCAATCTTGCTAAGCGTTGCTTACTGTGGTTTTATATTTTTGCTATTCCATCATCCCCTGGCAACCGCAGTTTCGGCGCTACTCTGTCTGTTTTTTATTTTGAACGGCTATTTTGTGAAACGCAGAGATGAAAAGATCATTAGCGCAATCACGGATGACATCAGCGAAAATCTGGAGTTGCTGTTTAATGATGATTATCAAAACGTCAATGCCCTGGATTTATTGGATGAAACACTGATTTCAAAGATTAACCAGAAAATTGTCCGCATCGCCGACGTATTAAAAATAGCGACAGAAAAATCAACCACTGAAAAAAAGGTGCTGGAGGGTTTTATTTCGGATATATCGCATCAGGTAAAAACGCCAATGACCAATTTAAAAATGCTGCACGAAACCATCCAGGATCGCGATCTGCCGGAGCAGACCAGAAATGAACTGCTCAAATTAATGGGAACTCAGCTTGAAAAGCTGGAATTTTTACTATCCTTCATGGTAAAAGCGTCACGATTGGAAGCGGGCCTGATTCAACTTAAAAGGCAGCCAGAAAATTTGTTTGATACGCTGGCAGCAGCCTTGTCGGATATAACCGTTCCGGCCGAAAAAAAGCAGATCCAGATCACCGTTAATTGTCCAGAGGAATACCGCTTAAACCATGATTTAAAATGGACGGCGGAAGCCTTGTTCAATGTGCTGGAGAATGCGGTGAAGTACTCACCGGATCACAGTTTCATCACCGTTGAGGTCAAACGATGCGAAATGTATACCCGAATCACTATCACCGATCAGGGCAAAGGGATTCCCGAAGCGCATTATGGGAAGATCTTTCAGCGATTTTACCGGGAGCAAGCAAATCTGGAGATTGAGGGAATTGGAATCGGTCTTTATCTGGCCCGTGAAATCATACAGAAGCAGAACGGCTATATGATGGTGCGCTCTGTTATCGGCGAGGGCTCAACCTTTTCTATTTTTTTGCCCAATGCTTTTTAAAATTGTCAAAGTAGCGTTAATCCTAACCGGCTTGTTAGAATTGATGCTCTTTTTTAGTTAATTTCGTATTCATTTCATGAGAACTGTTATATTTTGGTTAGTTTGTCTTGCTATACTGGCGCAAACAGGAGGAATCAATTTGATGAAAATACTGGAAACGAAAAATTTAAAAAAATATTACGGAAAAGAAGAAAATTGCGTCAAAGCCCTTGATGGTATCGAACTCGCAGTTGAGAAAGGCGAGTTTTTAGCGATTGTCGGGACATCGGGCAGCGGAAAATCGACACTGCTCCATATGTTGGGCGGACTGGACGTTCCCACCGCTGGAAATGTAACGATAGGCGGTAAAGAAATTTCGCAGATGTCCGATGAGCAGCTGACTATCTTTCGGCGGCGACAGATTGGCTTTGTGTTTCAAAACTACAATCTGGTCTCGATGCTGAACGTCTACGAGAATATTGTCTTGCCCCTGGAACTCGATGGCAACAAGCCGGACCGCAACTATATCCGTGCAATTATTGAGCTGCTGCACTTACAGACGATGACGCAGCGCTTCCCCAATAATCTCTCCGGGGGACAGCAACAGCGGGTCGCCCTGGCGAGGGCCTTAGCATCAAAGCCGGCGATTGTGCTGGCGGATGAGCCGACGGGAAATTTAGACAGTAAAACCAGTCAGGAAGTGCTGGGTCTTTTAAAAATGAGCATCAAAAAATTCGGCCAGACGCTGGTGATGATCACCCATAACACTGAAATCGCTCAACTTGCGGACCGCATCATTCGCATTGAGGATGGAAAGATCGTAAAACGATGAAAACGGCAAAAAAAATCATAAACAACAATCAGGCCATTATTCGTCATCTTGCCATGCGCAGTATCAAAACCAGTAAAACAAGAAATCTCTTTATCCTCATAACCATTGCCCTGTCCGTCAGTTTGCTGGGGGTGATGGCATTGTTCACCTCGGCCCAGGGTATTGAACTAAAAAGACAGGTAGCGATGATGCAGCATGTCACCTATATGAATGTAAATGCGGCCCAGATTGCCGCGCTGGAGAGCGAAGAACAGGTTGAATTTATGACTCTGGATAAATTGGGTCAGGGCTTTGAACTAAATGGAGAAATGATCCAGCCAGTTTATTATGAGGAAATAACGGCGCCGATTAAAACAACTGCGGTTATCGAAGGCAGCTATCCCCATCAATTCAATGAAATTGCGGTTAACAAATCCTTGATGAAGGTACTGGGCGTGCCGGCCACGATCGGGGAGACGGTTTCTCTGACCTTTCTGGATGGGGAAACCGAAACCTTTATCGTTTGCGGATTTTTAGAAGAAGCGGAGGTTACCAAGGTCTATCCGCTAATCTTTTCCCGGGAATATGCCGAGAATGGACCACAATTAAAGGATGTCGCCTATCATGCACTTTGTCGAATTCAGGGGGCCGAGGGTATGTCTGAGCAGGAGTTTCTGGATACCATTCGTAGCATTGGTGCAGAGGCCGGAATCGAACGAAAAAACATCAATGAAAACAACTATTTTTCCAATTCGCTGACGATGTCGGCCATGAATGTTGGGGTAGCTGTCGGCGTTGGTATCGGCATCCTGCTGGTTAGTGTATTGGTTATCTACAGTGTCTTCTATCTTTCGGTGGTCGGCAGAATCCGGCAGTTTGGGCAACTGCGAACACTGGGAGCAACCAAAAAACAGATTAGGGCCTTAGTCAGACGGGAAGGGGTTTTGCTCTGCCTGATCGGGTCGATGGCAGGCTTTCTGATTGCCTGGCCGATCGCTTATTATATCAAGCCGGGCGGCTGGGACTGGGAAAGCACCCTGATTGTCAGTTTGATCATCCTGCTGGCCGATCTGATCACTGTGTTGATTTCTATCCGAAAACCGGCAAAACTGGCAGCCTCTGTTACGTCGATTGAGGCATCGCTTTTTTCACAGTACCGCCAGAGTCGAAAAAAAGAATCTAAAAGCATCAAACGGAAAATGACGCCGTTGCATCTGGCAATGATGAGTGCCGAAAGGAATCGCAAAAAAACACTATTGACGATGATTTCCCTGGGCGTTGGCGGGGTTATTTTTCTCTCCGGAGCGACATTTATCGGCTCCATGACAGCGGAGGATTATTCCCGACAGGGCTTTTATCAATGGGGTGAATACATCATCGCCTATGACTATAATGCCTCACAAACGATGGAGAACGGCAATGTCGGGATTCAGCTGAACAATCCTCTGAATCCCGAATTTATTGAAAGCATTAAAGAAATTGACGGCGTCAAAGCGGTACAAAGTTATCATAAAGCCCAAGTCAATTACGATTACAAGGATCAAGTCAACAATCAGGACAGCCTGGCTCCATTTACCCGGGAAGATCAGGAAAATGTTAGAAATGTCTTAGAAGAAGGCAACTTTGATTATGACGAAATGATTGCCAATGACGAACTGCTGATTGTTCTTAATGGCGTGGCGGAGGAAATATTTGGCTGGAAATTTGAAATGGGCGACACTGTCACCCTCCATTATTTCAACGGCACCGAGGAAGTAGAGAAAAATTTTAAGGTGGTCGGCGCCATCGATACTTATAGCGAAGTAACTTATAATTCCGGCTGGTTTCTCATTCCCCGGGAAAAGCTGGATCTCTTATTTCCTGGGGTTGACACCACTGAAACGCTGGTGGTCTCGGTTGATGATTTAGAATTGAGAGGGGCTGAGATTGAGCCGCAGATACAAAATCTGGTCAACGAAAATCCGCTCCTGGCAATGGATACGCTTAGAGAAGAGCTGATTGCCGATAAGATATCGTTCACTCTGATCAATCGAGTGATTCTGGGGCTGTCAATTTTTATTATCGCCTTTAGTCTGATCAATCTGATCAACACGCTGATGACCAATATTATTTCGCGTCGACAGGAGTTTTCAATGCTGCAATCAATCGGAATGACGAGTGGCCAATTGATGAAGATGGTTCAGGGCGAGGGATTAATTCTGGCGTTGGGGAATCTGGTTATTACCTTGATAGTGGGTACCGGGATGGGATACCTGCTGGTCCATCTGCTGCGGGAACTTGGCGCAACCTATATGCACTATCGCTTTCCGATTTGGTATTTTCTAGCATACCTTCTGGTCACATTGCTGGTGCCGGTTCTGGTTTCGGGTGTTTCAGTACGCTCTTTTCAAAACAATTCCTTGGTTGAACGATTGCGGGCGATGGAATAAAAAAATCTTCATAAAAAGAATAATAACGGGGTCAGGGCATATTTTTAAAGCTCTGGCCCCGTTAGTTTGCTTATTACAGATATCAGCCAGCATTGCGGGACATTAATTAAAATACTTTAAGAAGTATTAACTTTCGTATAGGGCAGCGATATCATGTATTCTACGCTTCATTTCTGTGCGGATATGTAACGGCTCTAAACACTCGCATTTATCCCCAAAACTGAAAAGAATATTGTAGTGGTATTCGTTCTCAATGAAAGGAAAACTAACAATGTAATGTTCCTCACCGTCTGGCGAAAAGTGTTCATAAGTGCAATAATCAAGGACCCTGTCCATGACAGATTTGTGGATGCGAATTTTGATTTTTGTTTGCATCGTTGCCAAAATATCAGTAAAATCTAACTGCGGTTTTTGATAATCTCGTGGCGTAAAAAATTCTGCTTGTATTTGTAGGTTTGATGTGCGGGATAGTTTAAATAAGCGAAAATCATTTCTTTTATGGCAATACCCTTGTAAGTACCAATGACTGCTTTTCAATAAAAGCTGATACGGCTCGGCTGTTCGTGCGGTTTTATTTCCGTAGCGGTCTGAATATTCAAAGGAAAGTAGCTTGCTTTCCTGTAAAGCTGTTTTGATCATTTCTAAATAGGGTTGTATGTTCTGGTTGCTCATCCACGGACTTAAATCGATAGCGATTTGATTTGCTTTTAAGTCAATGTCTTTGGCTCTGTCGGCAGGGATAAAACTCTTGACTTTCGCAAGGGCGTTTACCAGTTCATCACCTCGTATCATGTTGGAAAGACTGGAAAGCCCCATCAAGATAGCAGAAAGGTCGGCAGTCGAAAAAACATTTTTATCAATCTTGTATTGCTGCATGATTTCAAAGCCGCCGCCCACTCCCGATGCCCCGCGAACCGGAATACCCGCCATGTTGATCGTGTCTATGTCGCGGTAGATTGTACGGGGTGAAACTTCAAACAGATCGGCTAACTCCTGTGCGCCGATACGCTTTTTATCAAGGAGTATCATAATAATGCTAACAAGCCTGTCAACTTTCATCTGTCAGCCGCCTTCCAAAATTTATTATTATCATTATAGATTGTTGCCATACTGCTGTCAACAATTGCAAGGTATAATAAAAAAGTAACCAAATCAATCGACCGATCAGGAGGAAACACTATGAAAAAAGCCTTAGTAATAATCGATATTCAAAATGACATAACAAAGAATTACAAGGATGTTATTGGCAATATCAATAAAGCGATTGATTGGGCAGTCAATCATAATATTCGTGTTATTTATATCAGGCATGAAAATTTATCAGCCGGCACGAGGACTTTTAAACCCGATACATATGGGTCTGAATTAGCTTCAGACTTGAAAATAGTATCAAAAAATGTTTTTACAAAATACAAAGGAAACGCATTAAGCTGTGAAGAATTTACCGACTTTATTAGTAAAAATGAAATATGTGATTTCTACATAGCAGGAGCAGATGCTGTTGCTTGTGTCAAATCAACCTGTTACAACTTACGCAAAGCAAATTATGGCGTTAATGTCCTATCCGATTGCGTTACCAGTTATGATAAAAGGAAAATTGACGAAATGTTACGTTATTATGAAAGTAAAGGTAGTGAAATTATTTGTTTGAAGGAATGATTACAAAACAGAAACGGGCTTTAGGGGACAATAATAGCGGTTGTGATTAGTTTGGTTCTATGCGTTGCGGCAATTATTTGGTGGTACGAAGAAATAATAAAAGAAAATCATGATAAGATGAGAAGATTATTAAGAGGAGAAATTTAAGATGATTAGAACGATATATCTTTATGTCTGTGATACCATGGCAGATTGGGAAATTGGATATTTAACGGCAGAACTTAATTCCGGCAGATTTTTTAAGAAGGGGATAACGCCATGCAAAGTAGTAACCGTAGGCGTTGATGCGACACCAGTTACGACCATGGGCGGTTTGAAAATATTACCGGATATCAGTGTGGCCGAGTGCGATTTAAAAAGCGCAGATGCTCTGATTTTACCCGGCGGAGATACCTGGTTAGAGGCAATCCACGAACCGATCATCAATATAGCCGAGCAGGGTATTAAAGAAAACATGATTGTGGCGGCCATCTGTGGTGCGACAATGGGACTTGCCAAGAATGGGTTGCTGGATTCCAGATACCATACAAGCAATGATCTGGGATATCTCAAAATGGTCTGTCCGGATTATCAAGGTGAAGCATATTACAAAAATGACCCAGCGGTTACGGATGGAAACTTAATCACAGCGACCGGGGTTGCACCATTGGAATTTACGGTGGAAGTTCTGAAAGCTTTGGCGGTCTTTTCGCCAGAAACATTAGAGGCTTGGTATCCGCTTTATAAAACGCATGAATCGGAGTATTTTCATGCGTTAATGAACTCGATACAATAGCGAAGAGTGCTTTAGAAAAAAGACATCATGTCATCTTTGGTTAAATTAAAATGGAATAGAAAAGGTGGGAAAGCAATGAAATGCTGTATTGTAATTACTGGAATAGATCTGAAAGATAATTAAACTATTTAGGAGGATTTGAAATGTCTATTCCGGAAGAAAAAACATACCCTCGGACTGGTGATACCCAGACCATTTATCTAAATACTGTTATTAACAATCCCAATATTAAGGTTGGCGACTATACCATCTATAACGATTTTGTAAATAATCCCATTGATTTTGAAAAAAATAATGTGTTATATCATTATCCCATCAATCAGGATCAATTGATTATTGGTAAATTCTGTTCCATTGCCTGTGGTGCAAAGTTCATTTTTACCAGTGCCAATCATACCTTGAAGTCGTTATCGACTTATTCATTTCCGTTATTTTGGGAAGAATATGGCCTTGAGCAGAAAGATGTTACTCAGGCCTGGGATAAAAAGGGTGATATTGTGATTGGAAATGATGTCTGGATTGGCTATGAAGCCGTTATTATGTCGGGGGTTCAGATTGGCAATGGGGCAATCATCGGAACTAGAGCCGTTGTCACAAAGGATGTTGAGTCCTACACAATCATTGGCGGAGTACCCGCAAAGCCGATTAAAAAACGATTCGACGATAAAACAATTGAAAAATTGCAGTCGCTTTGTTGGTGGGACTGGAATAAAGATCAACTGCGTGGAAAATTAAATGATATTATGTGTGGGAATATCGGTCGATTATAAAAAGTGTTGCGAAAAAAAATGGCGAGGTATTGAGATAACAAATCTTGAGGCCTCGTTTTTTATTGTTGAATAGAAGGTTTTGTTTAAATGAGCGAAACTAAGAGGTATAATGGTTTTAAAAGCAGACATAGTTGGGGTAATATTAACATTGAGAACAGCGTAGCATTTGAGTAAATGTTAGAAGACGAGGTGAAGTTTTGATGAAAGCAAATCAGATATTAAACTATTGCACGGAGTATTTATCCGATACTGTTTTGGTAGAGAGCTGGGGTGAAAAAGGAATATTTTATAACCCCGATCATGCCTTGAAGCGTGGCGTTTATGTGTTGACTGTGAAAGAAAAAGATGGTGCCAACGATAAAGGCTCCAATCTGAACCGAGAAGGGATTTTTAGAACGAATATGGGATTGCGAAAACAAACATTTTCAGAATTGTTTGGGAGTAACCCGGCCCGCCCAGCAGCCGGTGAGGTTGTTAGGATGGAATATGATTTTACCTTATTGGATACGATTTTACCACATCCTGTATATGCCTGGATGGGATGGATCAGCATTTTGAACCCATCAGAGGATACCTTTGAGAAATTAAAACCGCTGATTGACGAATCCTATGCGTTTGCTATGGAAAAATTTAAAAAGAGAAAATGAATATCCGATTTAATAAAGAGACATGAATGGAGGGAAAATGATAAAACAAAAATTAACAATAGATGGTATTCCAGCGATTATTTGGGGCGAGAATTCCCCTAAAGTATTTATCGCTGTACACGGAAATATGTCAAGCAAATCCGATGATACAATTGTGATATTGGCAGAAAAACTAACACAATTAGGATATCAGGTGCTTAGCTTTGATCTGCCTGAGCATGGTGAACGTCGCAATGATCCAACGCCATGCAAGGTTCAATATTGCGTAAAAGATCTTTCTGCCATTATGGAATATGCAAAAACAAAATGGAATGAGATCAGTTTGTTTGCTTGTAGCATGGGTGCATATTTTAGTTTTCTTGCATACAAGGATGTTGATTTGAAGCAGTGCCTATTCCTGTCACCAGTTGTCGATATGGAGCGAATTATCAATAATATGATGTCGTGGTTTAGCATCAGCGAGACACAGTTACAAGCTGAAAAAGAAGTTTCAACCCCGATCGGACAGGTGTTATATTGGGATTATTATTGCTATGTTAAGGAACATCCCATTAATTTCTGGGATAAACCGACTGCAATTCTTTATGGCTCGGACGATGATTTATGTGAATTCGATACGGTTTCAAACTTCGCACAGCAATTTAATTGTGATCTAACCGTAATGGAACATGGCGAACATTACTTTCATACGGAAGAACAATTGGGATTTTTTAGGCGCTGGATAGAAAACCATATCATTGTTTAAATCAAATTCAGCCAAATTGGAAGGAGCCTAAGATGGAACAAAATTATATCAGTAGTGTGCGACTCAGTTCACCAGTGGATGAAGCCTCTTATCTTCACCACTTGATGGTGGTACACCATCTGACACAGATGAAAGAGCTGTATTTTCCCAAAGCAGTGACCTTTTTAGTCGGTGAAAACGGCACGGGAAAGTCAACTTTACTGGAAGCGATCGCAGTGGCCTTTGGTTTTAATGCTGAAGGTGGTACGCGCAATTTTAGCTTTTCTACCAGCTCAACCCACTCTGATTTACATCGTCACCTGACTCTTTCGCGAAGAGCCTATCCCAAGGATGGCTTTTTTTTAAGGGCCGAAAGTTTTTACAATGCGGCCAGTTATCTGGATGAGGTTTATGAAGCGGAATTCCAGAACCAGCTGCCAACCGCATACGGCGATCGGTCACTGCATAACCAGTCTCATGGTGAGAGCTTCCTGTCATTGGTGGAAAACCGCTTCAACGGAAATGGAATTTATCTGCTGGATGAGCCTGAAGCCGCACTTTCTCCCAGTCGGCTGATGACCCTGCTGGTTCATATAAACGAACTGGTACGGCAGAACTCCCAGTTTATTATCGCCACGCATTCGCCCATTCTGATGGCCTATCCGGAAGCAGAACTATATCAGTTGTCCGAAGAGGGCATCCAATCGGTAGATTATCGAGAAACGGAACATTATCAGCTGACCCGTCGATTCCTAGAGAATCCCGAAAAGATGCTGCATTACCTGCTGGCAGAGGATTGACAAAACCTTGGCAAAGGGATATTATTATAATATGTAGTACAAATCATACTTATTATACTTATTGTACTTGCCACATTGAATGGAGGAAAATAATGACTCAGCCAAAAGGAAAATATGCCTGGACTGTTAAGGTCGGTGAAAAAGGACAGATTGTCATTCCCAAAGAAGCAAGGGATGTCTTTAATATTAAACCAGGCGATACATTGATATTGCTGGGAGATGAAGAACAGGGGATTGCGATTCCCCCTAAAAATATGTTTGCTAAGATTTCGCAAATGGTTTTTGGCGGAAAGGACGCTGATTCAGACACGGGTGATGAAAAATGAGCGTCCTGGCGGTTAACAATTTATGCAAAAAATATGACCGTTTTGAACTCGATAATGTTTCTTTTGCATTGGAACAGGGCACCATCACCGGTTTTATTGGCCGTAATGGAGCCGGCAAGACTACGACCCTTAAGGCACTTCTGAACTTTGTTCATCCAGACGGAGGAGAGATTTTATTTTTCGGAAAGAGCTTTAAAGTGAGTGAGTTTGAAATCAAGCAAAAAATCGGTTTTGTTGCCGGTGGGATTAATTATTATCCCAAAAAGAAGATCAAGACAATTACAGCAACCACCCGGCGTTTTTATGAGAAATGGGATGAACAAGCCTATCAACATTATATGGAGCGCTTTGCACTGGACGAAAACAAAACCCCCGATGAATTATCTGAGGGAATGAAGGTGAAATATTCACTTGTTCTGGCGCTTTCACATCATGCGGAACTGTTAATTCTGGATGAACCCACCAGCGGTCTTGATCCGATTTCAAGAGATGACTTGCTTGATGTCTTTTTGGGACTAGCAAAAGATGGGATCACGATTTTATTTTCGACTCACATTACCTCAGATCTGGATAAATGTGCGGATAATATCATTTATATCCAGCATGGTAAAGTGCTAGCAGACAGCAATATTGAATCATTTTTAGCGCAGTACAAAGTTATGGAATTTTCAGACGAGCACCTGAGCGATGATTTAAGATCCAAACTGATCGGGTACAAGCCGATCAAGCATGGCTATAGTGCTTTAATTAAATCGATCGATGTGAATAATATCGATGAAAAAGTGACTGATGCGGATTTAGAATCGATTATGATTCATTTGGAAAAGGAGTGACATAGAAATGAATAATCTGCTTTACAAAGAATTCAAGCTGGCGATGCACCCGACCTCAGTTATTTTTTTATCTTTATCAGCAATGATGCTGATTCCTAATTATCCCTATTATGTGACATTTTTTTACACCAGTCTGGGGATCTTCTTTATGTGCTTAAGTGGGCGGGAAAATAACGATATTTTTTACACCATGACACTCCCGGTTTGCAAAAAAGATATTGTCAAATCACGATTCTTATTTGTCGTCATGATTCAGCTAGCTCAGGTATTAACGGCAATCCCCTTTGCATATATCAGAAGCTTATATGATTTGCCGGGAAATCTGATCGGGATTGATGCAAACACGGCCTTTTTCGGGTTAGCCTTTTTAATGATGGGGTTCTTCAATCTCGTTTTTTTTACCAATTACTTTAAAAATACCGACAAGGTTGGGGTTGCTTTTGGTTGGGGTAGTCTGGTGATGACCATTTATATGATCATTGCAGAAACAAGTGTCCATGTGGTGCCATTTATGCAAAAATATTTGGATACGAAAGATCCGGATTATATTGAATATAAGCTGGTGGTATTAGTCGTCGGTATCTTATTTTATAGTGTATTGACACTCGGCGCTTATAAAAAATCGGTAAGATCTTTTGAAGCATTGGATTTGTAGGGACAAAGGAGAAGAGGGTTTAAATGAATGATAAATATCAGACAATTGGGGATTTAATCGACCAGCAGAGTGCGGCATTTATAAGCTCTGTTGATGATAAAGGATTTCCCAATACAAAAGCGATGTTGCCACCAAGGAAAAGAGAAGGAATACGAACATTTTATTTTACTACTAATACGTCTTCGATGAGAGTGGCACAATATCGCAGTAATCCTAAGGCCTGCATATATTTTTGTGATAAACTTTTTTTTCGAGGAATAATGCTTAAAGGAACAATGGCGATTCTAGAGGATGTTAAAAGCAAAGAGATGATATGGCTCGAAGGCGATACAATGTATTATCCAGGGGGCGTAACAGATCCTGATTATTGTGTTTTGAAATTTACTGCTGAAACGGGAAGATTTTATAGTGATTTTAACTCAGAGGAATTCAATATAGTATAATATATAGTATTGTTTTTACATAAAATAATTTGCTGTTGGCGACTAAGATAAGAAAAAATGAGCTACCCTTCCGGTTTGGCAGTGCCAGCGTTCCAGAAGGGTGGCCAAATGATTTTAAGTGAGGGTATCACGTTTCGTTTATTTTTTAACCACCGGTATCCAAACTTCATACTGCGTATTTTGTGGATCGGCATTGATATAGACTTCGATGTCCGGGGCATTGCCGTATTCATACCCAGAAGTTGGCAGCCACTCGGTGACAATCCGTTGTTCTAATTCTTGAATGGACAGGTTTGTTCCACTGCCAGCGAAGATCGCCCATGTGGCAGCAGGAACCGTATATTCAGTTAAACTGTCATCGATGTTCTTCGTGCTTGCAACCGCAATAAAATATCGCCAGTCCTCGGTGTCATTGCAGACACTGACCCCCAGTAAACCCATTGGCTGTTGATCCATCAGCACCGCCAATTTTGGAATCGTTCCATCGGTAGTCGCCTGTTGCCACATTTGCGGCACAATTTCAAAGTTTTTTTCAATTTCCTTGTGCAAGGGTTGTCCCGTGCCAACAATTCGAAAAGCTGGTTTTTGTTCAATTCTGTAATTCATTTCCGTAACTCCTTTAATTGTAATTTTGAAGCTGATGGGCGGATAAGCACAGAGCTCAACGCTCCCTTCTTTAACATGTGAAGGGGCAACGCCGTGAATCGTTTTAAACGCTCGGTTAAATGCGGTGGGAGAAGTATAGCCATATTTCAAGGCCACATCAATTATTTTTTCTTCGCTACCATGAAGATCAACGGCTGCCAGTGTCATTCGCCGGCGGCGGATATATTCCGATAAGGGCACATTTGCCATGTAGGCAAACATCCGTTGAAAATGATAGGTTGAGCAACAGGCAATGGCGGCGACTTGCTCATAGTCAATGTCCTCAGCAATATTCTCCTCAATATAATTTATTGCGTTATTCAGTCTTTCAATCCATTCCATTTGTTCAGCTCCTTATTAATATTATAATGTTTCAAGATTATCTGTCCTCTCTTTTCATGCCCAAATAAGCGAGTTGGCTTTTATTATGCGAGAAATTGAGGTGGTTATTTGCGGATATCCCATTTGTAGATTATGCAGCAATCGGGATAATGGTGTTTGAATTTTAGGTTTGTAAACATATTATATAAGGTCAGATAAGGAATGACAAGAGCAATGACCATACCGAGCCGTTTAATATCCTAGTAAAGGGCATTGTAATACGACATCATTGAATGCTAATCAGTATAAGAAGGGTGAATTTCGTTTATCATTCATCAAAAGTGTGATATATTGATAAAATATCAGAGGGTTAAATCAAAAATAACAACAAGGTGGAGAAAGAGGGCGAGATAACCCTAATGGAGTAATGATGTGAACAGACCTGGTACGAAGAAAGGCTTAATGGTGGTTAGATGATGAAAATAGAAGTAACCAATAAATATGCGAATTTGGAAGCGGAACTTCAGATCGATTGTGAAAAATGCAGCGGTCTATGTTGCGTCGCTTTGTATTACACGAAAACTGATGGGTTTCCCGAAAACAAGCAGGCGGGGGTACCCTGTAAACACGTGATGACAGATTTTCGCTGTGATATCCATGCTCTTTTGAAAACGAAAAAGATGAAAGGGTGTCTGGCTTATGATTGCATTGGCGCCGGGCAGAAAGTGACCCAAAGCTGTTACCTCAATGAAAACTGGAAAACCAATCCGGACAAGGCCGATGAAATCTTTCGGGTCTTTATGAAGGTCTTTCAGCTCCATCAGATCGCCTGGTATTTATTGGAAGGGCTGTCTTTAGTCAGCGATGATCGTACTAAAGCGGAGATCGATGCGCTAATTGCAGAGAATATTCAAATGACCGCAACTACTGCGACTGAAATCCTGGTTATGGATATTGCCAGTTATAAAATGCGTGCTAATAAGGCGTTAAAAAAGGTGAGTGATCAAGTAGTGACGGATTCTTCTGATGGGACAGCCCATAAAGACTATTTTGGTAAAAACTTTAAACGAGCCAATCTTGATGGCCGAGATTTTAGTATGGCGTTGATGATTGCAGCCAATCTTAGCGGTTGCAGCCTGAAGAAAACCAACTTTTTGGGCGCTGATATGCGGGATGCGAACATCAAAGACACGGATTTAAGCGGCTGTATTTTTCTAACACAAATGCAGATTAATGCGGCTCAGGGAAATTCTAAAACTAAGCTTCCTACTAATTTATCACGACCTTCCAGCTGGCAAGGTGAGTGACCGTTAAGCAAGTGAGTAGCTATCAACTGAGCCAGGTGAGAGAATGTATAGAATACTTTCAAATAGGCACATTGGCGGGTTCGAAAAAGTCCCGGTAAAAATTCTTTTTTAAAAATTTAACCTTAAGGTGGTTTCAAAAGCTTTGAAAAGGTGTATAATACAATGGAGAAATAAAACACGGAGGTAGTTATGAATTTGTCACAGTTGGAACGAATGAAAAATGACAACGGTTTTATAGCGGCGTTGGATCAAAGCGGCGGTAGCACACCAAAAGCACTGGCAATTTATGGAATTCCCAAAGAAGCTTATGCTGATGAAGTAGAGATGTTTCAAATGGTTCACGAGATGCGTTCACGAATTATGAAGAGTCCTGCGTTTACCAAAGAACGGATACTGGCAGCGATCCTGTTTGAAAAAACAATGGATCTGAAAGTAGATGGAAAATATAGTGCCGATTATCTTTGGGATACTAAGGGAATCTTACCAATATTGAAAGTTGATAAGGGACTATTGGATTTGGAGAATGGCGTTCAACTAATGAAACCGATTGCTGATCTTGATGCGTTACTCATCCGGGCAAAAGATCGACATATATTTGGGACAAAAATGCGTTCTGTCATAAAAGAAGCTAATCCAACAGGGATCAAAGCCATTGTTGATCAACAATTTGAATTGGGCAAGGCCATCGTAGCGGCAGGGTTTATTCCAATTTTGGAGCCAGAGGTTGATATTCATACCCCTAATAAGGCCGAAGCCGAAGCCATGCTCAAACAAGAAATCCTCGAACACCTGAAAACGTTGGATCCGAATGTACAGGTTATGTTTAAGCTGACCATTCCCGATGTTGATAATTTTTATCAAGAGATTATCGTGCATCCAAATGTTGTCAGAACGGTTGCTCTATCGGGTGGTTATTCCCGAGAAGAATCAAATAAAAAATTGGCGAAGAATCCGAAACTGATAGCCAGTTTCTCAAGAGCACTAACCGAAGGACTCAATGCGAACCAAAGTGATGACGAATTTAATAAGACATTAGATGAATCGATCCAATCGATTTATGAGGCCTCAATTAAATAAAAATCACTGATGTTCGACATTAACATAAAGATTCAGAAAGCGTAATATTACAAGTTAATATTACGCTTTCTGTTTTTTATTTCATACATTTTTAAATCGGCCAGATGTAATAGCTCATTTAGCTTATAACCATCGGCAGGGAAAGATGCATAGCCAAAGCTAAGGCCTTTAAAATCAAATCCCTCAAAAGTATCAGAAAAATTCAATTTCTCTATTTGACGACAAAAGGTATTGATCTCAAGATGTTTTGAAAGGATAACGAATTCATTATGATTAACATGACGACGTTTTGTTTGTTGGATCGAGTATTGCATTGATTTCTGCCGAATTTGACATCAATTATGTTAAAGTGTATATTATACTTACATTTTTGCTGGCAATCGTTTCTGAAAATAGCATAAAAATGCCTGGAAAAAGAGGGGTTAAATGGAGATATTATTTTTTGTAGGGATTGGAATCATTGGCTTTATTGGTTTTAGTTTATTGTCAAACAGAAGAGCGAGAGTTGATTTTCGACAACGCTTAATTAATGAGTTTGGAACAGCACCAACCGGTTTTAATCCTGATATTTGGGGAAGCGTATCCGATTATTGGGATCGAAAACTAAAATATGAAAAGATAGAGGTCACCATCGATGAACTGACCTGGAGCGACTTGGATATGGACGATGTCTTTAAACGTTTGGACAGCTGTTTAACCTCGGTTGGCGACGAGGTGTTGTATGCAACCCTGCATCAACCAATATGGAATGATGAATTGTTTAAAGAACGAGAGAAACACATCACTTTCTTCTCTGAAAATCCCGAAGAACGTCTGGAAATTCAAATGATTCTTTCAAAATTGGGTAAATCCAGCTATAATGATGTTTCTTCACTTATTTTTGAAAGTCAATTAAAAGCGCTTAAGAATCCCCTGGCCTATACAATCCTGGCCATTATTCCTTTTCTTTGCTTGGGGATCTGTCTATTAAATATATCAGTTGGTCTGGCGAGTATAGTCCTTTCAATCATTGTTAATGGCGTCGTCTATTACTATTTTAAAAAAGAAATAGCCAAAAATTTACTAACCATTCATTATTTATCAGCCATTCTCCGATGTTGTAACAGACTTTTAGCATATGACACAACCGACAGTCTAAGTGATTTAATGGATAAAATCCGACAAGATAATGTTCCCTTTAAAGCCCTTGCTGGTAAGCTTTCCGGAGTCATGATGGGTGGTACCTCAGACATTGATTTACTTCTGGACTACCTGAAAATCATAACCCTCTACGACTTCAGAACCTATAACAAAGCGATTGCCCTGGTATCAAAGAACAGGGAGGCCCTTCATCGCATTTATCAGAATATTGGCGAACTGGATCTTTCAATCACGTTAGCATCTTTCAGAAAAAGTCTTCCGTTTACCGTTAACCCAACCTTTACAGAAGAATTTAAAGTAGTTGCCGCTGATTTATATCATCCCTTATTGGAATCACCCATAGCAAATGACATTGAACTTCAGCAAAACAGCCTGATTACCGGGTCTAACGCTTCTGGAAAATCAACGTTTGTAAAAGCACTGGCTATTAACAGCATTTTTGCCCAGACGATTTATACCTGCACTGCCAGCAGTTTTTCGCTTGCTCACTGCCTGCCCGTGACCTCCATGGCAGTGAAGGATGATATTCTAGCTGGGGACAGCTACTTTATGGCTGAAATTAAATCTCTGAAACGAACACTAGATAAGGTGAATAACTATCCCTGTCTCTGCTTTATTGATGAAATTTTAAAAGGCACCAATACTATCGAGCGAATCGCCGCTTCCTCAGCGATTCTGGATTATTTAGATCAAAAGAACTGTCTTTGTCTGATTGCCACCCATGATATTGAACTCACCAATATTTTGGCAAACAGGTACGATAATTATCATTTTCAGGAGACCATTACAGACGAAACAATTTGGTTTGATTACAAATTGCATGTCGGGCCATCCCAGACTAAAAATGCCATTGCGCTGTTAAACTATTTAGAATTTGACCAGATAATCATTGAGAATGCCAATTCTCTGGTGGATCGTTTTGTAGAAACCGAAAAATGGCCGCTAATTTCCTCGATATCCCAATGAAAATCGGGAATCAGGGTTTGCTATAATTTAACGAATAAAGAAAATCTCGAATTGGAGGACTGAGGATGTATGATCTATTGCTGATAAGCGGATCCACAATTATTATATGTTGCTTGATCATTTTATCAAGAACGACGAAAAATATTGAACGATCGGTGCGGTTGTCAAATGCCTTCGTGGCGTTAGCCTGCTTTTTAATTTGCTTTTCATACTCAAACTATGTAAATTTTATCAAACTCCCCTGGCCGCAAATTAATTTAAGTGCGTTATTTTTCGATTTTGGCTTAGTCGCCTTCTTAGTCGGTCTTTTCATCATGTTTGTCGAGCTGCTTAAAGATCCAATGTTTAAGTATTCGCCATATGTTGTTATCATTGGAATGAGCTTATTGACGATGTATGGTAATCTCGCCGTACCAATCGGATGAGGTCTTATTTATTTGCGAAAAACTGCTCAGCTCGTTGCACCCATTCTTCGGGATGATAAGCACTGATTTCGGAATGCCGATAACCCGGTAATTCAATTAATTGACAGTTCTTAACAGTGCTTTGGAATAGCGCTCCAGACGCTTTAATACACTTCATTTCTTTACTGCCATACCAGTAAATGATATCGCTCAGGCTGTTTTTCAAACTGTCTTTGAGTTCATAGTTATAATAGGTGTAAAAAACCTGATTCATTGTTTCAACTTTAACAGCGGGGATATCTCGCAAATATAACTTGGCAATGTCATCAGGTAAATGCATTTGTTTTGGAAGCATTGTCAGGGCCCACTGATTAAATTTTTTTGAAAACATCCATTTGCCAAAATGTTTATAGACAAAGAGACTGTATTTCAAAAGAGCTGGCTGGGGAATGCACAGGCCACTTTCGATAATTGCTTTTTCGGCAAGGTTCGCTCTTCTTGATAAGAGTTCAATGGCGATCTGCCCGCCCAGAGAAACCCCGCTGAGGGCGAAAAGTTTGCCATCATTGTTATGGTCAAGATAATCAAGTAACTGATCAGCAATTTTTTCGGTAGAGCGATAAGGAACTTCGGCTTCTTCACCATGCCCATCGATTACCGGTAAGATCACATGGTATTTATGCTGCAATAATCTGGCTTCTTGTAAATAAAGCCAATAGGACCAACCGGCACCGTGAATGAGCATGATCGATGGTGACTTTTTATCCCCGTATTCATAGAACTTCATCATTGTTTTCCTTTCGTTGTCTGCTAAAATAATTCATCTAACATATTTTCGATCAGCTGAAGGATCATCTTCTCAATCCCGGCTGCTACCAATATATCTTTATTTTGGATGGTGAGATTCATAATCTGAATCCAGTTAATGACTGCATCGAGATCATACTGCTCTTTTTTTTCACGCACATGGCGTAAATTTCTTTCCATCTCTGCTTTTATATCGGTCATTTTATCAAAACAATCGCTGGGAAGCCGGGTGGATAAGTTCTGAAGATCTGCTCTGGTCAGGAAACGATAGACATTGTTCTCATCTTTTAAAAACATACAATCGTATAATTCGCGCAAATCATTCCGTTCAAGATGTCCCTTTGCTTGAATGATTTCTTCAAGCTGATGATTGATGCTTTGCTGGTATGATTCGGCAAGTGCATAAACCAGTATTTCTTTTGAGTTGAAAAAATTGTAAAAGGTACCTTGAGCAATGCCCACTCTTTTAGTGAGCTCGTGAATACTCATTTTTTTTAAACCATGCTGTTTGATCAATTCCAAGCCAACCATCATAAGCTGATTTTTTATTTCTTGTCGTTTTTCGTTTGAATATATTTTTGGCACTGGTTCACCTCCTAATAATATGAATAGATACTAATTATATTCATATTATTAGTATAGACCAGAATTATTTTTTTGTCAACGCTGTGATTAGTATGTTAAAATTATAAATATCAAAAGCGATCCCATTAAATTATCGTATTTGACAGAAGAAGATGTAGTTAACCATTTGAAAGAAAGCGAAAGATTGCCGTAGGCAATTAAATCAATAGATTCTAAATAATGAGAGGTAATTTGTATGGAAGAAAATCTAATTGCCCCCTGCGGCATGAATTGCAGCTTATGTGTCGCCTATCAAATGAAAAAAGGTGATTTGAAAAAGCAGGGATTTAATCGGAAATACTGTCCCGGCTGTATTCCCAGAGGCGAAAACTGCACCCATATGGGTGATCAGTGTGAGTTGCTCAAAAACGGCCGGGTGCGTTTTTGTTATGAATGCAGTGACTTTCCCTGCAAGCGGTTAAAGGGATTGGATAAGCGTTATCGGACCAAATATCATATGAGTATGATTGAAAACCTGAAGGCCATTCAGAAAAATGGGATGACGGCGTTTCTGAAAAGCGAAAAAGAGCGGTGGGCATGTCCCAAATGCGGCGAGCCAATTTGCTGTCATAACGGGCTCTGTCTGCAGTGTGATCTTGATATTTTGCGAACAAATAAGCGCTACCGCTGGAATGAGGAGGAAATTTAATTGAAAACAACACTACGCAAATGGAAAATAGAAGATGCGCAGCAGCTTTCGGAGATGCTGAACAATCAGAAAATTCTGGCTAACCTGCGCGACGGCTTGCCCTTTCCCTATACCATCGATGATGCAAAAGAATACATTCAGGTGATGCTGGATGCGGATCAAGACCAAACCTTTGCTTATGCCATCACCGATGAAGATCGGGTCATTGGCAGCATTGGTGTGTTCCGCAAAGAAAACATCCATTTTAGAACCGCTGAACTGGGTTATTACATTGCCGAACCCGATTGGGGGCAGGGACATGGAACCCGGGCAGTAAAACAGATCTGTGAACTTATTTTTGAAACAACCGATATCATCCGGATTTTTGCCGAGCCCTTCGTCCGCAATATCGGCTCCGGCCGTGTTTTGGAGAAATCCGGTTTTCAACAAGAAGGGATTTTAAGAAAAAACGCAGTTAAGAATGGACAATTTGAGGATATGAAGCTATATGCCCTGATCAGAGAGTAGAAGATGAGCGATTCGGTTATAAAAACCTTAATTATTTAGCAGGAGGAGCATTTTGACTAAATACCCGATCCATCCGGACTTTTTAAAATATGAAAAGCTAAAAACACCAATGTCACCAGGTTTATTACCGCTGATGAATGGGATTATTGAAAGAAGTTTTAATAAACGCTTACCGAATCAAGGGGTACGTGAAATCAGAAAAAGAATCCCCGGCTATCGTAACGAACCAGTGGAGATGATTATCTACGAACCGGAGGACATGACAGAACCGTTGCCCTGTCTGATGTATCTCCATGGCGGAGCCTTTGTGCTGAAGTCAGCAGCTTTTCATAAACATCTGATTTGTGAATATGCAAAGCATACCCCTTGTAAGGTGGTTTTCGTCGATTATCGGTTGGCTCCTAAGCATGCTTTTCCGGTTGGGGTTGAAGATTGCTATGCCGCTTTTAATTGGGTGCATCAAAATGCCACAGAGATCGGTATTGATCCCGAAAAAATTGCCGTGGGCGGCGACAGTGCCGGCGGCGCGCTGGCGGCGGCCGTCTGTCTGATGGCGCGGGATCGAAAGGCACCGAAAATCAGTTTTCAGATGCTGATCTATCCGGTCACCGATGCCCGGCAGATAACTGATTCCATAAAAGAATTTGTCGATACACCACTCTGGAATGCTAGACAGAATGAAAAAATGTGGAAGCTCTACCTGAAGGATGTCGTTCATTTAGACCGGGTCTATGCTTCGCCCATGGAAGCGGAAACCTTCGCCAGCCTGCCAGCGGCTTATATTGAGGTTGCCGAATTTGACTGCCTGCGGGATGAAGGGATAAATTTTGCTGCGGAGCTAAAAGAAAGTGGTGTTTCGGTTGAATTGCATCAGACCAAGGGAACCATTCATGGGTTTGAAATAGCCGAAAGCAGTGAAATCGTCAAGCAGAGTTTGATGAAGCGGATTGATGCACTCAATCGGGCTTTTTCGGACTGGGGATAAATAAAGCGGATGAATTTTTAAGCCGGAAGACAACGATGAATATGGAGACAGCAAAAATTTCACTAAAATAGGGAGCTGGATGTTGAAGAATGAATTGGTCAGTAAAGCCATCGAATATATCGTTGAAAACCTGAATGAGGAAATCGCTATCGAAGATGTGGCGGATTATTGTCATCTTTCCAAGTATTATTTTTGCCGAGTTTTCAAAGCCGAAACAGGTGAAGGGGTCTATGCCTTTATCAAGCGTCTGAAAATGGAACAAAGCGCCATTGAAATGAAGCTTGGCAAGGAAAAATCGATTACCGATATTGGGATGACCTATGGCTATAGTTCATCAAATTACAGCACCGCCTTTAAGAAGCACCATCACCTGTCCCCGGCGGAATTTCGCAAAACCGTGAATACCAGCTGTGCCCCCCACCCCTTTATTCCCGATCAGATGGCAAGATTTCAATCATTTGAGGTATATGATCAGAAGATAAAGATCTGCGAGCTGGCGGATTTCCGGGTGATTTATGAGCGGTATCTGGGCAATTATCTGGATCTGGGAGAACAGTGGTTGACCTTTACGGCGAAGCATCAGGCCTATGTCAACACCGATACCCTTCTGATTGAACGTTTTTACGATGATCCTGCCATTACCAGGGTTGGCCAATGTTTGTATGATCTTTGTATGACTGTTGATGCGAACTGTCGGCTCGAGAATATCACTACCATTGAGGGCGGGAAATTTGCCGTTTGCCGCTTTGATGGCTTGATCAAGGATATTTATGAAACCCTTCAGGGCATTTTTAATATCTGGCTGCCAAACAGCGGTTATGAAATGGACGAACGCTATGGACTTGATATTTACCGCCAGATGGACAGAGAAAATAGTCAGGTAATCATGGATTTGTGCATCCCCGTTAAATAGCGCAAGAATTCAGAAGTAAAGCCGCAGACTTTCTTTTATAATGATAATTGTCAAGGGACAGCGGTCGATTTAAAAGAGGTCTGTTTTTAATTTTTTGAAAAGCTTTAATATGAAAATCTTATAAATAGAAAAGTTGCAGCAATCAATTAAGCCGAACCGGTGCATCAATAAAACAAAAGCGGAGGATGATAATATGTTTGATATCAGAAAGATTCAGGAACAGGTCATTTATCAAGCGGTCAAAGATAAAAGCAATGAGGATACTGCCAAAGCAATCATGTATGGCTCGGATGAACCGGCGAAAAGCGAGGATAATCCGGCATGGGTAAAAGCAACGATGGAACGGCTGGAAAACCACTTTGATCAGGATGTTGTTGTGCAGATCAGAAGAAACTGTCAGTGTGGCTACGGGATGGAGGAGAAATTGGCGTTGGTAAAAGAGCTGGTTGCCGCATCCACAAGCATGGAAGAGTTCGGAAATCTGGATAGGGCCAATGCGGCCGGGCTTTATAGTAAAAACGGAGAACTATATCTGCAGTTTCCTTTTTGTCCCTGCCCAATGCTGGAAGGGGTTGACCGTCTGGAGACTGATACCTGGTGTCAATGTACCACCGGTTATAGCCAGGTGCTTTTTGAAAAAGCGTTCCAGTGTCAAGTTGAGGTGGAGCTCCTCAAAAGCATCAAAATGGGTGATGACAAATGTCTGATGAAGATTATGCCCGAAAAAGACATCTGGAAATAAGGATCAAAATATCATCAGGAGAAATCCCGAAGATCATAACCGAAATTTTAGCCTGAGCCGGTACTGCAGATAAAAATGCAGCATCGGCTCTTGTTTTTTTGGTAGTGGCAATGTCACGCAACAGTCAAAAAACCATTTGGATCAGTTTTAGCATCAGTCCCAGGCCATAAATGACAATAATGCCGCCGCAAACCAGATTGATATAACGCAAAGCCCGGCCTTTGATAAGATTTCCAGAATAGGAAACGATCAGGGCGAGGCTAGTAAACCAGAGCAGCGAGGCAAAAGCCACGCCGAAAATAAAATACTGGGCATCATCCACCGGCAGGGAGACGCGGAAAGCGCCAAGCATCATGGTTCCATCGATCAGCGCCTGGGGATTGAACCAGGTCACCACAAAGGCCGATACAACCATCTTGCGGAGGGATAAGACCGCACCTTCTGCTGCTTCTTTTTCAGTTTTAGCCAGGAGCAGCGAGATGCCAATATAAGTGACGATCAAACTGCCGAAAAACAAGACCAGCTCTCGCAGCCAGCTATAGTAGTCCATCACTGCGCCGATACCATAAAAACAGCAAAAGGCCAGAGCCACATCAAAAAGTGTCACCGTCAGCCCAACCAAAAGAGCCTGCCGCCGACTGCGAGCCAGGGCGCCATTAATCACAAACATATTCTGCATCCCGATCGGGGCGACATAAGCCAGCCCCATGAGAATGCCTTGTAAAAAGTATTGCATAAAAACTCCTTTTGAATTTTCTGAGGATCATTTTTTCTGTTATAATGAAATCACGCTTACATTATAAATAAAAACTGGCATTTTGTAACCGGCCATATGAGATATTTAAACCAGCCAGAAGGAGCGATAACAGCGTTATGAATAAAAAGCAGACCTGCACCTTTGAGTGGGTGCCTGACCGCAGTTCAAAGATACCGATCTACCGACAGATCATCCACTTTATTAGCACTCAGATCCAATCCGGCGCCTGGGAAGTGGGGTCTCAGTTGCCTTCGCAGCGGGATCTGGCCGCTAAACTGGGGGTCAATCGGAGTACCATTACCACAGTCATGGATGAGCTGGCGGCTGATGGAATAATTGAAAGCAATTTTAAGGGCGGAACCCGGATTATCAGTAACACCTGGGCATTGTTGCTATCCGAAATGAGTATCTGGAATCGTTATGTGAATC
This sequence comes from Acetobacterium sp., assembly GCF_030652775.1. Lineage (GTDB taxonomy): Bacteria > Bacillota > Clostridia > Eubacteriales > Eubacteriaceae > Acetobacterium. The sequence continues at coordinate 5,201 of NZ_JAUSPS010000010.1, read as the reverse complement.
TGGGCAGCTTTAAGTCCAATCATGCGATGATCCAGGCCATCAATCGACTTGAATTTACCCCCGGAATCCTTCGCTTGGGAACCGGCGAACTGGATCCAACCCTTTTTCCTACGGAACTATGGAAAAAATCATTAAAGTCCCTGGAAAACATCCCGTCTTTGAATTATCTGGAAGCTTCTGGTCTTTATCAGTTGCGCTGTGCCATCGTCAACCATGTTAAGAAATTTGGCATCATTGCGACGCCGGATCAGGTGCTGATTACCTCTGGGTCCTTACAGGCGCTGCAGTTGCTATCGGTTTGTATTCTTTCGGCAGACTCAGTGGTCTACACCGAAGCACCAACTTATCTGAGATCCTTGCAGATTTTTCAGTCTGCAGGAATCAGGCTTGAGAGTATTCCAATGGATGAAGAAGGTATTTTGCACCACCGCATTCCGATTAGCGCAAAATCAACAAAAATCCTATATACCAATCCAACCAATCACAATCCTACTGGAATCACGATGTCAAATCGGCGCAGGAAGGCCCTTTTTGAATACTGTGCCGTCAATCGCATTCCGATTGTTGAAGATGGGGCTTATGAAGAATTATATTTTGATGAACAGTCCCAGCTGCCCATTAAGCAAATGGATCAGAACGGCGATATCATTTATCTGGGGACGGTATCAAAAACCCTTTCACCGGGCCTGCGAATCGGTTGGGTGATTGCTTCAGAGCCGATTATCAACCGTCTCGGAGATGTGAAGATGCAAATGGATTACGGCGCCAGTTCGGTTTCGCAATGGATCATGACCGAATTTTTAAACAGCGGTATGTATGAACTGCATCTGGAACGAATCAGAGCCGAAATGAAGAACCGCAGAGACCATGCGGTCCGGGTAATCAGGCAATACCTAGGCGATCAGGTATCCTTCAGAACACCGGCCGGTGGTTTTTATATCTGGATGCGCTTTAATAAAAAAATACCCCTACTAAAACTGTTTGAAGAAGCCGTGAAAGCCGGGGTGCTTCTCAATCCGGGCGATATCTATGATGATGCCCCGACAAATGCCCTCCGCATCTCCTATTCGTATCTAAGCGGCCGGGATTTTGAGGAAGCAGTGATGCGATTGTCTGATATTATCAAAAAATGGACGTAACAGGGCTGTTGGAAACTAAAATATCGGTGAGCGATAGAAAATTTTGAAAGAAAAACTGGTAATAGGTATGTAAATAGTTGTATGATAACAGTAATGTCTAAAGGTTAAAGGAGTTGAAAAAAGTGAAAAGAAAAATAAAACTGGTATCTCTGATTTTAAGCATGCTGATATTGCTGACGTCCTGCTCAGCGGTTGAAAAAACGGCCTTGGATCCCAAAAATCCTGTTTCCATCACCCTGTGGCACTATTATGTCGGAGATAATAAGATTGCGCTAGAAACAGCGGTAGATACTTTTAACAAAAGTGTGGGTTCTGAAAAGGGTGTTGTGGTTAATGCCGTAGCTAAGGGCAGTGTTACTGAATTGGAAAAAGCTGTCACTGATGCCGCCAAAGGGGTTGTTAATGCGGAAGCCATGCCGGATCTATTTTCCTGCTATCCGGATAAGGCACTGGAAATTGATGAACTTGGCAAGCTATGCGATTTAAACGATTACTTCAGCGAAGCAGAACAGGCCCTGTATGTGGAAGAATTTCTAAATGACGGCCAGTTTGATGGCGAGCGACTGCTGATTCTGCCGATTGTTAAAAGTACCGAGTTGCTTTATGTTAATGAGACCGCCTGGAATGAATTTGCTGCGGCCAACGGTCAGGACGCCACTAAGCTTAGTACCTGGGAAGGGGTTTATGCGGCAGCGCAGGCCTATTACAAATGGACTGACGCCCAGACACCAGAAACCAGCGGGGACGGGAAAAGCCTGATGGGTGTTGATTCGGTTGCCAATTATGTTATTATCGGCAATAAACAATTAGGGGTTGAAGTCATTGATGGTCAAAACCAGCAGGTAGTGTTAAACCGGGAGGTGATGAAAAAGATCTTTGATACTTACTACGGTGGTATCAGTCTGGGCTATTTCAACGCTGTCGGTAAATTCCGGTCAGACGATATTAAAGCTGGTGATCTGGCTGCCTACGTGGGTTCGTCATCAGGGGCCGCCTATTTTCCAACCTGGATTGAAAAGGATAATACCCAGCTGCCGATCGATTTTCTGGCCTTATCTTATCCAGTCTTTGAAGGGGGTAGCCCTTATGCAATTCAGCAGGGCGCAGGTATGAGTGTTGCGAACTCCACTCCCGAAAAGCAGGAAGGAGCCGCCGTTTTTCTAAAATGGTTTACTTCAGAAGCCCAGAATATTGAGTTTGCGATGACCACCGGATATCTGCCGGTCCAATCCGGCGCTTATGAGAATACCGAATTTAAGGCATCGCTGGAAAATCTACGGGCTGGTGAGGCCGCTGATAAAAATATTGCAGCCGTTTATGATATTGCCCTAAATCAGATTATGGAACGTGATACCTATGCTTCCTTGCCTTTCAAAGGAAGTTATGAAGTGCGATCCACTCTGGAAAAATCACTGACAGCTATGGGCGATTCTGGCCGTCAAAATGCCGCGTCATTAAAGGAACAGGGGCTATCAGAAGTGGAAATATTAGCGGCTCTGGATCTGAATGCCCGGTTTGAAGAGTGGCTGACAGTTATTCACAATCGGCTTGATGAGTCCGGCATCCCCTATATTGAAAATTAAGACAGATACAAAAAACATTTTATAAGGAAAATCCTATGAAAAAAACCTGGACCCTCCGAAGACAGTTGAATATTTTATTGGCAATGATTGTGATCTTTCAAAGCCTTGCTTTACTATCGGCGCTATGGGTATCTCAGGTGTTTTTTATGCTGGATGCCGAAGCAGTGCGGCTGCTGAATAATACCACCGAAACCCGGAGCAAAACATTTAACGCATCAGTCGGTCAGACGATTGCCAGTCTGGCCGATGAGACCGAACAACTGAATTCAGCATTGACTTTATTGGCCAGGCAACAGGGCAGTAACCCGGAAAGTCTGTATCTCAATGATTCGGGATATCATGAGGCCGCTTTGCTGGCCAGTGAGTCATTGGTATCAATTTTGCAGGAAAACCGGGTAACTGGGGCTTTTTTTGTCTTAAATGGATCCAATTCAAACAAAGGGGATCCATCCGCCCATTCGGCGGTATATATTCGCAATACCACCCCAGATAGTAGCGCAACATCAAACTACTTATTAGAAATTGGTCCCATTGCCGTTTCTAAGCAATATACCATGGCGACTAGCATCCGCTGGAATCTGGACATGCCTTCAGGCGGTGAAGACGGGGATTTTGATTTTTATGAAAAACCGATCTGGGCTAGCACTCAGTATAAAAATTCTGAAATGGAACGCTACGGCTATTGGACGACGCCCCGGGATCTGTTAAAAGACAATCAGCAGGTTGTTTGCTATACCATGCCAGTTCTGGATGAAAATGGGAATGGCTATGGAGTGATGGGAATCGAGATTGATATGCCCTATTTTTCCCAACACTATTTGCCAGATTCCGATCTCCTTTATCATAACAGCTTTTATGTGATTGCCGGAATGACGGATCAGGTCCTGGATCTTGACTGGTTTATTCCCAGTGGGGTACTGGCAGAAACCTATTTAAAAAGTGGGGAGCAGTTGAAACTGAAATCACTGGAAAATGAAGGCGTTTTCGAAACTGAACTCAGGGAGCTGGGAACAATGGTTGCTTCGGCTCGAAAGTTGAAGGTCTATAGCGATAATTCACCCTTTGCGGATCAGAATTGGACCCTGGCCTGCTTTGTGCCTAGCGATGTTTTGCGAGAAAACTCGGCATCCGTACAAGAGAAACTGATTTATAGCATTGTGCTGACCACGATCCTGGCATTTTCGGCAGTTTTTGTACTGGTTTACTTTTTTACCCGCAAGATCTCCCGGTTGTCAAAATATGTCCGGGAGCTTTCACCCTATGACGAAATTCATTTCAAGCCAACCGGAATGCTGGAGGTTGATGACCTGACCGCTGCGGTTGAATTGTTGAACCAGCGATTGATGAATGTTTCCAAAACCACTTCTAAAATTCTGGAACTGAGCTTATTGCCCATTGGCGGCTATGAAGTGCTGGATAGCGGCAAGCAGGTGATCCTTACCGATTTTCTATATTGGTTGTTGCACCTGGATCCTGGCAGCCTGATTTCTCAGGAGGACTGGAACCGGTACTATCAGAAGCTGACCCGGCAACCGCTGGATGATCAGGAAAATATTTATGAATATTACGATAGCTATACCGAAAAACTGATGTGGCTGCGGATTCTGGAGGCTAAATCGCCCAATGGGGTGGTTGGGGTGATCCAGGATGTGACTGAGGACATTGAAGAAAAACGACGATTAACCAATGAGCTGGATTATGATGCACTGACCGGCCTATTCAGTAACACGGCCTTAAAGCGGGAGTCAAATCGCAGAATCAAAGAAAAGCCAAATGAAATTGGGGCGATGATTTTCATCGATCTGGATAATCTCAAATATATCAATGATACGTTTGGTCATGATGTCGGGGATCGGCTGATCATTCGGGCCAGTGACATTTTTCGCTATTTTGAACAGTTTGGCGGTCTTGTCTCCCGGATTTCCGGCGATGAGTTTGCCATTTACTTGCATAACTGCGGCAATCAGGACGAAGTTCGCAAGATTATCCAAAATCTTTATGTCCATGGCAAGTCTATTTCATTGATTACCCCAGATGGCAGCGATAACCAGATCCGCTTTTCGGCGGGAGTTGCCTGGTATCCCCAGGATGCCGCCAACGTCATGGATCTGCTGAAGCTATCAGATTTTGCTATGTATGAGGCCAAAAACACGGAAAAAGGTCGTTTGTTTGAATTCAATCGGGAGTATTATCAGCAGATGGCCTATCTGTTAGAAAACCGGGAGGCGATCAATCGCTTGCTGGATGAACAGCTGATTCGCTTTGCCTTCCAACCCATCGTCGATTTAAAGACCGGCGAGATTTATGCCTATGAGGCCCTGATGCGGCCATTATTGGACAATTTTAAAAATCCCACGGAAATTCTGGCAGTTGCGGCGGCCCAGTCAAAACAGGCGCAGCTGGAACGGATGATTATTATGATGGCCTTTCAGATCATTGATGAGCATTCTCAGGAGATTGGCGAGCGCAAAATATTTAT
>NZ_JAUSPS010000086.1 GCF_030652775.1 Acetobacterium sp. | reverse complement strand
CGCTTGTGATTCTCTTAATCGCATGGCCAATTTGGTAAAATCACTGTCACTGGTGACAATGCAAAACACATCGATATTATGCGAGTACAGCATGTCCATGGCATCAATCACCATAGCCATGTCGGTCGCATTTTTTCCCTTAGTATAATCAAATTGTTGAATCGGCTGAATTGAGTATTCCAGTAAAATATCTTCATTCCAGCCATAGGTTTTTTTCCAGTTACCATAAATCCGTCGGATTGACACCGTTCCAAAAGCATTTAATTCTTCAAAGATGCTTTTTACATATTTGGCACTAACATTGTCGACATCAATCAATAAAGCAATATTGTTCTCGTTCACACTATTCCCGGTTTCTAACCCATCACAAATCGCACAGCATGCAAGATGTTCAGGATCTTCACTTAACCGGAAGGTCAAGCGATAGCGTCACAGGATCGTAATCCGGGTTAAACGGATGTTGCCAACCCCAATATGTATTTCCTGTTGGCTAATAGAAACCAGGATTATTCACATCCTTTCCTTGTTTAAGTAATAATTTATGAATCAACGATTATTGTTTTCACTCATTCGAGTGATGGAACTGATCCTGTTTATTTTTGCAGCTGCTTTCTTTTCTTTTGAATCTTAGTATGTGTCGGGATTTGGTCATCCGGTACTTTAAGGCTATGGATGCTCTTTAATATGCAACCTGCTTCCCGGCCTAATGCATATTGCACATCCTTTTTTAGCTTAGGCAGGGCAAATTCCAGGTCTTCACCTTCAATCCAGGTTAACAAAATATAAACATTCTGATCTCTATTGCATACCCCGAAACTGATCGGTTCTGACATTTTGAATCCCAGTCCCGAACATTTACGCATCATCTCAAATTCTTTTTTTTTAGCTCATAGTGATCACGATCAGAAAGCCGTAGTTTACCGTGAACCGGATTATAAAATGATTGCTGGTAAATTTATTTAAGACAGGTTGGCCAGGCACCAAAGCCCAGCATACTATTTTATCTGTTCCAGTAGTGTTTTTCTGGGATAAAAACCAAAACGCTCATAAAAGCTGAAGGCTTTCTCATTGCCCACTGCCACCGACACAGTTTTAGAGTGCGCCCCCATCTCATCCATCCAGGTAATGGCATTGCTTAGCAGCTTTTCACCGAGGCCCATCCCCCGATATTTTTCCAGCACATATAAGGATTCCATTTCAGCATCACCGGAAAATTCGACCCGGGAAATACAGTACCCGACATTTTTGACCGTTTCTGGATCAACTGCAATCTCAATTCGCAACTGCCCATTTTTGGCCTTTAGGAGTAGATTTTTTTTACGCATTTCAAAAGTAAACGTTTCATAATGAGCTTTAAAATTCACGGCGGCTTGATGGTGATGTTGATTTAACGCTTCCCAAAGCTCCTGAATTTCATCCAGCAGCGTTTCATCCCCGCTATGATAGGTAATGGCTGTCATCTGATTTTTTGCGCATTTCATCGGGTTTTTCTCCTTGTACAGAGAAAAAAGTGAGCATAATCACCCTGCTCGACAATTTTCAAAAAAGCACCCATATTGCCCTTTATTGCCAGGGTATCTTTAACACCGGTTTGATATTCGTATTGTTCAAACGCCGCCCGCATTTTAAGCGGCACAATCCCATGCCAGGTTCGTGAAAACATTGATAACTCCTTTTAAACTATAAATACTTCAAATCAAAGCCCAGACAACATAAATGCTCATCAAAACATTAAGTGTGCCTGGCTACCAGCTGCTAACAAGAATCCGACAGCTGGTTTCTTCGCCAAGATGGGTCAGTAGCCCGTTGCAGTAGTGCTGCGCTCACCGCCTTTTTTGATACCAAAGGGTAGGTTGGTCAGTACTACATCAAATTTTTTCATCGCCTTATCGGCGTTGAACAGGGTGTCCGTTTGCAGAATCTCGCCTTCAATATCGTGGAGAATGGCGTTCATTAGAGCCAGCCGATGGGTGTCATGAACCAGCTCGCAGCCGCTGAAGGCTTCATATTTTCGAAAATCCTGCTTGCCCTGGGGCCCACAGCTTGATCAGGCAGGAATTACCATCCGTATACAGATAGTCTTCGGCCAGACTGCCCATCCCGGCCAGCGCCGGAAAGTGATCGGTTAAAAAAGCATATTTTGACTTCATCTGACCTTTACCTCAATGCCTGTGTAATCGGTTCGAATGGATTTATTGTATCATTTAATGGCATAGAGGGAAAGATTATATCGATATTTGGCAAAAAAATACACTCACAGGATTAAGGCCTGTGAGCTGTAAAAAGCGAACCGGGAGGCTGATCACTAATTTTGTTGACATTCTTTCTTTTCTGCCTGCTAGACATGCTCCAAAAACTGAACCTTCAACCCATTGGGATCGGTAATAAATAAAAACTTAATCGATGGTGTCGGTTGAAACGGGCCACTGTGCAGAGCAATGCCTTTGGCTTTTAAAGCTGCCATGGTCTCGTCCAGCGAGTCAACTTCAAACCCCAGAGAAATACTGGTTCCGATTCCAAACTCCTGGATGGTCCGATTGCAAACCAGTTCCAGCTTGGTGTCGCCATCCCCTAAAAAAGCCAATTCAATATCTGGTCCGGCTGGCCGGCGGCTGTCAACTGTCAAACCAACAACATCGGTATAAAACCGGATTGATTCATCCATATCCTTAACGGTGACCGTTACCCATGCTAATTTCATAATTTTCTCCTTTGCGACTAAAATCTTAGTTTGTTCATTTTATATTTGGCATTGTAGCATTAAATCTGGTTTTTCAAAAGCGCTGTTTTGCTTTTGGTTTAAGCCAATAATAAAGCAACGCAGATTTCTGCACGTTCGACAGGAAATCTGCGTTGCTGATCATTTGACTTTACGCAATTGGCAATACAGCAAGTTTTTATGCCAAAAGGAGTGCCGAATAAAAGGTTATTGTGCCGCATTCGTCTGCCAGATTGCCACCCGATCTTCCGGTGCAACATACATTTTATCGCCTGCTTTAATCCCATAGATTTCATAAAAGGTATCGATTGAACTGAGCACGGCATTAACCCGAACCAGCGCTGGGGCATGAACATCGGTTATCAGATAACTCTTTTCCAGATCCGGGGTCGACACTTTGGCCCAGATTGTGGCCCAGTTGGTATAAACATCTTCCAGCGATTGGCCCTGTTTTTCGGCCACTGCCGTGACCGCCGTCAAGGCCCCCAAATCAGCAATGTTCTCTGACAGGGTCAGGGTCCCATCAACCGAATCGCCGGTCGAAATAGTGTAGTTCCCATAATAATCGATGATTTTCTGTGACAAAGCGTCATATTTCTGGTATTCGGCATCCGTCCACCAGATATTATAATTGCCCTTTTCATCGTATAACGAGCCGTTTTTATCAAAGGCATGACTGATTTCATGGGCAATAACCGCACCGATCCCGCCCAGGTTTTTGCCATTACTTTGATCTGCATCAAAATAGGGGGCCTGCAAGATGGCCGCCGGAAAGACGATCTCATTATTGGCCGGATTGTAATAGGCATTGACAGTCTGAGGGGGCATATACCATTGCTCCCGGTTAACACCCTTTTTATATTCATCGTAGTCAAATTGTCGGGCTGCCTTCTGAAGTTCAATCGCATTGTCCAGATAATTACCACCTTCTGCCAGCGGCGTCACCTTGAGATAATCGCCGATGGTACTCCACTGATCGGGATAACCAATTTTTAGATCCATGGTGTCCAGCTTCAGGATGGCTTTCTGTTTGGTCTCCGGGCTCATCCAATCCTGGGCGTTGATGATTTTTTTGTATTCTTCAATAATTGTTGCCACCATAGTTTTAACATCCTGCTTGGCTTTTTCATCAAAGTATTTTGCCACGTAGATCTTTCCGAATTCCCATTCCAAAAACGTTGACACCTCATCAAAGGCCAGCCGCACATCACTTTTTTTCTCGGTTGAGCCATCCAGTTTCATGGCCATCTCGAGTTTAAGATCCCGATAATCAACTGGAGCATAGTCGGCCAGATCATTTAAGACCACAAATTTTGTATACTCTTTCAGCACCGACAGGTTTTCTTCGGTAAACAGTGCATTGATCTGTTTGGCCGCAGCCACTTCCATCACGATGTAGTGATCCTCCCGGGAAAGCCCCTGCGCTTCCAGATACTTCGGCATGTTGATATTGGCGTATAGCGCCAGCAATTCATCATAGCTGTAGGCATTATAGTAGCTATCCGGGTTATAAAACGCTTCTGGCGGCAAGGCCTGTGCGGCCACTTCACTGGCAAAGGCATAAACTGCTTCAGCATTTGCCCCGGCGGCCCCTTTTTCCTCGCCGCTGAGAATCAGCATCTCCCGGATGTACACCTTATAGGCGTCACAATATTCCTGCATTGAATCATTTTCAATGTATTCTTTGCCGATCAAGTCATCCATCGACTCAAAGGCAATCATCATCGTATCCGAATTCATATCATCCTGATAATAACCATAACGAATCAGGCTGGTCTCACCGATGCCCGATAAGGCGATCAGTCCATCCAGATACTCATCCAGATTCCGGGCTGATTCAATCTGCTCAAGATAGGGTGTCACCGCAGTCAGGCCCTGAGCGTTGCGATTGTCGAGATCAGTGGCGCAGGCGTACAAATCGCTTATTTTCTGCTCACTGCTGCCCTTGGGATAGGTTTCCCCACTATTAGACAATTCGCTGACAATCTCCTGGAGTTGGACTGATGTTTGCTCGTCCAATTCATAGAAGTAGGTCCATTCACCTTCGGTTGCCGGGATCGTCTTATCCTGAAGCAAGTCATAATTAATGGCGCCATAATAGTCCTCGGACACACTCAGTTTAACCGTTTTTCCGGTCGTTGAACTCGCACAGCCGGTTAAGCTGATCATCAATAAAAAAACCATGATCAGGGCTATTTTTTTTCTCCCCTTATTTTTTTTCATTTCATCTCCTCTGTTCTCTTAGTGTGTCTCCCGTTAGATTTGTGGCTGAATATAATTTTGGTTAAAATACTAACCTCACCCTGAATGCGATTTTAGTAACATCTCATCGTTCACATTGTTTTTATTCAACAATCACCTAGGTTTTTTAAATTTCACAAGCCCACTTGCTTCTACTTAAGACCGGACAAACAAAAACGTCCCCATGGCAGACTATTGAACCAGACAGCCAGTGTGCTCGTTCCTCTTTTTAAATATATTTTATTATATCTCACGCTTAATGGAAATTGTAGTTAAAAATTCAATTAAACTGAAAAAGATCTTTTCTGATCCCATTGTTCCACCCACGCGATCTCACATTGAGCACAGTAGCGTTTAGTTCGCCCCTTCAAAGCAGCCATTTACCTCATCAAGCCGCTAATAGGAAAGTGACTGGCAAGAGTGGTTTTGCGCATATAAAACCCACTGTTAAGAGGTAATTGGCATTACGCATCTTTTTTACAATCCCTCCTATGATGGCATTGCTTAACCAAAGTTCGCTGAACCCCAATTCACGATGTTTTTCTGAAACATCGAGCGATTGCATCTCAGCATCTCCCTAAAACTCGATCCGAGAAATACAATATTTATCTGTTCAGACGGATTGTTTTGGTTTATCATAGTGGTATGATCCTCTTGTCTGTTTTTCGTTATTTTATATGTTCATTATGCTTAGATGTTGGGCGCATTTTTCGATTAACTTTTTTTGAGAAATTTCATTTTTTTGTTTAATGTCTCAGCTGAATTTTGAAGCTGGGTTAAAATTGCGTTATATTGAAAGACATATACTTTTAAGGAGCGTGTTTTATGAAACAGACACCAACATTTCAACGCCTCAAACAAAGAATCAATCCCAAAACAGTATTTCGATTTTGCCTTATCAGTCTCATTATTTTTAGTCTGTTTTTTATTCGATATACCTGGATAATAAGTCTTCAGGAAACAGAAGATGAGGCCATGTTAACCGTCGAAACGGCTGCTGCCGGTTTTCAGTTGATCCCGCTCGATCAGCTTGAAGTGATACCGGATGATATCAACAAACCTGAATATCAGCAAATTAAAGAAAGTTTAAAAAGTCTTACTGCGCTGAACACCAACTTTAGATTTGCTTATATTTATACGCTGAAAAATAACCATCTCTATTTTATTGCGGATTCAGAACCCGAAAATTCCAGCGACTATTCTCCACCCGGCCAAGAATATACCGAAGCTACTGAAACTTTCTTTCAGATCTTCGATGAAGGGAATACCTTAATAACCGAACCAACTACCGATCGATGGGGTACCTGGACCAGTGTTCTTGTCCCCTTAAAAGATAACGAAACCGGCCAAGTTATTGCAACTTTTGGGATGGACTATCCTTCAGCAGACTGGTACAATATGGCGATCTACAACAGCTTGCTGGCATTTATTTTCATGCTGTGTCTATTTCTGATTCTATTCTCGTTTTATATCGTTTTTCTGAAAAACATCGCTTTGAACGAGGAAAAAAGCAAACTGTTGGTGGTGAGCAAAAAACAACAGGAAAGTGAGCTGCTTTTTCGAACTATTTTTGAACAGGCACCGGTCGGTATCTCAATTGTTAATACCGATATGACCATCGCCATGATGAATTCTACTTTTTTACGCATTATTGACAGAAAAAAAGAGGATCTGGATACATTGAATTGGACGATAATTACCCACCCCGATGATTTAAAAAAAGACCTTGATTACTTTGAAAAATTCAACAACGGTGTAATTGATGGCTATTCTATTGAAAAACGTTATATAAAACCAGATGGGGCAATGTGCACTGTGAAAATGACCATTGCACCATTAAAAATCGACCATGAGAGTAAATATCATCATCTGTGTATTATTGATGATATCAGCGAACACAAAAAAACTGAAAATGCACTGATCGAAAGCGAACGGAGTAAAGCTGTATTTATCAGCAATTTGCCGGGAATCGCCTATCGATGCGATTATGATATCGATTGGACCATGAAGTTTGTGTCAGATGGCTGTTACAAACTAACCGGCTACCAGCCCGAAGCCCTTGTGGACAACAAAGCGATTGCCTTTAATGAACTCATTCTGCCCAAATACCAGAAAACCGTGTGGGATCAGTGGTCACACAGCGTCAATACACATGAAATATTTAGAGGAGAATATGAAATTTCCACTGCGACCGGGGAAATAAAATGGGTGTACGAGCAGGGCCAGTGCCTTTATGATGAAAGCGGACAGGTTCAGGCTCTTGAGGGCCTGATCATCGACATTACCGATCGTAAAAACAAGGAAGAAGAAATTCAATATGCAAACGAACACGATTATTTAACCGGTTTATATAACCGCAAGTATTTTGAAAATAGTTTGATCACAATTAATACCGAAGCACAACTCCCCCTTTCCTACATCATCGGCGATATTAATGGCGTCAAACTGATTAATGATGCTTTTGGACTGACGGAAGGTGATAAACTCATTATCCGAACTGGAATGATTATCGAAAGCTGCTGCCGGGAAAACGACATTTTAGCAAGAACTGGCGGCGATGAATTCTGCATTCTTTTGCCGAACACCGATAACACCACCGCTGAAGATATCGTTATGCGCATCAGCAAAGCCTGTGAAGCCTCCAACCGTAATCCGAACCCTGAGATCCCTTATATCAGTTTATCCTTAGGCTTTGGTACAAAAGCACTCGAAAGCATCAATTTTTTTGACATCGTCAAAGAAGCCGAAGCGGATATGTATAAACAAAAGCTGCTGGAACGAAAAAGCGCCCATAGTTCGATCGTCGCATCGATTAAAGCAACGATGTTTGAAAAAAGTAAAGAAACCGAAGAACACGGACAGCGCATGATCCAATTTTCCAAGGCAATTGGCTTAGCGCTTCATCTTTCCCAGAGAGATCTTAACAAATTGGAATTATTTGCGATGCTCCATGATCTCGGGAAAATAGGGATTGACGATCGGATATTAAGCAAATCCGGAAAATTAACCGAAGATGAATGGATCATTATGAAGAAACATCCCGAAATTGGATATCGAATTGCCATGTCAGCCCCGGAACTTGCCCCCATTGCCGAATTGATCCTCTCTCATCATGAACGCTGGGATGGAAAAGGTTACCCTAACGGTCTACGGGAAAGTGAAATCCTCTTAGGTGCAAGGATTATTGCCATCACAGACGCCTATGACGCAATGACCAGTGACCGACCTTATCGAAAAGCAATGCCTACACAAGCCGCCATTGAACAACTGAAACAGAATTCTGGCACTCAATTTGACCCCCAAATTATTGAAATATTTGTGAATACCGTCTTGCCGACGTTCGAATGATCATTCCAATGCAAACTCGATGGACGAATCAAATTCCCCTTTTTAGTAGCTAGTCTCAATACGATACGGGGAATTTAACCGTCTTGTACCCACTTGCTTCTAACTTAATTCAATCGGAAACATTAACGATCGGATTACCCTGAAAATGTTGGAACAGGCGGAGGCTGAACCGGCTTGGTAAGGATCTCCGCCTCGCCCATTTTTTATTGAGACTAGCGTTTGGTATAATCAGGCTGCTCCCGGTGTCGATAAATTCTTTAGAATAACTACTTTTTTCAGCACATGCATTTTACCCGAACCCATTGAGCAGCTTTAATCAATTATAAACGAACGCAAAATCATTATTTCTTAACATAAGGGCTCGCCACGTTCCCCGGTGCATCACTTCCTTTTAACACGGCTTGAATCCGTATCCCTTCCATCCGATAACCATAACCTTCGGTACCGGCCGGCTCGCCATTCTTGGCCCAATCCAACCAACCGATATTCTGGATATGAACCTGATAGTAAATATCAAAAAGATCAGTATCCGCCCCGGTTAACTCAATTTTAATGGCTTCCAAGTGCAGCGATTCACCGACGGTGCCGCTTAATGCGCCATTCTCCACGAAATCCTGCCAGCCGTTATTCTCCACCTGAGTTTTATAGCGAACGCCAATATCGTAGTCGCTGGCATTGGCATGGAGTTCAATCGCTTCTAAGCGCAGAGATTCACCCGCAGTGCCACTAACTTCACCATTTGTCATGATCGGCAGCCAGCCGATATTCTGAACCTGCGTGCGATAGGTCATTATGATCGGGGCTTCGATGACATAATTAATAATATCTGCTTGTGCCACCTCATGATCGGCATCTTTGACCTCTACCATAAATCGGTAAATCCCGGGGACTTTAGGAATAAAAGTGACCGTATCGGCCTTACTGAAATCCTGAATCATCGTGGATTCACCATTTAAATCATAAGAAAAGGCGTAGCTGTATGCCCCTGTTCCACCGCTGGCGACGGCATTTAAAACAATGGGTGTATTAATTGGTTGACCCGTTAATACATTGGTACTAAAATCAGCGACGGTCAAGCGTTCTTTCGGGGTGACCTGAGCCAACGCTTGATCAAGTTGAATCAGACCATCGCCATAGTAATTGTCACGGCCTGTTTCACCCAGATCAATAGCCGTATCTTTTAAAATCGCCTCGACCTCAGCCGGTGTAATCGTCACATCTGCGGCCACTAAAACAGCACAGGCGCCCGCTACTAACGGACTCGCCGCCGATGTCCCGGAACCGGAGATATACTCATCAGCACCCCAAAGGGTCAGGGCATCAACCCCGGGCGCACAAAAATCAACCATCTCATTATGCTGGGAAAAATCAGCAATCACATTATCCTGATCGATTGCGCCAACTGATAAGACATTGTCATAGGCAGAAGGAATTTCAATATTTCCACCCGTAACCGGGTCGTTGCCATCATTACCGGCAGCCGCCACTAAAATTTTTCCCTTACTGGCCGCATAAGCAACGGCGTTTTCAAGAACTGGTGACACCTCATCTCCGGCAAAACTCATATTGATGACCCGTACCTCTGGTCGATTCGCTGCTGCATAAAGTGCGGCACAGGCATAACCGAGGTCGACGTTGTAATCATCTTCTGTTTTCCCACCAACCCGATAAGGGGCGATTATAATATCTGCGATTCCAGTCACTCCGGCAATCCCAATCTCATTATTAGCAACTGCCGCAATATAACCACTCATCGCCGTCCCATGGCCAATCACATCGACTGTCTCCGTTTGTCCGGTGACGAAATCATAACCAGTGGTTGTCTTGCCAACGATATCCGGGTGGTTGATATTAAGACCAGAATCGATGACCGCCACGACGATGGTTTCTTTATTATTAACCTGATCCCAGGTCTGATCAGCCCCGATGCCTTCAAATTGCCATGCTTGGGATAGAAATTCATCGTTTGGCAGGGTTGTTAATTTGAGGTACGTATTTTTTTGGGCGACCAACACATTAGGATTCTCTAACAGTTCTGAAACCAGTGTATCGACTTGATTGGAATCTTTGACCTTTAAAATATCAACCTGATCACCTAGTTTTTCTCCGGCTTCGATCTGATTCGTGGTCAGCCCCAGATCTTTAATCGTGCCTTGATTTTGATAAATCACAACAATTTCGTCATCAATATTAGCATCACGATCCAAAGTATCAACTTGATTATAACTCTGGATGCCTTGATTGGCGGTGACCGCCGCTATTGGCAAAACGGAAAGGATTAACACCACGATGAGACAAATAATACGCTTCTTAAATTTCATTACCTACCTTCTTTCTTATCATGTTCCCTTCCTATCTCACTTTTTCCGACACGCTGGTAAGCCAGCCGTTCGGCCCCATCCTTGAGATAAATCAGGCCACAATAGGTGAAACCATTTTTATTGAGAACATGTTGCATGATACGGTTGTTCCGATGGGTATCAACCCGAATATTCTGACAGATTTTTTCACACCAGTCGAAAATCGCCTCGGTCAGTCCGGCTATATTGCCGGCACTGGCCACCCGATGAATGGCAACGTAAGGTTCATCATTTAACCACTGGCCATCAGAATCGCATCTGCATCATACTCCAGATTTTCCTCAAAGGGAACTAACCGAACCACGGGTTTGCGCTGCGGCCCATTAAAAAAGGCGAAATCATAAAGATGATAATCATCCCAACCAAAGACGTTCTGGGTTACTCGGTGTAACTGGTCGAATTTAAGAGCAGCTGGGACAATCAGCCGGCAAATGGCTGTATAAATTTCCAGATCAAGGCTGATTTTTAATTCAAAGGTCTGATATTTGTAAGGATTAATCCCTGTCTGCGCCGTTAGCGCAGCATTCATCGCCTGTATATGGATAAAATCCCGTGTCTGTTTTAACTGAGGTATTCACAATCATGTAATTGGCCAATACACCCACCGTATCGCCATTTTATCATTTAATGGTGCAGAGGAAAAGATTTTATCGCCGTTTGGGCAAAAAAAAGCCGAAGTGATGACCATTAAGCCCTCCCTCCGACTTTACCGAAACCACGGCAGCCCTCGTTGCATCCCCTTAATCAGTTAGCAGGGGACTCGGATTACCTTCCCATAGCAGATACAACCGATGCAGGGCCCGGGTACAGGCAATGTAAAGCAGCCGTTTGTCAGCCTCACTGTGATAATTTGCGGCGCTTATATCACAGAGCAACACGGCATCAAACTCCAGACCTTTTGACAGGTACACCGGCATGATCGAAACGCCCTCAATCTCAGCCATCGTGTCATGCCGGATCAGATTAACGGTTATTTTTTGCTTTAACGCCTCATAAAGCACCATGGTATTTTTCTGGGTTTTTAAAATCAACCCGATCGATTGGTATCCGGCCTTTTCACATTGGCAAACCACTTCACAAACTTTTTCAACCAGACTTTCGGTATCAGCAGCACCCAGCAAAATCGGTTCTTCCCCACTGCGGTTAAAGCTCTCCACCGGGATGGCATCATTGATGAATTTTTTACTGAAACGCAAAATCTCACTGGTACAGCGGTAGCTCTTGTTCATCGTCACCAGGGCACTTTTCTTGCGATTCAGTCGCTTTGCGATCGCTTCATAAAAGCTGATATCTTCATTTTTTTGCAGGGTCTGATTGATATCCCCCAAAATCGTCAACTTGGATTTTAAGAACAGCCGATTCAATATTTCATAATGGAGGGGATAATAATCCTGACTTTCGTCGATGATCACCTGTTTGATGGAGGCATATTCTTTGGCACCAAACAACCGAAAGCTCAGATACGCCAACGCAACGGCATCATCGTAGTTCAGGTTTTTGTGGGCCAGATTTCGTTTAGTCACCGCCAGCATTTTATCAATGGTAGCCGGCAGCTTAATCCCTGCGGCCGCTTTAAAAAAGTAACCCTTCGTTTCAAAAAGCTGCTGATACAGATTCAGGGCATCGATTTCGGCAAAGCGCATCATTTCATTGCGGACCAAACTTTTAAGCGGGCGACGCCATTTTCCGTAGACGGTTTCATTGATCGCTTCTTCCAGATAGCCCAGCTTGGTTTTCATGGGCGTGTCAGGATTGGTGCACAGACGGCTGATTATTTCGGCCCGGGTAAAAATCGTCTCATCTTTAAAGCGGATATCCCGGATGTTCATAAAGTGCCGGGGAATGTCATCAATGAAACGATCGAGGATTTTGATGAAATCTGCTGATCCTTTAAATGCCATGCTGTCATTTTTTAGCTGGCTCTGAGGGCCATTTGACAAAATGCGTTCCAGGAAAATGTTTTTTGTCTCAAATTTACGGTTGATCAGATCTTTGAGAATATCATCAAAGATGACGGTTCTCACATTTTCTTCCCCCAGTTCGGGAATCACATTGGCAATGTACTGCTCAAAAAGTTTATGCGGCGAGACGATGATAATTTCCCGGCCTTGAAGGCGATCTGATAAACCCTGGTACATCAGATAGGCGGCCCGGTGCAGGGCAATTGACGTTTTGCCGCTGCCAGCCACCCCCTGAACAATCAACAGGTCGTTTTCCATATCCCGAATGACCAGATCCTGATCCCGCTGGATCGATTCCACAATGGTTTTCATTTTGGGGGAGGTATTGCTGGACAAAAGCTTCTTGAGAAAATCATCAAAGACCTGCAGATCGGCATCAAAAAAGAAATCCAGATGGCCATCTTTTATTTCAAACTGGCGTTTTAACAGCAGTTTGCCCTCAATCCGACCAACCGGTGCATCATACCAGGCATCCCCGGGGGCATAACGGTAGAAAACGCTGGCCACTGGTGAGCGCCAGTCATGGATGAGCATTTTATAGGCGTTTTCTTTTTTAAGCGAATGGTGGCCAATATAAATTGGTTCGGTATGCCCTCCCTCACTGAAGCAAAAATCAATCCGGGCAAAATAGGGCGTGTCAAGAATGCCCCGAAGCTTGGCGATCTTAGTTTCGGTAAATTCATAAAGGGCCGTTCGCTCGGTCACCGGAGCCATCGCCTGACTCAATTCAACCAGCGCTTCAAAGCCATCAGACCCCCAGAGACTGCCAATCCCATGGGAAGTATTTTCACGGATTTCTTTTTTTGCCTCTCGAATCATTTCCCGGTTTTTCTCATTCGCTTTCATCGCATCATCGAGTTGAAGGCTGGCTTCTTGCAAGGTCTCCTTCAATCGTTGCTCTTCAATACACCAGTCGTTGTTATTTTTATTCATTAAACCTACCCCTTTATCTAAACCGGCTATTCCTATGCAAAGCTTCGCTTGGTAGTTTACCATAACCTTGCCATTTCGAACAGTCTTTTAGTTTTTGGAATGACATATTATCTGGATTTATTTTTGCTGGAAACGCATTCCCTATCATCACACCAGCTTAATCCAAAATAGAAAAGCAGTCCTTTACCGCCATCGTTCATTATTTTATAAAGCGGTCTTGCAGCCTATTCAATCGTTACGTTTTAGTTTTCTCATCATCTGTTACAACTTTATAAATAGCTTTGATCTGTGGCTAAAAAATCTAAATATGCCTCTTCGCTAATCGGTTTGGAATAATAGTACCCCTGTAAATTGGTGACCCCGCAGTTGTTCAGGTAGGTCGCCATCTCTTTGGTCTCCACCCCTTCGGCGACAATTTTAACGTTTAGTTGTAGTAAGAGCTTGATGACATTTTCCAGAATGGCAGTGGCCTTACTGTTTTTGCCACTGTTCTCCTGGTCGAAACAGGGCCAGATCAGACTCTTGTCCAATTTTACCAGGTCGTACACCACTTCGGCCATCCGTGACAGGTTGGAATACCCGGTGCCAAAATAATCCATAGAAAAGCTGCATCCCATCTGTCTCAATTTAAGCATGTTCTCCTGGAGCATTTCACCAGATTCCACAAAGGCGGTTTCGGTTATTTCCAGGTTGATAAAACGCGGGGTTATGTCATACTTTTTTATAATATCCTGTAACTGACTGGGAAGATCCGGATGGACACACTGAATTCCAGAAAGATTCACTTCAATGTACTCGATGCCCCGATCCTTTAGTGCCTCTTTCTGGGCAAAAGCACAAACTTTATCAAAGACAATTTCCCCCAGTTCCATGATCATGCCTTTCTTTTCGGCAATGGGAATAAACTCTTCCGGGGAGATAAAACCAACCGTGGTGGTATCGGTTAAGCGAACCAGCGCTTCAGCTGAAAGAAACTTTTATTTTTGGCATGGTAAATCGGCTGGTACACCATTACAAACCCGTCATGCTCGATGGCGTCGATGAGGATGTTTTCAATCGTTGAATAGCGGAGCTTGCGATTGATGACATCCTGATTTAATTGATGAATCATTGTGTCAGCAGTGGCATTGTTATTTAAGGCCATATAATTCATCATCTCATAGACTTCATCGCAGGTTTCATGGTCTTTGTAATTATCAGTGAAAATAACATCAATATGGGCTTTAATGGCAATGGTGTATTTTGAAAACTGGATCGGTTTTTTTATCTGCAAGGCAAACAGTTCCAATTGATCCTGGATGTCGACAAGGGCGGCTTCGGTTAAAAACGTCATCACATTGCTGCGGGAGTGATAAAGGCTGAAATCGCCAGGGTGTCTGATTTTTCGATTCATTTTTCGGTCGCAATCGGGACAGAACTGAAAGCTGTCCTTCATCATCATCCCGATTATTTCAAGGACATGATTGGTATTGTCATGCCCCACCATGGTTTAATTCTTTTCAAATCATCCACCTCTACACTTTCCAGGCGCTTTTTGCTATTGACAAATTCCTTTTCAGCCTGTAGAATATAAAATATCGCTTGATATGTATCACACGTTACGTATTATGCAATACTTTTGAAAGGAACGCATACAATGCCGCCTAAAATAAAAATTAAAGAGGACGCCATCCTGGATGTGGCGCTGGAAATTACCAGAAAATCTGGTATCAAAGGCTTAAATGCCAGAGAGATCGCCAAGATACTCGACTGTTCGATTCAGCCGATCTTTCGGACCTTTCAGAATATGGATAACTTAAAAACAGCACTATATCAAAAAGTTGAGGATTATTATAATACCTATATGCTGGCGGGCATGAATCACCGCATTCCCTTCTTAGGGATGGGCCTGGCTTACATTCGTTTTGCCAGCGAAGAGAAAAATCTCTTTAAACTGTTGTTTATGTCCGAATCCATTGCTGTTGACAACCCCATGGATATGATTTCCGGGGACGATAATCAGGAAGTGATCGAGCTCATTGCCGGAATGACGGGTTTAAATCAAGAACATTCAAAAAAACTCTTTGTCGACATTTGGCTTTTAACCCATGGGATTGCCTCATTGGTGGCAACCAATCACTGCCAATTCAGTCATCAGGAAATCGAAGCAATCCTGATGGATGCGTTTAAAGGCTATTTAGATTTATTTACCAAGAAAGAAGAGGAACAATCATGAGATTATTTTTTTCAAGCCGACACCCTTTGCGCAGCGCCATTTTTTTGGGACTACTACCGATTTTTTTTGCCACTGCCGCTGGCGTCATCAGTGTTGTTTCAGGGCTTAGTGAGACTCAGATGCTGATTACTCAAACGCTATCCTTTGGGATCTCAATTCTGCTGGGGTTGCTACTGGTAGCTCATTCAAAACTTGGGTTTGAGGCCTTTGGTTTTAGGAAACCAGACCCTAACAGCAGTCATGTTGTTCTTTATTTTCTACCGCTTTTAGTTGCTGAGCTGCTACCGTTTCTGAATGGTTTTGATCTCAGTCTTTCGCTTTCACAAGTCGGACTTTTATTTATCTTTGCCGCCGTGGTCGGAATCAACGAGGAATTGTTTTTCCGCGGCCTAATGTTTAAAATTCTCCAGACAAAAGGCGTGAAATATGCGATCATTGCCTCTTCGCTGTTGTTTGGCATCGGCCATGCCTTTACCGCCCTCAGCGGCAGCGACCCCCTTTATGTAATAATTCTGATTATTTTTGCCGGGCTGTTTGGTCTGATTTGTGCTGAAATTGTGGTGCTTACCAAAAGCATTATTCCGGTAATTGTATGGCATGGTCTCCACGATTTTATTGCCAATATCACATTGGAGGCGGGAACTACTTTAAATATGACGCTACTGATGGTTCAGACGCTCATCCTGTGTCTATATGGCGTGTTCTTATGGCGCAAACTGCAGTTTGAAAAAGTGGAGTCCGTCGCTTAATGCCTGGATTTCCGGATAGAACATCCAGCCTTCTCAAAAGACCATAGTCTTTTAAATTTTAGGTGTTTTAAATGCCTGCAAAATGATAACAAAGAATAAAGGTGACCACGATGAAAAAATCCCTTTCTAAAAATGAGCTCGCAAAGATTCAAGAACTGGTCGGCACGGTTTCTGAAGCAGATTTGCAATATGTTGATGCCTTTGTATCCGATCAGCTGGGAATTTTCATCCCCAGCGTAGGCTTTTGTCAATACGCCATCCGAGCCGGACATACCCACCCCTCCTACTCATTTGTCGTCTTTTTTTCAGAGGAACAGAATTTCCTGAAAACTGCTATCCACCTGCCAGAAGGGCATTATCTGGGCGCCTGTTTATCACCAGATCTTCCCCATGAGGAAGAAGAAACCGATACCTTCACCCGTTATGCGGCGCTTTTCATCGATCGGGATTTTTATGAACGACTGCGCCAGAACTACTGCGCTACGGAACCGACCCAACCCTATTTCTGGCAGCAATTTCCGGTGGCACCGGATACCATGACCGACATCAAACGGTTCATCGATGAATGTGACCATTCTCAAAGAGGTACCCAACCCTACCTCAATGTACTGGCGGAACTGATCACCCATGGCCTGCTGCGGGGGGTATATCCCGGGGGTGAACTGGGTCAGCCGATGGCAACAAGGCTTGATGTGGCAGCGGTCATCGACTATATGGAAGATCATTTTAGTGACAAGCTGACCGTCGCAACCCTGGCTCGGAAGATGGGGCTCTCCCCATCCCAGTTCACCCGACGTTTCAAACATGAAACCGGTTCTTCGCCTATCGACTTTTTTCTGGAACTCCGCATCAAGAAGGCGCAGAAGCTTTTGCGCAGTGGATCAAAAACCATGACTCAAATCGCCCAGGATTGCGGTTTTGGCAGTACTGCCCATTTTTCTGCCACTTTCAAAAAGCATACCAAGCTCAGCCCCACCGACTACCAGCAGCTCTATCAAAAATCATAACAGCAGGATCTTGCAAAGCTATGCATGTATTTTGAAAGTAATCATCTTAATTTATCGATATAGTATTCATAAGAAATTAAGACCAAAATTATGATGAGGTGATTAAAATGAACAAACAGGAAATGTTAGAATTGATGCGTTCGAATCCGGCGTTTTATCTGGCTACCACGGACGGTGATCAGCCCCGAGTCCGGGGGATGCTACTCTTCAGAGCCGATGAAAATGGGCTTGTCTTTCATTCTGGCACGATGAAAGACGTCTATGCGCAGATAAGTAAAAACCCCAAGGTAGAATGCTGTTTCAATGATTTTAAGACCGGACGGCAGTTGCAGGTTCGGGGACAACTGGAAATTGTTAATGACAATGCTCTCAAAGACGAAATTGCCAGCCATCCCAGCCGGACTTTTTTAAAACCCTGGAAGGAAAGCGGCGAGCTGTCAGATTTTTATCAGACCTTTGCAGTCTTCAGAATGACTGATGGAATCGGCGTGACCTGGACAATGGATACCAATTTCGCACCAAAAGTGGATATTGCCTTATAATAAGGTTAATAAAAAAGCAACTAGAACTGTCCAACGCAAAGCCGGGTGTTAAACCCGGTTTTTTTACGTTTGCTTTTTTCATCCATCTCATTTTTGGTTAGTCTGAAATCGAAACGTCTTAACATTGTTTACACAAATTCCAGTAATTTTCATAATCAGAAGTATTTTCCCTTAGTTTTATGATTAAGCCTCTATACTTTTTACGCATTTTCCTCTATACTGAAAACGTTAAATACTATTACAATTTAAAACAAAGGAGAACAACATGAAAAGAAAAATAATCCTATCGATTTCCCTGGCAGTAATCATCTGTGGTCTAGCGGTTGCCGGATGCACCACCGCTAAAAAAGATGGTGCCCAGACTGAAACCTCGGATGCCATCGTACCCACTGATTACAGTCAAAGTGCACATTGGCTGAATGTTCCAGCTGAAATAACCAAAGATGTAGATATGTTCTACCTGTACCCCTCCGCCTGGGCCAAGGTGAATGCCGATGATCCGATTATCTGCGAAATTGACAATCCGGTCATGCTTCAGCAGTCCAAACTAGCCTTTGACCGGCAGGCCACCGCCTTTGAAACCTCAGCCAATATCTTTGCTCCCTACTACCGTCAGGATGACGCCGGCTCCACCCTGTCCATGGACGTAGAGGAACAGCAGGACATTGTTAAAGGTGTGCCGCTGACTGATGCTACCGCCGCCTTTGAATACTATATCGAGCATTACAACAATGGCCGACCCTTTATTCTGGCCAGTCATTCCCAGGGTTCCAACGTAATGATCTATATCCTTCAGGATTATATGAAAGAACACCCGGATGTTTACAAACGGATGGTAGCCGCCTATGTGCTTGGTTATTCCATCACTGATGATTACCTGGCCGCTAACCCTAACCTCAAATTTGCCAGCGGCTCTGGCGACACCGGGGTTATTATTTCCTACAACACCCAGGCTCCCACCATTGAAGGAACTGATGGCGTGGTACTACCAACCGCCCGTGTGATCAACCCAATCAGCTGGACTACCGAAGAAACGGTTGCGCCGGCCTCTGATAATCTCGGTTCCCTGCAATTAAATTCCGATGGGTCCGTGGTCAAAAATGCCGATGGCACCCCTGTTAAGGTCATGGACTTTGCTGATGCCCAGGTGGATAACACCAAAAATGTCCTGATCTGCAGCACGGTTAGTGTCGATCAATATGCACCCGGCGGCGGCATCTTTGGCCGGGGCGTTTTCCACACCTTTGATTTTCCGTTCTACTATTTCAATATCCGTGCGAACGCCGAAGAACGGTCGGCCAACTACCTGAAAGAACATAAATAAGCAATTGCTAAAGTAACGTTAATAAAAAAACTCAATTCTGGGTCGGCAGAATTGAGTTTTTTTTTATTTTTTATCATTTACCTGATTTGTTATGAATAATCACCATTGAATTGGTTATAAATATAACGCAGTAGCAATTAAGAACGACCCTCTACAGAAAGAGAGTAACTTGTTAGGAGAACAGTCAATGAATAAATATGGAACACTTAGAGAAAAAAAGGGTAGCAGCCTGATTGAATTTCCGGATAATTACGTGATCATTGATATCGAAACCACCGGATTCAGTCCCAGGAATTGCGAAATTATTGAAATCGGCGCTGTCAAGGTTCGTGACAATAAAATCACCTCTGTTTTTCAGATGCTGATCAAACCAAATAACCCCATCAGTTCCTATATCAGCAATCTGACCGGTATCACTAATCACATGCTTAGCGATGCCAAACCCGTTGCAACGGTGCTGGATGCTTTTGTATCCTTTACCGGTGACAATATCTTAATTGGCCATAAGGTTAATTCAGATGTAAATTTTTTATATGACCACTGCAAAACCAATATCGGACATGATTTGACCAATGATTTTATCGATATCCGGGAGCTATTCAGAGAACGTCAGCGCTCAGTGCTCAATAATCAGCTGACTTCCCTGTGTGAAAAATGTGCCATCCAGAACACCAATGCCCACCGAGCCCTTTCCGACTGTCTGGTCAGCAATAATCTCTACCAATCGCTGAAGTATCATGACGGTTCAATTGCCTGTGTGGAAGAATTGGATACCCTGATCCTGGCCACGGAGTTTAATCTCAAACACTCCCCCTATAAAAAGAAATGTCAAAATCTGTCCGCCCCCATTGACCAATTTGCCCGGATTTCCTTATAATTCCAACCAGCTATTTTATAATTTTCCCATCAATAGAGGCTGCGGCTGCTTTGGCGCCGCCGGCCTTTTTAAAGCTGGCACCTATATGTGCAGCATTCTTCCAATAGAATTCATCTTCCATTACTGTTCTAATTATTCATTTTCGTTCATAATCACACCAAAAATGGGTATCTATGTTATAATTCTTTTATTATAATTCTAACCAGTCATTCTATCCGGTGCCAGTCGACCCGCACAACTGGCTCTTTTTAAATATGCTCGCATCAGGAAAGGAAGGTAATCATGAAATTTAGCAATCTTTCCATTAAATACTCGGTGATGATATTGCTTATTTGCATCATCACGCCTATTTATTTTCTTTTTGCGGTGATTAATTACAACAGCATCCGAAATGGCATCTTGAACAATACGCAGTTGGCCGTCAACCAGTCCCGGATCAACATCGTCGACACCATCATCAATACCGAAAAGAGCTATGAACTGGTGTCCACCTATTACGATGACATGATGGCCGAGAGTCTTCAACAGTTTTATGCTGAATACGAAGCCCGGGGCGGTGATGTCTCCGCCATCGATCTGGAGGCCATCAAGCAGACCTTCGAGGACAAGCTTGATCTTTATATCATCGATGAAAACGGGGTCATTATCCGCACTACCTTCCCCTCCGCCATGGGCATCGATTTTAAAACCGTACCGGATTTTTACCAGACCCTCACTGCACTGCGGCTGGGTCATGACCCGGAGATCTCCCATGTCACGACTGACCTAAAAACCGGCGAACTCCGCAAATGGGGCTATATCCCCACCGCAAACCATCGCTATGTGCTGGAGGTAGGCATCTCCGCGGGTGCTCTTTCCCAGTATGTTACGCAGCTTAACTACATCGACATGGAGAAAACCGTCAAGGACAACAATCCCTTAATCGCCGATATTATGATTTATGACAAAAACCGCATCATTCTGGGCAACGGCGAGGCGGAAACTGACCCCGCCAGAATCGCCATCATCAACATGGTTATTGCCAGCGGTACCGACCACTCAATCTTTGGTGACAATGGGCTGCTTAATCAGGAATATATTTATGCGAACACCTTTCCTGGCGGCATGAACGACTCCCAGAAAGTCATAGCCATTACCTATAATTACGACGCTATCATCCGCCAGATCAACGGTACCCGGATCTCGGCGATGCTGGTCTTTCTGGTCTACACGGTGTTCAGCCTGCTGCTGATTTATTTTCTGGTGACCCGAACCCTCACCGAACCGCTGATCCGCCTGACTAACCGGATCAAAACGGTTACCGGTGACAATCTCGATTTTGAGATGCCGGTCACCGGCACCAACGAGATGGGCCAGCTGGCGCAGTCCTTCAACGATCTGTCCCAGAAACTGAAGTCCACCCTAGTGACCAAAAAATATCTGGAAAACGTCATCGATTCGGTGGGCGATATTCTGATCATTATGGATCATGATCTGAAGATCCGCCGGATCAACCAGTATACCCGACTTTTTCTGGGGAAACCCTGCGACACTATTATTGGCCAACCGATTGCGATCCTCTTTGACATCAGTTATTCTCACAGCGAGATCCAGGAAAAGTTGACGACTACCCCCCATCTGCAAAATCTGGAAGGAACAATAGTCAAAGGTGGCGGCCAAAAAACCAGCGTGATCGCCTCGATCTCGGCCTTTCGGGACGAGGATGAATCCGTCATCGGTTATATTTTAAACGCCAAAGACATTAGCAAAACAAAAAAGATCCTCAAAAAACTGGAAGAATCCAATCTCAACCTGAAAAAGCAGGAGTCGATCCTGTTGGAACAGTCCCATACTGATGCCCTCACTGGCGCCTGCAACCGGGGCTGTATCTTTGGCATTCTGGAGGATATCCACGCCAACACCCCCTTGCTATATGCCACCTTCACGGTGATTATGATTGACCTAGATCATTTTAAGTCTGTCAACGATCGCTTCGGCCATCAGGCCGGGGATGAGGTGCTGGTCGAAACCGTGCAGATCATGATGGAAAACCTGCGCAAGACAGATTTTCTGGGGCGCTATGGTGGTGAAGAATTTCTGATTGTGATGCCGGACTCTACCCTCGACGAGGGCTACCGGCTGGCCGAACGAATCCGTACCAAAATCAAAGATACCCACTTCTATCACGATTCTGTTGATTTGACGATCAGCGGCGGTATCGCCCAATGGGATGGTACCAGCATCAGTGAATTGATCGAAACCGCCGATCGGCTCCTCTACCAGGCCAAAAAATCCGGCCGTAACACGATTCTGCGCTAAGAAAAATAATTCTGGAATTCAAAAAGCTGAATATTGCCGTTTTTTATGGTTATAAATTGACTGCAGCGTAAAACCTCGATTTTTAGCTTAATCCATAACTCAAGTTGTCGTCAGCTCAGGCCAGCCCTGAGTTTTTCCAAAAAGGCCAGCAGTACATTTACTGCCTCGCCCACCAGATCGTCGGCTTTGCCAGCTGCCTTGTCCAGGGCATCCAGCCCTTTTTTGGCGCCCTTGGAAACCACATCGTCCACGATTTTCTGGTCGGCATCGGTAACCGAGATCCTTTCCACCCAGCGGCCCTTGCCCTGTTCGGTCAGATAATCTCCCAGCAAGGTACCGGCACCTTTGCCGACAAAATCCAGCAGCCCCCGTTTGATCGCTTCCGAGAGGCCAATGGCATTACCGCCGTCATCCTTGTCAAACTGCATATGAAAGCCAATCCGGTAAAGGGTGTAAAGGGCCAGCCATAAGGCCAGCTTGCCGGGTTCAGTGGCCTTGGGAACCGGAATCAGACCATCGGCCGATCCGGCGCTCTGTTCAAACCGCTTGCCGGCATAATCCCAGAGCAGCTCACAGAAACTCTTATTCGACCCTTCGATGTACAGCGTGCAGACCTCAATAAAGCTGCTCTTGATATGGTCGGCGACAAACCCTGCAATCGGGCCGCCGATGGGTCCCATCGCCAACGCAAAGGCGATATCGCCGATGTAGACCATCAGCTCTGCCGTGGCAATGGCCTCGTCATACCAGGCCTCATCCTGGAGATAGGAGGCCTTTTCCTGCATCACGCAGGTTTGCGCATAACTCCAGATTTGACGACGGAAGATCCGAAAATCGGCAATCCCCAGGGTCGATCGGGCCCGTTCCAGTTCGGCCAGCTTGCGCTCTTTAAACGGCGACGGAATATAGATTTCGATCACCTTTTTACAGACCTGATATTCCTTTTCGAAATTAGCCTCATATTGGGCTTTGAACAGTTCGATGTCCGGGATCATCTCGATCTTGACTGAATTTTCAACCGTTTTGTCCGCTAACACAGCGGACAGCTCCATCGTTCCTGGAATCGGGTTTTCGGCCGGCAGATTGGTCGCGGCTTTGGCAATGTAGCGGACGGCGTCGTTACGGACAAAGTCCTCATCCCGCCGGATATCGATACCGATCCGTTCAAAGACACCCGCTTCGTCAGTCAGCAAAACATCAAGCTGTTGTGGTGCCACAAAGACTAGGGTTTTCTCGTCCTCGCTCCATTGTCCCAATTTAACATCAAACAGGGTTTCTACCATTGCGTCATCTTCCAGACTAACCCGATAAGCCCTAATTTCATGGGGTTTTCCGAGGAAGTCCGGCAAAATCCCTTCGTAGCACATCACCACGTAAAAAACGGTCCGGGCATATTCCTTGTCGTTTTCGGCAATGATCTCACAGGCAAAAGAATCAAAGAAGACTTCAACCGGTTTTTCAACATCACAGTCGGTGGCGACGATCACCCTTTTGGCTGCTTCGTTGACGTTCTGGGTGGTTCCCAGATCCACGGTAAAGGGTGGATCGTCCTGCATCACAGTGACGCTTACCGTCGGTTCTTTCATAAAATCGACCAGTTCATAACCCAACTCAAAGGTCCGGCCGGAGGTGCCCAGCACAAAGAGCTTCTCACCATCGAGGGCTACCAGCGGTTCCCCGACCAGCTGAAAGCGCATGTGGTTCAAAAAAACGCCCCCCTTGCCGACAAACTTGAAGCCAATCACCCCTTCCCGGGGGTTTGCCCGGCCGCCGCCGGCAGACTCTGCTGCCACTGCGACACCCATATAGTCCCCGGCCAGGGTGGGGTTGCCCACCATCAGCCCGGCGGTTTCCGAAGCGATCTGAATGCGCTCGGTCAGATCCGGCCGGGCAACCTCGGTGCCGTCGGCCTTGATCTCGGCCATCCGGGCATAGACAAAGGCCGCCGGCTGATCATAACGAATCTTGTTACCGAAGTCCTTGTAGACAATCATCTGATAGGTGGAACCGGGTTCCTCATCTGCAGAACCATCCGGACCAGCGGAGTTATTTGCATTACCACTGGTAGTGGCCGCCCCGGCCGC
Source organism: Acetobacterium sp. (assembly GCF_030652775.1). Taxonomy (GTDB): domain Bacteria; phylum Bacillota; class Clostridia; order Eubacteriales; family Eubacteriaceae; genus Acetobacterium. The sequence continues at coordinate 24,130 of NZ_JAUSPS010000086.1, read as the reverse complement.
CCCGGCCAGCGCCGCCCCCAGCCCGACCAGACCGATCACAATGGCAGTTGACACGGTGAAGGGTGTTTCTCCGGCGCCTTCACTGGCATCGGTGGTAATGCTCTGGAACCCGCCCGTCCCGTCGAATACATAGACATAAGCCACGCTGAGACGATTGGACTGGACGACAAACTGGAGCCGATCCCCCGGGATCGCCCGCATATTATCCGCATCAATCGACAGTTCTTTTGAAAGACTGGTGATGGCGCCACCCGATGCGTCTGCCATTGTCATGTCCCAATTGCCGGCATCATCTGTAAAGTAGCCATTTTGTGCATAGGTACCGATAAGATGGTAGGCAATTGACAAATACGGCACCTCATGACCGGGTGGCGCCGACATAATGTTATCTGACACGTATTGCTGTCCATCTGATATGCCGGTGACGCTGCCGGTGACAGTCAGCTTGATCTCGCGGATTTTTTCGGAGCTGAATTCAGCCGCTGGTTCCTCCCAGCCAATCTCACTGCTGTAATTAAAACTGGTGATATTATTGCCGTCTGAGTTAGCCCCCCCCTGATACATCGTCACCTTTCGGTCAGCATATCGGACGTAACTATCGGATCCTGAGTCTTGATACTGTTGATTGAGATCATTGGTACGGTCCTGCACGACGACATCCGAGAGCACCCACTTTCCTTCCTGAACACCCGCCTGTACCGGGGAAAAACTGGAGGTAAAAAGCAGCAACGTAAAAATCATCAGCATTTTTTTAAACAATTTTGTTTGATGTAAGCGTCCTTTTCTCATGACCGCTGGCCCTCCTTTTGCTGGGATTCAAGAATCAGCAACACCAGCCCAATCAGGGCCAGCAGGCCGCCCAGGGCGTAATCGAGCCAGGTAATCGGCAGGGGTGAAAGCAGCACCCCCAGCGCTGTACCGGCGGCCATGCCGGCGATTAACCGGTTGGCCGCCGGAAGCAGTCCTTCACTAAGACGATTGCCCAGCGTCTGCTTGACCAGAGCGGTGGCCAGGTTCGTAACAAAGCCACTTTGACTGCCGATAATCCGCAGCAACGACAGGGTCATGACAATCCCCAGCATGCTGTTTTGCAGCGAATTGGTGCCGGTCAGAAAACGATTGGCGATCAGACCCATGCCCCACCCCAACAGCAGCAGCGACACCCCAGCCAGGTCTTTGGGCCGCAGCGCATCAATCCATCGCCGGATTCCTGTTCTGCCGCTGCTGATCGGATTTTTACCGGAGAATAGCGGCAGCAACAGCGCCGTCACCATCCCGGCAAACACCCCTTTGCCCAGCATCCCACCGATCATCCCGGCGACTCCGCCGGTGAGGCCGCCCCGAGCGAAGGTCAGCCAGCCCCAAAATCCACCGAAGGGAATAGACACCCCCAAACTGGGGAGCAATAGCTGCAGCAACCAGAACATGGCCAGCACCAATGCCGGCACCAGCTTTATCGGATGGGTGATTGTCTCTTTGAGGCCGCTGCCCAAACCTTTGATGCCACCCTTCAAGGTCTGGGTCATCCCGGGCACTGCGGCAAGGATCCGGGCATTGCCAAAGAGATCCATTCCAGACTGAAGCACCATCTCCCCAGACCAGTCGGTCGCCATCGCAGCGGAAGGAATGATCTGAGTGGCATTACCAGCCGGGAGGGTCGCCATAATGCCGAAAATGGCATCTTTTTTCTGGTTAAAAGCCGGGTTGATACCTGCTCTTTCAGTCGTGTCTATTTTCCGGGATGATACCGGGTTTCCGCAGGCGGTGCAAAATTTCAGGTTATCCCGTAGTGGATTACCGCAAAACGAGCAAACGTTTTCATCTTGAGCAATCGGACTTTGCGACTGCTCAAGATCCTCAGCTGCAATGATTTTAGCCCCGCAATGCACGCAGAACTTGCACTCACCATCCAGCGCTTTCCCGCAATTTCTACAATATCGTGTCATCTTTTTCTCCTTTTATATAACTGTATCCGATCAGCCTCAGGTCAGGTTCCACAACTTTCACTGTCTCTCATTATGCCTGTCGATTATCCTTATTAAGCCTATTGTAACATAAAATGCCAGTTCGAAAAAGGATTGGTGCCCCATAAACAAAGCAAAAAAAAGAGAAAGGTCAGTGCCCTTTCTCTTTTTTCGGTTTGGTTTTTATTCAGTTTTTAAAGGTACCGGAAAATTCGGACTGATTATTTAGCTTTACGCTGAAAGGCAACCAGATGGCTTTCGGATGCTTTTCTTAGTGATTCAAAGACGGTGCGGACGGAGTCTGGCAATTCTTGAGTCAGAAAACGGTTGTACATGTCAATGTTCATAATCTCAGCCTGGACACCAATAGCATAACTTTCTTTCAGGGATGCTGGCAGTATAACCCGGCTGGCTGCGTCATTCACCGGTGTCTCAAAGCTGTTGGCTTCAAAAAGCGGTGTCAGTGCGGCAATGTGTTTGGTTTCTGCGTTGACAATGTTGGAGTACGGTCGAACCTGTCCATAGGTAGCAATGATTTTAGCATATTCTGCTTCGGCAGCGTATTCATCCTGAATCGCATAGGTCAGCATTTCCTCCAGGGTCAGGTTGTCATCGGCCAGCGCTCCAGCCGAACCGAAATCATTTTCTTCCGCCATCACAACGCCCACGGAACCGACCAAGGTGAAAGCCAGCAGAAGGACGGTTAGTAATTTTGATAAACGTTTCATTTTACACATCTCCTTATGATTTTTGGCGTCTGCGAAACGGTTAATCGCTTCGTTGCGTCTTTTTTATTTCTGAGCTCATAATAATACGGATCTGTGTCAGTCTGGTGTCAAGCACCTGCTATTAAGGCGGGACTCCCCTGTTTTCAGTTTTCTTTAAGTATACCTGACCTGAATTAGCCGCAAGCCAACTGTATTGAAAAAAAACAGATTCGTCATTGGCGAATATTCAAAAACTTGAATTTTCCCTTGCAATCGGTGGCTATCTGTTTTACAATGTAAACAATAACATCTCCGATAATAGCAAACCTGATGAAAGTCAGGGACGCAAAGCCACGGGTCTAAGGCATTTTGCTACGACAGCCGGGTTGCCGAAGAGGGCGCAGTTTATGATACTGTATGCCTTTTTAGGCATACAGTTTTTTTATGGAGATCAGCAAGAAAGGAGTCTTTTTATGAAAAAAAGATTAATTCTCGTTTTGGTCCTGGCGCTGGCGCTTTGCGCACCAGCAACTGCTTTGGCGGCGCCAAAGAATTCAGACAAATCAAGCGGTAACGCATCCCCTAAAAAGGAAGTTGTTGTCGCCCCTGCTCCGGTTTCTGAACCGGTGGTGGTTCCGGTTGAAACCGGCATTACTGACAGCACAGACACAACGGTTACTGATCCAATCACCGAACCCGTTGAAGATGGGGTCACCGAAGAAGTAACCTCCCCAGAAGTAAGCAAACCCGGAAAAAAACCGATCAAACCGCAACAGGTCTTCAAGCAGGAACTGAACGAACAGAAAAAAGAACTGACCCAACAGAAGAGCGTTTTAGCTGAAGAAAAAGACGCCCTGGAAGCCGAAATAGCAGCCCTTCTGGCGGCTGGCGACACTTCCGGTGCAGAAGCGCTGCAAGCCGAGCTAGACAGTCTCAAAACCGAGCTGGCCGGACTTCAGTCACAGATCAAACAGATCATTAACCAACGCTATATGGTGGTGAAAACCATGTATACCGATGAAGAACTAGCTCAGTTTGAAAGTGTTTCGGCTCTGATTGAAAAGATGATGGAAGATGCCAAAGCCCTAGATGCCGGCAGTATTACCATCAACAATCAGCTGATTAAATTTGACGCTCCGGTTTACATCAAAGGCGGCGACATTATGGTTCCAGTTAAGGCCATCACTGAAAAACTGGAAGCCGAAGTAGTCTTTAATGAAGAAACCAAAACGCTGACCATCACCAAAGACACTGCCGTGATCGAAATCACCGCTGCTGGCGTGACCGCAACTATCGATGGCACCCCGGTGGACATCACCGATCGTGTCCAGGTAACCTGCGGCCGCACCTTCATTCCCCTGGATCTACTGGCTGAAATCCTGGATCTGGATGTAACCTATGACAGCGACAATGAAATCATCGATGTCGATGTCCCGGTTGACGAAACCAGCGACCCGGCCACCGAAACTCCGGTTGATGACAGCACCACTGATCCGGTCACCGAAACGCCAGTAGATGACGGCACGACCGATCCGGTCACTGAAACTCCGGTTGATGATGGCACGACTGATCCAGTCACCGAAACTCCAGTTGATGATGGCGCGACCGATCCTGCTGCTGAAACCCCGGTTGTTGAACTGACTCCGGACCCCGTTGTACCGGAACTAGAACCCGTTATTTAATTAATTTAATCATGTTATCTGAATAAAGATATCTGGCAAAAGCAATTTTGCTGATATAGATTTTCTTCTTCTTTGACCAACCTGAACTACTTAGTTCAGGTTGGTCTTTTATAAATGTATCGCACAGTCTTTACAGAAAGGTCTTGATGTACTCGTTTCGAGTAACTTCAGGAACCAGACTGCCACCCGTTGCCCAAACAACATGGTTGGCAAACGCCATCTTATCCGCCAATCCCTGGACACTGAGATAGTGTCGGGTCGCCTCATAGTGACCGAGGTTGATCACACCTGTGAATGCAGCACAGGCACTGGGCTCCAGAAAGATTGCTTCAGTTTCTAGCATGTCACGCATGTAGTGGTAGAGGTTCTTATCTAAAACGGTGAAAATGCCGCTAAGCAAAGTTTCCATAACACCTCCGACAAATCCGGATGGCCGGTTCACTGCCAGTCCATCAGCATGCGTCAGTCCAGTGAGGCCAATATCCACCACCGAAATGTCATTGTGCAGCCTGGTAGACATCCCCACCAGCATGCAAGGCGCTTGGGTTGGTTCGGCAAAAAACAGATGTACATGTTCTCCAAAGACTTGTTTTAAACCAAAACCAACGCCCCCTGGGGCACCGCCTACCCCACAAGGAATGTAGACAAACAGGGGATGCTCTGCATTTACGGTTACATTTTGTTCGATAAGCTGTGCTTGCAACCGTTTGGCGGCTACTGCATAGCCAAGAAAGAGATTTCGAGAATTTTCATCATCAACAAAATAGCTTTTGGGGTTCTGCTCAGATAATTGACGCCCGGCCTCAACGGCCTTGCCATAGTCCGAATCGTATTCCATTACAGTCACACCTCGATCGCATAACAGGTCTTTTTTCCACTGTTTGGCGTCGGCCGACATATGGACAATGGCTTCATATCCGAGTGCAGCAGCAATAATGCCAATACTCATCCCCAGATTTCCGGTGGAACCCACCTGAATGGTATACTGACTGAAAAATTGGCGGTTCTGTTCTGAAAGCAGCTTGTCATAGTTGTCACCTATAGTCAGCCTGCCATTGGCAATCGCCAGGTCTTCAGTATACTTAAGAACCTCGTAAATGCCTCCGCGCGCCTTTACCGACCCGGCAATCGCCAGGTGACTGTCCATTTTCAACAGCAATTCACCCGCTAGTTTTGCCTGATACTTTTCATTAATCCGTTTTTTCATGGCCGGGATGCGTCGCAACTCCGATTCAATTAACCCGTTACGACTGACTGTTTCCGGAAAGGCTTTTAAAATCAATGGGGCAAAACGCAATAACCGGGATTCAGCTTCATCAATATCGGCCATCGTTAATTCCGCTTCAACGGGCGGATCCTTTACTTGCTGATACTGCGGATTAATCCAAACCAGTTCTTCTTCTTTTTTCACCCGCTCGATGATGGGTGTCTGCGCCACTGCCGCTTCAATATTATGTTTATTGGTCATTTCAACCTCGCTTATTTATTAAATTCTGCACATATGCAGCAGGGGTTTCACCTGTAAATTCCTTAAAATACTTATAAAAATTGTTTAGATTTTGATAACCAGTGTGGATCAAAATCTCATTTATACTGAATAATATTTAATATTGACCGAGATTTTCTGGGGCTCACTCGGCAAAAATTCATGGATAAAAGCGTTTCCCACAATTGGCTGCAGAAAATTGAAGAGCACTGTCCAGGCCAAGGCAGTTTCATCGACCCATAATATGACTATTATAATTTACACAGTACTAGAAAAAAACTGCCTTGTCAAATAATTAAGGCAGCTTTCTGAGGCGATCATCTCAATATTTTTTCCTGACGCTTTAACTGCTCCTGACCAATCAGAAAAATTTATTTCAGATTTACCATTATTTTTTTCTTATATCTTCATGAATCATGTTTAAATCCTTTTTTGCGGGGTAATAATTAAACGATGATAAAAATCGGTTTAAGAAGTAACCTATAATCATATTCATAAATATTAACTGATCCGATTCAGTAGCTAACCGATTAAAACGAACGCATCATTCGTTTTAATCAAAATAAAATTATTAAGGAGGTAGAAACATGGAAAATAAAGATAAGGGCATTTATGGTGATGCCGAAGATTTTGGTAAAAAAGATAAAGCTCTTCAGGGTGGTGAAAACACTATTTATGGGGAAGCTGAAGATTTAGGTAGCAAGAATACCGAAGATCAGCACAATTTTATGGCTGATTCAGGCGATCAAAACCCAAAAGTTGATGAGCAAATAAAATACTCCCCGGTATCATCCGATCAAACCGACGGCGTTTATACACAAGCTGCCAAATTAGGTGAAAAAGAAAAAGCATTTGAAGAAACTGATGAATCCATTTATAGCGAGGCGGAAGATCTGTCAAAAGATAATGTTACGGATATGCATAGTTTTATGGCCGATTCAGATGGTAAAAAATAACGACTGATTATTTTTAGTGTTATTACTCATCCAGTTTAGGCGAAATATCGAAAATAATTCGCCGCAATCATCAATCCATTTGATATGAGATCATCGTTGTTACAACTGTGAGACTCAAATCAAATGGATTTTTTTAATATGGTAGTTTGATTCAATTGTTTCCGTGAACAAGCATGAGATAATAGAAATTACAGCACTTTAGCCCCGGAACACCTCAATCGCCTGTTCCACATCAGCCTGCATAGCGACCCGGCCGATCTCAGCGATTTCATCGAAGCGCAGGTCTCGGCCAGGATTCTGATCGAAATAGGCTTTAACTGCCTGACCACCGGCCAGCGACATATAAGTGAAATAATTAATTTTCGAAATCCCTGCAGCGATGGCTTTCCGGAAGTCAGGGGTACTGACCCCGGATCCGCCGTGCATCACCAGCGGGACGTCCACCAGCTCGTGAATCGCACTAATCCGCTCAAAGTCCAGACAGGGCTCAGCCTCGTATACACCATGAGCGGTGCCAAAGGCAATCGCCAGCGCATCCACCCCGGTGGCCTCCACAAAGGCTTGGGCGCTCTGGGGATTGGTGTAGCATTCTTCCGGAGTCAGGGCTGCTTCCTCGGGATCTGGGGTTCCCCCGCCCTCTGGCCGCAGCACCCGACCCAGCTCGGCTTCTACTGATACCCCCAGATAATGAGCCACCCGAACAATTTCCCGAGTGTTGGTCAGATTTTCTTCATAGGTCAGTCTTGACCCGTCATACATCACCGAGGTGAAGCCCATTTTCATGGCGTGAAGCAGATAACCCAGGTCTTCCCCATGATCCAGATGGACGCAGACCTCCACTTTTGACTGGTCAGCCAACCGGATCATCACCGGAGCAATGACTTCCAGGGGGATCAGGCTTTCATGAATCTGGGCATGCATAATGATCACCGGCTGATTCAAGTTTTCTGCCGCAGCAATCACCGCCTGGACGCTTTCCAGATTGGGAGTATTAAACGCCCCGATCCCGTAACCATTGTCTTGGGCATCTTGTAGTATTTTACTAAGATTAACACGCATCGTTTTCCTCCTTGATACTCCGGCAGGCCACCACATCCACCCCAGTGCCGCAGATGTTTGGGATGACCACATCCCCCATCAAACAGGATCCGGTGAGCTTTGTTTTACGGATGGCATCCATCGCCAGACCCATGTCTTTTTTGGGGATGGGGGCGGCCGTTTTCACCGGTAGCAGACACGCTTTTTCGCCGCATTCCACCACAACTGTACTGGTTAAGGTTCTTTCTGGTGTGGTGATCTCCTTTTGTGCAAATTTTTCGCCTCTTTTGCAGCCTTCTCCCTCCACACTATCCAGAATTCCCTTTTTTAGATGAACCGCAATCACGCATTCCTTGGGACAGGTGGTACAGCAAACTTTTATTTCTTCTGTTTTTATTTCTTTCTGATTATGACTCATTTTTTCACCTCCCGGACTGATACGGTGATGGGTTGCTCTGAACCGTTAATATCGGCTGGGTTCAGCACCACCTCTTCCATCACACTGGGCTTAAAGGCCCGGGGTTTGCCTTGATAAAGGATCGTTGCTCCGGATTGAATCACGACCTCGGCCTGTTCTAAGGGTTTTCGCACCCTGAATAAAATCCGGGCTTCCTTTGATGAAGGGATGGTCATTTTTGCCGGCACGGTATAGCCCACATTCTCTCCCGGGCTCAGGGGGATGGCTGTTTTTATTTCGGAAGGTTTGGTTTCAGTTGGTCTGTTTTCACTAACCCCTATCTCGATATTTTGCTGCAGAGCATAAGCGGCGGCAGCGGTTCCAGCTTGTTCTGCTTCCAGTGTAACATTGTCCACCAGATCGTGAACATGAAGGACATTTCCACAGGCAAAGATCCCCGGCTGATCGGTTTCCAGCGCTTCGTTAACCAGCGGGCCGTTGGTTCGGGGATTCAGGCTGACTCCGGATTTTTGGGACAGCTCATTTTCGGGGATTAAACCAATCGACAGTAGCAGGGTATCACAAGGGATCACTTCTCGGGTTTCTTCAAATACTTTGAAGTTTTCGTCAACCTTAGCTACTTCGATGGCTTCCAGATGGGGGTAGCCGATGATATTTGTGACCGTGGTTGATAAATGCAAGGGGATATCAAAATCATCCAGGCAGTTTTTAATGTTCCGGTATAGCCCATTGGCATAAGGCATCAACTCATATACCCCCAAAACCTGCATGCCTTCAAGGGTCAGCCGTCTCGCCATAATCAGACCGATATCGCCAGAACCGAGAATAACGATTCGTTCCCCTGGTTTACGGTTTTCGATGTTTACGTAGCGCTGAGCCAGCCCAGCAGTAAGCACCCCGGCCGGTCTGGAGCCGGGAATTTTTATGGCTCCCCGGGTGCGTTCGCGACAGCCCATGGCCAGCACAATCGCCGCGGCATCAATTTGCAGCATGCCCTCTTCATTCATCGCTTTAACCTGTCGTTCCCCAGATAAATCGATGACCATGGTTTTTAAATAGACGGCGATGTCGACAGCCGCCACCTGCTTGATAAATAGCTCAGCGTATTCCGGGCCAGTGAGCTCCTGCTTGAAATAGCTGAGGCCAAAACCGCTGTGAATACACTGGTTAAGGATCCCCCCAAGTTCATCGTTGCGTTCGATGATGGCAACGGTGGCACCCGTTTCTTTGGCTTTCAAGGCTGCCGCCATGCCGGCCGGGCCACCGCCGATGACAACTACATCATAATTTAACTGTTTCATTTCACACCTCCCTTGACCGATCCGCAGAGCTGTTGCGAGCCTATATCTTCCAGACAGATATCATCCACTGGCAACCCCAGCTCCCGGCTCAGAATGGAAATGACTTTGTACTGACAGAAACCGCTCTGACAGCGTCCCATCCCGGCTCGGGTTCGGCGTTTTACCGCATCCAGGGTGTGAGCCGGAATCACCCCTTGAATGGCGGCGATGATCTCACCCTCGGTGACGGTTTCACAGCGACAGACAATCCGTCCATAGGCTGGGTTCTGATGAATCAGCGCATCCTGTTCGGCAATGGACAAATCAGCAAAGACAGTCTTTTTCTCCCGGTAAGGATTATAATCCAGTTTTGGTTTCATTTCAAGACCGGCATTATCCAGCAGATCCCGAACTTGTTCAGCAATCGCTGGAGCCGAGGCCACCCCCGGCGACTGAATCCCGGCGGCGTGGATAAAGCCTGTGACGGTTTTCGATTCGGCGATGAAAAAATCATTGTTGTTGTCCAGCACCACCGGCCGCAACCCGGCAAAGGTGCGGATGATCTTACTGGCGTCGAGTTCCGGCAAAATCTTATGCACCCCGTCAATCAAAGCTTGAATCCCCGGGGCATAGTTGTTGACAGCTTCCTTGTCATCCATCATGGTGGCGGTGGAACCGACAATGGTGTTGCCATGAACCGTAGGAATGCAGGCAATCCCTTTAGTATCCGGCCCGGGACAGGGAAACATCACCGTTTGAGGCTTACTAATCATGTCCTTATCCAGCACCAGCAGATCGCCATGTCGCGGTTTCATCTGGTATTCGGAAATCCCCACTAAACTGGCCACATCATCAGCATGGTTACCGGCGGCGTTAACGATGTAGGTGCAGGTAAATTGCTGATTGGGGGTAACAATCAGAAAACTACCGTCCGCTCTTTTTTCAATTGCGCTCACCAGCTGACTGGTCAGAATTTCCACGCCGTTGGCTTTAGCATTTTCGGCAAAGGCGATGGCCACCTCAAAGGGATCGACCACCGTGGCCGTGGGCGCATAAAGTGCGTGCTTAGCGTCGGTGGCCAGGTGGGGCTCACGGTTGCGCATCTGCTCGGCATTGATAATCGCCAGATCCTTAACACCATTTTTGATTCCAAATTCCAGCTTGTGTTTTAGCACCGCTTCATCGGCATCAGTAAAGCCGATCACAAAGATCCCCGGATTGATAATACCGAAGTTCAGGTCTTTGGCCAGCTGGGGATAAAGATTGGCACCGCAGACATTGATTTTCGCTTTCAAGCTGCCCGGGGTCGGATCATAACCCGGGTGAACCACCCCGCCGTTTCCTTTGGTAGCCCCGATACCGATATCAGTGCCCCGCTCCAGCAGAGCGGCCGTCAATTTATATTTCGAACATTCATGGGCAATGGCGGTACCGGTAATACCGCCCCCAATGATGATGATGTCGTAATGATTCATTCTCTTTTCCTCTCGTAATGGTGTGTGTATTTTAAGCCGTTGTTTATTCTGCTTCGTAGGGACAGGTAGTACCCGCCCGCAGACGTCCGTCTTGCAACCCATGTTCCGTTTAAACACCCTACCGCATCAGCATTCCGCCAGTGGCATCGATGGTGGTGCCGGTAAGATAAGATGCCGGTTCCGAAACCATAAAGACGACGATGTTGGCCACGTCTTCCGGTTGGGCAACCCGGCCGATGGGAATTCGGCTTTCGTAATAACCAGGGTTAGCTTCAATGTTGTTGCGGATCATGTCGGTGTCCACCACCCCCAAAGCGACGCCGTTAACCGTAATCCCTTTGGATGACAGCTCCCGAGCCATCGAAATGGTCAGTGCCACCATCCCGGCCTTGCTAGCGGCGTAGTGAGCGTGGCCAGTAGTGGAACCGTTAAAGGCCGCCTGGGAATTAATGTTGATGATCCGCCCGGGTCGCTGTTTGGTCAGATTGACTTTGGCAAAATATTGTGATGTCAGAAAGGGCGCTGTCAGATTCACATCCATGGTCTCTTCCCAGTCAGACAAGGGAATATCCTGAATCCAACCGGTCAGCCAGATCCCGGCGTTGTTGATGAGAATATCCAGATCGCCCAGCAGCGCTTCGGCTTCTTTCATCATCAGCCCCACATCATCGGCGTTACTCATGCTTGCCCCCAAAGGATAGGCTTTTACCCCCATGGATTTAGCTTCTTCCACCACTTTCAATAATTCTTCTGACACTTTTCGGGCTGTGACCACCACATTGACCCCTTCAGCCGCCAGCCCCAGAGCAATCGCCCGCCCCACCCCCCGGGAACCCCCGGTGATGATGGCGTTTTTTCCATTAATTTTTAAATCCATATTCTTAGTCTCCATTTTTTCATATTTGTCGATGAACGGTTCGTAGGGGCGGGTAGTACCCGCCAGCAAGCGTTTGTTTGAGATCAACGTTTCCGGGCGATTGATAATCGCCCCTATGAAATGATGCATTACATTCCTTGGTAATGGCGAACTGCCTTCCTTAATACTCGTCCCAGATCCCATCTAGGGCATTGATAACCTTCAGATAGCGATTGTACTTCTTTTCGTACATGGCCTGCTTATCAGGGTTGGGAACCGCAGTAAAGGCGATTTCCACCATCACATCCGAGGCCGCTTTAAAGCTTTCATAGGCGCCGGTGGCAACTCCGGCACAGATGGCTGCGCCCAGCGCACCCAGTTCGGTACATTCGGTGACTTCGATGGGCACCTGCAGAATATCTGCAAACATCTGTACCCAAACCCGGGATTTAGCCACCCCGCCGGCGATCCGGATACTCTTGGGGGCTTTACGATATTTTAATAATTTTTCAATATGATACTTATGGCTAAAGACAATTCCTTCATAAACGGCTCGCAGCATATTGTCACGGTTGTGGTAACTGGACAGCCCGACAAAGCAGGCCTTGGCGTTGATATTGACATTGCTGGCATAAAGGAAAGGTAGGAAGACCACTCCACAATCTTCATCAGCCACACAGTTGACGCAATTGTTGGAGTATTCATAAACGTCCTGGTTTTTCAGGTCAATGTCCCGGAGGATTTCGGTTAAAAACCATTCCAGATTGCTGGCCGAGGTCGGGCTACCTTCCAGGATCATCCAATAGCCGGGAATCGGATAAATGGAGGTCATAAACAGATCCTTGTCCACTACTGGTTTCTTGCTGATATATTCGTTGATGCTCCAGGTACCAGCCACCACGCACATCTTGTCTTCGTCAGTGATCCCCACTGCCATCGCCGAGGCGTGAATATCCATGCAGCCACCGGCCACCGGGGTTCCTTCAGCCAGACCAGTCAGTTCGGCCACTTCTTTGGTGATGGTGCCACAGACTTCGCCGGAATAACGCAGTGGTGGTAATTTATCGTAGATACTTTCCAGCCCCATATCTTCAAGCAGCTCCCGATCATATTTCACGTCCCGGACGTTCATCAGGCTGGATCCGGACATATCGGCAATTTCTCCATAGGCTTCGCCAGTTAACCGGAAACGGATATAGTCCTTACACATGAAGATCCAGCGGGTTTCTTCCAGCACCTCGGGTTTATGATCCATAAACCAGCGCAACAGGGTGGTCGGCTGTCCCGCAAAAACACTCTGCATGGTTTTAGGTAAGATCTTGTCATGAGTGCCGTCTTTTTGCCATTTGATAACATATTCCCGACCCCGGACATCAGTGGAGATCATGCCGTTGGTGGTCTGGCTGCCATCTGCCCGAACCAGATAGAGGCCGTTGCCATGACCGGTAGCAGAGAGCCCGATGATCTCACTGCCGTTGATGCCAGCTTTGGCGATCACCCCTTTGATGGCTTTAACATTAGCCTGCCACATTTCTTCCACGTTACGCTCGGTGAAGCCCGGTTCCGGCTGATACATGGCTGTTTTAGAACTGGAAATAGCCACCTCATTACCTTTTAAATCATACAGTGCGGCCTTAATCATGGTTCCGCCATTGTCCAGACCCAGTAAATATTTTCCCATTTTGTAACCTCCAACTTTATTTAAAATTTTGAATAATTTAATTGATCAACGTTTGGTTTGACACTGACGTTTGCAGGCGATTGATAATCGCCCCTACGGGATAATGCGTCACGCTGTTCTTTGTTATGCAACGCCGTCAATCACCTGTTCGTAGGGGCGGGTAGTACCCGCCTGAAACCCCACTTCTCACGAAAAAAAGTCCTGCTTAATAAATGCGATACAATCATCACATTTATTAAGCAGGACTCACACAATTACCATCCGGCACATTCTATTTTGTTTTATTTTAAATCATAATTCCCTAGATCAAAAATTACTATACCACAGCGACTTGTCGCTGACCGTCAAGCCCTTAAAACCGCATCTTTTGATCTTTTCCATCATCTCCCGATCCCGGATAAAGCCGCCCGCCAATAACGGAATTTTTGCCACCGCTGTTAGTGTTTGATAACAATCCAAAGCCATAATCGCCGGTAAAAGCTCGGCGCCATCGACCCGAGAACACTCAATAATTTTAAGCGCCGTCTCAAAAGATCGCGAATCATGAAGAAAAAATCGCTGAAAGGTTACCAGGCCACATTGTTTTGCCATCCCCAGCTTGCCGCTGTCGGTTGACATGACCCCATCCACATGGTAATAGTTTTTTAATAGTTTCATACCTACATGGTCTTTTCCAAACCCGCCCAACAGCTCCAGATTGACGAGTGCCTTTTTATCCTTAGCGTGAACCAGCTTGACCAGCTCCTGCAGATTGGCAATATGGGCTTCGGTGAGCAAAATAACCTGCGCATCGCTGTTTAGAGCGATTTCCAGATCACCCAGCCTGCGGATGGAAGGAATAACCTGAAATTCTGAAAAATCAATCCAACTCATTTTATCTCCTCATTGCCTAGATCATAGCACAAGGGGAATGAAACCGTCAACATTTTTTTAAACGACAATTTACATCGATAATTTTAAAGCGTTACTTATCTTTTAAAAACTCACTGACGATGGTTTTGTAAATCACCGGCTGTTCAATATGATGGAGATGCGCTGAGCGGGGTATCACTGCCATCGATCCCTGTGGAAATGCCATTTGAAAATCCTTCACCATTTTGACTCCGGCTTCATCACTGTCACCACAGGTCAAGAGCACCGGCACCGGGATTTCATGGAGCTGCGGCATCAGATCAAACTGCTTGAGTTTTCCGTTGACACTGAACTCGCTGGGTCCCCACATGGTCAAATAGACATCCATATTCAGTTTACCAAAAGAGTCCATCACGCTATCTGGCCAGGGATCAAGGCGACAGAGGTATTTTCGGTAATAGGCCTCAGAGGCGATCTCATAGTCGGCGCCAAATTCCTGATTTTTTTCGGCTTCGATGATAATCTTCTGCATCGTTTCCGGCAGATTTGAAATGTTTTCCATGGCGCATTCTTCCCACAGCGGGGTGCTCAGATAGGGAGCCGAAAGAATCAGTGCTTTGACAAACTGCGGTTTTTTGTCCAACATATAGGCCGCACTCAGACCGCATCCCCAGGAAAGTCCCAGTAAAATCAACTCACTCAGCTGCAAGCCCTGGATCATGGCATCCAGCTCGGAGACAAAGTATTCCAGCGAATAATCGTTCTTACTATCTGCCTTTTCCGAATTCCCGCTGCCCAACTGATCATAAAAATAGACCGGCCGGTCATCACTGAAGTCAGAAATCACATCTGGAATGCTCAAAAATCCTGGTCCACCATGAACCACCAGAAGCGGCGTTTGCTGCGACTCTTCGCCATAAACTGAATACCATATTTTCTTGCCCTGATAACTGATATAATCTTCTCTCATATTGACTTCTCCTTTTTTTCTTAGTGATTTTATCATTGAATAAGTGACATAAGCTTCACGGCCGTTTAAAGTCTCCGTTTACACTTACCCTATTTTTCTTCAAATTAACGATCCTCTGAATAGTCCAACTTGATTTCAGGTTCGCAGTGTTGCGATCATCCGGTCTGTGTTCAGTAATAAATCCAGGGCATCCTGTGGGCTGTTCACGACAATATCTGCGGCCAGCAGCGACTTTACACAGCAGCCTTCTGTTCCCATCACCACAATCGACAAGCGGCTTTCGGCAAACATTTCCCGGTCATTGTTGCCATTGCCGATGGCTATATTGGTTGCTCCGCCAATCTTTTCAACAAAGGCCTTTTTCTTTTTTGAAATGTTATCCTTTGAAAAAATCTCAATGGTCACCGGCAGATCCTGACATTGCTCTCGGACCAGACCGAAGGTATCAGCGGTGAGGATATGCACAGCAACCCCCCGCTCGGCTAAAGCTACCAGTCTTTCTTTAAGCCCCGCCACCAGAAAACCATCCACCGCCAGGGTACCATTATAGTCAAAGGTCACATGCGCCACCGTGATGGGCTCATGACCGGGAATTTTCAGATTTATCATATTTTACCTCGCTATTTCTCTTCTTATTCTTTTTTGATTGCCTTTTAACAACGATACCTCATGCTATGACGCAATAAAATAAATAATAAACAGTGGGATCATTTTGATTAAAAACTGTAAATACAGAACTGAGGCCTTTTTATAGGAAACATCATAGACCTTGGCAAAGCCCACAATCAGCAGGTAGATCCCCCAGATATTGAAAACATTGAGAAAATTGTAGATCAGCAGGGATACAAAATGAAAGTTCTCAAACTGAAACAGCCCGAAGGTCTGCGGAAAGTACAAAAAAATCAATCCCTCCACCAATGCAGGAAAACTGGCCAGTCCCAGAATATAAAAGGCCTGCTTGCGGGTACCAGTACCACCCATTTTTTTCATGATCAGATTAAACACAACAGTCTGGATAATAATAAGAGCATAAACGCTAAAGCTGCCCATAATCATGGAAAATAAGATCGTCGTGGCCGATATGACCGGGGCTTCAGGATTGAACATTTCATAAATGGTGGTATTATTCACCAGACAGGCTACTACAATCCCATCAACTATTCCGATCAAAATCAGAATAATAATCGGTGCAATGATCGAAATTTCCCACTTTCTGGAATTCTCAAAAAACCGTTTTGGATGGATGATTAAATCGACAGTATTTCTCATTTCTGCTCCCCTTCTCATGGATTGAATTCTGTGTTTTCATTTTTCTCACTCAATTTAAGACAATCACTGTAACTGCTTTCTTTTGGCAATCTTTTTTCAACCGGCTACACAAAACTGTATAAGCGTCAGGGCTGAGTCTCTGGGGCGGGGTGTTGACGATGACCAGTTTGGGCCGCCGGATCCGAGCCATACCATATTCCAATCGGATGTACTCGGCATCGCTGAGATCTTTGATCCGGGTTTTAAGTTTATCATGAAGCCCCATCATTTTAGCCACTTTGTTCAGATTTACCCGGTTCTCGCGGAGCTGGAGCAAAAGCGTACGCAGTACCGCATTGACCTTGGTTTTGGCATACCGCAGGTGTGGATTCTCAAAGATAATTGCATACTCCTGTTTGCGTAGCCGTTTTAGCTGTTCCTGCTTGTCTCTGGTAAAGGTGATCCGGTTAAAAATCAGCCGTTCATTGGGTTCCAATGACAGTCCCGAGATTTTTTTAAGAAAAGCGTTCTTTTCTGCCTGAGATGCAAAAGCTTTTTCCTTGAACCCGTTTTTTTCCACCGCAAAAATCCGCTTACCGCCTTGACGGATCTGCAATAGCGAAAAATCACGGTAATTATCTAGCGACTGACCGGACTTTTTAAAAACATCCAGCATCGCCAGCGTCATGTCATTGACCAGGGCAAAATCTTCCAGCGAAAAGACGCCGTCAAGTTTATTGACCAATTCCAGGGCGCCAAACACCTCTGCTTCGTCAACCCCCAGCGGCACGGCAATTTCTGAGGTAATGGTAATGCCCAGAGCCTGATTCAGACTACCAACTGACAGCCGGTATTGTCGCGAATCCTTGATATACAGTGGCAATCCTGCAAAGACCGATTGGGCAGCAATGCCCTGTCCCGGCCGCAGTTTCAGCTGATAGAGATCTTCAGCGCCGGGACTCTTGATAATCAGCGGATAAATAAAGGGACCCCGGTCATCTTCATCCCGAAACCAGATAATCGCCGCCCGAGCCTCGGTCACCAGCAGGATCTCGTCCAGGGTAGTGCTGAACAACCGCGGCAGAGAAGTGATTTCGTTTAGTTTTTCCTGAAATCGTGCCATGCATTCGTCATGGGTCAGGCGCTTTTCGGCCGCATAATCGTTGAAAAACCGGGATTTCAGGTGGCTGACGGTTTCCCGGATAACCCGGGCGCCTTCCAGATTTCCAAATTCGTCAAAATTCACCTCGGCAAAACCGTGAATATCAATAAAACGCCGGGTTGCATAGCGGTTAAGAGGGGCTGTTCGACTGATATAAGAGACATAACTGGCCTTTCGGGTGGGGTCATTGGCATGTACAATATATTCAAACCGATCCGTTTTTAAGGCTTCCTTCTGAGTTTCAGTCATGGTATACCAGCAATAGGGCTGCGCGTTAACGCAATAGGCATTGGTGTTTTCATCAAGCCGGTTGATATAAACGTAGGTGGCCAGATTGCCGCCCTTGGAATGCCCAAGGATATTACGTTCCCCCAGAATCCCGGCCATGTAGTGGTCATAAAAATCGATAGCCTTGTGATGATGGCCGGTGACCACGCCCAGAGAAGCAATTAGACAGCCGCCCCAGTCCAGCACAATGCTGGTGAGATCTATCTGTTCACAGCCGCTAAAAATAACCGCCCCGTTATTTTCACGGTCTGCCAGGGCAATGGCCACAAAACTGGTTTTATTTTTATCAGCGGTGTTGCCGTATGAGCCATAATTATCGTTAACATAGCCGGTAACGACCACTTCACCGAGATTGTCGCTGGATGCGTAAATCCGCTTAAAATGAGCCTGCCGGCGTTTTTTATATTGGTATCCATGCTCAGAGCGGCTGATAAAACCAGGATAGGTCGAATAGCCGCACTGCTCCATCAGATCGATGTATTCATCGAGCTTCATCGGGGTTTCCCGGGTAATCCGATTTTTGTATTGGGGCGGCAAATGAAAATAAACCAGTTCCAGCAACAGGTATTTTTCAATGTCCAGCAGGTTGCTCATTTTCAGACTCATGGTGTTCCTCTTTTCTAATGATTAACTTAGTTAAACAAATCATATCACAATCGATTTCAGAATAAAAGATGGGAATTCTATATCAATAGAATATTTGAATAAAAGACATCAATAAAAAATTAATTATTTTTGTTTTATGTTGCATTTGCAACTGTCAAAGCGAATAACATGTAGTACCATTATGTCATCATCAGTTTGGAAAAACACGACGGCTCAGAATAGCAATCAACTAATTTGCTATTATTTCATCAATGAATAGATTAAATCATATTCATTGATGATTAAAATAATAACATTAGTTAATAAATTGTTAGCGTTCATCTCATCAGGGTAGTCAATAAGTGAAGGTGTTTTTTAAAGGTTATTCCCCGTTGTTACGGGTTAACAAATAAAGTTACGAGAGAGGTAAAAGATGAAAGATATGTTTTGTTTTCAATGTGAACAAACTGCCAAAGGAACCGGATGTGAGGTCAGCGGCGTCTGTGGTAAAACACCTGTCGTTGCAGGAGATCAGGATAAGTTAGTCGGTGCCTGTATTGGACTAGCCAAAGCTGTTAAAAAAACAGCCGCTACTGAAGCCACCGATGCCTGTATCAAAAAAGCCTTATTCACCACCGTTACCAATGTCAGTTTTGACGATGAAAGTTTAAAAGTATTGGTAGCTTGTGTCGACAAAATGAAAGAGGATCTCGATCCAACTGCTGAAGATTATGATATGGCAAAACTTTGGGACGACAATGAAGATATCCGTTCTTTAAAAACCCTGATCCTGTTAGGCGTTAAAGGGGTGGCTGCCTATGCTCACCATGCCGCTATTTTAGGCTATAAAGATCCGATCGTTGATGCCTTCTTCTACGAAGCATTAGATGCTGTGGGCTCAGATCTGGGCATGGATACGCTCCTGCCACTGGTACTCAAAACCGGCGAAATCAACTTGGCATGTATGGCTCTACTGGACAAAGCTAATACTGAAACCTATGGTACTCCAGTACCAACTGAAGTTCCATTAACCATTGAAAAAGGTCCTTTTATCATTATCACCGGTCATGATTTACATGATTTAAAATTATTGCTGGAACAAACTGAATGCAAAGGCGTTAACATTTATACTCATGGCGAAATGTTACCCGCCCATGCTTATCCGGAACTGAAAAAATATCCTCACTTAAAAGGAAACTTTGGAACCGCATGGCAAAATCAACAAAAAGAATTTGCTACTGTACCCGCTCCAGTTCTGTTCACCACCAACTGTATTATGCCAGTAAAAGATTCTTATTCTGACCGTATTTTTACCACCGATATGGTTCAATACCCGGGGATGATCCACGTTGGCAAAGAAAAAGATTTTGCCCCAGTGATTGCCAAAGCGCTGGAACTGGGCGGATATCCTGAAGATAAAGAAATGACCGGTATTAACGGCGGAAAAACCCTATTAACCGGGTTTGGTCATGGCACTGTTTTAGGCGTTGCTGACAAAGTCATCGCTGCAGTCAAAGCTGGCGATATCAAACACTTCTTCCTGGTTGGCGGCTGTGACGGCGCTAAAACCGGACGTAACTACTACACCGAGTTTGTTGAAAAAACACCGGCTGATACGGTTGTCTTAACCCTGGCCTGTGGCAAATTCCGCTTTAACGATCTGGATCTGGGCACCATTGGCGGCTTGCCACGACTGATGGATATGGGCCAATGTAATGATGCTTACTCAGCCATTCAGGTTGCTGTTGCTTTGGCCGGTGCCTTTGAATGTGGCGTTAATGATCTGCCACTCTCTATGGTATTGTCCTGGTACGAACAAAAAGCCGTTTGCATCCTGCTGACCCTGTTACACCTGGGTATCAAAAATATCTTATTGGGACCATCATTGCCAGCCTTTATTTCACCAAACGTATTAAACGTCCTGGTTGAAAACTACAACATTGGACCAATCACCACACCAGAAGCTGACCTGGCAAAATTACTGGGCTAATCCGTATCTTTTATAAATAAATTTTAACATCATCTGACAAATTGAAAGTCTGCAAGAAAGAATCGGCAGATGCGCTTTCGGTGGAAAATTTACCGAATACGCCATTATCAAAATTATCAATAACACCTACAGAATTTTCAAAAAATACATCGGCCGTGAAACACCCGGCGGCAAAGAACACATCGGCTACATCATTGACCGCACCGGTTTTGAAGAATATAAAAAACGGGCCCTGGAAGGCGTCGAGCTGGATCCCCGCACCTTCGTCAAAGGCCCTGTTTACTGGAGCGGCATTCACTACACTTGATTTTTTTCATGAACCAACTAAAAACGACCTAATCTTTCGATTAAGTCGTTTTTTTATTAATCTTTTATTCCGCAAATAAAAATCTAAGCTTTGGCAATTTCTTTGCCAAAGTCGATGGCTGATATCTGTTGAGAATCATCGGGGTTCCACTGATTGCGGAGACCCTCGTTGATGATTTCGAATCCGGCACCTTCCAGCCATTCATTTAACACCTTGGTGGACTCGCCGCTCCAACCGTAGCAGCCAAAGGCGGCGGCTTTTTTGTTTTTAAACTTTAGCTCTTTCATCAAATGAACAAAGCCGGCTATGGAGTGGAGAATGCTGCCACCGATGGTCGGTGAACCAATCAGCACGATCTTTGACTTAAAGACCTCGGTAATCAGATCATTCTCATCGCTCTTTGACAGGTTGAAGACTTTTACTTCAACGTCCGGATCTGTCAAGCCGATCCCTTCAGCAATTTTTTCGGCCAGATTTTTGGTGCCGTTCCACATCGTGTCATAGATTATGGTAATCTGGTTTTCCTGATAATCTGCGGCCCACAGGGCATATTTCTCGACAATTTGCATCGGGTTATCGTTCCAGATGACGCCATGGCTAGTGGCGATCGTATCAATGGTCAGATTAAAGGTAATAATTTCGTCCAGTTTCTTACGCAAAATGGCGTTAAAGGGAGTTAGAATATTGGCATAATATTTCATCGCTTCTTGATACAAGTCGCATTGATCGACCAAATTATTAAACAATTTTTCGGTCGCATAATGCTGGCCAAAGGCATCATTGCTGAACAAAATATTATCTCCGGTCAGATAGCTGGCCATACTGTCTGGCCAATGGAGCATCCGCATTTCCACAAAAATCAGTTCTTTGCCATTACCGACGTCCAGCTTATCGCCAGTTTTCACAATATTGAAATTCCAGTCTTGATGATACTGACCCTTTAACGACTTAACGGCATTTTCAGTACAGTAAATGGGAACATCCGGGATTCGCTCCATCAGTTCCGGCAGAGCGCCGCTGTGATCCATTTCGCCATGATTGGCGACAATATAATCGATCTCATCCAAGTCGATCACCTGGGCTAAATTTTCCACGAATTCTTTGGCGTAGGGCATCCAGACCGTGTCGACTAAAACCGTCTTTTCTTCCTGAATTAAATAAGAATTATAGGTGGAGCCATGATTGGTAGAAAATTCATTGCCATGAAACTGCTGCAGCTCCCAATCGACTTTTCCGACCCAGCTCACATTATTCTTTATTAGTTTTTTCATTATCTATTTCCTTTCAAATCATCACATAATACGGATGAACTTTGCATCTCAATCCAACGTCCAGTTAATTATATACCCTTAATTCTCATCGATACTCTTTTCAATAGTCCAAACTGCCAGACAAAAAAAGACTTCTGCCGCACAGCCAGGAGCTGTGAAGCAAAAGTCTCGGATCATTTTATATTAATGCGATTTATCTGTTCGAATTGTTTTCATTTTCTGCTAGCGTGTGAGTAAGGCTAATTCCCTCCGCCTGATTTCGACTTAAAATGATCCCGTATACCCAACCAGATAATCACCCCGTAGGTAAAGAGGTTTTGAGGAAATACCGGAACCGGGTAAACAGCACTCTACTCTCGCTTTTTTTATGTGTAAATCGTGTTTAAAAGAAATTATATCATGTCTCAGTTTTAAATTAAAATTATATTAACACAGACAAACATTTTTTCCGTTTTGCTGTTATCAGTCAACCCACTGATTGATCCGGTTTCGCCCCTGTGCCTTTGCCTGATAAAGGGTTTCATCAGCATGTTTTAAGAGCAGCTCATAACCGTCTTGATCTCCTTGATTTAAGGTCACTACCCCAATGGATACGGTCACTACCGATGCTACCGGGGATGCCTTATGCGCAATTCCTAATTCCATGATTGTTTTCCGGATCTTTTCGGCTACTTCAGCTGCCCCTTCGGCATCAGTATCCGGCAGCAAGCAGGTAAATTCTTCCCCACCCCATCGCGCCGCCATATCGCCTGGTCTTTTTAAGGTTGTTTTTATGGCATACGCCACCTGTCGCAGACATTCATCCCCTTCTAAATGACCATAGGTATCATTGTAAAATTTGAAATGATCAATATCCAGCATTAATACACTTAAAAAACTGCCCGTCCGTTTTGCTTTTCTGGTTTCAATGTCAAACATTTCATCAAATCGGCGGCGATTGGGAATTTTTGTTAACTGATCGATATCGGTATTGATTTTCAGAATATCCTGATAGTATTTAAGGGCCAGATGATTTTTAATCTTGGCTTTGACAATAGGGATGCTAAAAGGTTTTGTGATGTAATCAATGGCACCTAATTTTAGACCATATTCTTCATTGTCAGATTCACTCAGGGCAGTCAGAAAAATAACCGGAATATCCTTAGTTTTCTGTTCCAGATGGAGTGTTTTACAGACCTCGTAGCCATTCATTTCCGGCATCATTATATCAAGCAAAATCAGATCCGGTGGATTTATTGAATTTGCTATCATCAGGGCATCTTTCCCAGAATGAGCTACAAACGTATCAAAGTCATCACTTAATGCTGTTTCTAATAATTTTGTGTTCATTGGCGAATCATCAACAATTAAAACCTGTTGTCTTTTTCTGACATATGCCTGATCCTCATCCGGTTCACTTGTTATCGTATTCAGACTACAGGCGTTATGCGCCTCTTCAATCAAACGATTGCGATCACCATTATTTTGTAATTTCGGGTACGGTATTTCCAGATTCTCTGGATCTTGTATCAGCAAGTCGTATTCTTTGGCAGCTAAAATATTTGTTAACGTTGATAATAACTTGTTTTTTCCAATCGGTTTGTTGATATAAGCTGAAAATCGATGCTCACCATTTTTGTTTTCCGGGTCAAAGAAAATCTGTGACGTCATCAGAAATAAAGGGATCTCTTGGGTGGTTGATATGGCACCTAAGGCAATTTTCAGATCCTCTGACTTAATATCGGTGAGATCCTGGGCAATAAAAATCCCATCCCAGTGATTTGCGGGTTTTATCAGTTCCAGTATCGCCTGAACGCCATTGGAAACCGTTGTACTGGTAACACCTGCAGATTTCAAAAAGCTTTTCACTGCCGTTCCGTCCTTGATATTTTCATCAACAATCAGAATGGACCGTCCTTTTAGAATGGACCAATC
>NZ_JAUSPS010000083.1 GCF_030652775.1 Acetobacterium sp. | reverse complement strand
TATTGTATCAACTCGTATTGCTAGTTTACTTGACAACTCAGGATTTGTTTTTAATCCGACATCGCTCAAAGGTATTCATCGTTATCTTTTTAAAGATATCTTGCCAGAAAAATGGGCGGGTGAATTTAGAGAAAAGAACATCTAGAGAGAGCGCCAGTGCCTGCCACCAACCTATAAACTTAAAATCATTGGCAAAAGCAGCTTGAATAACAGCGATCGATTCATTGGGAAGCTGTGCCAGCCGCTAACTTATCTTTATGATGCGAAATTATTCTATAATTTATTTTTGTATAATTCTAATTCGTGAAAATAGCCCATGATAAATACGGTATGGTTTTCTTCTTCGATACGGAAAATGATGATATAATTATAATGTGGTACAAGTGCCTTTCGATATCCCTTGGTTTTCATAAGAAGTTCATCGGAATATGCATACATTTTTGGATTAAACTCCAAATTATCATAAACGTGCTCGATTTCTATTAGTAAATTTCCAGCTGCCTGTGGGTTTTTAAGTTGATTAACAAGGTGACTTACAATATGATCAAGTAATTCCTCGGCACTTTCTGTTATAATGAGCTTATATCGCATATTTATTCTTTAGATTATCAAGAGATTCCCTTGCATCCGTAGTTTTGCCCGTATCAATCTGGTTTTCAGATAATTCCAGTTGATGATACATGTTTAATCTTTTCATTGTCATTTCGTACAGTTCAACACTCATGATTACCATATCACCATAACCGTTTTTGGAAATATAAATGGGTTCTTCTGAAACATGACACATTTCTGAGATTTGTGATGTGTTTTTCAAATCCTTAATTGGAATAATTTTTGGCATAATAGCCACCTCCTTAGGTTATGGCATAATTATACCATTATTATTCCATGACATCAACGGTGGTTATGCAAAAAAACAGGTAACTGTGCCTGCCACCAACTTATAAACTTATTAAGTTGCTACTGAAGGGGGAGCCTTCAAAAGCAAAGGGAGAACTGTGTCTGCCTCTAACTTATATAGCTTTTTAGGTATATTTAATGTCATGGCGACCGAACCGTTTAAAATTAGTCTAAAAAAGTGGAGAGAAGAATGACTGAAAATAAATATGATGAAACATATGAAGAAATTGAAGAAACAACTGATCCGCAGCAAAAGGAAAAATATTGGAAAACTGGATTTGGTTTGAATAAAATTGATTATTTGGAACCTTCGGAGTATTTGACTAATACGTTGTTACCGGATCACTTTGCCGGAAAATTGACGTATCAGGAAGTTGAAAATTATTTAGTAAATCACTATCAAACTTTACCGGATAACGATCAGAATCTAAAAGAGCGTGAATGTGATATTGTATCAACTCGTATTGCTAGTTTACTTGACAACTCAGGATTTGTTTTTAATCCGACATCGCTCAAAGGTATTCATCGTTATCTTTTTAAAGATATTTTGCCAGAAAAATGGGTGGGTGAATTCAGAGAAAAGAACATCTATAAGAAGGAGCCGGTACTTCAAGGTGAGTCGGTGGCCTATGCGAATTATTTCATGATTGAAGACACCTTACGCTATGATTTTGAAATGGAAGGGAAGAAGGATTATGTTGGCAAAGATACTCAGGAAATAATTAAAAGTATTGCATCCTTCAACTCTTCGATCTGGAAAGTTCATCCCTTTAGAGAAGGGAATACCAGAACGATAGCCGTATTTATGGTTCAATATTTGAATGTGCTTGGTTTTGATGTTAACAATGAGCCATTTGAAGCCAAAGCAAGTTATTTCAGAAATGCGCTGGTGCGGGCAAATTATACAAATCTAGCTAAGAAGATCAGCAACACGGATCATTATCTGATTAAATTTTATGAAAATTTATTAAATCATGCTGACCATTTGTTATTGGATCAGGAAGAAAATCTTTGAGTAACCGTGCCTGACAGTGCGGCCGAGCCAGGTCGGAGAAGGATCAGTACCGGCCACTAACTTATATGGGACTAAAGGGTAAGCGCCAACAGCTCACGTACATCCGCATCAAATTTAATAGCATTTTAAAGGAGCATCAATTATAATGATGACAAAGAATGTGAATGTCTGAAAATAATTGCAGGAGGCAATAATGAAAAAAGTAGAAATATATGAACCGGCCGGCTGCGCCAGCGGCGTTTGCGATCCGATGATCGAGGCCGATTTAATCCGCATTGAACGGATGGTCCAAGATTTAAGAGAACGGGGTGTTTCGGTGTCCCGTTATAACGTCATGGACGATATGTCGGCCTTTATGGATAGTTTTGTGGTAAAGGAAGCGATCGCTACCAAAGGCATCGATTGTTTGCCAATAACCATTGTGGCTGGAAAAATCGAGATGATGGGAAAGTATCCAAGCGACTTTGCCTTGGCCAAATGGGCGGGACTGCCCTGGAGTGATCTAGAAATCTATGCGGATCGCGAAAAACGGGGGCAAACGGTTTTATTTGGTTTGAGTGAAGATGTTAAAGATAACGACTGTGATGAAAGTGATTGTTCGGGCGATTGCAATAGTTGCGGCTGATCAAGTAATATTATTCGTAAAAAAATATGAAATGCGCGAGCATTTCTTTTTTTTACTAAAAATTACTACAAGAATTTATTATCGCAATTGTATATTTATTAACAAGGAGAATATTAACGAGCGAATTCACGGAAAACGTGAAAAAAACAGGTAAAAAGCGGGAACAGTACGCAAATATTTATATTGAAAAAGTTTGTATTTTACTCTAATAAAGTGGTAGAATAATATGCAATGTGAAAAGAAGGAGAATTTAGTATGCAATTTGACCGAAAGCTTCAGCTTGCAACGGATTTATACCAATTTACCATGGGAAATGTATACGTTCAAGATGGTAAAGAAAATGAAGAAGCTGTTTTTGATGTTTTTATTAGAAATAACCCGTTTGAGGGTGGTTATACCGTTGTTGCCGGGTTAGAGCAAGTTATTGAATATGTCAATGGCATCCGGTTTACTAAGGGAGATACGGCATTACTGAAAAAGAATCATCCTGAATTTTCACCCGCTTTTTTAGCCTACCTGGAGAACTTCAAATTCGAAGGGGAAATCTTCGCTATTCCGGAAGGAAGTATTATTTTTCCGATGGAACCGATTATTCGGGTTAAAGCACCACTGATTCAAGCCCAGATCGTCGAAACCACCATTCTGAGTATTGTCAATCATCAGACGCTCATCGCCACCAAGGCATCCCGGATCATTGAAGAAGCCCGGGGAGATGTGGTCATGGAGTTCGGGTTGCGCCGGGCTCACGGAACGGAAGCCGGTTTTTATGGTGCCCGGGCTGCAGTTATCGGTGGTTGTGCCGGAACCAGTGTAGTCGAAACCGAAGCAATGCTGGATCGGCCGGCCATGGGAACGATGAGCCACAGCTTTATTCTCAGTTATGATACCGAGCTGGAAGCCTTTGAAAAATATGTTAAGTATAATCCCGATAATGCTACCCTTTTAGTGGATACCTACAATACGCTGGAAAAGGGTGTTCCTAATGCCATCAAGGTTTTTAAAAAAGCCCTGGCCGAAGGCGCAATCACCGGTCGCTACGGGATTCGGATTGATTCCGGAGATTTGGCTTATTTTAGTATTGAAGCCCGAAAAATGTTGGATGAGGCGGGTCTGCAAGATGCCGGGATTGTGGCATCGTCGGATCTGGATGAACACCTGATCAAAGATTTAAAGAGCCAGGGTGCCAAAATCAATTCCTGGGGGGTCGGGACTAAGCTGATTACAGCCTATGATTGCCCGGCTTTGGGTGGGGTTTATAAACTGTCGGTGATCTCCGGCAAATCAAAACTGAAGGTATCTAACGACCCGGAAAAGATTACCAATCCCGGATACAAGAAAATCTTTCGAATCTATGGCAAAAGTAATGGGATGGCTCTTGCCGATCTGATTACGCTGGAAGATGAAACGATTAATGAAGCGGAACCACTGATCATTTTTCATCCGGTTCATACCTGGAAAAAACGGATCATCACCGATTATTATATTCGGGAACTGCTGGTGCCGGTTTTTATCGAGGGAAAATGCGTGTACCAAGCACCGACCATCTCAGCCATTCAGCAACACTTAATAGATGAAAAAGACAGCTTATGGCCGGCGTTTAAACGGATGGTGAATCCCCATGTCTATCATGTCGATTTATCCGAAAATCTGTGGGCGTTGAAACAACAGTTATTAAGCGAGGCCGAATGAAAATTCAGTTATTTATAACGGATTAAGAAAAATGGAAACAACAATGAAGACAAAGATAGTTAATATAGAAGCGCTTAATAAACGAGATTTAAGCGATTTAGAGGCGATGGCCAGTCTCATCAAAGCCGGAGGAACGGTTGTGTTTCCGACCGAAACGGTTTATGGACTGGGTGCCGATGCGATGAATCCGCAGGCCATCAAAAAAATATTTGCGGCTAAGGGGCGACCAGATGATAACCCTCTGATTGTCCACATCGCCAGTTTGGATGAGGTGAAGCCATTGGTTGCCAATATTCCAGCAAAGGCTGAGATACTGATGAAAGTATTTTGGCCAGGTCCTTTGACAATTATTATGGAAAAAGCCGAAACCATTCCGACCGAGGTAACCGGCGGATTGAATACGGTCGGGGTTCGCTTTCCGGATCACCCCATTGCCCAGGCATTTATTAAAATGGCGGGACGCCCGATCGCTGCACCCAGTGCCAATCGATCGGGCCGCCCCAGTCCCACCCAGGGAAAACATGTGCTTGAAGATCTGGACGGACGGGTCGACGGGATGATTTTATCGTCGGATGCCGAACTGGGTTTGGAGTCGACCGTTATTGACATGACGGTCGAACCGCCAGTGGTGTTAAGACCTGGAGACATCACGCTGGCCGAGCTGCGGGAGGTTTTGGGCAGGGTGGAGGTTTCTTCTAATGTAACTCAGAATGTGGTGCCGGAGAAGGTTTCGTCTCCGGGGATGAAATACACCCACTATTCACCAAAGGGTGAACTGGTGGTGGTTAAGGGAACGCCTGAAGAGATCCGTGAGAAAATCATCAGAGCGCTGTCTCATCACAAAGGTAAACCGATGACAATTGGGGTATTAGTCAGTGATGAAACGATGGACTTTTATCGGGAAGGCTTTATCATTTCGCTGGGAAGCCGGAATGATCCCAAAGAAATGTCGAAAAATCTCTTTTCCCGGCTGCGCACCTTTGATGAGCTTGGCGTTGAGAAAATATATGCAGAAGATATTCCGCTGAATAATGAAACATTAGCCTTAATCAACCGGCTCTATAAAGCAGCTGGTTATGCCTTTATATAAATAGGAAGGAAAACAAAGATGAAAATTGCGATTGGATCAGATCATGGTGGATTAGCATTAAAAGAAGTAATTAAGCCATTTTTGATAGAACAAGGACACGAGGTGGTTGACTTCGGAACCGGAACTACAGATTCCTGCGACTATCCCATTTATGGCCAACGGGTTGGGGAAGCGGTTAGCTTTGGCGACTGTGATCGGGGTATCGCTATTTGCGGAACGGGTTTGGGGATTTCGATGGCGGTTAACAAGGTGCCGGGAATCCGGGGGGCTTTGTGTACCAATGAATTTATGGCCGAAATGTCAAGAGAACATAACGATGCCAATGTATTGGTATTGGGCGCCCGAGTTTTAGGAGAGGGTCTGGCGATGCGGATTGTTGCGATCTGGCTGCAAACGGAGTTTGCTGGAGACCGCCACCAACGGCGTATTGATGGGATTACAGCGATCGAAAAAAAATATTCAAAATAGCAAAAAAACAGAATTGCTGTATATACAAGTCTATAGAATTGTGATACTATATGTAAAAGATTTCACGAGAAAAGATAAATATTAGTTTTTTCGTTTAGATTGTAGATTAATTAACAACATGGGTGACAAAAAAATATCGATTTACAACAAAAAAATATCAGAACAAAGGAGCATTAGATGAAACACTCAAAAGAGAATCCTTACAAATACCTGGCGATGATCTCTCAGATTGGAATTTCGGTGCTCATTCCGGTGGGGGCAATGATTTTCATCGGCAAAGTTCTGGATTACTATTT
Source organism: Acetobacterium sp. (assembly GCF_030652775.1). Taxonomy (GTDB): domain Bacteria; phylum Bacillota; class Clostridia; order Eubacteriales; family Eubacteriaceae; genus Acetobacterium. Next base: position 56,208 of record NZ_JAUSPS010000083.1, on the reverse strand, counting down.
TCATACGGGAAACATGGTGGTGATTATTTTAGCCGTGCTGGGTGTCCTGGCGGGTTTGCGAAACATGTATGTGATCCCCCTGCGGATGAGTGAAAGAGCTCAGAAAATAGCGGCTGAAAATAAGACTGATGAAGAGCGAGCAGCTGAAAAAAAGCGGGCTCAAGAATATCGAGATCAGATCAAAAAGGAAAATGAAGATGATGAAAACGATGCAGATTTATAAGAAACTTTCTTTGGAAACCAGAATAATGATTGATGGTGGGCTTGTCAGCCTGGGTCTGATGCTGTTTAGTTTCCTGGCCAAAGATCCCCTGGCATTTGCGCTGGGTGTTATTTTTGGCGGCGCTTACAGTATCCTCAATTTCAGATTAATGCAATTAACCTTTGACAAAGCAATGAAAATGCCATCGGCGAGGGCTCAAAAATATGTTCAGACCAGATATTTTTTGAGATACTTAATAACCGGTGTTGTTATATATGTGGCAATTATTAATCCCTGGGTGAACATCATAGGTGTTTTGCTTGGGTTGGTTGCTGTAAAAATTTCAGTTTTAATCAATACAACAGTATCAAAAAAAAACGTCTTGATCAATGAGGCGTAAAAATTCAAAAACACAATAGGCGATTTAAAAATTTTAAAGCGCCTGGACAATGAGGTGAAAAAACAATGGAAGGCCCAAAAATTTATGGGGAACTCTTCGGACTCCCAATCACACAGACACTTGTGAACACCTGGATCATCATGGTGATGATTCTGGTTGTGTGTGCTATTTTAACAAAAAATATGCAAAAGCGTCCAGGAAAAGCCCAAGTCATTGCTGAAACCATTGTCACGGTAATGGATAATTTAGTCGCACAAACGATGGGAAAAGATAAGATGAGGTTTGCACCATACATGCTTGCTTTAATTATGTTTCTTGCGTTTGCGAACACTGCTGGAATCTACGGTCTGAGATCTCCGACAGCCGATTTAAATTGTACCGTTGGCCTGGCTTTGATGACATTTTTTATGACCCAGTTCTTTGGTTTGAAATCAAAGGGATTGGGAGGCTACCTCAAGGGTTACCTTGAGCCAATGCCGTTCTTGCTTCCAATTAATATAATTGGAGAATTGGCCAATCCGGTTTCCCTGTCTTTCCGTCTTTTCGGAAACTTATTGGGAGGCGGTATCATTATGGCACTACTGTATTCGGCGTTAGCAGGACTGTATTTCTTTCCTATCCTAATTCCAATTCCATTCCATTTCTACTTTGATATCTTCTCAGGATTATTGCAAAGCTTTATCTTTACAATGCTAACCATGGTGTTTGTTTCAATGGCTATGGATTAATGAGAGAGAAAGGGAGGAAACGGTATGATTGGTGATGCGAATATTGTAGATTTTTTATTGCAGTTTCTCGGTCAGTTTGATGGTATTGATGTAATTAAAGCATTTTCAGCCATTGGAGCGGGCACCGCAATGATCGCTGGAGTAGGACCTGGGATTGGCCAGGGATTTGCCGCCGGTAAAGGCGCAGAAGCTGTGGGAATTCGGCCCGATTCTCAAAGTGATATTATTCGAACAATGCTACTTGGGGCAGCAGTTGCTGAAACCACCGGTATTTATGGGCTAATCGTCGCATTGATTTTGCTCTTTGCGAATCCCTTTATGGGCTAGTCGTCGTATTGATTTATTCTTTACGAATCCCTTTTAAGGGAAGGAAATTTTTAGGAGGAACGTTTAATTATGGAAGGTTTAGATTTTATTAAAGCGTGTTCAGCCATTGGTGCTGGTATTGCGATGATCGCTGGGGTAGGACCTGGTATTGGTCAGGGTTTTGCTGCCGGTAAAGGTGCAGAAGCGGTTGGTCGTCAGCCTGAAGCACAAAGTGACATTGTTAGAACCATGCTTCTTGGTGCAGCGGTTGCTGAAACCACTGGTATTTATGGGTTGATTGTTGCATTGATCTTATTATTTGCAAACCCATTTCTTGGTTAATTAAAAATCAATTATAAATTTCGGTTGAAATTAGGAGGAACGTTTAATTATGGAAGGTTTAGATTTTATTAAAGCATGCTCAGCTATTGGCGCCGGTATTGCGATGATCGCTGGGGTAGGACCTGGTATTGGTCAGGGTTTTGCAGCTGGTAAAGGTGCAGAAGCGGTTGGTCGTCAGCCTGAAGCACAAAGTGACATCGTCAGAACCATGCTTTTAGGTGCAGCGGTTGCTGAAACCACTGGTATCTACGGTTTGATTGTTGCACTGATTTTACTCTTTGCCAATCCTTTTCTCGGTTAATAGGTGATTTTGTAATGAAATACGTTTATGCTTATGAATTAGAAAGGGGGCTATAACATTATGTTTGAATACGCAGGCTTAGTTGGTATTGACTTAAAACTCTTACTGGCAACAATCGTTAACTTTATTATTTTCTTTTTAATATTAAAACATTTCTTTTATGAAAAAGTTAAAGATATGATTGCAAAAAGACAAGAGGATGTTTCGGCTGAAATAGTAGGTGCTACCGAAAAAAATGCCGCAGCAGCAAAACTGAAACAGGAATATGAAACAATGTTGGCTGACATCCGTTCCAAAGAACGGGAGATCATTCGCGATGCAAATGTGGAAGCACAGGCTCAAAAACATGAAATTGTTGAAAAAGCTCATGCTGATGCAAAACTGGTTATGGAAAAAGCCATGGCTGAAATTGAAGTTGAAAAACGCAAAGCGATGAACGAAGTTAAATCCAATATCGTTGATCTGTCACTCTTTGCAGCTGAAAAAATTATTCACAAATCCATGGATCAAAAACAACATGAAGCCATGATTTTAGACTTTATCGATAAGGTAGGGGATGCTAAATGAGTTTAGTAGCGAAAAGATATGCCCAGGCCTTATTCGACACAGCCGTTGATAACAATCTTGTTGATGGAATGTACGATGAGTTTTCTTCGGTCATTGATCTTTTCAAGTCTGAAGCCAGATTAATGAATCTGATGTTAACCCCTTCAATGAACACTTCTGAAAAGAAGGGCGTTCTTGGCCGGGTTTTTGGAGACTCATATAATCAGTACTTGAGAAATTTTTTAAACATTCTTTTGGATAAAAATCGTTTTGAATTTCTGTTAGAAATTCATGAAACATTCAAACAATTGGTGTTGCCCTACAAAAATACCGTGGAAGCCCGGGTATTAACCGTGGTGCCCCTGGACGAAGCCCTGCGGGTCGCTTTGGAAGCAAAACTGGCCAAGCGTTTTGAGAAAAAGGTGATTCTTGAAAACGTCATCGATGAATCAATTCTTGGCGGTGCTGTCGTTTATGTAGGGGATCAGATTATTGATGGGAGCATCAAAAATCAGTTAAATCAAATGAAAACACAAATGAACAGTTTAAGACTACATTAAAAAGAGGTGAGTAAAGTTGAATCTCCGACCAGAGGAAATAAGTCAAATTATTAAAAATGAAATAGAGCGTTATGAAGATAAGCTTGAAGTCGTCGATGTCGGTACGGTCATTCAAGTTGGAGACGGGGTTGCCCGTGTTCATGGTCTTGAAAATGCTATGGCAGGCGAGCTTTTAGCTTTCCCTAACGAGGTTTACGGGATGGTACTTAATCTTGAAGAAGATAACGTTGGTTGTGTTCTTTTAGGTTATGATGATGACATCGTTGAAGGTGACATCGTTCGTTGTACCGGTCGTATTGTTGAAGTGCCAGTTGGCGAAGCCATGATTGGCCGTGTTGTCAATGCTTTGGGTTTCCCAATTGATGGAAAAGGCCCAATTGTTACGGATCACCGTCGTCCAGTTGAAGTTAAAGCACCTGGTGTTATCGAACGTGAATCGGTTAATCAACCAATTCAAACCGGTTATAAAGCGATTGACTCGATGATTCCGATTGGCCGTGGCCAACGTGAATTAATCATTGGCGACAGACAAACCGGGAAAACGGCATTAGCGATTGATACCATCATCAACCAAAAAGGTGAAGATGTTATCTGTATCTATGTAGCCATTGGCCAGAAAGAATCAACCGTTGCCCAGATCGTTGGACAATTGGAAGAAAACAATGCCATGGACTATACCATTATTCTTTCAGCTGGAGCTGCCCAATTGGCACCACTCCAATATTTAGCACCATACGCTGGGGTTACAATGGCTGAATATTTCATGAATGAACAACAAAAAGATGTATTAATCATTTATGATGATTTATCAAAACATGCGGTGGCTTACCGAGCCATGTCCCTGATCCTTCGTCGTCCGCCAGGACGTGAAGCTTACCCAGGCGACGTTTTCTACCTGCATTCACGGCTGTTAGAACGTGCCGCCAAGCTTAAAGCGGGTGGATCCATCACTGCTCTGCCAATCATTGAAACGCAGGCGGGTGACGTTTCGGCGTATATTCCAACCAATGTAATTTCGATTACAGATGGTCAGATCTTCCTTGAAGCCGAACTTTTCCGTTCAGGTATTCGTCCAGCGGTTAACCCCGGGATCTCGGTATCTCGAGTTGGGGGTTCTGCCCAGATCAAATCGATGAAAAAAGTCGCCGGACCACTTCGTATTGAGTACGCTCAGTATCGTGAGTTGGCATCTTTTGCTCAGTTTGGATCAGATCTTGATGATGCAACCAAGGCACAGTTGGCTAAAGGGGAACGGATCGTTGAAATCCTCAAACAGGATCAATATGATCCGATGAAGGTTGAAGAACAGGTTCTGATTCTTTTTGCGGCAACAAACGGCTTCCTGCTTGACATTGAAGTAAAAAATATCCGCGAATTCGAAAAAGGTCTAATGAAGTATGCTCAAAAGAATTACCCTGAAATCATGATTAAGGTTAAAGGGAAGGACGGCCTTTCAGATGAGGTTGTCGCAGCTTTTGCTGAATGTATTGAGGCTTATAAAAAAGTTTTCAGTAAATCTGTATAGATTGTCAGCGGAGGTGATTCTGAGTGGCAGAAAACGTACAAGATATTAAACGTCGGATAAAAAGTGTAAACAGTACAAAGCAAATCACCCATGCCATGGAACTGGTGGCTTCGGCCAAGCTGCGAAAAAGTCGTGAGCTGGCCGAAGGTCGTCGCCCTTATTTTGAGGCCATGATTGAAAGTATGGGACGCATTGTTGAAAAAAGTGGAAGCACCCGAAATGTTTTCATGAACCAGCGTGAAGTCAAAAAAGTAGCCTATATCATCATAACAGGTGATAAAGGCTTGGCTGGGGGCTACAATGTGAATGTTGCTAAACTGGTTGAGGATCACGTAGCGAATAAAGAAGATGCTGTAATTTATGCCGTGGGGTCTCGTGGTCGAGATCATTTCAGAAATCGCGACTACAATATCCAGGGTGAATATCTCGGTATTTCCGAACGACCAAACTTTTTTAATGCCAGAGAAGTGACATCAGTAGTGATGGAAGGGTTTAAAAATGGCGAATATGACGAAGTTTATATTGCCTATACCAAATTTATCTCAACCATTTCGCAACATGCTCACTTAATGAAACTGCTTCCCTTGAGTGTGGAAGATCTCAAACCAGCTAAAAAAGTAGAAGTTGTCGAAAACGAAGCAAAAAGCAAAGATTTGACGGTCATGCTTTATGAGCCTGAGCCGGAAGAACTGCTGGATTACCTGGTTCCGAACTTCGTCAGCAGCACCGTATATGGTTCGATGATTGAAAGTGCCGCCAGTGAACAAGGGGCCCGTCGTACCGCCATGGAATCGGCAACTACCAACGCCAATGAAATGATTGATGCGTTAACACTCAAGTTCAACCGGGTACGTCAAGCGGCAATTACCCAGGAAATTTCGGAAATTGTCAGCGGTGCTGAAGCATTAAAATAAACAAGTAAAAACTGGCGGCGTAGCCGGCCAGGACAGAATACTGACTAAATAATAGCGTGCAAATTAATTTGCACAAGGAGGTTATAGGGAATGGCCCAAAATATAGGGAAGGTTGTTCAGGTTATTGGACCAGTTGTCGATGTTAAATTTCAAAAAGACCAGCTGCCAAAATTGAACAACGCTGTTAATATTGAACTCAATGGACACACCCTGGTAATTGAGGTAGCTCAACAACTAGGGGATGACATTGTCAGATGTATTGCGATGGACTCCACAGACGGTCTGGTGCGAAACCAGGAAGCAGTGGATACCGGAGCATCGATTCAAGTGCCAGTAGGGAAAGCAACCCTTGGCAGAATGTTTAACGTTTTGGGTGAACCCATTGATGGAAAACCCTTTGATACAACCGGGGTGGTTATGCACCCGATCCATCGTCATCCACCATCTTTTGAAGAACAACAAACCCAACCAGAAATGTTTGAAACCGGAATCAAGGTTGTTGACCTGATCTGTCCTTACGTTCGAGGTGGTAAAATTGGTCTGTTCGGTGGTGCCGGTGTTGGTAAAACCGTACTGATCCAGGAATTAATTAATAATATCGCAACCCAGCATGGTGGTTTATCCGTTTTCGCTGGCGTTGGCGAACGGACCCGTGAAGGAAATGATCTTTACTACGAAATGATGGAGTCTGGGGTTATTGATAAAACATCCCTTTGCTTTGGTCAGATGAATGAACCCCCAGGAGCCAGAATGCGGATTGCGCTGACTGGACTGACCATGGCTGAATATTTCCGTGATCAGGAAGGCCAGGACGTGCTTCTTTTCATCGATAATATTTTCCGATTCACCCAGGCTGGTTCAGAAGTTTCTGCGCTATTGGGACGTATGCCTAGTGCGGTTGGTTACCAGCCAACACTGGCTACCGAAATGGGTGCCTTACAGGAACGTATTACGTCTACTAGTAAGGGTTCAATTACATCGGTTCAGGCTGTTTACGTACCTGCCGATGACTTAACTGACCCTGCTCCGGCGACTACTTTTGCCCATCTGGATGCCACTACAGTACTTAACCGTGCCATCACAGAAAAAGGTATTTACCCAGCGGTAGATCCACTGGATTCTACTTCTCGTATTCTTGATCCTAAAATTGTTGGACAGGAACATTACGAAACAGCCCGTGAAGTGCAGGAAATGTTACAGCGTTACAAGGAATTACAGGATATTATCGCAATTTTAGGGATGGACGAACTGTCTGATGCCGATAAAATTACAGTATCCCGAGCCCGTAAAATTGAACGTTTCCTTTCCCAACCATTTTTCGTTGCGGAACAATTTACCGGTACCGGTGGGGTTTATGTAACCATTGGCGAAACCATTAAGGGCTTCAAAGAAATCCTTGAAGGAAAACATGATGATTTACCAGAAAGTGCCTTCCTGATGGTCGGAACGATCGAAGACGCAGTTGCTAAAGCAAAAAAAATAAAAGGTTAGTTGAGGTGAGTTTTAATGGCTGAAACTTTCAGATTAAAAATCATTGCTCCAACCGGCATCTTTTTCGATGAAGATATTGAGCGCATTGTCATCCGGGGAACAGAAGGGGAGTTTGCTGTGCTTGCAGAGCATACACCGCTGACGACCACAGTAGCCATTGGTACCTTTAATATAATTTTTGGCGATAAAAAAAGTAAATGTGGCACCCTTTTAGGAGGCGTTGCCACCATTAATCCCAGAGAGACCATTATTTTAACCGATGCCGCTGAATGGCCGGAAGAAATTGATCTTAAACGAGCTCAAGAAGCAAAAGAGCGGGCTCTGCAGCGTATTAAGGATGAAAAATACGATACAGCCCGAGCTCAAGCAGCTTTGGAAAGAGCGATTGCGCGTATCAATTCAAAAGAAGGTTTATAATTCAAAGATTTATAGCTAATAATTTATAGTTGTAAATTTATATTTAATAAAAGAAAGCCGAGATTCATTATGAGTCGTGGCTTTCTTTTTTTATTGCGCTTTTTTGGGGCAAGTGTTTTAAAGACCCTTTTTCTGTGCTATAATTTAGGTTGAAAGTTAGGGACATTGTGTGTCAATCGATGAAGGATAAAATAAAGAGTGAACAGCGATGCGATGGGAATAAATTACAAAACCATTGCAAATGGAGGATAAGGAATGAATATTTGTATTATCGGACTGGGTATTCTAGGAATTACCTATGGTTCTATTTTGTCAGATTCGGATGTGAATGTCATCTGTGTCGACACTGACGAAGAAACAATCAATATGCTCACTGAGGGCGAATTGCCTATTTATGAGCCGGGTTTAAAAGCATTGGTCTCGACTTCAGTATCAACCGGCCGGTTATGCTTTAGTTCAAATATTCAAAATGCCATTAAAAAAAGTGAAATTATCTTTATTACCTGTGAAGTACCGACCAATGATGATGATTTTCCGGATCTTCGGTTTATGAAGCCGATTGCCCAAAGCATTGGCAATCATATCGAAGCCTATGTAACAGTGGTGATTAAATCCACCGTGCCGCCGGGAACCTGCCAGATCATCAGGCAAACGATCCAAACAACGCTCGATGATCGGGAGGTGGATATTCCCTTTGATGTCATCAGCAACCCGGATTTTGCCCGCAAAGGCTCAATGATCAAAGATTGTCTGGTGCCGGATATGGTGGTGATCGGCTCGGATTCGGTGGCAGCGGTGGAGCGCTTGAAAAGTGTTTATGACAGCCTTCATGTCCGCGAAGAAAACTATGTGATCACCGATCCGCAGAGTGCCGAAATGATCAAATATGGAGTGAATGCCTTTCTGGCCACGAAGCTTTCCTTTATCAACGAGATGGCTTTGCTTTGTGAAAATGCTAATGCTAACATCCTCGATGTTTCTAATGGTATGGGTCGTGACGAACGGATTGGGAAAGGCTATCTGGATGCCGGCCCAGGTTACGGTGGCAGTGACCTGCCCAAGGATTCCAAGGCCCTGGTGGAGATTGCCAAAGCCTATGGCGAGGATTTTATGGTGCTCAAAGGTGCAATCCAGGCCAATGAGAAACAAAAGAACAAAATGGTAGAAAAAATCAAACGGATTATGGGTAATCTGGAAGGGAAAACCATCGCCGTTTTAGGGCTGTCCTACAAACCGGAAACCACTGATATGCGGGAAGCCCCTTCGATCAATATTGTTAAGGGACTGGTAGCCGACGGCGCCAGAATCCAGATTTATTGTCCGGAAGGAACTCAGGAAGCCAAGTGGCGCTTGCACAATGAAAAGGATGAAATTAGCTACTGTCATGATGTCTATGAGGCGGCCCAGGATGCCGATGCCCTGGTGCTGATTACCAGCTGGCGGGAATTTAAGGGGATGGATCAGGAGCGGGTTCGCACTGCCATGAAGGATCGTTTTTTCTTTGATTTTAGAAATCTGTTTGGCGATGAACCACCAAAGGGCTTTATTTATTCAGGCCTGGGGATTCCAGAAAAGGAGATAAAATAAAATGAAAAAAGTTCGCAAAGCAGTTATTCCAGCGGCCGGGCTGGGCACCCGGTTTTTACCAATTACCAAGTCGACACCCAAAGAAATGCTGCCGATTGTTGATAAACCGACGATCCAATATATTATCGAAGAAATTGTGGCATCAGGGATCGAAGAGATACTCATTATCAATGGCCGCAACAAAGAAAGTATCATCAATCACTTTGATCGGGTGCCGGAACTGGAAGCCCTATTAAAAGCCGCTGGCAAAACTGAGGCGCTGGAGCAAGTGGAGGCCATCACAAAGATGGCGAAAATCTTCTCAGTGCGACAGAAAGAAGCCAAAGGTCTGGGACATGCAGTGCTTTGTGCCAAAGAATTTGTTGGTGATGAACCCTTTGCCGTGGTGCTGGGGGATGACATTGTTTATAATGATGAAAATCCGGCGCTGAAACAAATGATCGAGGTCTATGATACCTACGGGGCTTCTGTTATTGGGGTTCAGCAGGTTGCCCCGGATCAGGTCAATAAGTATGGCATCGTTTCCGGGGATGCGGTTGGCGAACGGGTGTATCAGGTCAATGATCTGGTTGAGAAGCCAGCTATCGGTACCGCCCCATCGACGATGGCAATTTTAGGCCGATATATCATTACCCCGGGAATATTTGAGGTGCTTGAGCATACCGGCAAGGGTTCCGGCGGGGAGATTCAACTCACCGATGGGCTCAAAACGCTAGCGGCCAGGGAAAAGATGTTTGCCTATGACTTTGTCGGTAAACGTTATGATGTGGGAGACAAGCTGGGCTTTCTCCAAGCCACCGTGGAGTATGGTTTAAGAGATAATAAGTTGGGTGCCGATTTTAAACGGTATTTAGAGACCTTATTCAATGATAAATAGTTTAGTCCGACTCGTTTGGGCAAGGGACTGACGCCGGCATGATTACCCTGAAAGGTTTGGAGAAAGGAACTATAATGGATTATAAAAAAGGATATCAAAACTGGCTAAATCAGCCGAAACTGGATGGAGTGCTCCGTCAGGAGTTGCTAGCCATCACCGATGAAAAAGAAATTGAAGACCGCTTTTATACCGACCTTGAGTTTGGAACCGGGGGAATGCGGGGGAAAATGGGTGCTGGCAACAACCGCATGAACATTTACACGGTGGCCAAGGTCACCTACGGTTTGGGAAAATATCTGCTGCGACAGGACATTCAGAACTGGGAAAAAGGTGTGGTCATTGCCTATGACTCCCGCCATAACTCCAGAAAATTTGCTGAAACGGCTGCTGGGGTGCTGGGCAAAATGGGGGTTGCGGCCTACCTGTTTGAAGAGTTACGGCCAACCCCGGAACTGTCTTTTGCGGTGCGGGAGCTGAAAGCTGCTGGCGGCATTGTTATTACCGCATCCCATAACCCCAAGGAATATAATGGCTACAAGGTTTATGGTCCGGATGGCGGCCAGATGGTGACAGCCTCGGCCGATGCCTTGATTGCCGAAATCGCCAGAATAACGGATATATTTGATATTCCGATTATGACATTAGCGGAAGGCCGCAATCAAAAAATCATTAAGATGGTCGGCGAAAAAATGGATAATGCCTTTACAGCAGCGGTGACATCCATTTGCATTCCCAATCCCAACAGTGAAGTGAAGGTGGTTTATACCCCGCTTCATGGTTCGGGCAATCAACCGGTACGTCGAGTCTTGGCAGAATTGGGTTATCAGCATGTGACAGTAGTAGCGGAACAGGAATTGCCGGATGGTGATTTTACCACGGCTCCCTATCCTAATCCAGAAGATCGTTCGGTATTTACCTTAGCCATGGCTCTGGCCGATGAATGCGGAGCGGATATTATTATCGGAACCGATCCGGATTGCGATCGGGTTGGGGTGGTTGGACGAAATAAAAAAGGTGATTTTGAAGTCTTTACCGGGAATCAAACCGGGGCGCTGCTGGTTGATTATTACCTGAAAACGCGAACTGATCTGCCGAAAAATAAGGTCGTTATTAAAACAATTGTCACCAGTGAACTGGGGGGGATTGTGGCAAAATCGCATGGCGCTAAAGTTTTAGATGTGTTGACGGGCTTTAAATATATCGGTGAATGCATGACTGATTTTGATAAAACCGGCGATTATACCTTTGCCTTTGGTTATGAAGAGAGTTATGGTTATCTGGCGGGCAACTACGCCCGTGATAAGGACGCCGTGGTGGCGTCAGCCCTGATTTGTGAGATGACCGACTATTATAAAAAACAGGGGATGAGTCTCTATGAAGCCCTGCAAAGCCTGTATGAAAAACATGGTTATTTTATTGAAGATGTGGTTGCCTTGACCCTTGAAGGCATTGCGGGAAAAACTAAAATCACCGCCATCATGGAAAAATTCAGAACGGTCAACTTCCCCGGTTTTGCCGATGCCAAACTGATTTGTTTCAATGACTATGAAGCAGGCATAAGTAATGATGTAACCGCTGGAACGAAAACAAAAATTGATCTGCCCAAATCAAATGTCCTGAAATTTGTTTTTGACGACTATTCCTGGTTTGCCTTGCGCCCCTCGGGGACAGAACCCAAGCTGAAGATATATTTCTCGGTAACCGGAAAAACCTGGGAAGAAGCAACGGCGAAAAAGGAACTGCTGAAAAAGCAGGTAACTGATTTAATCTAAGCTTTGACATTATCGGCAAAAGATAATAAGAACGAATTAATAAAAGGCGTTATCCCGTGAATTGGGATAACGCCTTTTTAGCGCAACGCATTAAAATCGAAGTGCTAATTAGTCGTTTCCGTGGAAGTGCCACCACCGGAGCTACTTTCTCCACTGGAACCAGAATCAGTAGTGGAACCGGAATCGGATGAGCCAGAATCACTTCCAGAATTAGAACCAGTACCGGAACCAGAGTCAGTTGAACCCGAACTGGAGTCAGAACCGGAAGAACTGTCCCCCGAACTGGAGGAGCCAGAACCAGAGGTGCCAGAGCTTTCTGAACTGGTACCAGATGATTCCGTATTTGAATCGGAAGAACCAGAATCATTGGAATAAGAACTATCGTTGCTGCTGTCACTCGGACTGGATTCGGTATAGGATGAGGATGAACCGGTACCAGCATAGTAGGCGATGGCATCACTGATTTCCTTCACACGGGCGGATGGAACGTAAGCCGTATAGGTGCTTGAACCAGCGCTGGTTCCCGAGGATATACTGGTGTTTGAACTGGTGGTTGGACTGCTGACATTGGTTCGATTCCCAGTGCTGGCAGTCGTACTGTCGGTACTGCTGCTATCTGTTGCCGTGGACGAACTTCCGCTGGCAGTGGTGGTGTCGGTGGTGGTTGTCTGAACCGGTCCGTAGATAAAGGCATGAAGGGCAACGACATTATCGGCAAGACTTTTAGGCACCACATAAGAAACGCTGTTGATCATGGCCGTTGTTACATAAGCATCGGTAGGAAGCCGGTACTCCAGAAACTGCTTGTCCGGAGATTCTAAAAACGCCTTGGCGTAGGTTGTCAGCTGATTGATCGATAGGGTGGTTTTAATATAGGGATAAACCTTGCTCAACAGGCTGATGCCGGTGGCCATATCGATGTTAAAAGCTTTGTCAGCGATTTGACCGACGACCTCCCGCTGCCGTTCGGTTCGATAAAAGTCATCATCACTAAAGCGGTTTCGGGCATAGGCCAGAGCCTGAACCCCGGTGATGGTTTGCACACCGGTTGTTTGCAGATAAGGATCAGATTTCTTGACTTTGTCATTCACGTCATCGATGTACTTATTCGTCCATTCCAGAACATCTTCATTTTGAACATTGACTTCAACTCCGCCCAGGGCATCAACCGTATCGACCATGGCGTCAAAATTGACGATCACATAGTCTTTAATGTTTAAATCAAAATTTTCGTTCAGGGTTTTAACGGCTAGTTCCGGTCCACCGTAAGAATAGGCCGCATTGATTTTATCAAGACTTTCATAGGTATCTTTGGTTTCAGGAATCTGGACCAATAAGTCACGCATCACCGAGGTAACCTTGATGTTTCCGTTTCTGAAGTCCATAGAGACAATCATAATGGTATCGGTACGATCACCCTCAATGTCGCTACGTCCGTCGACTCCAAAAACAGCGATATTGATGGTATCAATATCAAGATTATTATTAACTTTTAATTCAGCCTCATCCATTTTTGGTTCAGCAACCATTTCATTTATCTGGCTGATGGTATTAAAGCCATATACGAGTCCGGTGCCTATTAGAGAGACGATCAGAAATAGGATGACCAAAATTATTTTCTTTTTCATAAAGGTTCCTTTCGATTTACGATCTAAAATCATATCAACCAATAATAACATAAATATGCTTAAAAAAACATTGAATTATTGCGAATGATCAAATATAACAAGAGAAAAGATCTTTTCTGGCCGTTTGATAATCTTAAAAACCTGAAGGAATCTAGAAAAAAATAGACTTTTATAAGGATTTAAAGTATAATGACAATGAATTTTTATGGCTAAACAGCTTAAAAACAGCGAAAAACCAGGAAATAAAAACACAACAAGAACGATGAAATAAGGTGAAATATGAAAGTTTTATTAACCGGTTCAAACGGTCAGCTGGGTCGGGAATTAACCCGTCAGCTGCAGAAAAAAAAGATTGACTATGTGGGATATGACATTCCCGAATTTGACATTACCGATAAAGACAAAATGGTGGCAATTATTGCTAAAGAGCGGCCAACCGTGATCATCAATTGCGGAGCGCTGACCAATGTGGATGGCTGCGAAACCCAGAAAGAGTTGGCGATGGCGATTAATGCCGCAGGTCCAAAATATTTAGCGGAAATCGCCTGCGATCAAGATATTGTTTTAGTTCAGGTTTCTACTGATTATGTTTTTGACGGTGCCGGGATTACAATCGATGGAGCATTGCGGCCTTATCTGGAAACGGATCCCGTCGCTCCTAAAACAGTCTATGGTGAAAGTAAAGCGGCGGGGGAAAAAGCCGTTTCAGAGACAGTACCCAAGTATTTTATAGTCCGAACCGCCTGGCTGTATGGGGACGGTAATAACTTTGTTAAAACCATGCTGGAGCTGGCCTCAAAACATCCCAAACTGACGGTTGTCAATGATCAGGTGGGTTCGCCAACCAGTACCGTCGACCTGGCGGCAGCGATTATCGATTTGATCCAGACCGATCATTACGGATATTATCATGGCACCTGTGAAGGACAATGCAGCTGGTATGATTTTGCCGTCGAGATCTTCCGCTTATCAGGAATTGATATCCCCGTGGAACCGGTAACCTCAGAGCAATTTGTCAGACCGGCACCACGACCTAAATACTCAGTGCTTGAAAACAAAGCGTTAAACGATTTGAAGATGAACCATTTCAGACCCTGGCAGGCTTCCCTGGTAGAATATCTGGAAAATTTAAAATAAAAATAAAGAACTAAAAAGTAAGCAGGTCATGGCTTTGAGGCGAATCAGCGTTAAAGCCGACAACACTTTTGAAATGAGTAAACAATTTACAAGAGAAGAGGCAATTATGAAAGGTATTATTTTAGCCGGAGGTTCCGGCACACGGCTTTATCCGATCACCCGGGCGGTGTCCAAACAATTACTGCCCATTTATGACAAACCGATGATTTACTACCCGCTGGCAACCTTGATGCTGGCCGGGATTAAAGATATTCTAATTATTTCCACACCCCACGATCTTCCCATGTTTGAACGACTTTTTGGTTCAGGAGAAGAATTGGGGTTGAATTTTGTCTACGAAGAACAGGCAGCCCCCAATGGACTGGCAGAAGCTTTTATTATTGGCGAAAAATTTATTGGCGATGACAATGTTGCCCTAGTGTTAGGGGATAATATTTTCTACGGCCATGGCTTTACCGAGACCATCAGAAAAGCGGCTGAACTGCAAAGCGGGGCGGTTATTTTCGGCTACCCGGTGACGGATCCGGAACGATATGGAGTGGTTGAGTTTGCCAAAGATGGAACCGTGCTTTCGATCGAAGAAAAACCAGAAGTTCCAAAATCCAACTTTGCGGTACCAGGACTTTATTTTTATGATAATTCGGTGGTAGAAATTGCTAAAAATATCAAACCGTCGGAACGGGGAGAACTGGAAATTACCACTGTTAATGAAACCTATTTAGAACAGGGCAATTTAAAGGTAGAGTTGTTTGGTCGGGGAATGGCCTGGCTTGATACCGGAACCCATGATAGTTTAATAGAAGCCTCCAATTTTGTGGAGACGATCCAGAAAAGACAGGGTCTTTATGTCGCCTGCATTGAAGAAATTGCGTATTTGCGGGATTTCATCGATCAAGAGCAGCTTATAAAATTGGCGGAACCGCTGAAGAAAACAGCTTATGGCCAGTATCTGATCCAATGTGCTAAAGGCAAGTAGGTGGTATTATGGCAAAGATAAATGTAATCAAAACAAAAATTGACGGATTAGTAATCATTGAACCATCCGTTTTTGGCGACCATCGTGGTTATTTCATGGAAACCTACAATGAGGAAGAATTCCACAAAGCTGGTTTAACGATGCGGTTTGTGCAGGACAATGAGTCCAAATCTTGTAAGGGTGTTTTGCGAGGGCTTCATTTCCAGACCAAGTTTTCCCAGGGGAAATTGGTTCGGGCAACAAAGGGCGAGGTTTATGATGTCGCCGTAGATCTGCGAAATGGCTCACCGACTTATGGACAATGGGCCGGGGTGTTGTTAACGGAAGAAAACAAGACCATGTTTTATATTCCGGAAGGTTTTGCCCACGGCTTTTTAGTCGTTTCCGAGGAAGCGGTGTTTAACTACAAGTGCACCAATTTATACGCCCCGGAATATGATGGTGGAATTCGCTGGAATGACCCGGAAGTCGGGATTAAGTGGCCGCTTGAGACAATTGAAGAGGTTCTGCTTTCAGAAAAAGACGGACAACTGCCCTTTTTAAGTGAGATCAGCGAGACCTTAAGATTTGAATAGATCGTATTTATAGAGATAGAAGGAGTAATCATGAAAACAGTATTAGTCACCGGTGGTGCCGGATTTATTGGCTCAAACTTTGTAAAATATATGCTAAATCAGCACCCGGATTATAAAATAGTTAATGTCGATGTGTTAACCTACGCTGGAAATCTGGAAAATTTAACGGATATTGAAGACAATCCCAATTATGTTTTTGCTAAAGGGGATATTGTTGACCGTCCGTTTGTCAAAGATCTTTTTGATCAATACAATTTTGATACGGTGGTTAACTTTGCCGCTGAATCTCATGTCGATCGCAGCATTGAAGATCCAGAGATTTTTGTGCAAACTAATGTGATGGGAACCCTGGTTCTTTTGGATGAGGCGAAAAATCACTGGCAGACCGGAAAAGATGAAAGTGGCTACCCGACCTACCGAGCCGGGGTTCGATATCACCAGGTATCCACCGATGAGGTTTATGGTGCCCTGGGAAAAACCGGACTGTTTACCGAAGCGACGTTGATCGCTCCCAACAGCCCTTACTCTGCATCCAAGGCCAGTGCCGATCTGGTAGTTCGATCTTATGGACAAACCTTTAAACTGCCGGTGACGATCAGCCGCTGTTCCAATAATTACGGACCTTATCATTTCCCGGAAAAACTGATTCCGCTGATGATCTCCAATGTGGTGGCCTTAAAGAGCTTGCCAGTTTATGGCGATGGGATGCAGATCAGAGACTGGTTGCATGTTAAAGATCATTGCAGCGGCATTGATACCATCCTTGAAAAAGGGGTGGCTGGCGAAGTCTATAATATTGGTGGAAATAATGAAAAAGCCAATCTTGAGATTGTCAATTTAATTATTGAGGACGTCGGTGAAATGCTGCGCTCCGGTAAATATCAAATTGATAATGATGGCTCAAAAATCAGCAAAGATCTAATTATCTATGTCGAAGATCGACTGGGACATGACCGCCGTTACGCCATCGATAATACCAAAATAACCACCGAATTGGGTTGGGAACCAGCTTACACCTTCGAACAGGGGATTGCGGAAACCATTGAATGGTATCTTAACAATCAGGAATGGCTGGAGCAGGTAAAATCTGGTGATTATCAGCAGTATTATGAGAATATGTACGGAAAAAAATAAAACAGAAAAAGTAGAATAGATGTAAAAGAAAAAGCACAGTTTTTGTGCTTTTTCATTTAAGAATAAGAATGAGGTGTCAGTTTGTACTTGTTTAAAGATTTAATGGATTATATCAGAGATTTGTATACAAATCGGAAATTGATCCAGAAATTTTCGATCAATGATTTTAAGTCCCGGTACGCCGGGTCATTTTTGGGTGTTATGTGGGCGTTTATTCAGCCGACGGTAACCATTGCAGTATATTGGTTTGTGTTTGGTGTGGGATTAAAATCACCTCCCACAGGGGGTGTTCCTTTTATTTTATATCTCATCACCGGTATCATTGTCTGGTTTTTCTTTTCAGAGTCCCTTGTGAATGGAACGAATTGTTTTCGTGAATACAGCTACCTGGTTAAAAAGGTAACCTTTAATATTAAGATTTTGCCAACGGTAAAAATCATATCCTCTTTATACACCCATATTTTTTTCATTGGTTTTGCTTTAGTGATGTTATTTATTTACGGTCATTCATTGACACCTCACTTTTTACAAATTGGGTATTATTTATTCTGTTTAATTGTTTTTTTAACAGGAGTAACCTGGATAACTGCTTCACTACAACCATTTTTTACAGATATCCTACAATTTATTAATGTCGGGATGCAGGTTTTGTTCTGGGGAACACCAATTGTAGTACCCGTTGAAACATACCCGGAGAATCTATTATGGATTATGAAATTAAACCCTTTATATTACATTGTTCAGGGATATCGGGAAAGCTTTTTTGGAACCGGCTGGTTTTGGGAACATCCAGTCATGACAGCATACTTCTGGGGATTTTCATTTGTATTGCTATTAATCGGAATTGCAGTCTATCGAAAATTAAGACCGCATTTTGCTGATGTCTTATAGAAAAATGTTGATCACGGATCAGTGGAGGAAATTATGTCAGATGTGGCAATAAAAATAGAAGACGTTACAAAAATATATCAGCTTTATAAACGGCCGATGGATCGCTTGAAAGAATCCATGAGCCTGATACGAAAAAGAGAATACCATCAAAAGTTTTATGCCCTTAATAATATCAATCTGGAAATAAAAAAAGGTGAATCGATCGGCATTGTGGGTAAAAATGGATCAGGGAAGTCAACCTTGCTCAAGATCATTTCTGGTGTGCTAACCCAAAGCAAAGGCGATGTTTATGTCGATGGGAAAGTATCGGCTCTTCTGGAATTGGGAACCGGGTTCAACCCGGAATACACCGGAATCGAAAATATTTATGCCAATGGTCTGATCATGGGCTATAGTAAGGAAGAAATGGACGAACGGCTGGATGATATCGTCAATTTTGCTCAAATTGGCGAATATATTTATCAGCCGGTCAAAACCTATTCAAGTGGGATGTTTGCCCGACTGGCCTTTGCAACGGCCATTAATGTGGATCCAGAAATACTCATTGTCGATGAGGTTCTGGCCGTTGGTGATGCAAAATTCCAGATTAAATGTATCAATAAAATGGAAGAATTCAAAGCTTCGGGAAAAACCGTGCTCTTTGTTTCTCACACGCTGGAACAAATCAAACGGTTTTGTACCAAAGGGGTCTGGATCGATCATGGTGAAATGCGGATGTTTGATGAGGTTACCCATGTCATAGATATGTACGAAAGTGAAATGCTTAAAGAATCGATGGAACAGAAAGCCCTTGAGGAAGGAAATCCTGAGGCCCCAAAAATGGAAGTTGATGCCCATCTGGGAAAAATCATCGCCATGAGCTGTAATGCGGAAACATTAAATACGTTTGATGATTTCAGTGTTGATATTGAGTATGAGCTGTACGATGATCTTTCCAGCGAACCATTGGTAGGGGTGGCCTTTTATACCATCGACCGCCAGTATATCTTTGGACCAAATACCCATTTGGATGGTTTTAAGATTCCTAAAACAAAAGGAATCCATCGTGTCCGTTATGTGGTACCAAAGTTACCCTTACTGGGTGGAAAATATGAAGTGGACATCGGGCTTTTTGCAAATAAAAGCATTGTCAATCTGGACTACGAAACAGCGGCCTTTGTGATCTCGGTTGTGGCCGATTATTTCACCGAAGGTCTGGTTCATATGGAACATCAATGGGAAATAATAAAGGATTAGAGAAAGGTTATTGGGATGGAAAAGAAATCAGTTATTGAACAGGAAGAAATTAAATATTTCATCGACAAAATTGTCAAGGATGAAGCGAGTCAATGTGCCACTGTTCAGGGGTGGGCATTTAATACAAAAACCAAAGAGCCAGTCGATTTATTTTTATTGGGAAGAGAAGCAGCTGGGATTCAATTCAAACGGGATTTCAGAATTGACGTCAATAACAAGTATGCTTTGCCGGATGATGCCAAGATTGGCTTTATTATTGAGTTTGATGAAAAAACCTATGGCGAAAAGTTGAAGCTTAAATTAAAGGATAAAAACAATACTCGCATTGTGCCCATTAATTTAAAAAAGAACTATGATTATCTGAAACAGCCCAATCTGTTTAATGCCAAACGACTGGTCGGCATTACAACCCGAACCGTCGGGTATCTCGGTCGCAACGGACTGAAGAATACCATCCGCAAAATAAAGTTTGAACTCAAGTATAAAAACCAGGAAAACTATGATTTCTGGATTGATGTTCATGAAGATTTTGATGTCAAAACGGTCATGGAAGAAATAAAAAGTTTTTCCTATAATCCTAAGGTATCGATTGTTATGCCGGTGTATAATGTAGAAGAACAATGGCTCAGAGCCTGCATCGCTTCGGTTCGTAGTCAATATTACCAAAACTGGGAATTATGTATCGCCGATGATTGTTCCAGTGATACCCATATTAAACCCTTGCTGGAAGAGTTCAAAATGCTGGATTCGCGGATCAAGGTGGTCTATCGGGAAGAAAATGGTCATATTTCAGAGGCTTCCAATTCGGCTTTAGCCATTGCCACTGGGGAATTTGTGGGGCTATTGGATAATGATGATACCCTGGCAGATTTTGCTCTGTATGAAGTGGTCAAATTATTAAACGAACATCCGGAAGCGGATTTGATTTACAGCGATGAAGATAAGTTAAGCGAAGACAATAAACGCAGCCAACCATTTTTTAAAACCGACTGGGCGCCGGATATTCTCCTGGCAACCAATTATATCTGCCATTTTGGCGTTTATCGTAAAGCTATTATGGACGAAATCGGCGGCATCAGAAAAGGCTATGAAGGTGCTCAGGATTATGATCTGGTGCTTCGATTCACTGAGAAAACAGATCGAATTTTCCATATCCAGAAGATTTTGTATCACTGGCGGATGATTAGCAATTCTACTGCGGTCAATCCGGAGTCAAAAGGTTATGCTTTTGAAGCTGGGCTTAGGTCGCTTGAAGATGCCCTGGAAAGACGGGGGATCGAAGGTGCAGTTACCCACGGCGCCTTTCCTGGCGTTTATAATATTGAGTATGAAATTGTAAATAATGGTTTAGTCTCAGTGATTATTCCTACCCGGGATAATGCCACCGATCTAAAAGCCTGTATTGATTCGATTTTTGAGAAAACTATTTACGAAAAGTTTGAAATCATCGTCGCTGATAATGGTAGCGAAAAAGAAGAAACATTCAAATTATTTGAATACTATACTAAAAAATATCCGAATCAGTTTAAGGTAGTGCGGATTGATATCCCCTTCAATTTTTCAAAAATAAACAATTTGGCTGCTGAGGAATCAAAAGGCGAGTATCTACTTTTCCTGAATAATGATATCACCGTTATCACTAAAGGCTGGATGAAACGGATGGTCAGTTATGCTCAGCAGGAACATGTTGGCGCAGTCGGAGCAAAATTGTATTATTTCGATAACACCATCCAGCATGCTGGTGTTTTGTTGGGGATGGGCGGCGTCGCCGGACATGGACATGTCGGATATCCGCGCGGTGATTACGGTTATTTTGGTAAATTGGTCACAACGAATAACTATACCTCGGTTACGGCGGCCTGTATGATGGTGAAACGGGCAGATTTTGATCGGGTTAATGGGTTTGAAGAAAAATTGACGGTGGCTTTTAATGACGTCGATTTCTGTCTTAAACTCTACGAAGCGGGAAAATTCAATGTCTGGCTTCACAATGTGGAACTTTATCATTATGAATCAAAGTCACGGGGAGCCGAGGATACTTATTCCAAATATAAGCGTTTTAACAGCGAAATCAAATACATGAAGGATCATTGGTTGAAATACATCAAGAATGATCCCTACTATAACCGAAACCTAACGCGCGTTGATGGAAATTACGCAATTTGTGTGGATATCGTAGGTTATGTAAAAGGAAAAACCAAGGAAGATGAAGAGAATGAGATTTAACTTAATTAAGCAAGAGATGTAACGAAAAAATTGACGATGTAAAATATTTGTGATATTATCGCTACAACTATAAGTGTAATGACATCGGGATAAAATTTTAAAGAAAGGAGGAAAATAATGGAACATATTAAGAACAGAAGAAAGCAGATCGCTTTAGGGGTGATCGTAATCCTTACGCTATTTACTTTCTTTTCATATTTCAGTCAGACGGTTGATGCCGCCAGCACCACCGTCGTGGTTAATCCGGGACATTTGGATGGTGTTGATACCGGTGCAGTGAACAGCAGCAATGGGATTCGGGAGGTTGATCTTAATAATGCGCTGGCGATAAAGATTGTTTCGACGCTTAGAGCCAGTGGTTATAATGCAATGCTAAGCCACCCTGTTCCGGGCAATCCCGGATTACCAACGTTGCTACCAACCAGTCCGGTTTATTCGTCGTTTTCGACAACAATTTGTAATAAGGCAAATGAAATTGGCGCTGACTTACTAATCAGCGTCCATCACAATTCAGGCGGAGCGGCAGCAACTGGTTACGAACTTTATTGGAGCAGTTATCATCCGACGGTTGATAACAATGGGATTTACCAAAAATCCGGATTATGGGGCGATGGATCGACGGCTGATTTAGATGCGACACCGCCAACGATTGCCTTAAAATCTATGGAATTGGCCAATCTTTTCAATGAAAACTTTAAAAACCTGGGCTATGTCCCCAGCCGGAACAGAGTGATTGAACGGGATGATGCTTTCACCCGAAAAACGAGCATGCCTTCGGTGCTAATTGAAGCAGGTTTTGTTTCAAATTCAACTGAAGCAGAAAAGATGGCAGATGGATCCAATCAGCAAAAAATGGCCGAACAGGTTTTGGCAAGTGTTAACCAGCTTTTTGGTGCATCAACATCACCGATGACAGCCACCGGTTTTACCGCCACAGTTGATGGTGATAAAATTACGGCAACGGTTAAAGGGGTTTCGGCACCCAACGGATTACAGGCTATTTATATTCCAATATGGAGTGATGACTGTGGCCAGGATGATCTGAAGTGGTATACAGCAACTAAACAAAGTGATGGTAATTACAGTGTTACCATTGATGTTAAAGACCACGGCTATACCAACGGAGATTATCAATTACATTGTTACGGGGTGGATTCTTACGGTAAGTATACGTTCCTAGGCAATTCAACTGTAACTGTCACGGCATCATCACAGGAAAAAATGACAGCTGCGAGTGTAACCGGAACAGTAGTTGGAAACACAATTACGGCATCCATAAAAGGAATAGTAGCACCAAACGGAGTCACATCGATAACGGTACCAATTTGGAGTGAAACAGGCGAACAGGATGATCTGAAGTGGTATACTGCCACGAAAGAAAGTGATGGAAGTTACAAAGTAAGCGTTGATATCAAGGATCACAACTATGATGGTGGCGAATATAACATTCATGCTTATGGTAAAGACGATAATGGTGTAATGACATTACTTGGCGCAACAACGGCTACCGTAAAAATTGATACAATGAAAGCGACCAGTGTAACTGGAAACGTATCAGGGAGCAAAATTACAGCGACAGTAAAAGGTGTGACAGCACCAAATGGCATTACTGAAATGGTAATACCAATTTGGAGTGAAAATGGCGGTCAAGATGATTTAAAATGGTATTTGGCTACCAAGCAAACGGACGGTAGTTATAAAATCACCGTGGACATCAAGGATCATAATTATGATGGGGGAGCCTATCATATCCATGCTTATGGTAAAGATAATAATAACAAATTGACATTTGTGGGTGCCACAACCGTAAATATGATTGTCGAACCGATGACAGCAACCAGTGTGACAGCAAGTGTGTCTGGTAACAAAATTTCCACAATTATCAGTGGAATTAATGCACCCAGTGGGATTAATTCGATATTAGTGCCGATTTGGAGTGATGCCGGCGGGCAGGATGACTTGAAATGGTATACGGCTGAGAGAATGAGCAACGGCAACTACAGTGTAACCATTGATATCAAAGACCATAATTATTCAGGCGGAACCTATTTCATTCACGTTTATGGAAAAGACAATGGTGATAAAGTGACGTTTTTAGGTAACACATCAGTAAATGTTACAACAACACCAATGTCAGCAACTGCAGTAAACGCAACTGTGACCGAAAATATTATAACCGTAAGTGTCAGTGGTATTACGGCGCCAAATGGAATCAAGAGTATTCTGTTGCCAACCTGGAGTGATGTGAATGGTCAGGATGATCTAAAATGGTATTCAGCTACTAAACAAAGTGATGGTAGCTATCAGCTGGCGATTGATGCCAAAAATCATAATGGTGACAGCGGTACTTATTCAATCCATGCCTATGGCGAGGAAGCAGATGGACGGACAGTTTTTCTGGGCAATGCATCAGTGAGTGTTCGCTATGTGGAAACCCCGATTATGGGTTCAACCACCGTCACGGCTGCTCAATTGGTAGCCTACTACAGAAATACAGGAAGCGTATATCCTCAGATGTATACCGATCTTGGGGTGAATCTGGAGACCTTTGTTGATCTATATATCAGTGAGTGTAATGCTGAAGGCGTTCGAGCAGAGGTTGCCTTTGCTCAGGCAATGTTGGAAACTGGAAACCTTAGGTTTGGCGGCGACGTTAAACCCGCCCAGTTTAATTTTGCTGGATTAGGCGCTACTGGTGGGGTGCCGGGGTTTGACTTTGCGGCAAAATATGGCAGTAGTAGTATTGGCCTTCAAACCGGAATCCGAGGCCACGTGCAGCATTTAAAATGTTATGCCAGCAGTGCGGCGTTGAATCAAACCAAGGTTGATCCGAGATGGAATGATTCCCTGCGGTTAAGAGCCCTATCGGTTGAAGAACTGGCAGGAACCTGGGCCGCTGACACGACGTATGCAGGTAAGGTAAAGGCGATAATGAAAAAGTTTTAGTTGTTAGAGCGGCAGAGCTGAAGAAATTCAGCTCTGTTTTTTTATCAAAGTCTTGACGCCGGGAATGATTCAATGATAGGGTAGTGATAAATTGAAAGATTATCATAAGGGGAGAAAAAATGATAAAAAGCACGGATAAAAAAAGTTGGATAAAACCATTGGCCATTTGTGGGATACTCATTTTGCTTTTTTCATCGAGTCAAATCCTGGCACAGGAAGCAGACGAGTCAGATAATCTGGTTAAAGAAGAAGTTGTTATCAATCAACCGAAAATAAATGATCCCGCACTGGAATCTGACTTAACGCCAGATCAAGGGCAAGAGAATTCTGAAGCGGTAAAAGAGACGCCAGAAAATATGTCAGATTCAAAGACAAATGAAGACCCGAATTTGATAACGGATGATCAAAAGTCAGTCGAGGAATCAACAGAGATACTGGCAATTTCGCTGGATCTCAATAATATAAAAGTAATCGTTACACAAGTTGCCGAAAATAAAAATCAGTTTACCATCAGCACAGTCGACTACGCCGGAAAAACAGGGATCGGGAAGGTTTTGTTTCCAACCTGGACAGAGCGAAATGGTCAGGATGACCTGCGCTGGTATGAGGGAATGCGGGATAGTAATGGTGAATACAGCATAACAATCGATAATAAAGACCATGGATTTGAAACCGGAGCTTACCAGATCCATACCTACATTTATGGTCTGCAGGGAGAAACCTTAAAAGTTATAAATAACACCTTTGATCTCGCTGAATCTAAGCCAGCTATATCAACGTCTGAAGTTGCGAATAATAGTTACAAAGTAAATATCACAGGGATCAGCAACAATACGGGCATTATCAGTGTCGTTGTTCCAACCTGGACACAGGTCAACGGGCATGATGATCTGCGGTGGGAAACCGCCACATATGTGGGAAATGATACCTGGCAAGCCATCATTAATATTGGTGACTACAAACAAAGTTATGATACGTTTATCAGCCATGTCTATGTAATGGATAAAAATGGACAGCAGAAGTACGCAGGAGCCACAGAGAAGATTATTAAAAATCTATTTGCCGAGGATCCCTTGGAAGTATCGGCACAACAGGACGGTGACGGGTCGAAATTTGTGATCAGAACGGAAAACTGTAGTGGCAAGCCGGGGATAAAGCGTGTCGATTTTGCGGTTTGGACAAATCGGAATGGCCAAGATGAAATAAAATGGTATCAAGGGGTGCTAGGTGCCAATAGGGAGTACCAAACCGTTGTGGATATTGAAAACCATGGATTTGAAACAGGCCCCTTTACGATCCATACGTATCTTAGAGAAAATAGCGGAGAAGTTATTACTATTTCAGGATCTTCTTTTACGATGCCTAAGCTTAACCCGACCATTGAGTATGATAAGGCGGTACTCAACAATACCTTTAAAATGCGGATCAGAAACGTGGGAAATGAGAACGGGGTAGCGGGTATCATATTTCCGACCTGGAGCAGTTCAAATGGTCAGGATGATGCTAGGTGGGAATCGGCGACCTACATTGGAAATCATACCTGGGAAGCCACCATTAATCTGCAAAACTATAATATTATTGTCGATGAATTTATTTCTCA
Source organism: Acetobacterium sp. (assembly GCF_030652775.1). GTDB lineage: Bacteria > Bacillota > Clostridia > Eubacteriales > Eubacteriaceae > Acetobacterium. Next base: position 29,891 of record NZ_JAUSPS010000083.1, on the reverse strand, counting down.
CGCCTACCTGGTTGATAAAAACGGAAAAATGGTTTTTGCAAAGGACTCCAGTAGAAAAATTTTACAGAATACCGCTACTATTTATGGTTTTTTCAATTATCCGCTGGATAAAAATTACAAACCAAATCCCAGTGATCCTACCGATTGGTTTGGACCACGATGGGGCGACATCCACGAAGGCGTTGACATTCCGGCGCCCTATTATGCCGCCTGCTATGCGGTTGGCAATGGCATCGTAGAAAAGGCCGGCTATTTTATGGGTTATGGACGCTATGTCAGAATACGAACCACTGATCGCTATGGTGAAAGTGTTTCTTTCTTTTATGGTCACTTGCAGGAGATTAACGTAGCTGTGGGACAGCCGGTAGGCATGGGTCAAAAAATCGGATCAGTCGGAGGTTCCGGTTATAACGCTCAAAGAACTTATATCGACGATGCCTATGGCCCGCACCTACATTTTGGGGCAATCGCCAATGCCGACGATGCCTGCGTCAATCCAGAAATTTGGATTGATTTTCATAACTCTTACAGCAATGCAAATTGAGATTTTGATTGTGAACGAGACCGGGGAGAGCTCCTGGTCTCTTTTTGTTTAGTAAAGGATGATCCTGTGTTATAATGATACGGACTATTTATGGGAACAAAGGAAGGTTTTATGAAGTGTGACGTTTCAGTTATTATACCAAACTACAATGGGGAGAATTTTATCGCAAATTGCCTCGAAAGTATGATGATCCAAAGTTTTTGTGAGTTCGGACAGATGGAAATTATCGTCGTGGACGATTGTTCCACCGATGCCAGTGTCAATATCATAAAAGCATATAAAAATGTAACTTTGCTGGAAAATCCGGTTAATTCAGGTTTTGATAAGTCCGTTAATCAGGGGATTCTGGCAAGCCAGGGAAAATACTGTCTACTGTTAAATAATGATGTGGTAGCTGACCCAGATTTTGTAAAGTATTTATATCTACATATTGATGACAATCCCCGGGTGTTTTCCGTGAGTTCGAAAATGATTCGTTACTACGAACGAGATAAGCTGGATGACACCGGCGATTTTTATAATATTTTTGGCTGGGGGTATAAACGGGGTGATGGGCAATCGGTGAATTCCCATAATAAGCCAACGGCAATTTTCAGCACCTGTGCTGGAGCTGGAATTTATCGCCGAGCTGTTTTGAATGAGATCGGCTTATTTGATGAAGCCTTCTTTGCCTACATGGAGGACGTGGATATTTCATACCGGGGGTTAATTAACGGGTATAAAAATCGCTACGAACCGAAAGCCGTCTGTTACCATATTGGCAGCGCAACGACTGCAGAGGGACAAAAGTACAGCCCGTTCAAAGTACAGATTTCGGCGCGCAATAATATTTATGTGGTTTATAAAAACATGCCCTTTATGCAGTTACTTGTTAACAGTCCCTTTTTGTTGCTGGGGTTTTTAGTTAAGTATGCACTTTTTGCCAAAAGAGGCTTTGGCAAAGACTATGCTGCGGGAATTAAAGAAGGGCTGAAAAGCCATCGAAAAATAGCTAAGATACCCTTTCAGTTGAAAAATATGAGGCATTATTTTTTTATCGAAGCGCAATTAATATTAAACGTATTTCGATTCATTGAAAATAAAATAGGGAAGTAAAAACACTTTCTATTTCTACCCTTCCATATTTAAAGGGCGTATGGTAAAATATAATGTCTTTTGAAAGACAAAAAGGCTTAAGAAAGGCTAAAAATGGAATTATCAATTATCATTGTTAATTATAAAACTGAAGAGTTGACATCAAATTGTATTGATTCAATCATAAAAAGTAATACCAAAGGATTAAACTATGAAATCATTCTGGTGGATAATGCTTCGGAAGATGGCAGCATTGAAGCCATTGAAAAGCAGTTTCCAACCATAATAATTATAAAAAATAACGAAAACCTGGGCTTTTCAAAGGCCAACAATATCGGCATAAAAGCGTCGCAGGGTGAGTATATCCTCTTGCTGAATTCTGATACGATTGTTGATCTAAATACCTTAAAAGGTGCGATGGCATTTATCAAAGATCATAAACATATTGGCGCTCTTGGTTGTAAGGTGCTGCTGCCTTCAGGTAAGTTAGATCCCGCCTGTAAACGAAGCTTCCCCACGCCTTTGAATGGGCTTTATCACAGCCTTAATCTGGACACCGCATTTCCCGAAAGCACCCGTTTTGGAGCCTATAATCTGACTTATGTGGATGAGAACAAAACATGCGCGATTGATTGTATTATGGGGGCTTTTATGCTGGTGCCGAGGCGTGTCATTGATCAGGTTGGGATGCTGGATGAGGATTTTTTTATGTATGGAGAAGACGTTGATTGGTGTTATCGAATCAAGCAGGCCGGCTATCAGATCATGTATTACCCGGAAATGCGAATCTTTCATCATAAAAAAGCCAGCGGCATTGGCAAACGGAACCCCAAGGTTATTGCTGCATTTTATGATTCCATGACAATTTTTTACAATAAGCATTACCAAAATAAGTATAATCGTCTCACCCGGTGGTGTGTGATCAGCGGAACGACAATGATGAAAAAAATGGCACTGGTGAAAAATAATCGCCGAAAATAAAAATCAGATAAGGGAGACTAAGAATGATAAAAAGCAATCAGCGTTTTTTTAATTTTATATTGGTGTTATTTGATATGTGCGTTGTGACAGCTTCCCTTTTATTTGCCTGGTACATCCGGTTTGTCTCACCATTTTTTGACGATGGCGTCCGCACCATGAATTTAAGGTCTTATATTGAATTATTGGGCATCATTATCCCGCTTTATCTGATCCTTTTTGTTTTCTTCGGTCTCTATCAGCCCTATCGCAAACAGCGTTTTTTTAAAGAATGCCGAGAAATATTGTTTGCTAATATCATTGGCATTACAATTTTAATGTCAGCCTTGTTTACCATGAAAAGCATCCATTTTTCCCGATATATGTTGGGGATTTTCTTTGTCACTTCGACCATCATGATGATTGTGGAGCGGGGTTCGATTCGAAAGATACTGAGAATGGCCCGGGAACGGGGTTTTAATATCAAGTATATCATTATTGTCGGCGCTGGCAGCATTGGTCAGACCTTTGCCGCAAAAGTTGCCGGTGACCGTCAGCTAGGCTATAAGGTCACCGGGTATGTCGATGATTATTATCACAAAAGCGATAAGGAGGGGATTCCGATCCTCGGAAAAACCCGGGAAATGAATGAAATCCTCGAGGAATATCAGGTCGATGAAGTCATTATTGCGTTGCCGAATACCAGCTATAAACGGATCGATGAAGTCATCGATATTTGCGAATACCAGGGGATTAAAACCCAAATTATCCCTGACTATTTTCATTTGATTCAGGGAACAACCGCTTATTTTGATGAACTGGATGGGATTCCCCTGATTAATACCCGTTATATTCCCCTGGATCAGCCGTTGAACAAATGGATCAAGCGACTTATTGATATTAGTCTTTCGATTCTGATTATGATGCTGGTTTCGCCGATCATGCTGGTGACGGCAATTCTAGTTAAGCTGACCTCACCGGGACCGATTATATATAAGCAGATCCGGGTCGGAATGGGACGAAAAGAATTTTGGATTTACAAATTTAGATCGATGCGTTGTGATGCATCGATTCCTGGTGAACTGGGATGGACTACGGAGAACGATCCGCGAAAAACGAAGTTTGGAGCGTTTATCCGAAAAACCAGTATTGATGAATTGCCGCAGTTTTTCAATGTTCTCAAAGGGGATATGAGTATCGTTGGTCCCCGGCCCGAACGTCCCCATTATGTTACCCAGTTTCAACACGAGATCCCCAAATATATGATTAAACATCATGTCCGGCCGGGGATCACGGGTTGGGCTCAAGTGCAGGGGTGGCGGGGCGATACCTCGATCCATAAACGGATTGAGTGCGATATCGAATATATCGAAAAATGGACCATGTGGTTTGATGTCAAAGTATTTTTTATGACCTTTAAAGCCGTGTTTGAAAGTGGGTATTGAGACAATTAAAGCTTATTCATTGAAAAAGAGGGAAAGATGAAAAGAAACAAAAATGACATGATGAGACGGTTCAAATTGACAAAATTAACGGAATTTGTGCTTTCGAGTATTATGGATCGTTGGATTTATGCAATTATTGGTGGTGTAATATTTTTTCTTTTCTTATTTGTCTTTGGTGGAACGATCAATAAAGCACCCATAATAATAGCTTTAGCCTTCTTTCTCAGCATGATTGTTTTAATTTTCACGGGGCGGAAACTCCATTGGGATGCCTTAATAACGATAGTATCGTTTGGTTTGTTATTTTCGGTTATAACGCCGATACTGGATACCCCAGATGAAACGGCGCATTTAGCAAGGGCGATGTACCTAACAGAAGGGAAAGTCACTGTTAGTAATCTTGATTCTCAATTGCTGATCAGTGAAGATTATGATTTGTTGCATGATCAGCAGCAAAAGACGATTATTAAAAATGATTTAAATATTCACGATAGCAATGTTCAAAAAGTTGAGAGTAACGGGTTAAAGGCAACAAATGCGTATTCGTTTATATCATATCTACCTCAGGCGGTTGGGATTGGATTTGGCAGATTGGTCGATTTTAGTGTTCTTTGGTCTTTTTATCTCGGGAGAATGACAAATTTACTTATTTATGCAGTATTAATAAGTTTTGCGATTAAGCTCACTCCGGTATTTAAGAATTATTTTTTTGTCGTTGGAACCATACCAATGGGAGTATACATAGCAGCTTCCTATAATCAAGATGCCTTCGGGATCGGTATTATTTTTATAACGATTGCCTATTTTTTGCATTTGTTGTATAAAGATGAACATACAATCAAAATCCGGGACGTAGTAGTTTATACCGCTATGTGCATGTTGATTACCCTTTCAAAATTCCCATTTGTCTTATTAATTCTATTGCTGATGTTTATTCCGTCAGAAAAATTTGAAAAGAAAAGCACGCATAAAATGATTTTTTTAGCAATTCCGATAACCGCTATTTTCTCATTAATTTGGATGAAATCCTATTCGTCAATACCACATCCCTTTCTGCCTGAGGGAGTTAATATGAAGGAACAGATTAAGTTTTTAATTAGTACACCAATTGAAAATCTTCAATTATTTGTGCGAAATCTTCTTGAAGGGATTACCAACTACTTGATGTTATTCAATTTTGGATGGTTATCTTATAGCTCTAATGGGGTCGGATTCCTTTATTTGTTCTTTCTCGGTTCAGTTTCAATTTTTTTTCCAAGAGAACTGTTGCAAAAGTTAAGGACTCGTTTAGGAAGTTTTATTTTAATTCTAGGTATTTATACGGCGATCGAATTATCGATGTATTTAACATGGACCCCAGTTGGATCAACAATAATAAATGGAGTTCAAGGACGTTATTTTATAGGGTTTTTGCCCCTGATTCCGTTAGCTTTAAATATTGGGCCAGGATTTGATCAGCTTAGTAAAAGTCAAATAAAGCAATATTATGTGGTTACGACGATTATTCCAATATATTTTATCATTGTATCGTTAGCATTTACGCTAGGACAATACTACTCATAATTTTAAGTTGATTTTTTGTATTGTCGATAAAGTGAAAACAGAATCATCCAGAATTATAAATATTGTTTGAGGGGATAGTTAAGAAATGGAAAGAAGAAAGAGAACCGCAATACTTATTCCTTGCTATAATGAATCAAAAACTATCGAAAAGGTAATAAAGGATCATCAGGCAGTTATGCCGTATGCTGATATTTATGTTTACGACAACAATTCCAGTGATGGAACCGATGAAATTGCTCGAAAAGCTGGAGCGATTGTCCGGTACGAATATCGTCAGGGTAAAGGGAATGTTGTCAGATCGATGTTTCGCGACATTGATGCTGACTGTTATATTATGACCGATGGAGACGATACCTATCCCGCCGAATTTGCAGTAGAATTAGAAAAACAGATTTATGAAAAACGGGCAGATATGGCGATTGGCGATCGGTTATCATCAACCTATTTTGTAGAAAACAAACGCCCTTTTCACAATATTGGAAACGTGCTGGTTCGCAAATTAATCAATCTGTTATTTAAAGCAAAAGTAAAAGATATTATGACCGGTGCCCGGGGGTTCACCAGAGAATTCATAAAATCATTTCCGGTAACTGCAAAGGGCTTCGAAATTGAAACAGAAATGACAATTTTTGCCCTTGATAATAATTTTAAAATTGTTGAGGTGCCTATTGATTATCGGGACCGACCAGAAGGGAGTGAGTCAAAACTTAATACTTACTCTGATGGTTACAAGGTTTTAATGACCATCGGAACCTTGTTTAGAGATACGAAACCCTATCTGTTTTTTTCAATGGTTTCACTAATACTAATTTTAATCAGTGGCTTTTTTTTCACTCCCATTTTAATGAACTATTTTGAAACCGGAACTGTCGCCAAATATCCGACCTTAATTGTAGTCACGGCCTTATGGGTTATTGCCATTATCAGTTTTTTCAGCGGGGTAATTCTGCAAGTATTAAAAAAACAGCACCGACATAATTTCGAGCGACATTTAAATTTGTATAATGAGATTTGCAGGAGCAATTCAGATTTACCTGGGGAAAAATTTTCCAAGTGAAGAAACAACAAGAAATAAATGGTCATGGTTGAAAACTTAAATTCAAGTTTTGTTGAATAGAATACTTTTATAGGAGTTACGGAAAGGACTGTGTTATGGATAAATTGGCGATTGTTGTTCCCTGCTACAATGAAGAAGAAGTTATGGCGGAAACAATCAGTGTGTTAGTAAGTGTTATCGTGGACTTGATAAAGAAAAATAAGATAGCAGATAGTAGTTTTGTGCTTTTTGTCGACGATGGCAGTAAGGATAAAACATGGGAACTTATTGAGGAAGAATACGGAATCAATAAATATGTATGCGGACTAAAGCTGTCCCGGAACCGTGGTCATCAGAATGCCCTGCTGGCAGGGCTGGAGTACGCAAAAAACCTTGCAGATATTACCGTTTCGATCGATGCTGATTTACAGGACGATGTAGCAGTTATTGAAGAAATGGTAGACAAGTATCATGAAGGCTGTGAAGTTGTTTATGGAGTCCGGGATAATCGCGAAACGGACAGTATGTTTAAACGTAATTCGGCTCAAATTTTTTATAAATTGATGAAAAATTTGGGTGTGGAATCGGTTTACAATCATGCTGATTATCGTTTGATGAGTAAAAAAGCGATTGACGAATTAGGTCATTATCAGGAACAAAATTTATTTTTAAGAGGAATTATTCCATTAATCGGATATAAAACAGATTGTGTTTATTACAGCAGGGGAAAGCGGACGGCTGGTGAATCAAAATATCCGCTTAAAAAAATGATCAGTTTTGCCTGGGACGGAATTACCTCATTTAGCATCAAACCGATTACGATGATTTCTATTTTAGGCGGAGTTATTGCTTTTTTTAGTGGGGTATCAATTTTATATATCTTGATTGGGAAGTTGTTATATGGCCAAACGATTCAGGGATGGACATCAACAATGATTTCCATCTGGTTTCTCGGCGGGGTGCAACTGATGTCGATTGGAGTAATTGGAGAGTATATTGGTAAAACTTATATGGAGTCGAAAAGAAGACCAAGATATAATATTGAAACAACATTGAGCCAAAGCGATGAGAAAGCAAAATATGAAAAAAAATGATGGAAAAGTGATGATCCAGTTTATTAAATTTGGGATTGTCGGCGTTTCAAATACGTTGGTATCCTTAATTATATATTATGTTTTTATTTTCTTTGGGGCACACTATATCATAGCAAATACGGCAGGTTTTGTGTTGGGGACGCTCAATGCTTATTTTTGGAATAATAAGTTTGTATTTAAGCAAGAACAGACAGAAAAACGATCTCACGCAAAAACCGGAATGAAAGTGTTTATTGCCTATGGGATTACCTATGCATTAAGCACTGTTCTGCTTATTCTGTGGGTCGACGTTTTGGGGATCTCGCTAGGAATTGCGCCAATTATAAATGTCTGCGTGACAACACCGCTGAATTTTATTATGAATAAGTTATGGGCTTTTAATGAAAGGGAAAATGAATGATAGATAATAATTTTAGACATGTTTTTTCTGTAAGTGCTTACAAAGAATCACCATATCTTGATGAATGCTTAGAGTCTCTAAAAAAACAAAGGCAGCAAAGCGAGATTATAATTTGTACGTCTACGCCATGTGATTTTATCAAGAATATTGCCCAAAAATATGAGGTGCCATTATATATAAGAGAAGGTAAAAGCGATATTCGGGACGATTGGAATTTTGCTTATAATACTGCTGCTGGTGATTATGTTACCATTGCGCATCAGGATGACGTCTATGACCCGCTTTATACAGAAGAAATGTACAAAAAACTAAAAGATACTGATGATAGTATCATGTTTCTGACGGATTATATTCCATTAAAAAATGGAAATAAGGGTGACCGTGATATTAACAGTAAGATTAGAAGACTCTTGCGGATACCATTAAAAAGCCGGTTTTTATCAAAAAAGAAATGGGTGCGTAAACTGACATTAGCGTTTGGGAATTCCATTTGCTGCCCGTCAGTGACATATAATAAAGGTTCTCTCGGTGAAAATGTTTTTACCTCAGAGTATAAATTTAACATCGATTGGGACACCTTTTATAAGCTCTCACAAAAAGAAGGTTCATTTGCCTATGTGGATAAACCTTTGGTCTGGTATCGGATTCACGATGAGGCAACTAGCAAAGCCTTTATTGACAATCAATTGAGGCTCACAGAAGATACAAACATGTTTCGGCAGTTTTGGCCGGCGTGGATTGTAAAGTTATTGATGTTGTTTTATCGAAAAGCCTATGACACATATAGTTCCTAAGAGAGGTGAGCGCTATTAATAATAAGCATATGAATGATAATAATATTAATAAAAAAGCAGTTAAAATTGTTGCGGTTGCCTTATTGCTTCTTAGTGGCTGCTTTCTATTTCTTTTATTCATGAATGAAGGATGGATTGAAAAAATTGCTCTTGATAATATTACTCAGACCACAGATTTTGTTGTGGATATCAATACGCTTTATTTTGGCAAAGATTCAATCCATATTGAAGGCGTTTTCTATAAAGAAGGTGAGCCAATTAATCATTTTAATAATCGGGTGCTGCTCAAAGAAAAAGAGTCAAAAATGGTATATGTGCTGCCAACAGAGAGTTTTCCTAAAGAAGCGATTGTTGTTGAAGAGGATGAAATGAACTATCGTAACATTATGGCCGCAGCAAAGTCATGGGAATTGGATTTTGTTAATAAGGAATATGAAATTCTATTTCTTTACGAATCAAATGGCGTTCAATCTTATCAGGAAACTGGATATACGGTAACAAGCTGGGGTAATAAAAATGAAAAGTAAAATTTCGAAGAATACAATTTATTATTACTTACCCTTTTTTATTGTTGTGCTGGGGTATACTGTAGTTTTGTCAATAACACCGATTGTTGCAGATGATCTGGCTTTAATTAATAAATATGTTGGAATTACATGGTTCCAGGAGTGGAATAATATCTTGTTTGACTATTATAATTGGTCATCTCGAGTAATCATTAATGCGGCCATTCATATCTTTCTTGGTCATCGAAAGATTTACTGGGTTTTAGCAACAGGGGTATTAATATTTATGTTGCTAGTTGCACTAGATACTATTTTCAATCCAGAAAAAGATAAGAAAAAGAACCTTGCTATTATTCTGGTTTTCACTGTTTTTCCGTTTTATCTTTTAGCTGGTTCAGGATGGCGAGTCGGTACGATTTCTTATTTCTGGACAATCACCGCTGCGGTCATTGGTATGATTCCACTCGTGATGATAACAAGGGAAGAAAGAGTTCCGCTTCCGATATTAGTATTTTCAACGCTTTCGTTAATTTTTGCCGGAAATCTTGAACAATGTCTGGTCGTTCTGCTGGTGATATATAGCGCTTTTTTTTGTTACTTCTTCATTAATAAAAAATTGCAATGGGCGTTTTTGGTACAGTGCGTTACTTTATTAGCTAGTTTTGTGTTTATCTTGACAGCACCCGGAAACGGCGCAAGAGCACAAACAGAAAGTACTGTAAGATTTAAGGATTTTGAAATGCTTAGTCTTTTAGATAAGTTGGATTTAGGATTTGCGTCAACAATGCAGAAAATTATTTTTACTGGAAATACGGTTTTTTTAATCTTTACCATTCTATTAGCTATTTATATTGTTAGTAACTACCAATCTAAATTTTATCGTGTCATTGGAATAATACCGGTATCGGTTGGTTTGATTGTCGGATATGCCAAGACGTGGTTGTTAACGGAATATAATAACATATCAAATTTAGTGGGTGCAGTTCCACCAAATGGAATGATTACAGTGGATAATTATCTTTCGCTTTTTCCCTACGTAAAACTTGCTGTTTTTTTATTTACGGGGATAGCAATTATAATTGGTTTGTATCTGGTGTTTGGTAATACCTATAAAACCATTTTTGCTGAGGCGCTGTTATTTGGCGGTATCGCATCCAGAGTTATCCTTGGGTTTTCGCCGAGTATATGGGTTTCGGGAGATCGAACCTATGTCTTTTTGTACTTTTGTTTATTAATGATCAGCTTAATGATAATCAATCAGATCAAAAAAGGCAATCTCAAAAAGTCCTGGCAGGGTTCTTTGTTGCAGTATTCATTAGCGATTTTTGGTGCTTTGTCTATTTTGAACTTGTTGGCTTCAGTATAAAAAGGGATTACCTAAAGTCAGTGATTTAGAATTCTTTGATTCGATCCAGATGATTCAAGCAGGGGATTTAATCCAGGATGAATAAGGTATAGCAGAAAAGAATGCCTGAAAATAAGACTCAGATCGGGAGAATAATGAAATTTAAAAACTATTTATTTTTACATGCAAGTTTATTATTATATTCAATCGGATCGATTTTCTCGAAGATGGCCAGTAAAGAAGAATTTCTTTCCTTTGGATTTGTTCTTTATTACGGTTTGTTTTTACTAGTGTTGTTTGTGTATGCGCTGCTCTGGCAGCAGATCTTGAAGCGGTTTCCATTAACGGTGGCTTTTGCAAACAAAGCGATTACTATTTTGTGGGGAATTGTCTGGGGATATCTGTTTTTTGGAGAAGCATTGCGCTGGGGGATGTTGTTGGGTTCAGTGATTATTGTTTCAGGAATATATTTGGTGGTAAGCGATGATAAATAATGAATGGATTTACTATGCAATGTATCTTTTCTCGGTTTTAGTAGCATCTCTTTCACAAGTCATTCTGAAAAAAAGTGCGATGATTCATTATGAAAGTCGAATCAGAGAATATCTGAATGGGTATGTTATCATAGCCTATTTCTTTTTATTGAGCTCATCACTATTAACGACATTTTCCTATCGAGGGGTGCCACTGACCATGGGACCGGTTTTAGAATCGACCGGATACATTTATGTCGGAATTTTAGGAATGCTTATTTTAAAAGAAAAAATAAGTCGGCGTAAGATTATCGGAAATCTATTAATCGTTGGGGGCATATTAATTTATGCTTTTATTTAAGAAAACAAGAGTAGAATGATCGATAGTGTTTTGTTTGACCAAGTCATGAATACATAATTTTGGGAGGGTAGTGTGTGATTAAAGATGGACAATAATCATGTTCAAAAGAAAAGCATCAATCAGACATATGAAAGTTGGATGGGTTCTAAAAAAATAAACCGGATTCTTTTTTTTGCTTTACTAGTGCTTACATTTTCTTACATGGTGTTTTTAAATATGAAAACTCCCCTGATCGCCGATGATTTTGTCTATACCTTTATTTTTGGCACATCAATTCCGGTCATGACCCTTGGTGATATCGTTACTTCTCAGATCGCTTATTATACAACCTGGGGTGGTCGGGTTGCGGCAGAAGTATTGACTCAGACATTTATGTTTTTGGGAAAAGATGTTTTCAATATAGCCAATAGTTTTTGTTATATTATCTTTTGTCTGGCGGTTTATTTTCTGGCCGTTGGCCGAAGAATCCGTTTCGAATTATTATTGTTAACAACTGTCTTAATCTGGTTTTTCATCCCGATGTTTGGACAGACGGTGATGTGGTTAACGGGCTCGTGCAACTATTTGTGGTGCGGAACGATTATTTTATTAGCCATTCTCCCATTTCGCTTGTATCAAGAGAAACAGACGAAGTTATTAAACAGCATCTGGTTCGCCCTGGCGATGATTCCCTTATTTTTCATCAGTGGCATTACCAATGAAAACACGGCCGGGGCGATGATCTTGATTATGCTTATGTTTGGTGCGTTATATTTTAAAGAAAAAATCCAGATTCCGGCATTTGCCTATACCGGTTTATTTTTTGCAACCTGTGGATTTCTATCGATGATTTTCGCCCCTGGGAACAGTCTGCGGGTGGAGAATGAATCAGCGGTAGCTGAGGTAACCATGATGGTGGGATCAAATCCGATCATTACCCGGCTTTCATATTTTGCCTACAATCTCTATGCCCTGATGCCGTTGGTGATTTTGGCAGCCATCGCTTTTGTCATATTGAAAAATGAGAAAGACCGAAAAGCATTGGTGAATTTTGGGATTTTTACAGTGGCTGCAGCGGCAGCAATGCTGGTGATGCTTCTACCGCCAAAATTTCCGCCCCGAGCGATGTTTGGGCTGGCCGCATTTTTAATTATTGCGGTTGTTTATGCCTTTAGTCAACTTAAATTGACACCGGAACGGATCAGGAAATTTGTTTTAATTCCTGGCTGTGCGGTTCTGTTGTTCTATATTATGTCCTGGGGTTATGTGGGAGTAGACGCCATCACGGTCAACAAACAGTATATCGCCCGGGTTCAGATCATTGAGGAGCACAAAAACGAAGCTCTGATCCAGGTGCCGGAAATTGTGCCCTTATCCAGCCACAATGGTATGTACGGATTAAAGGATGTCCAATTGGATCCTAACCATTGGGTAAATCGCGCCCTGGCAGATTATTTTGGGGTTCCGAATATTGTTTTATTACCATAACGTGAGGGGGAAGTTTTGGATACATTTAAGTTAAAGATTGATAAATTAGTGCATTGGGATTATTTCCCAATGTTGGTTTTTGGATTGCTTATTTTGATTTTTCATTTTTTCGTCAGGCCCTCAGGGGATGATATAATCTATGGCACTGTTTTTTATCAGGAACCGGTGTTGACCTTTGTCCATGATGCCTATTATACTTGGAGTTCGCGTATTCTGATTATGCCCGTCGCCGCTTTTTTTGCCGGGAATCCATTCGGGCTTTTTTCGATTATGAATATCCTAACTTATCTGCTATTAGCGATCATGATTTCGAAACTTTTTGTTTATGAAAACAAACTTAAAACGAATTGGGTACTGGTCTTTCTTTTGATCTGCGTTCCTTTTGTTTCAATGATGACAACGGCAGGTTGGGTCGTGACAAGCATTCATTATTTATGGCCGCTGACTTTTTGCCTCGTTGCGATTTATCCGCTTAAGAAGCATTGCCTGGGTGAAGTCGTGCGATGGTATGAATACCCTATTTATTTTTTGACAGCCATATTTGCGATGAATATGGAAATTGTAGCAGCGATTTTAATGTCGCTTTATCTTATTTTTAGTTTGTATTTTATGTATAAAAAAAAGATTTCTATTTATGTAACACTGATGGCAATTATTTTTGTGGGGAATCTCGTTTTTATTTTTTTATGTCCGGGAAATGGAATCAGGGAAGTGTCCGAAATTGCCGCCAATTTCCCCGAATACGCAACATTTGGATTTTTACAGAAGTTAACGATTTCCGCAACCTCTCATGTGTTCAGTATTGACCAGAATTTTATTCTGATTGCAGTTATGGCGATGGCCGGTCTTTTTTCATGGCAAAAGTACAAATCCTGGGTGCCCAGAATAATTGGGATCAGTCCGTTTGTTTTTTGCGTGTTGATTAATATATTTCGGGTTATTGTTTTAAGTCCGAAATTTCATTTTCTGTTTGCTAAATTCACGGGAAATGCCATCGATAGTTGGGTCACCTATACGGGAATTGCAATGGGTTACTTAGGTTTTTACCATTATTTGGTATTTGCTTTCATGAGTGTCTTTGTCGTGATCCTTGCGTTGATGACTTACGTTTTATTTAAGGATTCAGATAAGTTGGGAATTGCGGTGTTGGTGATGGGGGCTTCAATTATGGCTCGAGTGGTGATGGGTTTTTCACCTACGGTTTACGAATCGGGAGCCCGGACATTTTTATTTCAGTATGTTACCATGGTGATCTTTGGGATATTGATGTATAGTGAATTCAATCCATTGATGACCGATGATAATCAAAAAAAACTCTTTCTATTGCTTGGTTTTATGGGGGTATTGGGCTATCTGGAATCATTTTTAAAAATAATATAAAGGGAAAACAAAAACCACCCCCACGCCGTAGGCCGAGAGAGTGGCTTTTTTATTAATATTTCGAATTTTCGTCGGAGGAATCATTGTAATAAGAGGATCCGTTGACGGCGTTTTTAATTTCATCACTAATATCGGTTGCGGTATCGGAGGGGGTATAGGTAGTTTCGTAAATAAACTGATAAAGTGCCTCAATGTTTTTAACCAAAGTATTTGGAATAACATAGGATACCCCATCTAACATATCCAGTGAAATCAGTTCATCGGTCGGGAATCGACTTTGTTCAATGTCTTTTGAAGGCATCAAGGCCAGGTTTGCGCCATACTTGATTATTTCCAAGGTGCTCAGGGAAGTTTCCACATAAGGCAAGGTGGCCATTACCAGATTATATTGCTCCTGAAGATTCAGATCAAGGGCTTTGGATAAGACCTGCTCAAAAACAACCCGCTGCCGTAGGGTTCGATCAAAGTCGCCATCCCCCACATAACGGACTCGGCAGTAGGCCAGAGCCTGCGATCCATCAACAATTTGCGATCCGGTTTCTTCCAGAAAGGGGGAACCGGTGGCAACTTTTTCATTAACGTCCACCAGGTATTCATTAACCCAGTCCAGCTCTTCTGCGGTTTCGATATCGATGGTGACCCCACCGACGGCATTAACCATCGAAACCATGGCACTGAAATCGATGGTGACGTAATCGGTGATGGTTGTATCAAAATTCTGATTGATCGTTTGAAGCGCCAAATCCGCCCCACCATAGGCGTAGGCGGCGTTCAGTTTATCATAACCGTATTTTTTGTCGATATAAATATAAGTATCGCGCATCAGCGAAGCGACCTTGACCTTGCTGTGTTCGTAATCAGCAGTTGCAACCATGATGGTATCAGTCCGATCGCCATCAACATCGTCCCGTCCGTCGACGCCGAAAACAGCAACATTGACAATCTTATGTTGTTTGGCAAAGCTGGCTGCTTCATCGCTGATTCCATATTTACTTAAATTTCCTTTCAGATCGCTGGTCACATTACCTAAGAAAAAAGCATTAACGGCAAAACCGGCAGCCATCAGAAAAATAATAATCAGTAATATGGTTCTCAGGAATTTTTTCATAAAGCCACCGGATTTTTTCTTTTTCCGCGGTAGCGGATCAGGAAGGATTACCGGCTTTGTTTTTTCCTTCCGAGAATTCGGTTGCGATCTCATTTCGGATTTAACAGTCTTTACCGGGTGCGTATCTTGTCTTAAGTTTTTATTAGACAATTTTTTTGATGATGGATTTCGTTTGTTTTCGATCACACTTTTTTTTCGATTATTCAAAATTTTACCTCATTTGGAAATCGTTCTATCGGCAAATGAAAAATTTGCGAATTTGCTGCAGAGACGGGATTTGTAAAGCTTTTTTCACGTCTTTAATTTGGAAATGAGTCCGAATCATTCTATTTTTTGACTTCTAGTTGGATATTATATCATATTTGTAAATATTTGTAAAAATAATATGAATAGAAAAAATAGCTGAGCTGTAAATCTTGTTATACATTTTAGGAAAACTTTGTTATAATAGAAAGCAAAGACTGATAGCAAGTATAGGAGTGGGGTTATTATGGCAAATGAACAGGAACTCAATAAAAAAAATGAGTACTTTGAATATGTTGAATCACGAATTGAAAATTTAGAAAAGCTGATTTTGAAAAAGGATGAAGAATTAAAATCACTGATCCTCAGAACCGTCCAAGGCGGTTCATCACAGCCAGGGAAAAACCTGCTCAGGGAGAAGTCACAGCTTCACGATCCAGGCAATTTCGAGCGCGTGTTTGAAGATCTGAAAGAAGAAGAAACCCGGTTTTTGAAAAACGATGGTGAGATTCCCAATTATAAGGCTGAGGAGCTCAATAATCAATTAGCCAATATCGAAAAACGGGAAAAAATGGTTCAGGATATGCTGGATTCATTGGGGACAGCTCTGGCTATTTTGAAAAAGCGTCACGAAGAAGTGAATCGAAAAGAAGCAACCCTGAATCGCGAGTATCAGAAGCTTCAGGAAATTGAAGCCTTGTATCGGAGCACCGAAGGTTTGGACGCATTGACTTCGACCTTTGGGCAGATTTCAATCGATGGCGGAAGTTCTCAAGAAAACGACAGAACCTCTCTAAATAAAGACAGCAAGGAGTGATTTGATGAAATTAAGTTTTGGTAAATGCTGGGGTTTGTTATTTTTTGATATTGTTGGCTTAGCGATCTCCGGTTATGCTTTTTTATTGGGATATCAGGTAATAATGACGCTTGCCAACGCAAATGCCTATATTATTCTGATGGGTTTTTTTGTCGGGATTAAGGCGATCGTCTTAGCCTTATACGATTTAAACAGGAACTTGCTACGCAAGAATATCCCCTTTATCGGTGGCGGAATTACAATTATCGGCAATGGCATTATTTTTGCGATGTGCTTCTTTCTGATACCAAATGTCCCGCTGACATTTTTTATCGGCTTAGCCATTGCTGACTTTCTGATTATCACTCTGTGCCATCTGTTATGGTGGGTTCTCATCGGTAAGGATGAAGATTATACAAAAGAACCGAAAACATCAGCAAAAGAAGAACGAGTGCCTAAGAAAGAAAATAAGAAAGCCGCTAAAAAAAACCTGAAAAATGAACAAAAACGAGAACCGGAAAAAGTGGATAAGAATCCGGGGAAAAAAGTGAAAAGTGAGAAAAAAACCTGGCTATCCCGGGATGATGAAGAAGAATCCGAGTATGATAGCATCTTTACCAGCCTGCTGGAAAATGAAAAAAGAGGACAGCAACGCTATGTGGAATCCCCGAAAGCCGATGCACCAAGAATTGTTGAAGAAGAAAAGCGCTATCAAACCAGCGATTTTCTCAATGAAATCAAGGAAAATTTAAAGAAAGAAAATAAAATACCGCTGGAGCCAACAGCAGTGCAAGATGGAGTGACGATGAAATCGGTGGCGCCGGAATTTACCCCATCACCGGTAAAAATACCAGCGGGATTACCACCCATGGAGTCAGTGCAGAAAAAAAAAGCCGGGATTGAATCAACGCCGTTAATGAATAATCAGCCAGTTGGGGAGACCATAATTCTACCAGCGCAGCTATCGGAAACGACAAATCCGATTTTACTGCAGAACAACAATGATCTTTTTGGTGATTTGCCAACGATTAAAGAGAAAAAACCGGATTTTCAAAAAATGGAGACTGCGAATTTAAGGGCATCTGAAATAACTGCATCGGAAATGGGTGACAATGAAGAAGGTTTTCTTTCGATAGAGCGTCGTCTTGGCTATCTGTTTCATGAAATTGAAAAATCCATGAAGGAAACCCAATATCTTCAAGGGGCAATCAGTAATTTTCAGAAGGAAGTGGAAAATTATGAGCCGATTGCCGGCGATGAAAAAATTGTTGCTGCCGGAAATTTGATTCGTGAAAAGCTGAAAATGATCATTGATAAACAATTCGTTGTGGATGAAGTGCTGGATGATCTTATTCGCCTATCCAAACTGATCAATAAACGGATCAATGATTTAGATGTTATTGAAGCGGGTCTGAACGAGCGCAAGATCGCATTGGATCAAAAAGACTTGCTATTGGTCGAAGCCCGAAACCGTAACCCAGTGGAGAAAGAAATAGAAATAATGCCAGAAGAAGTGGTGTTGGAAAATCTGGATTCCGAGTTCATCGTTGCCGAAGGTGATTATGAATCGATTCGGAAATATCTGACCGAAAATCAGGAAGAATAGAGCGGGATTAATTCAATTTACAACCCCCAAAAGAGTGGATAGAGGCGCTGGGCTTGTACGAGTCTGGCGCACACTGGAAATCGAAACATCGTATCATATCCCGATCAATCATTGGGGAAACATTAACCATCCTTTTGTTATAATCGATGGTTTTTTTTATTGCGAATTTTTAATAAAAATGATATACTGCTACCTGTATAAAAGTGGGTGTATTGGCTAAAGATACATCAAAACTTATTATTATTAGGAGGAAAAGAAATGAAAAAAATCACTAAGCTCGGTGTTTTGGTTATGGTAGCGGCGATGGTTTTATCACTTGCTGCTTGTTCCGGGGGAACAAAAACTAGCAGTGATACAAAGAAATATGTAATCGCTACAGATACAACATTCAAACCATTTGAGTATGAAAATGAAAAAGGTGAACGGGTTGGGATTGATATTGATCTTTTAGCAGCCATTGCTAAAGACCAGGGATTTGAATATGAATTGAAGGCCGTCGGTTTTGATGCTGCCTTAGGCGAAGTATCGACTGGCCAGTCTGATGGTATGATTGCCGGAATGAGTATTACCGATGAACGTAAAAAAACCTTTGACTTTTCTGATCCCTACTTTGATTCTGGTGTCGTTATGGCCGTTTCATCGTCAAACAATACAATCAAGACTTATGCCGATCTAAAAGGACAAAAAGTAGCAGTTAAAACTGGAACAGAAGGGTCAACCTTCGCCGATTCAATTAAAGATCAATATGGTTTTACAACGGCATCTTTCCCGGATTCAGCCAATATGTACGAAGATGTCAAAGCCGGAAATTCGGTAGCCCTGTTTGAAGACTATCCGGTCGTTGGGGATGCAATCGCCAGCGGAGTACCACTTAAAATGGTGACTGAGATGGAAAAAGGCAGTTCTTACGGATTTGCAGTTAAAGCTGGCGAAAATGCTGAACTAATCAAAATGTTTAATACCGGTTTAGCCAACTTAAAAGCCAATGGCGAGTATCAAAAAATTCTGGATACATATATCAAAAAATAATCTGTTAGCAACAATTTAACACGTTATTAATTTTGAAATCATCTGTCAGCAGCGATGCTACTGGCAGATGATTTCTCTAAGTTATCTAAAAGTGTTTACTTGCGTGATCCCTTGCGCGAGAGTAAAGACTGTTGGACAACTGGAAGCATAGAAGGAGGTTGACGTGAATATACTCACATTAGTTGTACAGTATTGGCCCCGTCTGATCGCAGGACTGGGTTTAACGATTCAAATCACAATCATTTCCCTTATTTTAGCAGGTATTTTAGGGATGGTTTTTGGGCTCTTATCGGTATCAAAAAGAAAAACCTTAAGAGCAATTGCCCTTGTTTATGTGGATATTGTCCGGGGGACACCATTGTTGGTCCAGGCATTTTTTATCTACTTCGGGATACCGATGGCTCTGGGGATTCAATTAGATCCGGTTGTTTCCGGGGTTATTACCTTAAGCCTGAATGCCGGCGGTTATCTGGCCGAGATTGTCCGCGGCGGAATTGAGTCGATCAGCAAAGGTCAGATGGAAGCTGCCCGAAGCCTGGGTTTACCCTACGGAATGGCAATGCGGAGTGTTATTTTGCCCCAGGCGATTCGCACCATGACCCCGGCTTTAATCAATCAGTGCATTATTACCTTAAAGGATACGTCGCTGCTGTCGGTAATCAGTGTGACCGAATTAACTCAAACCGGCCGGTTGATCATTGCCAATAATTACCGATCCTTTGAGGTATGGCTCATTGTTGCGGTGATGTACTTTGTTATTATTATGATCTTATCAAAGATTTCAAAACGAATTGAAAGGAAAATGTCTTATGGGAAAAGTAAAAATTAAAAATCTCAAAAAGAGTTTTGGTGATTTAGAAGTCCTGAAGGATATTAACCTGGAAGTCAAAGAACAGGAAGTAATCTGTATAATTGGGGCTTCCGGTTCGGGGAAAAGCACGCTTTTGCGCTGTATCAACGCCCTTGAAGATGCCAGCAGCGGTACCGTTGAGGTTGATGGAAATGATATTACCAGGGCCGATGGCAATATCAATAAATATCGACAGGATATTGGGATGGTCTTTCAGCAGTTTAATCTTTTCCCGCACATGACAGTTTTAAAAAATATTTCCTTTGCACCAGTAGCGCTCAAACTCAAAACAAAAGCAGAAGCCGAAGAAACGGCATTGAAACTGTTAAGACGGGTTGATCTGGAAGAAAAAGCCAATGTTTATCCAGAACAGTTATCCGGCGGGCAGCAGCAGCGGGTGGCCATTGCCCGGGCGCTGGCGATGAATCCGGATGTCATGCTTTTCGATGAGCCCACTTCAGCCCTGGATCCCGAAATGGTTGGGGAAGTTTTAAATGTAATGAAACAACTGGCAAAAGATGGCATGACCATGATCGTCGTTACCCATGAAATGGGATTTGCCCGAGAAGTGGCCGATCGGGTGATCTTTATTGATGAAGGTTTTATCGTCGAAGAAGGTCCTCCAAGTGAAATCTTCGGCAATCCCAAAAACCAGCGAACCATTAATTTCCTGAATAAGGTTTTATAGTAACCAATGTATTATTTTATCCGGTTAGCAGGACGTTAATCAATCCGTATCAATTAAACCATCTCGTGAGAGGTGGTTTTTTCTGGCTAGTGGTAATGATTTCACTTTCAGGGTATAATTGGGGATAGAATGCCAGAGAGGGGATTAAATAGCGATGATGATTAAAGAGCGGTTGATTGATTGGTTTGACGGGGTTAAAACAAGGGTAATGGAAAATAAACAGAGGACCGGAGCCCTGCTGTGTGCTCTTCTTGCGCTGATTGGTTTCTTTTTACCATTTATGAGTGCCAAGGCTGATGTATCGGTAGCGGGGATCATGAACAATAGTGTGGCAGTGATTAGTCCCGAATATGACATGATCAATTTTACCTTAAGTGATTTTGTCTGGCAGGAGCCGATTGACGAATTTGAGATCTATGGGGTGCCGCTGGGTAACCTCAAAATACTGGATCAGCCGGTACTGGAAATGCTTAGAAATCCACTGCCGGAAAAGGGTTACGTTAGCAGTGTAAATGAGGCTTTATCAAGCCCGGCGCTGGATTATCTGGTCGATCCCAAGGTTCAGGAAATTGTCGCTACCCGGTTTAGTAATGGGGCAAATATTAATGCCATTCTGGGTGACCTATGGACGATGATTCAAAGTGCCAGAAATATTGCGGCTAAGGTTAATGATGTGACCATTCAGGCCCGGCAATCGATGGATCAGGTTAACGCTGCGATGGCCACCGTTGATGGTTATAAAGCCACCGCCAATAGTGCAATTCTGATTCTATTTCTGGTTATCATTTGTTTGGTGGTGCTCATTTTATATAAACGGGCCAGTATCAAGCTGTCTATCTTTATTTCGGGATTATTATCGGCGTTGTTTATGGCCGTTGGGATTGGCACTGCGGTTGCTAACAATAAAATTAATGAGCAGCTTGCCAGTTTGGCAAGTCAGGTGAATAACGGCATTGTCGATGCGCTGAGAGCTATATTAACCGGAACATTTGGCGATGTGGGGACATTTATTGCCAATTATATCAGTGGCCAGGCTAATTTTGTGGTCATGGCCTTTACCCTGCAATTGGAAGCCGGGTATTGGATCACTCTGCTGGGTCTGTTGGGAACCTTGATACTACTGATATTGACTGACCGAAAAGAGCAACGGATCAAAGTGGAAGCGGAAATCCAAACCGAGCTGGACGAATCGGTTTTAGCTGAAGAAATTGATCAAGCGATTGAAGCCCAGAAAGACCTGCAGGCGGTGGCTTTATTAAACGAAGTCAGTGAAATGGCAGATGCGGACCAGATAGCAATGAGGGCTGAAATTAACAAGTAATTCATTCAATAACAATAATTCAAGATAGAAAAAAAGGATGATCTGCGGATCATCCTTTTTGCTTATTCGACTAATTGTGAGATCTTGATACTTTTAGTATGCTCAATCGGTTCCCAGATTTCAATCGGTTTAATGAAACATAAGACATTAATGGGAATCCAGGAGGCCAGATAAAACCAGAAAGAAAAAACCGAAATATTGTTAATCTGACGGATTTTTTTGCCTTCTAACCATAAAACCATGGCGGTAAAGACCACGCTGAAGATGACGCCGCCAATGGAAAAGAGAATCGCAAAGGTCAAAGCGTTGGACCAGACACTGGTGTTGACAAACAGCATCCCCAAAATGATAAAGGAACAAATGGTATAAATACAGGTTAGCACTTGCATAAAGGGGGCAACCAGAAACATCAGCATGTCCATGGCACAACGATTTTTATCCTTGATCACGGCATCGATGAGCTGCGGCGAATACTGATTGAAACACTGGATGGTACCAGTTGACCAACGTTTGCGCTGAGACCAGGATTGATCAAAGGTAATCGGATGTTCGTCGTAGGTAACCGCCTCGGGAACCCAGGCGACCCGGTAACCCTTAATGATGCATTGGGTGGTAAATTCGATATCTTCGGTCAGACTAAAAGTTTTGAAGCCTTCTTTTTTAATAACATCGGCATGCATCATAAATCCGGTTCCATTTAAGGTGGCGGACCAGCCCAATTTATGGCGAGCCAGGTTCATAAAACGATTCAAGGTCCAGTAAAACACCGATTGGCAACCGGAAATCCACGAATCTTCGGGATTCTTACTGTCCCGGTAACCCTGGGCAATTTTTTCGCCTGATTCAAGAACGTTGTTCATCGAGGTGATAAAATGCTTATCCACCAGGTTATCGGCATCAAAAACGCAGAAGGCATCATAGACATCATTTTCTTTAAAAATATAATCAAAGAACTGGGAAAGGGCGGCGCCCTTAGATTTGACTTCGGCGGTACAGGTCATAATCTTGGCACCATGCGCAAGCGCCACTTCTTTGGTATTATCGGTGCAATTATTGGGAATTACATACACATCCATTAATTCTTCCGGATAATCCTGCTGATGAAGGCTTTCGATGAGATTACCAATAACCGCAGCCTCATTTCGTGCGGCAACCACCACAGCAATGCGGTTTTTGGGAGGGGAGAGTACATATTTATTGTGTTTGGTATACCCAAATAGTCCGATACCTAAGTAATAGATACCATAAACAAAAAACGGGATGCCTAAAATAAATAGCAGAGTAAAAATTTGTGAAACCATCTCTATTTAATTTCTCCTTCATATTAAGTTATATCGATCGCTATCAAAGCCGGAAACAAATTGTGTTGTTCGGCTCAAGTAACTACCTGATATAGTATAAATGCTTTCTTTTCATGACACAACCACCAGGAATAGCCATTCGTGGTGGTTGTGTGAGTTTATGTATGTCGCATTTAAGTACCATCATTCTAACACGAAACAGAGTATTTATCAAGGATATGGGGTGTTTCCTGAAAACGAGACCATTGATATTTTAAGGTTGTTCAAAGGTTTGTATTGATTTTATATATTTATAAATCCTCTGAATTATCTTTAATCAGGCGGGTACGAGGCATTTCTGTTTTATGCATATTGGCAAAATAACCCCAGAGCATAATTAGTCCGATTGGCCAAATCAGGAGACTCCAAACAACCAACCACCATTTGGAATAATAAAACGGTTTTTTTTCAGTGCTATCCTCTGCTTCCATCATATCTAATTTATCTTCTAACATTGTCACGTCCTCCTTTTTTCTTTGTTGAACTATAGATACCCTAAAACTACGAAAAACAACAAAACTGGAAAAACTTAAAAAACTAAAGGGTTCATTTTAAATTCATATTGAATGTTTAAACTGGCTATAAAATAAAATCAATGGTTGGAGGATCGACGTGAAAAAAGGAAAAACAAAGCAGATTATTATTGGCTGTGTTGTTGGGGTGTTGGTAATTGCGGGAGGATTTGCGGGATATCAGGTTTTGGCAAATTCTGCAAAAGATCAGTTTACCGAGACATCGACGACAATGGGAAATATTGTCAATGACAATCGTTTTTCAGGGGTAATTGAGAGTCAATCCCGGGAAGATATCATGGCTTCCAGTGCCCTGGAAATAAGTGAATTCTATGTCAGTGAAGGAGAAATAATTGCCGAAGAGACTGATCTTTATGCACCGGTCTCGGGGGATATTGTCACCGCAACCGTTGCCGGGGAAGTTGCCGAGATTTATTATGATGAAGATGATACTGTGGCAGCCGGTGGGAAAATTATGGAGATTGTGGATTTTATTAACCTTCAGGTCAGTATCAAGGTCGACGAATATCAATTGTCAACTCTGGCAGTGGGAGCACCGGTTACCATCAATATCGATAGTATTGGGCGCAGTATTCAGGGATCGGTCAGCGAAATCAGTCGGGAAGCTAAAAACGAAAATGGAGTGGCTTATTTTACCGCCATCGTTGATTTTCAGGGAGATACACAGATTCGCATCGGTATGAATGCGGAAGTGGTCATCGTTAAGGAAAAAGCCGAAAATGCAGTGACAGTTCCGGTGGATGCCATTCAATTTGGGGCCGACAACGAGAGCTTTGTCCTGGTAAAAGGCGAGTCTGAAAATCCTCAGCAGCGTCCGGTAATCACCGGAATAACCGATGGTATCAATATTCAAATAACCGAAGGTCTTACCGAAAATGAGGTAGTTTTAATGCCCGTGATGACAACCACCGAATCATCAACATTTCAGCGACCGCAAACTGGTGGTGAACTCTAATGCCCGAAAAAATATTGGAAATGAAGAATCTCATCAAGACCTATATCATGGGTGATGAAGAGCAGGTGGTTTTAAAAGGAATTGATCTGGAAATCAATCGCGGCGATTTTCTTTCGGTACTAGGACCGTCCGGTTCGGGAAAATCCACCTTGATGAACATTATCGGCTGTCTGGATGTCCCCACCAGTGGGACCTATTATCTGTCCGGCGAATTAATTCGCGATCTCCCTGAGGTCGATCTTTCCCATATCCGCAACCGCGAAATCGGCTTTATTTTTCAGCAGTTTCAACTGTTGCCACGGTTATCAGCGCAGAAAAATGTGGAGCTGCCACTTATTTATGCCGGGGTGCCCGAGAAAGAACGGCAGGCCCGCAGTGCTCATATTCTGGAACGGGTGGGGCTGGCCGATAAAATGAACAACCGCCCCAATCAGTTATCGGGCGGCCAGCAGCAGCGGGTGGCCATTGCCAGAGCGCTGGTCACCGAGCCAACCATTCTGCTGGCCGATGAACCTACCGGAGCCCTGGATCAACAGACCGGTCAGCAGATTATGGCGCTCTTTAAAGAACTTTATCAGGAAGGAAAAACCATCGTGATGATCACCCATGATGCTGATGTGGCTAAAAACGGCAGCCGGATTGTCCGGATTGTCGATGGGAATCTCAGTGAGGGGGTGTACAATGCTTAAGGAAAGTATTAAAATGGCATTAGAAAATATCGTCAGCAATAAAATGCGATCCTTTCTCACGATGCTGGGCATCATTATCGGAGTGGGATCGGTGATTGCGCTGATCACCATTGTTTCGGGAGCCACCAGCACCGTCACCGATCAGGTAGCTTCTATGGGGGCTAATACAGTGACCGTCCAGGTTCAGGGAACACCATTGAAACAGGGGCTGACCCAAGGCGATGTCAACAAGATCGCTGAACTGTCAAACATCTCTGGGATTGCCCCAACCATTTCCGGTCAAACCTCCGTGGCCTTCGAGGGAAATACCATGGATGAGATTACCCTTCAGGGCAAGAATGACGTCTATTTTGAAAATACCGAAGATGTCATCTCATCCGGTCGAATCATTAAGTCCATTGACACCGAAAATGAAAGCCGGGTGGCGCTGATTGGAAATGACATTGTCAATGAACTCTATGTCGGCAAAAATCCCATTGGCCAGGAAATTAAAATCGGCGGCATTACCTATAACGTCATCGGGATCTTACAGGAATCGGACAGTTTTTCTTCCACGGATACCAACAGCTCAGTAATCATCCCCTATACCACCGCCATGGGCGTGGTGGGAGCCAAATACATTAACAGTATGACTGTCTATATTGCTGACGAGGCTCTAGCAGATACGACAACCCGGCAAATTGAAGGGGTTTTAACAAAAGCTTTTAATGGTGACGAAGATGGTTACACGATCGTCAACATGCAGAGTATCCTGGAGACCATTGAAGAAATGACCAGCATTCTGTCGATGATGCTGGCGGGGATCGCCTCGAT
The DNA here is from genome assembly GCF_030652775.1 of Acetobacterium sp. Lineage (GTDB taxonomy): Bacteria > Bacillota > Clostridia > Eubacteriales > Eubacteriaceae > Acetobacterium. The sequence goes on along the minus strand of NZ_JAUSPS010000083.1, from coordinate 3,481 downwards.
CTCGCTGGTAGTCGGGGGGATTGGAATTATGAACATGATGCTGGTCTCGGTCACCGAACGCACCAGCGAAATCGGCTTGCGCAAGGCGTTGGGAGCAGAGCCGAAACAGATTCAGCTCCAATTCTTAATTGAATCGGTGGTACTCTGTCTGATTGGCGGGATCATTGGCTTTATCCTCGGGGTCAGCCTGGCCTGGGTGGTGGCCAATCTGATCGGAACCAGTTTTGCCCTGACTGCCTCCACCGTTTTATTAGCGATTGGCTTTTCCGCCGCCATCGGTGTGGTTTTTGGTTTTATGCCGGCCCGCAAGGCTTCCCGACTCAACCCCATTGATGCGCTGCGAAGTGTTTAGGAGAGAAAACAGGAGAATGAAATGTTCAGTATTTTAATCTGCGAAGATGATAACCACATACGCCGCCTGTTTCGGGATACTCTGGAAAAAGAAGGCTACTCAGTTTTTGAAGCAATCGACGGCGTTATGGCGCTGGACGAGCTGGGGAAAAATCATATCGACCTGTTGATCACTGATGTGATGATGCCCCATATGGATGGGCACGTATTGACCAAAACCCTGAGGGATGGGGGCTTAGAGCTCCCGATCCTGATGATTACCGCCAGGGAAAGCATCGATGATAAAAAAACTGGTTTTAAAGCCGGAACGGATGATTATATGGTCAAGCCGGTGGATATGGATGAGATGCTGCTGCGGATTTTTGCCTTATTGCGCCGAGCCAAGATAGCCAATGAACAACGGCTGGTGGTGGGAAAAACGATTCTGAACTATGAAGCTTTAACATTGAGTATCGGAGATGAAACGACTACCCTGCCCAAAAAAGAGTTTCTGCTGCTGTTTAAACTGCTGTCGGCACCCAACCGGATTTTTACCCGAGCCCAAATTATGGATGAAATCTGGGGGTATGAAAGTGAAAGTGATCACCGCACTGTGGATGTCCATATCAAACGGTTACGGGAAAAACTGGAAAACAACCGGGATTTTGAAATTATCACCGTCAAAGGCCTGGGCTATAAAGTCCGGGTTTTATAGCCCGGCATGAGGAGTCATATGAAAAATAAAATTCTTCATTCAATCTACACAAAATTTCTGGTAACCTTTTTAGGGGCGCTTTTTTTCTCATCCACCTTAACTTTTGGGGTGATTTATTGGTCCCAGTTGGGAAATGTTCTCGATCAAATCCGGGTGGAGTTGGTCAACCAGGCTCAGGCAGTGCAGACCCTGAATCAGGAACAGTTGAGTGATGGTGCCATCACTGGCTTATATACCCAGGGCATTGTGGTGTCCCGGATCTATGCCAGTCTGGATGAAGTCGGGGCAGTACTGTCTGAGGATGAACGGGCAAAACTTGAACAGGGCGAGATTGTTTATCTGAATGCCCACCAGTCCCACGACTTTCCGATGGCGCTGGGAAAACTGACCGAAGGTTACGTCGTTACCATGCCAAATCTGGAAAAAAATCAAATCGTCGGCTTTATGAACCTCCAGCGCACGACCATGCTGCTAACCTTGCTAATTGGCTCGGTGCTGATTGTTATTGCCGTAGCGATGATTGCCAAACCGATTAAAGCTGTTTCCGAAGCCACCAAAAAAGTAGCCGATGGTGATTTTGATATCAGACTGAAGGTCACTGGAAAAGATGAGCTGGCGGTGTTGGCTCAAAATTTCAACATCATGACCGCCGCACTGTCACGAAATGACTATATCCATCGGGATTTTGTCAGCAATGTTTCCCATGAGTTTAAAACTCCGATCGCCTCCATTAAAGGATTTGGTAAGCTCCTGAAAGATCCTGATATATCAGAAACCCAGCGGCAGGAATATATCGATATTATTGTCGATGAAAGCGACCGGCTCTGGAAACTGTCTTCTAATGTGTTAAAACTATCAGAATTGGAGAATGGCGTTTTGGGGCTGAAGAAAGAAGCCTTTGCGCTGGATGAATCCATCCGGCGGGTGGTGCTGCTGCTGCAGGAAAAGTGGGAAGCTAAAAATATCGATCTGGATATCCAGTTGGATGAAATTACCTACAAGGGTGATCAGGAACTGATGGCCCAGGTTATTATCAATCTATTGACCAATGCTATTCACCATAGCCCGGTCGATGGCGAAATCAGGATTGATCTCCACGCCACCTCCAAAGAAATTACAATATCAATAGCCGATACCGGAAAGGGGATTTCCAGGGCGGATCAGGAAAAAATCTTTGATCGCTTTTACAAAGCCGATCAATCCCGCAGTACCCCCGGTACCGGGTTGGGACTTACCATATCCCAACGCATCGTCAGTCTTCACGGCGGAACCATTGCCGTGGAAAGTGAGCTGGAAAAGGGCAGTAGCTTTTTTGTCAGACTGCCCCAATAAAAAATATCAAACAAGTCAATCATCCGTCCTGGGGTAAAAAGTTAAGACCGCGTTCCTGTTAAAAACATACCTCATCATGGCCGGGGATTGGTTTTTTTGTGTTGGTAATAGCTTTTAAAATCGCCGTTGTTTTAGATTATCTATGGATTTTGTTATAAATTACATTGAAGTTGTCGGCAAAATAATATATCATGAAATCATGACTATTATTATTTATACCAAAACAAAAGGATGTTAGCAGATATGACAATGTATGATTCGCTTATTATTTTATATTCCATCGGACTAGTTATTTCAATCATTTGCATCATTGGTGTAGCTCTTCAAAAACCTTCCGATGAGCAGAAACTGATGCTGCTTATTTCCTTTTTTGCTTTTTTAATATCATTAGGATACTGGTTTGGCATCCAGTCCAATTCGGTAGAAGCCATTATTATGGCTTATAAACTGATGTACCTCGGTGGGTGTAGCATTTATTTTCTGTTCGTCTTATTTTTCGTCCGCTATTATAAAATAAAAGCACCAAAACTTTTTTTCCCTATTTTTGGTCTGCTCTGCATCTTGCTTACCGGTGCAACCCTGATGATCGATCAGCATCACTGGTTTTATCAAAGTTATACCTTTGCCTATGAAACCGGCGTCCCCGTGCTTATCAAAGAATACGGAATTCTTCATACTGTCTATATGGTGATGGAAGCCGCCGTTGCCCTAGGTCTTATCATCATCGTTATTTATCAGAGCAGCAAACGGAAAGACAAGGAAAAGTGGGAACCTTTTTTGTTGGTGGCAGTGCCTTTAATTCCAGCAGCAATTCATATTGGTCGATTATACCTACCAACCCAAATAGACCTGGCATCCATCGGTATTTTGATTTCGGAGCTCTTATTGATTGTGCTGATCTATCGGTTGAAGATCTATGACATAAACGATACCGCCAAACAGTTGATCATCGATTCCATGGATTGGAGTGATATCATAAAAGTGCAGTCCCAAATTGCAAGGAAATGAGGTAAAATAGAAAGAAAAAAGGACTGATAAATTATGAAAAAAGCATACAGCGCAGAAGAACGCTTTGAAGCGTTAAAACTGGCAAGTGAAATTGGA
>NZ_JAUSPS010000081.1 GCF_030652775.1 Acetobacterium sp. | reverse complement strand
GCCATCACAAAAAGGCGGATTTTTTGACTTTCCGCATCGACATAGGGTATAGGTTTTGGCTTGGGGAAGCTCTCGTCCGTCCTATGTTCTGGCTGATCCTTCTAAATTTAATTTGACTGCTCCGGTCAGTTTTGGAGCCTTGGATCAAGGTGAGATCATTACCACAAAACTGGAAAATGGCCATTATAAAAAGTATACCAAAATTTGGGAGGTGGATGAAACATGATTTTTACGGTAACCTTTAATCCGTCTGTGGATTATGTGGTTGGGCTTACATCTTTTTGTGAAGGCGAAGTTAACCGCAGTGAATGGGAGCATATTTACCCAGGGGGCAAAGGGATAAACGTATCCATGGTTCTAAAAAATATGGATATCAGAAATATTGCCCTGGGTTTTGTGGGCGGTTTTACGGGAAAAGAAATAGAGCGGCGGATCAAAGATTTTGGATGTTACACTGACTTTGTTAAACTAAAATCGGGAAATTCCAGAATTAACGTCAAAATAAAAGCTGCCAAAGAAAGTGAAATCAATGGACAGGGACCAAATATCAGCAAAAAAGAGCTCGGTCAACTATTTGAAAAGCTGGAATCGATTGAAGCCGGAGATATGCTGGTTTTAGCGGGTAGTATTCCAACGGCACTGCCGGAGGACACCTATGAAAATATTATGAAATTGCTGGAAAACCGTGGCGTCAAAATTGTCGTGGATGCCACCGGCGAGCTGCTACTTAGGGTCGTTAAATATCAACCGTTTCTAATTAAACCCAATAACCATGAATTGGGGGAAATGTTTGGGGTTGCCCTGAATGGTCGGGAGGATATTGTTTTTTATGCTAAACGATTGCAGGAAATGGGGGCACAGAATGTTCTGGTATCGATGGCCGGGGATGGTGCTGTTCTCGTTGATGAAAACGGAGATATCCATGAAATGAAACCACCGGAAGGAGTTGTTAAAAACTCTGTTGGAGCTGGTGATTCGATGGTAGCTGGGTTTCTTGCCGGTTATCTTAAAAAACAGGATCTTCAGGAGGCCTTTGAGATGGGGGTTATAACGGGAAGTGCAACAGCGTTTTCAGAAACATTGGCCACCAAGGAAGAAGTAAGTACGTTATTTGAACAATTAAAAGAAATAAAAATTAAGGGGGAATAAAAAAATGCGAATTATTGATTTGTTAAATGAAAAAGGCATTAATCTTATCGGAAAACCGGCGTCCAAGGAAGTAATCATTGAGCAATTAGTGGCTTTGATGGCCGATAGCGGAAAGATTACAGATAAAGAGGTCTTTAAAAAAGCCGTAATGGCTCGGGAAGAAGAAGGAACCACCGGGATTGGCGAAGGCGTGGCTATTCCTCATGGTAAATCCCCGGTGGTTAAGGATGCTGGGCTGGCCGCTATGGTTGTCCGAGAAGGTACTGACTTTGCGGCATTGGACGGAGAGCCGGCCTATCTGTTCTTTTTAATTGCGGCGCCGGAAGCGGCAAACAACCTCCATCTGGAAGTTCTTAGTCGGCTGTCCACTATTTTGATGGACGAAGCATTTAGAGCAAGGCTCATTGCGGCACCCGATACGCAAACGTTTCTAAAACTCGTTGATGAAAAGGAGCAGGAAAAATTCGGGGTTTCGAAAGCAGCAAAAAGCCAGGAAACGGTCAGAAATTATCAGCTCCTGGCTGTTACTGCTTGTCCAACAGGGATTGCGCATACCTATATGGCCGCTGAAAGTCTGGAAAATAAAGCCAAACAAATGGGCATTACCATTAAAGTTGAAACGAATGGTTCTGGAGGCGTCAAGAATCAGCTGACGGCAGCAGAAATCAAAGCTGCCGATTGCATTATTATTGCGGCTGATACGAATGTTGAAATGGGACGATTTAATGGTAAATCCGTTATTCAAACCAATGTGGCTCGGGGGATTCACAAACCTCAGGAACTCATTGAAGAAGCCCTGGCCGGAAAGGTACCGGTGTATTCTGGGGGTGCCCAGAATTCGGAAGCAACCAGTGGCACCGGGCAAAAAGAAAGTGTTGGCCGTAAGATTTATAAAGACCTGATGAATGGCGTCTCCCATATGCTGCCGTTTGTCATCGGCGGCGGGATCTTAATAGCCCTGGCGTTTTTATTCGATGATTACAGCATTAATCCAGCAACATTTGGTAGTAATACGCCATTTGCAGCTTTCTTGATGAAGGTCGGCGGAACGGCATTTGCGTTCATGTTACCGGTATTAGCGGGTTATATTGCCATGAGCATTGGTGATCGACCAGCTCTGGCAGTTGGTTTTGTCGGTGGGATGCTTGCCAACACCGGCGGCGCCGGTTTTCTCGGCGCATTGTTGGCTGGTTTTGCCGCTGGCTATCTGGTAGTGGGACTGAAAAAAGTCTTCACCAAACTGCCCGCCAGTCTGGAAGGCATTAAACCGATATTGATTTACCCCTTCTTTGGGATTCTACTAATTGGAGCCCTGATGGTCTTTGTCATTAATCCCCCAGTAGCGGCACTCAATGCGGCATTAAGTGCCGGGTTAAACAGCATGGGGACATCCAGTAAGGTTATTCTTGGTATTATCCTTGGCGGTATGATGGCAGTGGATATGGGCGGGCCAGTCAACAAGGCTGCCTATACATTTGGCCTGGCATCGCTGGCCACTGGTCAGTATGATATTATGGCGGCAGTGATGGTCGGAGGAATGGTTCCGCCTTTGGGTATTGCTCTGGCAACTACCATTTTCAAAAATCGCTTTACCAAAAAAGAACGGGAAGCCGGGATTGCTAATTATGTAATGGGGCTCTCCTTTATAACTGAAGGTGCAATTCCCTTTGCCTCAGAAGATCCGCTCCGGGTTATTCCTTCCTGTATCGTTGGTTCGGCTCTGGCTGGTGGATTATCGATGTTCTTTGGCTGTACGCTGATGGCTCCTCACGGTGGTATTTTCGTATTTCCGCTGGTGGGAAGTCCATTAGGTTACGTGATTGCCTTAGTGGCCGGTTCGGTGGCCAGCATGCTGATACTTAGTATTCTGAAAAAACCTAAAACCAGCGAAAGCGACGAACTGGAACTTATCTAAAGAATCATCATTAAAAACCCGCCGTAAAGGCGGGTTTTTATTTGTTCCTTTTATGTAATGATTGTAAATAAATAACAACAAAGTAAATTCTAAACGAACAATGGTCTGGTTTCATTGTACACAGTGACATAAATCGGTATAATTGGAGAAAACTACAAGATATAGTGATAATTCACATTACAAGGAAGTAACTAATGAAAAAGACCAAAAGTATCAGGCTGTTTTTGTGCCTCGTCTTGACGATCATTTTAAATGCGGGATCCTTTCCACTAGGCGTTTTGGCAGAAAATCAAGCAGAGCAAGGAACTTTAATCCCGATTATTGGCTTCTCTGCCGATACCGTATATAATGGAGAACCGCAGGTTTTGGCAACGGTAAATCCAGTTACTGAGGAACCTGATCTTAATCCGGAACTGATTGAGATCACCTATAAAGGGATCCAGGCAAATGGAGAAACCTACCCATTGTCAAAAATTCCACCTTCACAGGCAGGAACCTATATGGTGTTTGCAGCGTATCGGGGTGATGAAACCTATCAAAGCACTGATGATAAAAAAGAAATAAAAATAATGCCGATTGAACTCAAAACATCAGAATTCTTGACCGAAAAGCCAGTTGCCAAAATTTATGATGGCACTACCAGTGTGCCCGAAAATACATTAAAAGGACTGGGGAACGCCGGTATTATCGACGCAGATAAAAATAAAGTTACATTTAACTTTAAATCGGCTAGTTTTTTGTTTAAAGATGTAAAACCGGCAAATTCCAATCTGATCATCTTAAAAGAAATGACGGTTTCGGGTGACCAGGGAAAAAACTATATTATTGTTGATGAAAAACAAGAGGCTAAAGCACGGACGAGTATCAACATATCGCTGGGTGCGGGTATTTTGCCCAAACCGGTCGAAGTCCTCATTGCTGGTCAGGATAAGGTTTATGATGGCACCCCAAACCTTCATGACTACCAACTATCCGTCAACAAAACGGATCTGATTCAGGGTGAAGAATTAGGTGCTTTTGGAGCGGAGGATTTTTATCCCTACTACGGAGAAATTAATTCCCGGCAAAAAGATGTCGGAAATTATTATGTATGGGCATCAGGGGGATTCTATTTGTATGGAATCGATGGGACAAATGCCGAAAACTATATAATTAATAACCAAACGATTATTTCAAAGAAAAAATACGATATTACCCCGGCCACCGTAACGGTTATTCCTGCTTATGTTTCAAAAATTCAGGGCGAAGCAGATCCGGGATTATCTTATACAGTCTGGCAGGATGATTCGGGCGATGGCTTCAATAAGGGGCTGTATGCTGACGATGTGATGTTTGGATCCTTAGAACGCGAAGCGGGGGAAGCAGTTGGCGCCTATGACATTTTTTTAGGGAGCTTAAATAATGCTAATTACCGCATTGTCCTGGCTGATGGCGCAAATAAATTTGAAATTATCAAGAAAGAAGACGCCGTGGCTGTCTATGGTGGGAATGATTACAGCACGGGCGGAAATGGCGCAACAGAAAAAGAAGAAGAGTCACCGGTACCCTATATGGGGATTGCCCTACTACTTCTGTTACTGATTGCCGGAGCCATCTTCTTCGGAAAGAATCGTTTGACAAAAATGGATTAATGTAAAATTAAATTTCAAGAAAAAGATCTGTTTGTAGAGACGGATCTTTTTTTTGCCCTGAATCCAATTTTTAACAAATTTGAAGGCGGATTCGAGCAAAAAAAAGAAACGATTACAGCGTTTATATGATAAAATAGATTTTAAATATAACGACGATTATAACAAAAAAAATCAGGCCAGTTGGAAAGGAAAAGAAAATGAATAGTGGAAAATTAAGTGGACGGTTGTGGCAAACAGGATTGATAGCAGCATTGATTTTACTGATGTTGCCGATGGGCATTTGGGCGGAAGTTGATGGCAAAATGGCAACGACAGTATCCATTGCCAGTTCGCCATCCTCGGTGACCTTTAATGCGTCGGCCGCTGAGCTGGACAAGGCAGTGTATAAAGCGATGAACATTGTCGTTGTCGATAGCGACTATAATAAAATCGATTTTACTTCAGACGACATCACGATGAATTATAGTCGACAGGTTGGTACCCAAACAATAACCATCACCTATAATGGCAACGCTCAGTATGAAACCAGTACGGCTACTGGAAATATCACCATTAATGATGTTCCCAAAAAAGATACCTTGCTGGTATTAAAAGCCAATCCTCCATCAGTGGGTTTTTCGAGTGATCCAGGTACTTTGGATAAAGCGGTTTACGATGATTTGGCGATTTCAGTTGTTGATGCTGATTCCAATAAGGTCGATTTTTCGCCCAGTGATATCACGCTAACCTATAACCGGGCAATTGGAACGCAGACGGTTACCGTATCTTACAAAGGGAACAAACAATATAATCCGACCCAGGCCAATGGCGTGGTTCAAATAACCGGAAAGCAGGATACGAAGGTTTCCATTGCCGCCAAACCACCAGCAGTGGCTTATACCAGCGATTCGGCAAAATTGGATTTAGCCGTATATCAGGCGTTGAGTATTGTCGTGGTCGATGCTGGAAACAATAAAATTAATTTTGCGGCCAGTGATATTGAAATGAGCTACAACCGGGCTGTCGGGAAACAGGATGTTACCGTGAAATACAAAGGAAATGACCAGTACAGCCCAAGCTCAGCAACCGGAAATGTGGAAATTACCGGGAAGGTCGATCCACCGGCTCCTACTAAAGAGAATACCACTGTCAATTTGTCTAAAACACCTGCCCAGGTAGCCTATACTTCCGATGCGGGGAAATTGGATGCAGCCGTCTACCAGGCACTCGGGATTCAGATTGTTGACAGCAAAAATAATCCTGTTAATTTTACAACAACGGATATTGATTTAAGCTACAACCGGGTGGCAGGTGATCAGCCGGTAACGGTTAAATACAAGGGGACTGATAAATTCAACAGTAGTACGGCAACCCAAACAGTGACCATTACCGAGAAAAAAGATTGCTCATTGGTTATTACCGCCAATCCACCCAGTGTTGAATATGATAGCAATACCAAAAATATGGATGATGCCGTGTATCAGGATCTCGCAATTACAGTAGTGGATGAAAATAATAATCAGATTAAATTTAATCGGGATGATATTGAACTAAAATATAAGAACGAAGTCGGCGAACAGGAAGTTGTAGTCAAGTACAAAGGAAATAATTATTTTAATAGTACCGTGGCAACAGTACGGGTAAACATTGTTCAACCGAATCCCAACAATCCCTGGCTGATTGCCGGAGTGGCTGGAATTATTGGCGCCATTGTCATTGTTCTGGGAATTATTGGGGTGGTAGTCTATCGAAAAAAACATCCGCATAGTTGATTAATATCCTTGGCGTTGTCATTTACAAAAAAAAACGTCGGGCGAAAGCAGCATTGGAAAGTCAGGCGACTGAAGAACCGGAGAATAATGATAATGAAGAGTTGCATAATGAGGAAACGGAAGAACCCCAAAACGAAGAAACTGATGGTGAGAAAAGTACTGTTTGCCGACAAAAATGATGGGTTTGTTTATGCTCAGTTAACCTAAAAAGCATTGACAACCGGGACATAAAAAGATATAGTTAATTAGAATGATAAGAAATTAAATGTTTCTTTTGTTAGGTGAGGCTCCTATACAGATATGGCTGCTGCCCGGAAACATCGAAAGATGCCAATGGGTCAACAGGTACTATCGAATTAAGGTTTTACTTAATGCAGTTGGGCAATGCCCTATGCTGTATAGTGCCAAAACTCAACGAATGGAGGAATCATTATTTTTGCTGTGCGAAAATCTCCTCTGTTAAAGTGGAGATTTTTTATTTCAGTAAATAAGGAAAAACCATAAGTAAAGTTGTAGAATGATTTTTCTGTAGTGCAAATTCAAAAAAAGGAGTGAGATAGGATGGACGCAGACCCTGGAGAGAAGCGTATTGAACAAAACGAACAAAAACTGAGCGGCCAAATTATCTTACAGATCATGGGCTGCTCTTAATAAAGGAGGAAAGCAATGATCAAAATCTATAAAACCGTTGATGGTAAGATTCAAGAAATTGAGACCATTGAAAAAAACAGCTGGATCAACATGGTTAATCCAACTGAAGAAGAATTGCAGTTTATCACCACCGAACTAGAGGTAGAACCGGATTTTCTGAGAGCCGCACTGGATGAAGAAGAAATTTCCCGGGTGGAGTTGGAAGACAACAACCAGGCTCTTATTACCATTGACGTTCCTGTTATTGAAAAAGATACCAAGATGGTACTCTATACGACGATACCGGTTGGGATTATTCAAACCGAAGAGAATATTATTACCGTCTGCTTAAGAGGCAATACCCTCATCGACGATTTTGCAAAAGGTCGGGTTAAGAATGTCTATACAAACTTAAAAACCCGTTTTATATTTCAAATCCTATATCGGGTGGCCAGTCGATTTTTGATTTATCTGCGCCATATTAACCGGATGAGTACCGATATTGAACGGCAACTCCATATATCTATGAAAAACAAAGAATTGATCCAGTTGCTTGATCTGGAAAAGAGTCTGGTGTTTTTCTCGACATCCCTAAAAGCCAATCAGGGAGTTTTAGAAAAACTGGAGCGTGGCCGGATTATCAAACTCTACGAAGAAGATAAAGAATTATTGGAAGATGTGCTGATTGAGGTTCAACAGGCCATTGAGATGTCCAATATTTATGCCAATATTCTCAGCGGAACAATGGACGCATTTGCATCGATTATCTCAAACAACTTAAATATTGTGATGAAAATACTGACTTCGTTAACCATTTTAATGGCGATACCAACAATGATTGCCAGTTTTTTCGGGATGAACGTCGAAGGCTTGCCAATTCCTAATTTTTGGAGTGTCGTATTGATTTCGGTTGCCTGTACCGGGGTGGCTGCCTTTGTGTTATTCAAGAAAAAGATGTTTAGTTAGAGATGACTAAAAATTATCATTGACAAAGAAATTGAACCGGGTATATAATAAATTTAATAAATGAATAGTCTGTTTCAGGGCGAGGTGTAAGTCCTCACCGGTGGTGACGCGCGAAAGCGATAAGTCCACGAGCCGAAAGGCCGATCTGGTTGGAATCCAGAACCGACGGTATAGTCCGGATGAAAGAAATGGCGTACAATTTTGCACGCAAAGCCCTTGAAAAGAAATTTTCGAGGGCTTTTTAAGTTGACTGGACAGACAATTGAAGGAGGATTTTTTATGAAAATCAAGACAAAACAGCTGACCCAGATGGCAGTATTGGCAGCAATGTCCATACTATTGGTTTATTTAATCCGTTTTCCAATATTCCCGGCCGCTCCATTTTTGGAGTACGACCCAGCCGATATTCCCATCTTTATTGGAGCGTTTATGTTTGGTCCATTAGGCGGCTTAATCCTGACAGCTGTTGTTTGTGTGTTACAGGGTGCAACCGTTAGCTCAGCCAGTGGGATTATTGGTGTCCTGATGCATTTCTTCGCGACCGGATCTTTTGTGCTTGTTGCCGGGAATGTTTACAAAAGAAACAGAACCAGAAAAGGTGCTGTCATTGGCCTGGCGCTTGGTGCCGTAACGATGACAATAACGATGGCATTATGGAATATTGCGATCACACCGTTCTTTTTGGGAATTCCGGTTGAAGCCGTGCTTCCGATGATCCTTCCGATAATTGTTCCTTTTAATCTGATTAAAGCAGGAATAAATTCAGTCATTACCTTTGTTGTTTACAAATCCGTCAGCAAGGTGCTGGGCTTGGAAATACAAGAAACGAAGATCGCAGAAAGCAAATAGTTAAATCATCATTATAATAGAGAACCTGGAATTATTTGATTCCAGGTTCTTTTTTAAAAGAACGAATTGTTAGATCAAATGCCCGAATAACGGCAAACTAGACATATATTCAGTGCGATGAAAAAAGAAATGATAAAACTTTCAAAAACATGTTGACAGGCCGGGTGAAAGAGCGTATACTAATGAAATTGTCTCGAACAGAGGCGGCGCACACACAGCTGAAACATTGAAATGAACTTAAAAGAATTTCAAAAAACAGCTTGACAACATGAAGAAACAACGATATAATAGAAAAGCTTCTTCGGTAGGAAACTGCTGAACAAGATGAAGAAGCGGCGGTCATAGAAAA
>NZ_JAUSPS010000068.1 GCF_030652775.1 Acetobacterium sp. | reverse complement strand
TGTGCCATGCCGGAATCCTGGCCTTTGCGGCACCGCTGATGATTGACGAAAAATATGCCGGTATCATAATCTGCAGAAACATTTTAATGTGGGAACCGGATGACTTTTTTTATGAAGAGTTGCGCGAAAAAAACAAGAATCTAGACATCGAAGCTTTAGAAAAAAGTGTCTCCAAACTTAAAATCGTGAGTTCGAATAAGGTTCATGCGGCCGCTTCCTTGTTGTATTTGGTCGCCAATCAGGTCATCAACCGTGATAATGAAACAAAAAAACATAAAAAAGAAATCATGTATCATCAATCCGTGTTGAATCAGGAAATAAAAGAGAAAAAACGGCTCCATCAAGAGCTAATTAATTCTAACGAAAAGATGTATGGACAGTATAAACTTCAAAAAGAAAAAGAGCTATTGGGAAAAATTTCCATCCTCGACAGAGACGGAGCATATCAAGCACTGCTTGGTTGTATGTCGGATATCATGGAAAAATACATAACCCGGTTGGACTTATTTAAAACGATGGTCTTGGAGTTGATGATCATGATTTCGAGAACTGTTGTTGAAACAGGTGCGGAAATGTCGGCGGTTATCTTACTCAATACCAAAGTAATCAATGAAATTTATAGCTTGGACAATGCGGCGGAAATCAGCAGTTGGGTGTGCATCATTCTCAATAAATATATGGACTTGCTTGAAGGAAAACAAACCTCGATTAAAACGAAGCAGATCGTGGATTCAGCAACAGAATACGTTCGCACTAATGTCAGAAAAAATATTACCCTCTTGGATGTGGCCGAAGCTGTTTTCGTGAGCCAATATTATCTTAGTCATGTATTCAGAGAAGTCTTGGAATGCACGGTAATTGAATATATTACAAGAGTAAAAATGGAAACAGCAAAAAAACTATTACATAATCCTAAAAACAGCGTTGCGGATGTGTCAGAAAAACTGGGTTTTGGCGACACGAGCTATTTTAGCAAAGTATTCAAAAAGAATGAGGGAATAACACCAACACAGTTTCGGAAAAGATTGCTTTAAAATAAAGGGAGTATTTAATATGTTTGAAGAAATTAAAGAATCTATTTATAATGGCAATGTCCCAAGGACGCAGGAATTAATTAAAGAATATACATTACGCAGAGTCCCAACTAAAAAAATTATTGAAGAAGCAATTATTCCATCGATTGAAGAAGTGGGAAAGAAATTTCAAACCGAAGACTTCTTTATAACCGATGTTTTGTTATCAGCCAGAGCGGCAAATGCCGCTTTGCGAGCGATTGAAAAACAAGACAGAATGGATGGAAAGCCCATTACTAAAGGACGAACCCGGGTGGTCATTGGTACGGTTTACGGCGATATTCACAATATCGGAAAAACGATGCTTAGTTTATTGTTGGAAGCAAATAACTATGAAGTCATTGATTTAGGGGTGGATGTGACGGGAGAAAAATTTGTCAAATCAATCGCAAAATATAAACCGAATTTCGTGATGCTTAGCGCTCTGCTGATGACAACGATGAAAGAAATGCGATGTGTCATTGACTTAATTCGAGAACAAAATTCCGGCGATTTTTCGCAGACAAAAATCATGGTTGGCGGAGGTCCGGTAACCGCCGAATTCGCAAAAGAGATTGGGGCTGACGGTTATGCGGACGATGCCTACGGCGCTTTGGAGTGGGTCAAGGAAAATATCGAGAGTAACAAATAACGAGGATTTGATTTAAGTCAGGCTTGATTTTGTCGAGTTCGTAAAAATGAGACAGTCATTTTAAGGAAATAAAATGACTGTCTCATTTTTTATGTAATAAAAAGGTCGCTGCAAAACGCTTATATTAGTCACCTTAGTTTAAAGATTTACTAACCGTTTCCCCGGCAATCTGCCGGGCCCAGTTATCCACGGCCAGCACATCACTGAGATCCGGATTGGAAATCACCTGATGTTTTTCCATCACCAGCCGGTTAATCCGGGGAATATCGAGAAAGTGGATCTCCTGATTTAAAAATCGGGCTACTGAAATCTCGTTGGCAGCGTTTAGCACACAGGCCATCGTACCGCCGATTTCAAGGGCGTCGTAGGCCAGTTGCAAGCAGGGAAAGGCGATCCGATCTGGCTCTTCAAAGGTCAGCTCCCGAACCTGGCTGAAATCTAGAACCTGGCGGTTATTGGCAATTCGCTCGGGATAAAAAAAGGCGATTTGGATCGGCAGAGCCATATCTGGCATTCCCAATTGAGCGATCGTGGAATGGTCGATGAATTCCACCATCGAGTGGATAATGCTCTGGGGATGAACCACTACATCGATCTGATTGATGCTCAGATCAAAAAGCCATTTGGCTTCGATGACTTCCAACCCCTTATTCATCAGGGTGGCCGAATCGATGGTGATTTTTTTTCCCATCGACCAGTTGGGATGCTTCAAGGCCTGAGCCAAGGTTACTGCCTGTAGCTGTTCGAAATTCTGTCCCCGAAACGGCCCACCGGAAGCGGTAATGATGATCCGGTCAATTTCTTGATGTTTATTTCCCATCAGACATTGAAAAATGGCACAGTGTTCACTGTCCACCGGAAGCAAAGAAACACCTTTTGCCGCCACAGCATCCATAACGATCTGGCCGCCGGCCACCAGCGTTTCCTTATTGGCCAGGGCAATATCAATGCCCATATTAATGGCTGCCAGGGTTGGCTGCAGGCCAATCATGCCGGATACTGCCGTGAGCAGCAGATTATTTTCGGATGCGGTGGCCACCGCAATCAGACCCTCTAAACCGCTAACCACTTCAACTACGGATCCCTTTGTTTTCAACCGTTTTTCCAGCACCAGTGCGGCATCTCCGTCCATGACGCAGACAATCCGGGGGGAATAGGCGTCAATCTGTTTTTCTAGCAGATCAATGCTGGTGTTGGTCGTTAAACCGACAATATTTAAAGCGTCGCTGTTTTCAGAAACCACATCCAGAGCCTGGGTTCCAATCGAACCAGTTGACCCGAGGATACTGATATTTTTCATAATTACCTCTTTTACACAATTAATTCTATCAATTCTGCTTGAAATCATATAATACAATTCTTAAAAACAAAAGATAAATTTAAACAACTGAAATTGAAATAGAACAGAAAAAGTAGTACCGACAATTGTTACATCATGTTGTACGCATCGGAGCGGACACGGCAAAGCCTGCGTGGTGGCAACGAGCCAATCACAAGCTCGCTTGTAGTTGGCGACTGCCCGCGACTAATAAGAAATGCTATTTCTTATTAGTGTCCGATTCCGCAGCGAACAACAGATTAACAATTGGTCGGTACGGGAGTTTGAGAGATCCAGAAAGCCGTTTATTATTTGTTGTGTTCGGTTTATTCCATGTCATCTATCAGTCTTTTCAATAATGTATCTCAAACAAGATAAAATTTCCATTTATTCAGCCATTTCGATCGCATATAATCATGTAAACGAATAAATTTGGAGGTGTTCTTATGGCAAGAACCTATTATTTTCCACCAGTAGTAATTATGGAACCCGGTGCAATTGAATTAATTGCTCCCGAGATCAAACGTATGAACGTGAAAAAAGCTTTAGTTGTAACCGATAAAGTACTTGTTGAAGCAGGTATTGTTCAAGATGTGCTCAATGTATTAGATGGAGCAAAAGTTCCGTATGCTTTATTTTCAGAAGTTAAACCCAATCCGACTGTTGCCAATGTAAACGCCGGTCTTCAGGCCTTGCAGGATAACGAATGTGATTTTCTGGTTAGTATCGGTGGCGGATCGCCCCAGGATACCGCCAAGGGGATTGCCATTCTGGCCACCAATCCCGGGGATCTCCGGGATTATGAAGGGGTTGGAAAAACCGCTAATAAAGCGCTGCCGATTGTGGCCATTAATACCACTGCCGGAACCGCCAGTGAAGCAACGATCAATTATGTGATCACCGATGAAGACCGAAAACTGAAAATGGTGATCGTTGATCCCAACTGTCTGGTTACAGTAGCGGTCAATGATCCGGTTTTAATGCTGAAAATGCCCAAATCATTAACTGCAGCAACCGGCATGGATGCCTTGACCCATGCGATTGAAGGTTATACCACTGCTGGCGCCTCCCGCTTCACCGACCTCTTTAATCTGGAAGCGATCAAAGCCATTTCTGGCAGTTTGAGACAAGCTGTCGAAGAGGGTGACGATCTGGATGCCCGGGATGCCATGGCTTATGGCCAGTTTGTTACCGGCATGGGCTTCTCTAACGGCGGACTGGGAATTGTTCATTCCATGGCGCACCAGTTAGGTGGATTCTATGACCTGCCGCACGGCGTTTGTAATGCCATTCTGTTACCTTATGTAACGGCATTTAATGCCGATGCGGTTGGTGACAGATTAAAAGACATTGCTCAGGCGATGGGGGTCGACACCAGCCGTCGCGAACCAAAAGAAATCAATATCATGGCCATTGATGCCATCAAGAAGCTATCCAAAGATGTTGGGATTCCATCAGGACTCAAAGAACTCGGCGTTAAAGAAGCGGACTTTGGTGAATTAGCAGACCTGGCTCTGGCTGACATCTGTACCGGCGGAAATCCAAAATGCCCAACTAAAGAAGATGTGATTGCTATTTATAAAGCCGCATTCTAAGTTTTTAAAATAGCAGTTCTTAATAATCAGTTACTAAAAAGACATTCTGAATTTTTGGAGTGTCTTTTTTTTGTGAAAAAAAGCATCGTATTTATCGCTGTTTCATACAAAATATTTACAACTTATTTTATTGTTTTTGTTTTAATTGCGACATTATTATGGTATAATACAACCGTTACAAAAATAATAAATAGTTATTGTAAAAGTAACAAACAAATAGGTCACACTAAGATTGTGGGAAAGGGGTAAAATGAAAAAACATAGAATAGTATCAGGTATCGTTACTGGTTCCCTGGTTTTGGCATTTTTAACAGCACCCGTCAATGCGGCTTCATTAACCGAGCAATTGGCACAAAGCAATGCTCGACAGGCAGCAGCAAAATATCAAGTTGATATGACTCAGAATACCATTAATGGGATTGAAGACGAAATCAGCAAAGTCAATGAAGAGGTTAATCGAATCAGTGGGGTGATTGGTGCGATCAACGGAGAGATATCAACCATTGAAGGGAATATAGCAAAAAAACAGGAAGAACTCAAAATAGCCGAAGCAAAAAAACGCGAGCAGGAAGAAGCCATGAGTGATCGGGTTCGCGCCATGTATATGTACGGGAACGGCAGCATCATGGAATTCATCTTTTCAGCTTCGGATTTCTCAGATTTTATTACGAAAGTGGATATGTCCCGTTACATCATGACCGCAGACAAGGACTCCCTGAATGCGCTGGAAGAAACGAAGAAAGTAATTGATGAGAAGAAACTGAGCATTGAGGCAGATCGATTAAAGACAGTTGAGAAAAAAACAGAACAAGAAGTTGTCTTAACTCAGCAGGAAGAAGTAGTGGCACAAAAAGATCAGTTGTTGGCTCAAAATCAGTCAACATTGAACGAATACAAGGCCATTGAAGAAGCTGAAGCAGCAACCTCGGCTGATATTGAAGGTCAATTGCAAGCATATTATGAACAACAGCGTGCCGCAGCAGAACAGGCAGCAGCTCAAAATAGCGGAAACACCGAAACTGGCGACGGAAGCGCAAGTAGTGGCGATGGCGCAAGTACCGGTGGTGGAGAATCTTCGACACCAACGCCAAGCTACTCTAATGGCTATATGTGGCCATGCGGTGGCGACACTACAAGTCCCTTCGGGTATCGTGATGATCCGCTTAATCCCGGGACAATACGATTTCATTCAGGCGTTGATATTGGCGCTTCAGAAGGTACTGCTGTTGCCTGTGGTGGAAATGGCGTAGTCATCTCAGCGGGTTGGAATGGCGGCTATGGTAATTGTGTCATTGTCGATCTGGGAAATGGAATTTCGGCAGTATATGCGCATTTGAGTGCAATCAATGTATCCTCAGGTGAAACCGTCAGTGCAGGTCAAACCGTTGGTGCAGTTGGCAGCACCGGTAATTCAACAGGTGCCCATTTGCATTTTGAAATAAGACAGTACGGCACACCAATTAGTCCATGATAAAAAAATGGTTATAAAATAATTAAGAAAAGATGGGGAATGATTAACCATCTTTTCTTTTTTTATTTCATGATCATTTTTTTATAAAAAAATGATCATGAAATAATCAAATAAGTAATTATGATAAGTTAATTTAAAAATTCGGACGAATTCAGATACATTTGTTACAAAAAATTTATTTTTATAATGAAATTATTCTAAAAGTATGCTAAAATAAATTCAGATTCAAACACGGAATACCCGGAAGGCGAAAAACTGGCTGAACTCCAGAAGACTTCTATATTCCGGATTAAATAATTAAGGTAATCTTAACTTATCACATGCATTTAAGAAGAAAATAGGATAGTACATGTTAAAATACCCTTTCAAAGCAATCAGAATGATAAGTAATTTAGGAGTGGCTAAGAGATGATAGAATTTAAAAATGTAACCAAGGGTTATGATAAAAACAAGAGTGATGCGCTTAAAAATGTGAGTCTCTTTATTGATAAGGGTGAGTTCGTTTTTCTAGTTGGTAGAAGCGGGGCGGGAAAATCCACATTTATTAAACTTCTCTTAAGAGAAATTGAGGCCACTGAAGGTTCAGTATATATTAATAATTTTAATGTCGCCAAACTTTCAAAAAAAGAAATTCCCTTTTTAAGACGGAAAATGGGAATTGTATTTCAGGATTTTCGGCTCCTGGAAAATAAAAGCGTCTACGAAAATGTGGCCTATGCCATGGAAATAATTGGAAAATCTGAAAAACAGATCCAAAAGCGAGTGCCATTAGCGCTGGATATGGTTGGCTTATCCCATCGGATGAACCATTATCCCCATGAATTATCCGGGGGAGAACAGCAGCGGGTGGTCATTGCCCGGGCGATCATCAATAATCCATCGATTTTGATTTGCGATGAGCCCACCGGAAACCTTGATCCGGAAACATCATATGAGATCATTAGTATCCTTGAAGAAATCAACCGACGCGGAACAACGGTCGTCGTGGTAACCCATGACCGTGAGATTGTTGATACGATGAAAAAACGAGTTTTGACATTGGAAGATGGTATTCTTAAGGTAGATGATGCGACAGGTAGGTACGGCTATGAAGTTTAGTTCGATAAAAACAATGCCCAGAAATGTTGTTCGGGATACCATGAAGAGCATTGAGCGAAATAATTTAATGAGTGCCGCTTCGGTGTTGTCGGTTATTGCTGCTTTAATTATCTTGGGTATTTTCCTGATCTTAACCATTAATGTCCAGGAAGTTACCAAGGATGTGGAATCAAAACTGGAACTGAAGATATTTCTGCAGTCGGATTTCACCGATACTCAAAAAGAAACAATCCAACAAGCGCTGAAAAAAAGCGATCTGATTGAGAATGTTACCTTTGAAAGTGCCGAGGAAGCGCTAGAAAAGTTTACGGTGAGTCTGGAAGATTATGCCCCGCTGCTCAGTGGCTATAATTCCGAAAACAACCCCATGCCAGCATCTTTTGTTGTCCGGGTAACCGATCCGAATGATATGGAAGAAGTTCAAACCCTGGCCATGTCCTTTAAAAATCAAGGGGTTGAATATGTCCGGTATGGACAGGAATATGTGGAAGCGCTGGTGAACTTCAATAAGTTCACGAACACCTTGAGTATTGTGGTGCTGGTGGTACTATCGATGATTTCCATCTTTATTATTTACAACACCATTAAATTAACCGTTTTTGCAAGACGCCGGGAAATTGGAATTATGAAATATGTGGGCGCAACCAACGCCTATATCCGGGCTCCCTTCATTCTGGAAGGAACCGTACTGGGGTTAATGGGAGCCATTGTGGCATTCCTGATTATCCGCATCACCTATTATTATATTTTGGGTTTAGTTGGTGGGAATCTCTTTCTGCCAGTGGACGCCACTTTGGCTTCCCCGGATGCAGTGATGGGTCAATTGATATTTTTCTTCCTGATTTACGGAGGATTTATCGGAGCAGTGGGCAGTATATTTGCGATTCGCAAATTTTTGGATGTATAAATGATTAGACTTGGTCAAAAACAGGAGGATTGTCGGATGACAAAAAAAAGAATTATTTCAGGCATTGTGGGCATGATTGTTACCTTGGGGATGTTGATCTCTCCGGTAAATGCCGCATCCCTGACCGAACAACTGGAAGAGAGCAATCAAAAACAGGCAGCAGCTCAATATCAAATTGATATGACTCAGAATACGATTGCCGGAATCGAAGCTGAAATTGGCAAGGCTAATGAAGAAATGAGTCGGATTACCGGCGTCATCGATAAAATAAATGCTGAAATTGCAGCACTGGAAGCCAATATAGCAAAAACCCAGGAAGAACTGAATATAGCCGAAGCCAAACGTCAGGAACAGGAAGAAGCCATGAACGAACGTGTCCGAACCATGTACATGTATGGAAATGGCAGCATGCTTGAATTTTTATTTACATCAAGTGATTTTGCAGATTTTGTAACCAAGGTTGATATGTCCCGATATATCATTGAATCGGATAAGGATTCATTGGATGCTTTAGCTGAAACAAAAAGAATCATCGATGAAAAGAAAGCTAAGATCGAAGCCGATCGTCTTCAAACAGTTTCTAAAAAGTCCGAACAGGAAACAGCATTAGTTCAGCAGCAGGAAGTTAAGGCTCAAAAGGATAGTTTATTAGCGCAAAATCAGGCCATCGTCGCTGAGTATCAGGCGATTGTTGCAGCTGAGGCCGCTAATGCCGCCAATATCGAAGCCCAGGTTCGCGCAGCGATGGCCGCTCAGGCGGCTGCCTCGGGCGGATCAACCACTGGTGGGAACACATCCTTTGTCCCATCAAACGGAACCTATCAATGGCCTTGCCCGGGTTATTATCCATCAGCGGATGATGATTTCTTCGGTACTCGACTGCACCCGATCTGGGGTGATTACCGTACTCATTACGGGGTTGACATGGGTGCGCCATCAGGAACCCCAATTCTGGCCATGGGTAATGGATCCATCATATCAGCAGGTTGGAATGGCGGCTATGGAAATTGTGTGATTGTCGATTTAGGAAATGGCGTCCAAGCCATGTATGCTCATATGAGCGGATTTGCCGTATCATCTGGCCAAACCGTTAATAAAGGGGATGTGGTTGGATACGTTGGCTCAACTGGTGATTCGACCGGCGCTCATCTGCACTTTGGCGTACTTTCCGGCGGATCGTTTGTCGATCCTTTAGGATATTTTTAAGCGAAACATTGTAGAATATAATTAAAGAACAGGAGAAAAGAATCATGATTCTTTTCTCCTGTTTTATTTGCAGCAGAATAAAAGTTTAGGATTAGGTGAAGCAATGGAAAATAAATCAAAAAAAACAAAGATTATCGTGATTATTGTGGTGCTGATCATCACGAATATCATCACCTTCACAGTGGCGACAACGGGGAATTTTCTGATCGGAAACAAGATGATTGTGAATGTCGACAGCAGCGAAACAGCGGCTGGTATTAAAAAACTTTTGCTACTGAAAGATCAGATTGGCTTAGAATACTATAAGGATGTCGATAACACCACCCTGCTCGATGGGGCTATTAAAGGGATGTTTGACAGTCTTGGTGATCCTTACAGCACTTATTTTACCTCTGAAGAATTTTCAAAATACATGGAATCAGCCACCGGCGTTTATGAAGGCATCGGCGTGGTGGTGACAGAAGACGATCAGGGCTATACGACTGTTATTGCACCCCAGAAAGGCACACCGGCAGAGGAAGCGGGCATCAAAACCGGTGATAAGATAATCAAGGTGGACGGTGAAGATGTCAGCACCATCGGATCAGATGCGGTTGTTGCGAAGGTGAAAGGGCCGGCAGATACCACCGTCAACATCACCATCGCCAGAGGTGAGGAAATTATTGAAATGCAATTGGTGCGAAAAACCATCGAAGCAAAGACGGTCGAATCCCGAGTGATCGGGGATAAGGGCTATATTCAGATTAGTGAGTTCACCGATAAAACCGCTGATGATTTTGAAACCCAGCTAGGTGAGCTACTGGCGCAGAACATCACCGGGCTAGTCATCGATTTACGAAGTAACCCCGGCGGCGGGGTAAAAGAAGCGGTGGAAATTGCCGACCGAATTCTTGGCGAAACGATGGTTGTTTATACGGTTGATAAAAACGGAAATAAAACCGACTATAAGTCAGACGGTACCGAACAGCTGGCCTTACCGATGGTGGCGTTGGTGGATGGCGGATCAGCCAGTTCGGCAGAAATTTTAGCTGGTGCCCTTCAGGATACTGGAGCCGCCCAACTGGTGGGAACAAAGACCTTCGGTAAGGGCATTGTTCAGGAAATCATCAGTCTTACTGATGGCGGCGGTTTTAAGGTGACAAACTCTGAATATTTCACCCCCAATGGCAATAATATTCACGAAAAAGGGTTGGAACCGAATATTGCCATCGAAGCCACCGACTTTATGAAAAATAATATTTTCACTGACGAGGAAGATAATCAGCTTCAAAAAGCCCTGCAGGTTCTCAGCGGAACCAATTGATTTTGAGAGCATGCCGTAATGGCATGCTTTTTCTATTTTAAACAGAAAAATTAAGAATTTATTAAATCAGAAGGATTATCATTTGCCATTAAAAAAAAGCTGTGGTAGAATAATAGAACGAATGTTCATCTAATTGATTGGAGGGTGCTGATGAAAGAAATGAAGCATGCATTTAAGGTTGTCTCGGAATACGAACCTAAGGGAGATCAGGGACCGGCCATTGAAAATATTTCTAAAGGAATCCAGGATGGCTTAAAATATCAAACCTTGTTGGGGGTAACCGGGTCAGGAAAAACCTATACCATGGCCAAGGTCATCGAGGCGGTGCAAAAACCAACCCTGGTGATTGCTCATAATAAGACCCTGGCGGCCCAGCTGACCAATGAGTTCCGGAGTTTTTTTCCGGATAATGCGGTGGAATATTTTGTCAGCTATTATGATTATTATCAGCCCGAAGCCTATGTGCCGCACTCGGATCTGTTTATTGAAAAAGATTCATCGATCAATGATGAGATCGATAAATTGCGACATTCTGCTACCGCCGCTCTGTTTGAACGGCGGGATGTGATTGTGGTTGCCAGTGTGTCCTGTATTTATGGACTGGGTAGTCCCTTTGATTATGAAAACATGATGCTTTCGCTCCGTCCGGGAATGGAAAAAGATCGCGATACAATTATTCGAAAACTGGTGGAAATCCAATTCACCCGGAACGACATTGCTTTTGAGCGGAATAATTTCCGGGTGAGGGGCGATATCCTGGAGATATTTCCGTCAGCTTCATCAAATAAAGCGATTCGTCTGGAGTTCTTTGGTGACGAAATCGAGCGAATTACCGAGGTTGATACCCTAACCGGGGAGATTTATGGGGAATTGAACCATGTCTCGATATTCCCGGCCTCCCACCACACCACCACGCCGGAAAATTTGGAACGGGCAATTGCGGGAATCCAGCAGGAACTTAGGCAGCGCTATGATGAATATACCAATAACAACCGCTTAGTAGAAGCGCAGCGGATTCTCCAGCGCACCAATTACGATATTGAAATGCTCCGGGAGATGGGTTATTGCAACGGGATTGAGAACTATACCCGTTACATTAACGGTTTACCCCCAGGATCGCCACCCTATACACTGATCGACTATTTTCCCCAGGATTTTCTGATTATTGCCGATGAATCCCACGTCTCAATCCCCCAGATTGGCGGGATGTACGCCGGGGATAAGGCTCGAAAGAGCAATCTGGTCGACTATGGCTTCCGTCTGCCCTCGGCCTTTGATAACCGACCCTTGAATTTTTCCGAATTTGAAAGCAAAATTAAGCAGATTGTCTTTACGACAGCCACGCCCAGCAAATATGAAAAAGAACACAGTCAGAATACGGTTGAGTTGATCATCCGGCCCACCGGCCTGATCGATCCTGAGATAACGGTTCGCCCGGTGGCTGGTCAGATTGATGACCTGTTGGGTGAAATTAAATTGACCACCGGTAAAGGAAATCGGGTATTGGTCACCACGTTAACAAAAAAAATGGCCGAAGATCTTACCGATTACCTGAAAGAGAATGGGATCATGGTGAATTATCTCCATTCGGATGTGGATACCATCGAACGGATGAAAATTCTCCGCGATCTACGATTAGGGACTTTTGATGTCCTGGTGGGCATTAACCTGCTGCGAGAAGGGCTTGACCTGCCGGAGGTTGGTCTGGTGGCGATTCTAGATGCCGATAAGGAAGGGTTCCTGCGATCAGAAACCGCCCTGATTCAAACCGTTGGCCGGGCCGCCCGTAACCTGGAAGGCCATGTCATTATGTATGCTGATAAGATCACGCCGTCTATGGATCGCGCCATCAGCGAAACAAACCGTCGCCGCGCCATTCAAACGGCTCATAATGAAGCCCATAACATTACCCCCAGCTCCGTTAAAAAAGATATCCGCTCGATCATCGAGGCAACCAAAGTGGCCGAAGAGCCGCAAACCTATCATGTTGGCGACGAAGCAGTGGATATTGACGTAAAAATCAAGGAGCTGGAACTGGAAATGCTGACAGCTGCGGAAGCCCTGGAATTCGAGCGGGCCGCCAAACTGCGCGACGAAATCCATCATCTCAAAAATTACAGAAGATAAGTAACGGATATAAGGAGTAATATGAAGTACATCGAAATAAAAGGTGCGAAAGAGCACAACTTAAAAAACATTAACCTGAAAATACCCAGGGATCAGCTGGTGGTTTTTACTGGGCTGAGCGGATCGGGGAAGTCATCGCTGGCCTTTGATACCATTTATGCCGAAGGGCAGCGCCGTTATATGGAGTCCCTTTCTTCCTATGCCCGACAGTTTCTGGGTCAGTCCCAGAAACCGAATGTGGAGAGCATTGATGGATTATCCCCGGCGATTTCCATTGATCAGAAAACAACCAACCGCAATCCCCGCTCTACCGTTGGTACGGTCACCGAGATCTATGATTACCTTCGCTTGCTTTACGCCCGGATTGGAATTCCCCATTGTCCGAAGTGCGGAAAAGTGGTGGAATCCCAATCAGTGGATCAGATTGTCGATAGTATCATGACGCTTCCGGAAAAAACTAAGTTTCAGATTCTGGCACCGGTTGTTCGGAAAGAAAAGGGACAGCATAAAAAAACCATTGATCACATCAAAAAAGAAGGTTTTGTGCGGATCATTGTCGATGGCGAACCAATGGAGGTCAGCGATGAAATCAATCTGGACAAAAATAAGAAGCACACCATCGAAGTGGTGGTCGATCGTCTGGTGGCAAAGGATAACCTCGGAAAACGGCTGTCTGATTCGCTGGAAATTGCCCTGAAGCTTTCTGGAGGATTGGTGATCTGTGATGTCATTGGCGGCGAAGCGCAGCTTTTTAGCGAAAAACTGGCCTGTGCTGATTGTGGCATTGCCATGGATGCCCTGGAACCACGAACCTTTTCATTCAACAACCCTTTTGGGATGTGCCCGGATTGTCATGGCCTGGGCTTTCATCAGGAAGTGGATCCGGATTTATTGATACCGGACAAAAGCTTATCGATTGCCAGTGGTGCGATCAAATTCTTTGGCTTAAAAAGCGATTCTAAATACTATTATAATCTGATTAAGGCGTTAGCCGCAAAACATCAGTTTTCCATTGATACGCCGCTGGAAAATGCCAGTGAGGCATTTTTAAATGCCCTCTTATATGGCAGTGACGAGGTACTGGAAATCGCCTATGAAGGCAAATTTTCGGGTACCTATAGCTCCACCTTTGAAGGGCTGATTAAAAACATGGAACGGCGCTATATCGAAACCACGTCAGAGCGGATGCGGTCTTTAATTGAACGCTATATGTCAGAAACACCCTGTCCCACTTGTCATGGTAAACGGCTGAATCCCATCAGTCTGGCGGTGACGATTCATGATCGGAATATTATCGAAATTACCGATATGTCGATCGGCCAATTGATTGAATTTTTCAAGACCCTGATCATGACTGATCGGGAAATGATGATCGGCGAATCGATCTTTAAAGAAATTGATGCTCGGCTTAATTTTCTCATAAACGTCGGCTTGGAATATCTGACCCTGTCCCGGAACGCCGGAACCTTGTCCGGGGGCGAATCCCAAC
This sequence comes from Acetobacterium sp., assembly GCF_030652775.1. Classification (GTDB taxonomy): domain Bacteria; phylum Bacillota; class Clostridia; order Eubacteriales; family Eubacteriaceae; genus Acetobacterium. Next base: position 5,716 of record NZ_JAUSPS010000068.1, on the reverse strand, counting down.
GGATCCGGCTGGCCACCCAGATTGGCTCAGGTCTGGTGGGAGTGTTGTATGTGCTGGATGAACCCAGTATCGGACTGCATCAGCGGGATAATCAAAAGCTGCTGGAAACCCTGCGGCGGTTAACCGATTTAGGTAATTCGTTGATCGTGGTCGAACATGATGAAGAAACCATGCAGGCCGCCGACTATATTGTTGACATTGGCCCCGGCCCAGGGGTTCACGGCGGCGAAATCGTTGCCCAGGGAACTCTGGAAGAAATTATGGCAGTGCCCGAATCGATTACCGGCCAGTATTTCAGCGGCAAGCGCTTTATTCCGATTCCGGAAGGGCGCCGGGAAGGAACTGGCGAAACCATTCGGATTGTTGGCGCCCGGGAGAACAATTTAAAAAATCTCGATGTCGATATTCCGTTGGGAAAATTTGTCTGCGTTACCGGGGTTTCCGGATCGGGGAAAAGTACCCTGATCAATGAAATTCTCTATAAGGGGATTTCCCAGAAGCTTTATCGGAGCCTGAAAAAACCGGGGAAATACACCAATATCGAGGGGGTTGAATTTATCGACAAAGTCATCGATATCGATCAGTCGCCAATCGGCAGAACCCCTCGTTCCAATCCGGCCACCTATACTGGGGTGTTTGATCTGGTCCGGGATCTTTTTGCCAAAACCCCGGAAGCCAAGGCTCGGGGTTATCAAAAGGGCCGGTTTAGTTTTAATGTCAAAGGCGGCCGCTGTGAAAAGTGTAGCGGTGACGGAATCATCAAAATCGAAATGCATTTCTTGCCCGATGTCTATGTGCCCTGTGAGGTTTGTGGCGGAAAACGTTATAATCGGGAAACCCTGGAAGTGAAGTATAAGGGCAAGAATATTGCCGATGTTCTGGATATGACAGTGGAAGAAGCCCTGGAATTTTTCAGCAACATCCCCAAAATTAATGACAAACTCCAAACCTTATATGATGTCGGTCTCAGTTATGTGCGTCTGGGACAACCATCAACCCAGCTATCCGGCGGCGAAGCCCAGCGGGTTAAACTGGCCACCGAATTAAGCAAACGCAATACCGGCAAAACCCTCTACGTGCTGGACGAACCCACCACCGGTCTGCACATCGCCGATGTTCATCAGCTGATCACCGTGATCCAGCGGCTGGCTGACAGCGGCAGCACCGTAGTCGTCATTGAGCATCAGTTGGATATGATCAAGGTGGCCGACCACATCATCGACCTCGGTCCCGAAGGCGGCGACGGCGGCGGTACCATTATCGCCATCGGGACTCCCGAAGAAATCGCCCAAGTCCCCGAATCCTACACCGGCCAATATCTCAAGAGAATCTTAAAGTGATAGAATAAATGATAACCCAGTACCGACAATTGTTACATCATGCTGTACGCATCAAGGCGGATATGGCATCGCCTGTCCGAGCTTGTGGCGAACAACAGATTAACAATTGGTCGGTACGGTAGTATAAAACTAACCTCAAGAAAGCTGATCCAGCTTTCTTTTTTTTTGATGTGTTTAAATAAAGCTTAAAGCCATAAAAAGTTTCAGTCGCTAATTGACAATGAGTTTCAATTAGAGTATAATAAAGCTAACAAAAAAGAAAGTCATCATTAACAAATTTTGGCAGATTCCATTTATGAATTTAAACCATAAGAATAGAAGGTGTGTTTATGTTTACTTTGAAAGATTTAAGACCAGGCCAGAAAGCCTGTGTAGGCTCTATCGCCGTAGAAGGCTTAATGCGTCGTAAACTCATGGACATGGGTGTAACACCAGGTGTAGAGATTCAAGTTAATAAAACAGCTCCATTTGGGGATCCTATTGAGGTTCGCCTCAGAGGATATTCCCTCAGTCTCCGGAAAAAAGACGCTGAGAATATTTTAATGGTTCAGTAATAAACGAAATACCACCTGTACAGGTGGTTTCGTTGTTTAGCATTATTTTAATCAGCGTTTAGTCTGGCATCAATGAAAATGAGGAAATGAAATGAAATATAGAATAGCGTTGGTGGGAAATCCCAACTCGGGAAAGACCACCCTTTTTAATTGTCTGACCGGCAGTAATCTCTATGTCGGAAACTGGCCGGGGGTAACCGTTGAAAAAAAAGAAGGAAATCTGAGAGATACAGCTAAGGACATCACATTAGTCGATCTGCCGGGAATTTATTCATTGGCACCCTACTCTATGGATGAGATTGTATCTCGAAATTTTCTGCTGGAAGAACGGCCAGATCTGATTATCAATATTATTGATGCCTCCAACATTGAACGAAATCTTTATTTAAGTACTCAGCTGATGGAACTTAACTGTCCGATGGTCGGAGCCTTGAACATGATGGATGTGGTCAAGAAAACCGGGGTTGAAATCGACGTCCGGGAGATGGAAAAAATCTTCGGTTATCCCTTTATTGAAATATCCGCTCAAAAAGAAACCGGAATTGACGAACTGATCAAACTGGTTGAAAAAACGGTGGACATTAAGAAACTAAAAGAATTTCCACAGATATTCCCCCAGGAAATAATGACATTATTCAATGAATTTGACGAGCTGATCCAGAATAAATATTCTGATGTTTTAGCAGATTACCCCCGTCTTTTTCGGATCATCAAACTGATTGAAAAAGATGAGGAGGTGCTGCTGAAGATTCATGAAAATGGTGATTTGCTAAAAGATATTTATACCGTCAGAAAAAAGATCGAAGCACTGTCAAATCATGATGTCGACAGTGCTATTGCTGATTATCGGTACCGCTTTATCACTGCAGGGATCAGTAAGGCAACCCAGAAAACCAAAGAAAACGTCATTGAATTTCAGGAAAAATTGGATCAGGTACTAATGAACCGATATGCGGCGCTGCCGATTTTCTTTCTGTTTATGTTTGTAATTTATTATGTCTCGATTACGCTGGTGGGGGATATTACCATCGGCGGCATCGAGTGGTTTATCAATGATGTGCTGATGGTTGCGGTGGCTGCGGGGTTGGGCAGCCTCGGCGCAGCGGATTGGATCATCGCTCTGATCAATGACGGCATTATCACCGGGGTTGGGGCAGTACTGACTTTTGTACCCCAGTTAGTGGTGTTATTCATTTTCATCTCGATTCTGGAAGACAGCGGCTATATGGCTCGGGTGGCCTTTATTATGGATCGGATTTTTAGACATTTTGGTTTATCAGGAAAATCTTTTATCCCGATGGTGGTGGGATTAGGCTGCTCGGTTCCCGGAATCATGGCGACCCGAACCCTGGAAAACGAACGGGAACGTAAATTGACTGCGGTATTGACGCCTTTTATTTCATGTGGTGCGAAGATGCCCATTTACGTCTTGATGGCTTCGGTATTCTTCACCAAATATCAGACGCTGTTAGTTTTTTCGCTTTATCTGGTCAGCTTAACGGTAGTTTTTGGATCAGGATTTGTCCTTTCAAAAACCTGGTTTAAGGGAGCGGATTCTGGTTATCTACTGGAAATCCCACCGCTGCGATTGCCCAAGCTTAGGAATACTGCGACTCAGGTATGGGAACGAACCAAAGAATTTATTGTTCGTGCCGGAACCATTATTTTTGCGGCATCGGTGGTGCTGTGGTTTTTACAAAGCTTTACCCCAAGTTTCCAAATGGTAGATTCGCCGGATGCGAGTATCCTGGCCATGTTCGGCAAGATCATCGCCCCAATTTTTATTCCACTGGGATTTGGTAACTGGGTCGCCTCGGTTGCCCTGCTGACGGGAGTCGCTGCCAAAGAAATGATTATCAGTACCATGAGCGTGCTCTTGTCAGGACAGGATGGCAGTTTTACGGTTGCCATCAGCCAAATCTTTACCCCGGTATCGGCGTATAGTTTTGTGATTTTTGTCCTGTTGGCATCACCTTGTATGGCTGCCATCGCCACCATGAAAAAAGAACTGGGAAACTGGCGGGATTTTTTCTTTGCATTATCCTATCAAATTGGTTTGGCCTATGCCGTGTCATTTATCGTTTATCAGGTCGGCAGTCGGATTTTTGTTTAGTATTTAGCGCATTATAAATAGAAGAAAGAAGGACTCAATGATTACCTGGATTTTAGCAGCATTAATTTTAGGTGCGGCGGGTTATATTATCTTTAAGAAGGTCAAGAAAATGAAAGCAGGGGATTTTTCCTGTGAAGGCTGCAAAGGCGGCGCCGGCTGCCCGGGCTGTCATATAAAAACTGAGCCGCCCAAAGAAGATTAAGATTGATAATTGGTCGTAGACATAAAACTGAAGTAGTACCGACAATTGTTAGATCATGTTGTACGCATCGGAGCGGACATGGCGTAGCCTGTCCGATTCCGCAGCGAACAACAGATTAACAATTGGTCGGTACGGTAGTTTAGTAAAAAAAAGCCCCACCAGCAGAGCTGGTGGGGCTTTTAAAAAACTACTTAATTATGCAATAAAAACGTTTGTAGCCTGTAAGCCACGATCCGTTTTTTCGGTATCAAAAGTTACGCGTTGGCCTTCAACAAGGTTTTTACGTCCGTCGGCAATAATTGCTGAGAAATGTACAAATACATCTTCGCCGCCATCTACTGAAATAAAACCAAATCCTTTTTCCTCATTAAACCATTTTACTGTACCATTATTCATTTTAGGTACCTCCTAAATATTATTTATAAATCGTGATGCAAAAACAAAAAACACATATTTTTGCAAATCATCTAAACGTAAAAATGACTTGCAAAAATATGTGAAATCAATAAATACACTTTAATTCTTTTTCATTATACACCCGGTGAAGCCTAATGTCAAATGATTTCACAAACACTTTAGATGTTTAAGGAATCGTCGGGAATGATAATAGCAGCGCATCGCCGAAAAAACGGGCAAGTAAATAAATTGATCCATCTCGATTGGTAAGGGAGATGGATCAAAAAAAGCTGAACTCAAGATTCAGGTGGTACAATAGCTGTTAAAGTCAATGGACTCATATTTTCGTTTTAACAGATCTTTCGCTTCTTTGATAACTTCCTTCTCTGAAAGTGGAAGTCTTATCTCACGTATTTCGATGATTTTAAAGGGATTGTCTTTTATTGATTTTGTCAGAGTAAATCCACCATAAATTTTCGGAACAATCTTCACTTCGAAATTACCGAAAGAAATCAGGGTATTGTGGCCATCGACAGTTATTTTTTCAAACATGGTAACACTTCCTTTCTGTATAATAATCTGATGTTTAAAAAAGTATTATTATTATACCAAAATTAGGTGGCGAATAAACAAAAAAAACCAAAAAAATATTTATTTAAGGTTGACCACTATGTATGCTAAAGAAAAATTAAAAGATTTGCCCCAGAACCCCGGGGTCTACATCATGAAAAACAATAATGGCGAGATTATTTATGTCGGGAAAGCCATTAATCTGCGCAATCGGGTGCGGCAATATTTCCATTCGGCCAATCAGCTTACTTCCAAAACAGTGGTTCTGGTATCCCATATCGAAACCATCGAGACCATCGTTACCGATTCGGAAATGGAAGCCCTGATTTTAGAATGTAATCTGATCAAAACCCATCATCCCCGGTATAATATTCTGCTTAAGGACGATAAAAGCTATCCTTGGATTCGGCTGACTGTCAATGAAGAATACCCCCGGATTATGATGACCCGGGAATATAAAAAAGATGGGGCGAAATATTTTGGACCCTTTACCAGTTCCTATGCGGTAAAAAATACGATTGAAGCCATTTTGAAGATTTAT
>NZ_JAUSPS010000060.1 GCF_030652775.1 Acetobacterium sp. | reverse complement strand
CTCTTTTATGTAAATCAACAACAAGCTGCATAGTAGATTAAAGTACTTATCATTGTTTTCAGCCCATGGCGGTATTCATCATCGAAGGATATCTAAATAATTCCTTGCTGGTTTCGACTGAACTGTTATTGACAATTCCATTATTCACGGTTGCAATTGTCAGCTTTTTCCCATCTATTTCCTTACCGAATGGCACTATAGCCGTGTATATTCCACTCGCATCGGTAATTTTTGAATAGTCCAGTAGGTTGACGCCAAACTTTATGGGTTGTGAATTCACCGAACCATAATTTTCCAGATAGTTCAGGAACTTTATCCCGCCGATCCTTTCAATAACCAGTACGCCTCCCAGAGTGTCCAGCATGGTGGTCTTAATCAGTTCTAAGGTGTTGACGTATCCGTTCTCTCTAAACAGACCATCTTTTAATTTTCCATTGGTGCCGTCCACTTTTGAGACAATAATGATCTCGATCGCTTCGGCTTGTAATGCCTGCCCGGTTGTCCCGGCTGTTTCGCCGTCTTGTTTCCAGTCCTGCCAACCAACATCCTGAACGTGGACCCGATATTGAATCGAGAACTTGCCAGCATCAGCGCCGGTTAATTTGAGTTCAACGGCTTGCATTTCGACACTCTGACCAACAGTCCCAGCTGTTGCCCCATCAACTTTCCATTCCTGCCAGCCTATATTGGCCAGATGCGCCCGATAGGTCACGCCAATGTCCAGATTCCCGATATTCTCCAATGTCAGTTCCAGCGCTTCCATTCTTAGCGCCGAACCAGTTGTGCCACTTTGAACGCCGTTTCTGACCCATGTCAACCATGCTTGGTTTTCGATATGTGTTCGATAGCTTGTGGAAATATTAACTCCGCTGCCATCGCCTAACACGGTACAGATCCCCATATGCAGGCGTTTATCTGTCGTAACCTGCATGTTGTGGTTATCCAGCACCTGCGTCAGCCATTGCTCGGGAGTGACATTGATGTATTGCGCCGGGCGCTGGATGCTGTCTAGCAGGTATCCCAGTTCCCCCTCGCAGGTCACCACCCTTTTTTTGTTGAAATCTTCCGTATCGGATAAAATCCGTCCTTCAAAGACCAGGTCTTTTCGTAGATTTGAATAAATTTCATAGACTAAAATAGTCGTGTGCATTTTGCGTAACTTCTTATAGTGTACATGAGTCGGATCGATTGTAAATGTCATACCGCTGGATTTATTAATTCCTTCGGACGTTTTGGCACTCAACAGTCTATAAGCCGTCCGGATGTCATGCAATAATACATCATCCCGGGGGAAGTCCGACGCCCAGATTTGGACGATTGGGGCTTTGTTTTTTATTTCATTGGTAATAACTGCATTTAAGTCAACGGTCTTGATTAACACGATTGAAACCGCTTCTAGCCGTATTTCATGCCCGGTTGTGCCTAGTGTTTCGCCGTTCTTCTTCCATGATGTCCAGCCGGTGTTTTCGAGGTGCCCCCGGTATTGAACCGTGTATTTACTTGCATCGGCCCCGGTCAAAATAATCTCGACCGCTTCAATTCTTAGACTCTGTCCTACTGTTCCGGCTGTTGCTCCATTCTCAAACCATCCTTGCCAACCGATATTCTGGACGTGTACCCGGTATTTTACACCGATGTCTAGACCGTCCAGCGATGACAATTTTATTTCCAGTGCTTCCATTCGTAGACCCATACCGGTTGTGCCAGACTTAGAGCCATTTTTCACCCACGATGCCCATGCCAAATTTTGAATGTGTGACCGGTAATTAACGGCAATCAGTGGCGCATCGCCGGGGTTTCTGATCAGGTTTTCTGATTTTAGTGTGATTATGATCTGGATTGCTTCGGCACTTAATGCAAAAGTAGCTGTGCCGGCCATATCGCCATCACGACACCATTCTTGCCATCCCTGATTTTGAACATGAACACGGTACCAAATCGAATACTTATAGGCGTCCGTTCCGGTCAATCTGATCTTAATTGCTTCTAATCGCTTTGCTTGATCGGTTGTTCCAGCTGTTTGGCCATTACTTACCTCAGGTTGCCAACCGATGTTTTCCACGTGCGTAGAGTAGGCGACACCCAAATTCAGCGAACCGGTATTAATTAATGAAATCCGGATCGCTTCCATCCGCAATGCCTGGCCACACCGCCCACTTAACCGGCCATCCGTCACCTCTGCCCCCCAACCATAATTTTCTATATGGGTGGTGTAACTGGCGCATAATATCTTTTCTGGTGGTATTGCGGCGTTCGGGTTGGTAATAGGAACAATAATCTGTGTCGGGTCGGTTACTGGTGTATTTGGCACCACGACGACCACTTCTTCTTTGACCAATTCCAGAACAATTTCTATTGCTTCGGCTCTTAGAGCGACTCTTTCAGTTCCGGCTGTTTCACCATCAGCTTTCCAATTTTGCCAGCCGATGTCCTGAACGTGTACCCGATACTTTATTTTGTATTTTTTACGATCGGCGCCCGTTAATAGAATCCTGATTGCTTCAAGTCGCAACCCCTCACCAGTGGTTCCAATCACTTCACCATCACTTTTCAGTGGCAGCCATCCCATATTCTGTACATGAGCCTGTGCTTCAATAGATATATCAAGGCTTCCTTTGTTCATTAAGGCTATCATAATGGCTTCCATCCGGAGACTTTTTCCAGTCGTTCCGGATGTGGCCCCATCTAAAACAGCAATATTCCAGCCTTCATTCTCGATGTGAGTTTTATAACTAACATTCATAGGCTCGCCCCCCGGTAATCAACCGATACTGTACCGGATCCGGAAAAGGTCAGGACGTGCGAACCTTCACCTAAAAATATGTCAGGAACGATGCTTTCCCCTGTAGCTAGGTTATATGAATTACCTAAATAAGTGACCGTCATGGCACCCGAACAAATAAATTTCGGACACACCCGTTTTCGGCGTCCGATGATGGTTATTGTTCCAGGTACTGCAATGTTGTAATAATTTCGGATGGTTCCATCTTCAAACGAGAAACTATCCCAGATCCATTGATCCATGGATGATTGTATTTCGTATTTGTAGGGGTCGACTATTGCCGATATAATCGGTGTTCCGCCATAAAATGTTTTCTCAAAACTATCTAGATTAATCCGACCATTCCAATAAAAACCTGAATCCCTATTGCAAACAATCGGCATCTTTCGCCCGTGGCAATAATTTGCAAGTTTTGAATATTGACTATATGCTTTATTTTTCCCTTTAGCGAATGCTGTTTTGATACTTATCTTTCGCTGTTTGTATTCAATGTCTCCAGATAAACTTTCAGTCATATCAATTACATCTGATGTTCCCGTAACTGGGATTATCACTAAATAAGGTTCCGGAGGGGAAACATAAAATTCAGAAACGATAAAATCAAAATCATTTGTCAGCGATTTAGCGCCGATTGTTACGTCAAAAATACTCATGCTTGCATCCTCCCCGCCAGTCCAGTTTTAACACCAAACATATTGTTCAAATCTTGGAAAATTTCTTCTGATATTTGCTTTCCATTTAAAAATACTTGAATTACCGCTGGTTGTTTTTGTGCTGTTGATTGCGGCAATACTGCACCGCCACTATTCGCATAAGGGTTTTCTGATTTCGGTATGATCATTTCGCCCTGGTGAACCATTGCTGGCATATCGTATGGTATGTATCTGGATCCCACTGAGAATCCGTACATTGACAACGGATCAATCCACTCGCCATTCTGTAAAACTCCAAAATGCAAATGAGGCCCGGTGCTATTACCAGTTGACCCCACATAACCAATCACGTCGCCTTTCTTAACGGCTTGACCATCAGAAATATTGAATCCGCTCATATGGCCGTAATATTCCTGTAATCCGGCACCATTGTCAATAATAACCAGGTTCCCGTATCCGGAATCGGTTGACAGCGATGCGGTGCCGCTTTCAACTGCGTAAATTGGTGTTCCCTCTGCAGCGCCGATGTCAATTCCCATATGATTTTTAGTGCCAACACCCTCGACGTCGTCTCTATATCCAAACTCACTTGTTATGTCTCCTGCCACCGGTAGACTCCCACCGGTGATTCCAAGGTTTAGGCCCATCTTAGAAAGTAGATCGGCTCCCATATCACCCATGGAGTTGAATATCCCCATTGCTGATATTTTGCCCTGGTTAAATGAGTCAAGTAGAACTTGCACCAGGTTGTCAGCAAACAAGCCTAAATCCATGGATGTCAACCCATCAAAGAATCCTTGCAAAACATGAACACCAATTTGATGTGTTTCTTTCGATGGGGAATTAATATTAAATCCTAATCTGAATTTATCCATTACCCACTGAACAATGTTACCCGTAACTGCTTCAGTCCCGGTTCTATCATTCATTCCATCGTGGAAACCGCCAATTGTTTCTTTACCAGTTTGCAGGCCAAATGCGCCAAGTGGCCCCAATACTCCCGTGACAGTATCCTTTTGGCTTTGTGCCGTTGTCGCCAATTGTTGATTTTGTGATGCTAATCCAGAACCCATACCTGCACCGGCGCCACTTCCGATTGCCATTGATTCCGCTTGCAATGGGGTAATTTTTTCAACCACTGCGTCATGCATTTCCTGCGCACTCATTCCAACTAATGGGTTGCCGGATCTGATTGCTTCAGCCATGTTGGTTGTTATACCATTTCCAGCATTTTTCGCCAGTATTGGTGCGGTTGTTCCTAAGTCTGCAAGTGCTACTTTTGTCCCATCAGCCATTATGACTGTGGCCTGCGATGCCGTGGCTGTATTTGCGTTATACGCCGCCCAACCGGAAGGATCTCTTAATACTCCATCCAGACTAGACTGTTCTTTTAATAAATCTTCGTGCGTTTTTGTTAGCGTGGCTACTGACTCTTTAACCGGCGCTAACCGCTGATTATAAACATCAAATAATTCATTTGTCTTTTGCTGTTTTTCGTTATCAGTTCCCTTCCCGTCAACTATAGCTTGTAATGCAACTGCCGTTTCGTCAGCAATTACTTTTGCTTCTGCAGACGCTTCATTCAACGCCCTGGTATTTGCCAATTGATCCTTAGCGTTTTGAACCAACGATTCAGAAATCGCCTGGATCCTGATTCTTTCCATTTCAGACTTAATTAAATCATCCGTCGCATCACGGGTTAAACTTAATGAACCTGTTTGTTCATCGATTAATAAATTTGCATTAGGCATTAGCTGGTTAAATTCTTCCACATAACCATTCAGCACTTGCAGTTCCCATGCTGATTTATTCTGTTTATCAGCCAAATCGAATATTTTGTCAGCTAAAGATTTTGAAGCAATAGCCTCATCTTCAGTTGTTTTTAAAGATTCAGACCTCGTTTTTAAGTTCGATGTAATGGCATCCGAAACGGCTTTCGTGCTGTCAATATACCTCTGGTTTTCTTCAACTTGATCTTCTGTTAATGTCCTGTTTTTTTCATAACTTTTATGTAATGCGACTAATCCGACTGTTAAAACTCCAACTGCTGCAATTACCAGACCAACCGGTCCAGTTAAAACGGTCATTGCCCCAGCTAATCCAGCTACCGCTGGTGTGGCTGCAACAGCTCCAGTTGTCATGACTCCAATTGCTCCTGATATTGTTCCGACAATACCGATTGTTCCGCCGACAATTTTAGCAAATGCACCAATTCCCATGACCAACGGTCCTACTGCCGCTACAGCAAGAATAGATTTTAGTATCATCTCTTGCATTTCCGGGCTGAGATTAGAGAAGTCATCCGCTAGATCTTGGATACCTTCAGACAAATCTATGATCGCTGGCGCTAATACTGTTTCAACTTTTATAGCCGCCGTTTCCAGGCTTCCATACATTTGTTCAACGCTTGACTTCGCATTGTCCTGCATGGTTTCAGCCATATCTTTTGCGGCGCCGTCTGAAGATACCAGCGATTGAGTCAGGGCGTCATATTTTTCAGGCCCTTTTTCAATTAAAACCATCATCCCCGATACGGCTTCACGCCCAAATATGGTAGCTAAAGCATTTACTTTTTCTTCTTCTGTCAAATCTTTAGTGGACTCAGTAACCTCTGCGATGACATCTTTAAACGGCAACATTTTACCAGTCGCATCAAAGACTTCCATCCCGATCGCTGCCATTGCATCCGCTGCGGGGCCACTGGGACTGGCCAAACCAAGGAGCGCACCCCTTAAAGTCGTGCCTGCCTGTTCGCCTTTTATCCCAGCATCGGCCATGACGCCAATAGCGGCTGAAACTTCTTCTACACTTAACCCTAATGCATTCGCTGGGGCGGCCGCATATTTCAAGGCCATTCCCATATCTGTTACATTTGCGTTCGTGTCAGCTGCTGCTTTTGCCAATACATCAGCAAAATGACCACTCTGATCAGCACCTAGCCCAAATGACCGTAAAGCCGCCGAAGCAATATCACTCGCTGTTGCAACATCTAATCCACCACTTGCTGCCAAATCAAGCATCCCTGGCATTGCCATTAAGATTTCATCAACTGAAAATCCTGCCGATGCTAGATTTTCCATGCCCGCTGCTGCTTCACTCGCACTGAATGCTGTGTCTTGTCCAAGCTTTAAGGCCAGGTCATTTAATTTCTTAAATTCATCGCCGGTGGCCTGGCTGATCGCTTTGACTCGGGACATGGCACTTTCAAAATCCATTCCGGTTGTTAGCGCTGTTTTACCAAGAGCCATGATCGGGGCAGTTAACCCAATCGTCATCATACCGCCGGTTTTAAATAAACTATTGCCGACATTGTCAAATTTCTTGCCAGTTTCATCCAGAGATTGCCCGAGTCCTATCCATTTCGAATTTTGAGAAATCAATAAATCATCGGTTGTTTTTAATTGCTTTTCAAATTTATTCAGAGTGGACGTTGCGACGGTCAGAGTTGAGTCTAATTTCTTAATACTCTTTTCTTGATCGTCATAAGCCTTTTTCGCTTTTTCAACTTCTTTCGAATTTTCACCATATATTTTTGTGACTTCATCAATGTTTCGATATAGTTTGTCTAGCTTATCCCATTGCTTTGCATATTGATCCGTCAATAGAGAGACTTTTGATTTTTGCAAATCGACTTCTTTGTTGTATATTTTGCTTTTTGCTGTCAAACTTTCGATTGATTTATCATTTCTTCCAAATTCAGCGGTAACGGCGCGCAACTCATTATTTAATAATCCGACATCGCTGTTTATTGTCTTTATCGCATTGCTAAACTCTTTTTCACCATCAACACCGACTTGAAGACCTGTTTTATAAGCCATGTTTTACCTCCTTTCTAAAGACCCGCATCATCTAAAGCTTGCTGTTCTTTTATAAATTCTCTTTCATGTGAATGTTCAATTAATTTCATATATCGCCCGATTGGGGTTTTATCAATTTTTTCCATACTCCAACCGACTGCTACTTTTTCAATGTAGAAATTTTTAACCCACTCATCAATGGTGACTAGACTTCCTTCGCCACCGCCGGATCGTTTTTTATTTCTAGCTGCCCGATCGATTCAGCTTGTACCTGGTTTGCCAGTTCAAGAACTTTTAAGATGCAGCCCTTATTGGGAAGTTTCTTGTACACGTCCTCTGCGGTAAATTGCCCGGCGAATAAATCAACCAGGTATTCTGCCATTTTGTCAAATTCACTTAGCGGATCTTTTCCTTTGCTGGCGCCGTCTTCAATGTATTTTTTAAATTCGTTTGCTTTATATAAATCACCAAACATTAATTCCTTTGTGTGATATGTTTTCTCGCCTAATTTTATTTTCATAATTATGAGTCCTTTCAAATAAAAAGGAGGCCGTTAAGCCTCCATTGGGTTGCTATACTGTGAAATTAACCACATAGTTTGTTGCTAATGACACGCCGGCCGCTGACTTCACGCCAGTTGTGGCAATTAAGACATAAGAACCGGTTGCCATCGTTGATACAGGATCTACCGTAACAACTGTTTTCCCTGCGTTGATTGTTATCACTGCAGGAACTGCGGTACCGTCCGCTTTGATTACAAAAATATTTGCTGCAATAGCAGTCGCTGATTGAATTGCTTTGTCGAATGTTAAGACAATATTTGATGTGCCAATAACTCCCGTAGCAGCATCAGTTGGAACACTGGTAACTGTAGGGGCTACCAGATCTGCTGGACTTGATCCTGGTACGGAATCCAGGAACCCGACGATAGCAGAACCTTTTGCATCTTCATCGGCTACAATTTTCCAAATGCCATCTTTGTTGGTTATCGCGGTTCCTGTTGCTTTCGGCGTTTGGAATGAAGTCTTCCCTGGTTCTGCTGTTTTTGATTCTTCCGAAATTTCTTCGAATTTTGTTTTTACTAGCCAAACATAACGGCTTTTACCGTTGGCTTTTGTTCTCCGGTAACCGACCGCTAAATATGGTGGCGTATCATTAACGTCATAATTCATTACACCTGTTTCAGTATTTAGTGTGTGTCCAAACCAATCAGCCTGCATCGTAAGTGGCATTTCTCTAACTTCGATATCCACTCCGACATCCCCTACACTTGAGCAAACTTCTACATACTCATTGTCAGCCGGCAATTTTGCCAGGTCTGATTTTGGGCTTACTTTAATGCTTATTAACGCATCGGCTGTTTTAACTGCACCATATGTTTCCAAATCCTCGTCTTGCATGATTGAATACACTAATGTTTTAACGCCCGTTTCGGCGGATGCAAACAACTGTAAATTCATTACATATTTCATTTTTTTCTCCTTCTAAAATAAAACAGACGCCTAAGCGCCTTATCCAAATATCCTCTTCATTTCGTCATCAATTACCTGACTCATTACGGCCTCAACTTTTTTTCTTGTTTGACTGAGTGTTTTCTTTGCAAATTGTTTCTTTGGCCTGCCACTTGCCCCCGACTCCAAGGCTCTGGCAATTAATTGAAAAGCAACGCCCTTTGTGTCATACCCATCAAAACCGATATGCGCCGTCCATTCACCGCCCATTAAACTGATCGGGGTAATCCCCAATGCTTCTACTAATTGGCCTGTTGCTTCGTCAGACAAGATCGCTTCAAGGTTAACCCTCATTGTATCCGCCACGATTTTTGCGCCGGCGTAAATGGCTTTTTTTGCGATTTCTTCAATATCGGTAGCGCATCGAGATAATGCCAGAACAAAATCATCACTTGCTGTTATTTTTGCTTTTGCCATAGTTAAACCGCTGTTTCTATTTCAAAATTCCACTCGTAATGCATACAGATGAATTTCTTATCCTTCTCTTCGCGTTGAATTGAATTTAAACTAAAACAAATACCGGCGTCATTTAACGCTGCTTGTATTTGTGATTTAAGCGGATCATCAACAGTCTTTGTAAATAAATCAATGGTTCCGCTGATTACCTGATCAATCATTTTATTGTCACCGTACAGGGAATCGCTCTCACCATCATCAGCCCACACAATATATGGAAAAACTGGATCCTTTCCGGCTGTATATCTCGATACGTTTTGGGTGACTGTCAACAATGCAATTTTTACATCATTCAATGTCATACAATCCACCGTCCAATCTTTCCAGTGTCAGATCTGAAATTCTAAGACCGTCATTATTAGTCTTATGCTGCGCCTGGGTAATCCGGTATTGAATCCCAACCTCAACATTGTCCTCGATCATAGAACCATCAAAAATAACACATACACATTCAGCAGTTACGGTTCGGTCTTGCCAGATACTTATCAGCCGGTCAATCTTCGAATCGGCTTGCATGGCAGCGTATGCCCTGGTCATTCCGATTGTTTTTTCTTCAAAATAAAAAGACTGGTAAAACGTGAGTGCTTCCACCGGCGTATCGCCGGGGGTGTTCACATTGCCAATCTTATAGATTTTTACCAGTCCTCCATCAAACATCGGTAGTCACCGTGGCTTTCTGGGAAAACAGCTTGTTGTTCATGGCGGCTCGTATCATCCGAGGCATTGCCGTATCAGGCGCTGCTCGTTTCCGGTACATCCACGCGGCGTACATCACAATAATTCCCTGATCCTCAAAATCATCACCCAGGGTGATGCCCTCTCGAGCAATCATCCCTTTGGCAATGCTTATTAAGTTTTTCAGGTAATCATCTTTGACCGTATGCAGGATTTCAAGATCCTGCTTAAGCATTGTCAGTAATAGATCATCCTGCATTCTTTAACCTCCCGATATTAGGCTTTTGCCACTACACTGCAGGTACCGACTTTAATAGCTCGACCGGCGGCGTCAAATTCGACAAGGGTAATAACCTTGCCCGTTACTGCGGTAATATCTTTAGGTGTGGTAAATACTGTGTAACCAGTGCTTGAATCCCCAGATTTAACTGCTGCTGCTTTGCCAAGGACTTTATACCCAAGTGTCGTTCCAGATACTTCAGCACCTGTTACAGTAATTAGAGTATCACCTGAAAGTGTGCCAGCAACAGATGTTACACCCAAAGCTCCCAGTTCAGTGTTTGTGTAATCAGTTTCGAAAGTTGATGTTGTAGCCGCGTCGGTATTATCAAATGATACAATCACGAAAGCTTCACCAAAAACAGGCATCCCGTCATAACGGGCATATCCCTTAAACCCTGTCTGGTTTTGTGCAAATCTCGCATGCTCTGATTTTTCAATTGCTGATCCTTCACGTTCTGCCAGAATGTAAACAGAACCAAACCCGCCGATAATTTCATTGTCGCCAACAAGTTCAATTTCTTCAATGCTTCCACCGATGATTGGCATCTGGTTATTAACGCCCGCAATCAGAGCTGCCGCCGCATCAAATGCCAGGGCTTTTGACATTAAATTAATATGAGTCTTTCTGTTCATTACCCAAAACGCTTTACCATCTGAAAAATTTGGTGCTGCCACTCCTAGCGCCTCAATCAGAGAAGCATAAAAAGCTGCGCCTGTGTTTCCATTGATGTTAAGTTTTTTAACATTTGAGGTGTGCAGATCCGTCCAAGCTGGTGCAAATGTTGGCCAGTTTGATGGCGCCGCTGTTTGGGCAAGTCTGGTTACAATACCTACCGGCATTTTTGTTCCTGTTCCAAACAACAGTGCTCTGTCAACACCTTTCCCGATGGCTTTACCCAGTTGGTCCATAATTTCGCTGCCGAGTGCCATATCGCTATCTTTTAACAGGTTATTATGGATCCAGATGATTCCACCTACCATATAACCATCAACTTCAATCTGGTTCAATGACATGTCAAGTTCATTCAGTTCGCCCTCTGCTTCCATCCATACGCCTTCAGGAGCAGCTCCCATAATGTTTTCCCGGGCTGTTCCGCTAATTGGTTTTAGGGTAACGTATTTTGTAAGTTTTGAGTACTGCTCCATATTGTCCCGTAAAAGTTCCAGCATTACTTCCGGAACAGTCAGGCTCCCATTTGTAATACCTCTTGTTTTTATTTCCCGAACTGCTTCAATAAAATCTCTTACCTCTTCACGGGCAAGGAATGCGTCCCGTTGTTCGTGGGCCATTCCGAAAAATTTTCTGGTGTTCATTGGCATGATATTACCTCTCTTTTCTTCTTTGTTTTTTGATGGTTCTGCTGGGGCTCCAACAGGTGCGGATCTTTCAATCTCAACAATCTCTGTTTCGATTCCAGCAATTTCAGTCTCAGTTTCTACAATCGCATTTTCATTTTCAGCTTTTTCCGCTTCAAACTTTTCAACCTCTTCTTCAACGACCTTTTTTTCTTCTTCGGTTTCGGCCTCTTCAATGGCCTTTTCCAAATTAATCTCCCGGGTCGGGAATGTTTCTGAAATTTTTCTAAGCTCCACTAATTGCTTTTGTTTTTCCGTCAGTTCATTTTTCCTCATCAATACTTTTAAAGCCATCACTAACCTCCTTTAATTTTTGATTTCATTTTGTTTTGCCATGCTTCATGCTGTCTTTTTTGAATATTGTCAAAATCTTCCTTACGTGCGGAAACGGTTGTTTCCTTATAAGCTGGAAACACGCATGGAGAAATTTCATATAACGGGTTTACTTTTAAGATAGTCCAATGACAGGTACCATCACCGTTGTCTCTAAATTCTTCGGATTCAATATCAAACCCGAACGAACACTGGGTAACATCGCCCCGCATGATCCGGGTATAAGCATTCATGGCATCTGTATCATTGCGATTAATTTTAATCTTTCCCCAGAGCCCGTGGGAATCCTCACGTAATTCAAGTGTACCGGCTCCCGTTCTGCCTAAAACTAAATTTGTGTCATGATTGTACAGCGCTCTGACATCTCCGCTTATACAGCCGGTAAAAGCCCCTGGGGCAATGCTCTCAGTGAATCCAGGCCACAGCTCATAACTGGAATTAAAAATAGCAAAATATCCCTCCAGGAATAAATCGCCGGTTCCATCATCTTCTCGTTTTTCAATCTCCATTACCAGATCCCTGGCTTGCCTTATATCTCGACTCACTCACTACCACCTCCATTCTGGTTTAATTTTTTCTGATCGCCGATGCTGCTGATCGGGATGAAGTTTTCCAGTATAACCAGCTCATCCAACCCATCGAGCGGACTATAGCCAAGACTTGCCCGGACTTCATTGCCGGTTAAGATTCCCCTTACAAATAATTCCTGCCCAACGCTGGACAGATCTTTGATGTCATAGGCATATAGTGCCCGGGAATTAAATTTAAAATACAGATCTGGAGAAATTAAAAGCTTCCTGGTTAGCTCCTGTTCTATCAATTTGCAGATTGGTAAAATTGTGGAGTTGATGAAATTGTTATACTCATCTTTGTTATACTGTCCAGCGCCTACAATAAATGCCGGAACATTTATAATACCGGCGACCGTTTTTTTATCAATGGTGACTGCTTCATTAATTGCCAGATCATTGAGTGACAGTGGTTTAACCTGCTGGATGTCCAACAGCTCCGATGGAATCACCCACGGCTGACCAGCTTCTTGAGTATCGATGTAATCATTGAGAAATTTTGTTCGGCCCTCTTTGCCGCTAAATTCATCGGCCAGCGCATCAACCCTAACTACCAGGGACGGTTTCCATTTGGATTCCATAAACCCTTTTTTTGTTGCGGCTGCTTGCCTGAGGTTCTGGACAACTTCTTTGAGTGCGACCCGATACCCCAACCCCATCCATGGCCTCTCGGGATCCGGATTAATTGGTAAGTGAATCAGACTGTCAGGCTGGTAATCTAAACCGCCATATCTTACACTGTATGAATCGCCGTTCTCCATGAACGATACCCGGGATGGTTTCAGTGGTACCAAGTCATCAATCAAGCCATTGGCTGTTTTTGGGAAAACCACGCTGTTTCCTTCCAGGAGCATCGTTTTAACGACCGCATGCATAAAAGTTTTTCGGGTCATGCTCTTGTTTGGTGAGATGTCTATTTTCTTAGACAACTCATTCTGAACCCGGATATCACCTTTATTGGTGTTCCGCATGAGGTGGATCGTCATGGACGAAACCAGATCGGCAATTTTATTAACGGCCATTTGGACTTCTGGGTTATCCGCTAATCGGGTATACCCACTGACAACCAGAGTCTCAAAAGCATCATTTGAAACAAGCCACGATGATATTGATTCTCTTTTCTCGGGTTCACCCCGGATCACATTTGTTTTTCTGTTTCGTCTTCCCAATCTTCTCTCCTCCTTTTTATACTAATCAAACCATTGTTTTGCTTTTCCATCTTTTTCCATGACATCTAACATTTGCACTGCTCCAAAAACGCCAGCGTCAAACATGTCAATCCTCATCGTTCCACCATCACCGTCAACTTTTTCATACTGAATCATGTCATCTGTTTTTTCAATAGCCCGGACATTTTGCAAACAGTATTCAAACCCCTGATTATGAAGATAGTAAAACTCTCCGTCTTTTGCTTTTTTCTCAATCCTTCGAAACCCTTCTGACTTTTTATAAAAATACTGCGGTTGGTCAACAATTTTAAATCTACTTTTTTTCATCTTTGTAAAAAATTCTTTTCCGAACTTTTTATCAAATCCGACTATTTTAATTCTAAAACCCATGGTTCTCATTTTATCAAACCACATAACCACATCATCATAGTGGACGGTTTTAGTATTTGACATGGTCAATACGCCATCGTCTTTCCAGCCAAACAATGGGATGCTATCCTCTTCAGCTTTTTCCACCGCCGCTGCAATTGGGAAAAACCCATGGGTGATACAGATATCAATTTCTTTTCCCTCAAATGTATACCGCCCATACAGGGCCGCGGCTGTCAAGTCATGCATCTTCGAAAGATCGGCTCCACCATACCAATTTATTGGAAGGGCGGCCAGTTCTTCCAGTGTCCAATTGTACTGGATATCAGAACTTTGAAACTCATCAAGATTAAAGTAAGCTTTCAATGCGCTGGTGTAGACATTTAAAGATTTTGCAAAAAAATCTTTTCGCTGCTGCGGATCATTCTGGGCCTGCCTGGCATCATTCATTATTTCCTCCGGACGAATCGACACCCCATAGACCGGGTTTGCCATTTCATGAATAACCGGATTTGTATAATCAACTTCACCATCATCATCCTGATCAGCTTTACAAATAAAAACATAATACTGTTCATCGGTCACCGTACCGGCTAATATCTTTTTACAATACTCAATCCTGCGAAAACAAAAAGAGTTCGCATCGTCGCCGGCAGTTGTTATCCCGATCATCAATTTATTGGTATAAGCTTTCATGGCCTCTTTGATGATATTATATTGTTTTGGTGTTTTATAAGCGTGGATCTCATCGGCTATGGCCAAGTTACAGTTTAATGAATCTTGTCTGTCCGGATTGGCTGCCAGGGCTTGAATGAATAACGAGCCATCGCCAAGATCGCCAGAGATCGAATGTTCCTGGTTATTGTCAATCACCCTGAAGCTTTTCTTTTCTTTCATCTGTTCGAGATTGAAGTGGATAAAATTAAAACTCTCTAGTGATTGTTTCATTGCGGCAGCCACAATATATACTTTGCTCCCGCTCCTTCTCTCCAACAGCCCCAGCGCCCATGATAAAGCAGCGGCAAAACTTGTCTTTATATTTTTTCTTGGTATAAAAATAAGCGCTTCATGGAAACGCCTAATTTTTGTACCTTTGTGGTAAAAACCCAAGAGATTGTAAATGACAAATTTATGGAAAGGTTCCAGCAGAAACGGTCTTCCCCTAAGTGGCGTACCGTCCAGCATTTCACCCTGCATGTGGACAAACGTATTTTCAATGATGTTGATTACAAACTCTGCATCTTTTGTCTTAAACTCATAATCCGGATTTTTCAAATCATTTAAAAACCTTTGGCAACCTTGGATCTGTTCGCGGCATGCTATTTTTCGACCTTCGACGATGCTGTTTGCATACTCCATTACGATATCGTAATTCTTAGCCATCATAGTTTTTCAGAATATCCGCCAGGCCAGATCTTTTGGTTTGTTCAGTCGTAACCGACTCCACCGCTTTAGGGTTAAGACAAAGACGATCCGAGTATGCGAGGATATCTTTTCTCAAACTTTCGAGTGTCGCCACAATTGCAGATTTTTTTGTGCCGCCGGCGCCAGTGGTTGTTTCATATGCACAATTTGATTCGGCAAACTTTCTGTTCGCATCCGCATATTGTACCAGCAGATCTGCATATACATTTACGATGCTCTCATATTCTGGCTTATGTGTTCCGAGCCTCTTCATATCTTCTATGATTTTGCTTTTTTCCACCCGGACGTTAAATTCATATTCTGTTTCAGTTTTTTTTCTTCTCGCCCGTGCCACTCGATCACCTCCCTTCGTGGTCAAAAAAAGTTTTCTGGCGGTCGCTCTATT
>NZ_JAUSPS010000050.1 GCF_030652775.1 Acetobacterium sp. | reverse complement strand
ACTTATTCACACAATGAATTAGGTGCTGGAGACGACCTTGCCATTGTCTATAATCCCCAAACAATCTGGGGCAGCTTTGACCTGATGAAACAATACCCCACCGATTCAGCAGCCGCCGCAACGGCGATGGCATCGGGAACGAAAACCTTTAATGCTGCCATTGGGGTTGACGAAAATGAACAGAATCTGGTTAATATCAGCGAAGATTTTGAAGCGCTGAATAAGGCTACCGGGGTCATCAGTTCGGTTGAATTCAGTCATGCCACGCCGGCGGGCTTTGTCGCTCATAACGCCAGCAGACAAAATTACAGCGAAATTGCGAACGAAATGATTAATGACAGCAAAACCGATGTCATTATGGGGGCCGGCCATCCGCTGTATGACAACAATGGCGAACTGCAAACAACGGTTGAGGACAAAAATTATAAATATGTCGGCGGAAAAGATACCTGGGATAACCTGGTTGCTGGAAATCTGGGAAATGATGCTGACGGGGATGGCACGATTGAAAACTGGAACCTGATTCAGACAAAAGAAGCCTTTGAAAACCTCCAGACCGGGAATACCCCGGAACGAGTTGTTGGGGTTCCGGAAGTGTATGAAACCCTTCAGTACAACCGCTCTGGCGATTTGGCCGCAGCACCATTTGCCGTCGCCGTTAATGATAACGTGCCAACGCTGGACGTGATGACAAAAGGCGCGCTTAATGTTCTGGACAACGACGAGGATGGTTTTTTCCTGATGGTTGAAGGCGGCGCCATTGACTGGGCCGGCCATGGTAATTCCAGCGGCCGCGTAATTGAGGAAGAAATTGATTTTAACAACTCGGTGGAAGCCGTCTGTGACTGGGTTGAAACCAACAGCAACTGGTCAGAAACACTGGTGATTGTCACCGGCGATCATGAAACCGGATATCTTACCGGTACCGCTGGTGTTTATGACGAGGTTGTCAATAATGGTAAAGGCGTGATGCCGACGATGGCCTGGAACAGCAAAGATCATACCAATCAACTGGTTCCTTTCTTTGCCAAAGGCGTGGGCGCAGCGTTATTAAATAGCTATGCTGACGGTTCTGATCCAATCAAAGGTGCTTATCTGGATAACTCCGAAATAGCGCTGGCGATCCGAAATTTAATTAATTAGAACGGAATCAGAAGGACGGCCAGATCGGGTCGATTAAATCATAGTAGTAAATAAAATTTGCATAAAAAGCCATCGGTTTGCATAAATCGGTGGCTTTTTGATATGAATATTTTAGGATGATAGTATTCGGGGTTGTTTTGGGTAGTAAACAACCGTAGACAAAATATGGCGCCGGAAAGGCAGAACATGATGGCGGTTGTAATTTTAAAGAATCAATGAATAACAATGAGAGGGTGACTAAATGAGTGAAAATGGCGTAATGATGCAGTATTTTGAATGGTATTTAGCAGATGATGGGAACCATTGGCAAAGACTGAAAGAGGATGCCGGGCACTTAAAAGAAATCGGCATCAGTTTAGTGTGGATGCCCCCGGCAACCAAGGCAACCGGCACCAATGACGTGGGTTATGGGGTCTACGACCTCTACGATCTGGGCGAATTTGATCAAAAGGGCGCGGTTCGAACCAAATACGGAACCAAAGCCGACTATCTGGCCGCAATCAAGGCCTTGCATGATCAGGGCATCCTGGCCATTGCCGATGTTGTCTTAAACCATAAAGCCGGCGCCGATGCCACCGAACGCTTTCCGGCCTACGAAGTCGATCCCAATAATCATCAGAAAAAAGTGTCGGATGACTATGAGATTGAAGGCTGGACCAAATTTGTCTTTCCGGGGCGACAGGGTCAATACTCCGAATTTCAATGGAATTGGACCCATTTTTCCGGCACCGATTTTAACAAAGAAAATGATAAAAAAGCGATTTATATGATTAAAGGCACCGCTAAAGGCTGGGCCGAAAATGCCGAAGTTGACTCGGAATATGGCAATTATGATTACCTGATGTATGCCGACGTGGATTATGATCATCCGGATGTGCGCGATGAGGTAAAACGTTGGAGTGAATGGTATGTCAATGAAACCGGCGTCGATGGTTTTCGCCTGGATGCGGTTAAACATATTGAAGGCCAATTTATTGATGAGTTTATCAAGAACATCCGCGAAAAAATGGGTGATGATTTTTATGCGGTGGGCGAATATTGGAAGCAGAAATACGCCACCCTGGATGATTATATTGACGAGACCGCCTGCAATGTCGATTTGTGCGATGTGCCGTTGCATATGAAATTCTCACAGGCCAGCCATGCCGGAAACAGTTTTGATATGAGTAAAATATTTCAAAATACCTTGATGGAGAAAAATCCCACCAATGCCGTAACCTTTGTCGATAATCATGATTCGCAACCATCCCAGGCTCTGGAATCATGGGTCGATGACTGGTTCAAGCCGCTGGCTTATGGCATGATCTTATTGCGCGAAGGCGGCTTGCCCTGCGTTTTTTATGGCGACTACTACGGCATTGGCGGCGAGAATCCGCTCCCCGGCAAACAGGAGTTAATCGATCAATTGTTAGCGTTACGGATGCGCGCTGCCCATGGCCAGCAAAACGATTATCTTGATCATCCCAACTGTATCGGCTGGACCCGCGAAGGTGACGAAGCCCATCCCGGCGGCCTGGCCGTTTTATTAACCAATAGTGATGACGGCTATAAAGATATGTATATAGGCACCCAACACGCGGGTAAAGATTATCGGGACTATCTGGGTCATCGGGACGAAACCGTGACGATCAATGAAGCGGGGATCGGCACCTTCTTTTGTGCGCCCGGTTCGATTTCGGTCTGGACCGAAGCGGTGGCCGAACCGGAAACCGAGCAATGACCGTAAGCTGCATAAATAGACTGGCTTCGCTCTCAAAAGATCCCCAAAATAAAAAGAGCCGGGCTACCCCGGCTCTGATCCCTGACCGGACGCCGAACGTCCCCGGGGCTTGCTGATTAAATGATGTTGTTTAAAGGAACAGATTAAAAGCTACTTTACCACAGCCCCAACCGCCGCCATAATTGCTTCAAACAGATCCGGCTCCCAGGCGCTGCGGCCGATAAATAAGCCGTCGACGTTATCCAGCCGGGCATAATCACTGGCGTTATTGATATTGACGCTGCCGCCAAACAGCAGCGGTACCGCCTGGCCGCTGGGGCCGTAACGGTCAATCAGGACCTGACGCAGGAAGTTGTGGATTTCCTCGACATAGGGGGTTGCGGCCGGGGTACCACCAACGCCAATGGCCCAGACCGGTTCATAGGCGATCCAGAATTGGCCGATGGCCGTCGCCGGAACATCGGTTAAGGCGATCTTTAACTGTTTGGCCAGCATTTCTGGGGAAACGCCATAGTCTTTATCGGCCTGCTGCTCACCGATGCAAATCAGCGGGGTAAAACCGTGTTTCAGGGCGGCCAGGGCTTTTTTATTGACCGCTTCATCCGTTTCATTAAAATACTGGCGCCGTTCGCTATGGCCCAGCTCAATGATATCGACCCCGATTTCGGCCAGCATCAGCGGCGAAATTTCGCCGGTAAACTGGCCAAAGTCCTGCTCGTGCATATTCTGGGCGCCCAGCTTGAGGGGGCTTTTTTGAGCAGCAAGCGCTTCTTTCATTTTCCACAGGTGGGTATAGGGGGGGATGATGAAAAACTCGAATTGGGCATACTTCCCAATGATCGCCATCAGGGCCTCGCTGTAGGCCAGACCCTGGGCCAGGGTTTTGTTCATCTTCCAGTTGGTTCCCAGTAAAAACTTTTTCATCGTTGGCCTATTTCAGGTAGGTTTTTTCAAGCCGGTGCATCGCTTCAACTTTTCTGGTTGAGCCGCCGCCCTGAAAATCACTTTTTAGCCATGCCTCGGCAATCATTTTGGCCAGTTCGGTGCCAATTACCCGGGCCCCCATGGTCAGGACATTGGCGTCATTGCTTTTGGCCAGCCGTTCGGCCGAATAGACATCGTGGCAGGTGCCGGCAAAAACGCCGGGTACCTTGTTGGCCATCATTGCCACGCCCAGCCCGGTACCGCAAAAGATAAAACCGCGGTCATATTCTTTATTCTTAATCGTTTCAGCCAGGTTAAAGGCAATTTCAGGATAGTCGCAATCGTGAGTTGCCGAATAATTTAAATCGGTGATATCGTAACCGGCGTTCTTCAAATAATTATAAATTTCGTCTTTAAAATCAATGGCAGCATCGTCACAGTCAACAGCAATTTTCATCATCATCCTCCTGGTATCTAAATTTGAACAGAACATTTTACAGGGTGTAAAAATAACCCATTCCTTAAGGTATTTAACTCGTGTATACGCTATCATTATGGCATAGATACAGGGATTTGTAAAGAATCTGGTCATTTGAGCAAACATGAAATTAAGTCATAAAAAGAAAATTCTGGTTTTAAGAAAAAATTGTTAAAAAGTGGGTAATAACCTTAATAGGGCCCAAAAAGTTGGAGGAAGAGTATGACAGGTGTAATTATCGTATCGCATAGTGAAAAGTTGGCCGAAGGGCTGCGCGACATTGTCATGGAAATGAATGATGGCAGCGTCGCCGTGATTGCTGCCGGCGGGGCCGCCGATGGTCGGATTGGTACCAATACCACCAAGATCAAAAACGCCATCGAGAGCCTGGCCGAACGGGAGCATATTCTGATCTTTGTCGATCTGGGCTCGGCGGTGATCTGCAGTGAGACCGCCATCGAAATGCTGGAGGATGAAGCGCTCCAGGCCAAGGTCCACATCGTCGACGCACCGCTGGTTGAAGGGGTGATTGGCGGGGTGATCCAGGCCACCATCTGCAATGAACTGAAAAAAATTATTGCCACCGCCAAAGAAGGGGCGACCCTGAGAAAGGTTCACTAAATGGTCTATCGATTGGGAAAATTTCCCCATTTGGGGAAATAACGCCCATAACATAGAAAGCGCAAGCAAGTCATTGGCTTTATGAGTGGGTTTCACTCTGGCATGGTTCTTGCGCTAAGAAAACGTATACAAAGACTTGTTCAAACAAATAATTTTAGGAGGAAGAAATGAAACGATTAATCAATGATCCCTATGATGTAGTAGAAGAAATGCTGGCCGGTTATGTAACCGCCCACAAAGACCATGTGGTCTTAGATCAGACATCTGAAGCTCAGGGCCGGGTGGTTGTCAGTAAAACCGCCAAGCAAAAAGACAAGGTCGGCGTGATCATCGGCGGTGGCTCCGGACATGAACCCTTATTCCTGGGCTATGTCGGCAAAGGCTTTGCTGATGCTGCGGTTATTGGTAACATCAATACCTCACCATCGCCTGATCCCTGTTATGCCTCGGTCAAAGCCATCGATACCGGTAAAGGTTGCATCTACCTTTATGGCAACTATGCCGGCGATGTGATGAACTTTGACATGGGCGCTGAAAAAGCCGATGAAGAAGACGGCATCCGGGTTGAAACGGTACTGGTTACCGATGATGTCATTTCTTCTGAAAATATTGAAGACCGTCGTGGGATTGCCGGAGACTTCTTTGTCTTTAAAGCCGCCGGAGCCAAAGCGGAAATGGGCGGCGATCTTGATGCCGTGGTGGCAGCAGCGAAAAAATGCAACGACGTCACCCGGACCATGGGCGTGGCCATGTCCTCGGCCACCTTGCCGTCAAAAGGCGGTCCGATTTTTGAAATGGAAGACGGCGATATGGAAATTGGCATGGGTATCCATGGCGAACCCGGGGTCCGTCGCGGCAAAATCGAAGCAGCTGACAAGGTCATCGACCAGATTATGGAACCGATTCTGGCTGATCTGCCTTATCAAAGCGGCGACGAGGTTTATGTCCTGGTCAACAGCCTGGGCGCCACCCCACTGATGGATCTGCACATCTGCTTCCGTCGCGTTGCTGAAATCCTGGCCGACAAAGGCATTACCATTTACAAATCCCTGATTGGTTCCTTCGCTTCCTCCATGGATATGGCCGGAATGTCCGTCACCCTGGTAAAACTGGACGCCGAAATGAAAGAATTATTGGATTATCCCTGCGACACCCCCTATTTTAAACAATTCTAAACAGCAACGAGAATAATAACAAAACGGGTTGATGGGAAACCATCATCCTTGAGGTTGTCGATAAACTACCGTACCGACCAATTGTTAATCTGTTGTTCGCCGCGGAATCGGACAGGCTCTGCCGTGTCCGCTCCGATGCGTACAACATGATGTAACAATTGTCGGTACTAGGTTATCTTATTTAACAAACTTTGGGTTGGTGGGAAACCATCAACCCGAAATCATTGTCAGGAGAAGAATTATGAGCGATTATATTTTAAATAAAGACTACTTTCTTGGGGTGATTGATGACCTCATTGTATTGGCCGAAGAGAAAAAGGATTATTTTTCGGAACTGGATTCAGCCATTGGCGACGGTGACCATGGCATGAATATGAGTATTGGTTTTCGCGAAGTCAGCAAAAACCTGGATGGCTGGAAAGATGAAGATATCAATACGCTGTTCAAAAATGTCGGCACCGCCCTGCTTGATAAGGTCGGCGGCGCTTCCGGCCCGCTTTATGGCGGCTTCTTCAGCAAATTTGGAGTGCCTGCCAAAGGCAAAGAGGCCGTGAACTTTGACGAATTTATTGAAATGATGGAAGCCGGCGTGGCGATCATCGAAAAACGGGGCAAGGCAGTGGTTGGCGATAAAACCATGGTCGATACCCTCCGACCCGCCGTTGACGCCTTAAACACCGCTTATCATCAAGACGGGCTGGCACCCAAAGAAGCGATGAAAAAAGCGCTTGAGGTGGGTGAAACCGGTTCCGACTCAACCATCCCGATCATCGCCAAAAAAGGCCGGGCGATGCGGCTGGGCGAACGGGCCATCGGCCATCGCGATCCGGGCTCGGCCTCCAGTGCCGCCATTCTGGCAATTTTATATAACCGCATGCCGTAAAAATTTAAAAAAAAGAAGGCTAATAAAGAGCAGTCCCTCTGAGACAGAGCGCAGGTCACACCGGTTTACCGGCGTCGCCTCTGGATCATGGGACTTTTTTTAGATTGTCCGGCCGCAAAACAGCGAAACGGATCGCATTTGTAATAAATTTTTGCTGTAAAGGACTAGCAATGCACAGTGATAAAGTGTATAATAGCCTCAGATTATATTAGGAAAAGAGGACAAAAAGGAATGAAAAAAAGAAGTATACTTGGCTTGATGCTGATTGTCGTTCTGGTCGCTGGTTTATTTGCAGGTTGCAGCAGCAATACCACAAAAACTGACGATAATGCCAATAATGACGATAAGACCTTTGTGGTCGGTTTGGATGACTCCTTCCCACCAATGGGTTTCAGAGATGAAAAAAATGAAATCGTTGGTTTCGATGTGGATCTGGCCAAAGAAGTTGGTAAACGAATGGGCATGGAAGTGGTCCTGCAGCCAATCAACTGGGACACCAAAGAACTGGAACTGGATTCCGGCAGCATTGACGTCATCTGGAATGGCTTAACCATCACCGATGAACGTAAACAAGCGATGGATTTCACCACCCCTTACCTGGAAAATGATCAGGTGATCGTGGTCAAAAAAGATTCCCCGATCAAAACCAAAGCTGATTTAGCTGGCAAAAATGTTGGCGTTCAAAAAGGTTCTTCAGCCTTCGATGCTTTCACCGCTGACCCGATCAGTCAACAGGCAGCAGCCTTAAATGAGTATCCCGAAAATGTCTCAGCTCTTAACGATCTGGGTATTGGCCGAATCGATGCCGTTATCGTCGACTCCATCGTCGCTCGCTACTACATCACCTCGGAAACAGCTGAATTTGTCATCTTGAGCGAAAGCTTATCGCCAGAATTATATGGCGTCGGGATCAAAAAAGGCAATACCGAGTTACTGACTCAGATCCAGGATGCCATGGATGCCATGGTTGCCGATGGAACAGCCGCGACCATTTCAACCAAGTGGTTTGGCGAAGACATCATCTACAAAAAATAACTAAAAGAAAACAATCATTATTTAGAAATCGGATAGTTTCTATCCGATTTTTTTATGACTTGCAATACCTTACTTTAATTCATTCCTCAGGAGAATAAAATGTCAGATTTTTATATCTATTTATCAAATATCACCCTACCAATGCTGCAGGGGATGGTGATCACCCTCAGTGTTTTTGCCGTCACGATTGTCTGTTCCATACCCTTGGGTTTCATGTTTACCTTAATGGCCCGCAGTCGCCTAAAGCCGGTTAAATCACTGGCCAAGGGCTATATCTATGTGGTCCGGGGCACCCCCTTGCTGCTCCAGATTATGTTTGTCTATTTTGGCCTACCGCTATTGCCGGTGGTCGGACACTATCTTATTTTGGGCCGTTTTACGGCTGCCTGTCTGGCCTTTTGCATGAACTACGCGGCTTATTTTGCCGAAATCTTCCGGGGCGGTTTGCTGGCCATTGACAAAGGACAGTATGAAGCGGCTAAAGTTCTGGGCCTGACAAAATTGGAAACGATGATCCGGGTGGTAATTCCCCAGATGATTCGGGTCTGTTTGCCGGCGATCAGCAATGAAACCATCACCCTGGTCAAAGACACCGCGCTGGTCACGGTAATCGGCGTGGCCGAGATTCTCCATTATGCCAAAACGGCCGTGAATCGCGACAGCGATAACTTTGCGTTTCTGGTGGCGGCGGCCTTGTACCTACTGATCAACTTTGTGATCACGATGGTATTCAAAAAGCTTGAAACCAAATACGAGTTCTAGGGGAAAATGATGGAAATTATAAAAGTCAATCAACTTAATAAAAGTTTTGGAGATAATCATGTCTTAAAGGATATCTCATTTACCGTCAATAAGGGCGATGTAATGGCGATCATCGGGTCATCCGGATCGGGTAAATCGACGCTCCTGCGCTGCCTGATCGATCTGGAAAAGGCCGACAGCGGCGATATCATCATGGAAGGCAAACCGCTGCTAAAAGACGGCGTCTACCCCAGTGCCCCGGAGATCCGCACGATTATCATGAAGATGGGGATGGTGTTTCAGCACTTCAACCTGTTCCCTCATCTGACGGTCCGTCAGAATCTCGAATTGGCCCCCAAGGTCGTCAAAAAAGAAGAAACGGGCGCGATGAACCAGCGCTGCGAAGCCTATCTGAACAAGGTGGGTCTGCTGGAACGGATTGATGCCATGCCCTCGACCCTGTCGGGCGGCGAAAAACAACGGGTGGCCATCGCCCGGGCACTGATGATGAATCCTGATATTCTGCTTTTCGATGAGCCCACCTCGGCCCTGGATCCGGAACTGACCGGCGAGGTCTTAAGCGTCATGCAAAGCCTGGCTAACGAGCACATGACCATGGTGGTGGTGACCCACGAAATGAGTTTTGCCCGGGAAGTCGCCAACAAGGTGGTCTTTATGGATTCGGGCACGATTCTCGAAGAAGGATCTCCGGAAGATATTTTTATCCATCCGAAAGAAAAAAGAACCCAGGCGTTTTTAAGCAGTATTTTGCGAGAACAGAGCAATAAAGCCGCCAAAACGAAAAAGCACTACCGCCTGAAAAAATATTGCTGACAAAAAACGCGGAGTCAAAATAGTAATTTAATGAAAAAACAAAGAAAGCCTTCCCGCATCGTGCGGGAAGGCTTTTAAAATACAAAATAGGATTGACAACCAGATAATTTTGTGATAGCATATAAAATTGCATTGGTATCTTTTAAAATAAGGTTAGAATGCATCCTTGTCGTCAATTTTTAGGCGATCAACGAATCATTTGCGACTCGGTCATGAATAACTGATCAAAGGGGAAACATGTCGGAGCCAGTGAATATGAAATTGATTACGGTCTAATAATAACACAAGGCGAGACGAAACACAACAGGCAAATTTGGGATACCCACAGGCCGAACACGAGTCGGTGAGGGGTAGTCCGTTGCTGAGTATTTTTGCGAGGGGTGATATTGGATGGTAATGTTGCATCCTGAAAAAGATGGTTTAAGAACACGCCAAAGCTTTTCTAAAATCAAAGAAGTTATTGAAATGCCGAACCTGATTGAGGTTCAGAAAGATTCATACAACTGGTTTATTGAAAAAGGACTCCAAGAGGTTTTCGACGATATTGATAAAATCGAAGACTACACTGGAAATCTGGTTTTAGAATTTGTGGATTATTCCATAGAGGGAAAACCGAAGTATTCAGTGGAGGAGTGTAAAGAGAGGGATCAAACCTACTTTATACCATTAAAAGTAACAGTTCGTTTAATAAATAAGGAAAAGAACGAAGTTAAAGAGCAAAAGGTCTATATGGCTGATTTGCATAAAATGACAGAAACCGGAACCTTCATTGTTAATGGAGCGGAACGGGTTATTGTCAGCCAGCTGGTGCGATCACCAGGGGCATATTTTTCCTTGAGCCGTGATAAACTGGGTAAGAAATTGTTCTCAGCCCAGGTTATTCCTAACCGTGGTGCCTGGTTGGAATATGAAACAGATTCCAATGACATCATGTACGTTAAAATTGACCGGACCCGTAAATTACCGATCACCGCGCTGATTCGTGCGCTGGGGATGGGAACCAATCAGGAAATTCTTGATTTTTACGGTGACGACTACCGACTCATCGAAACGATCAAAAAAGATGAAAACAACAATATGAAATCAACCCGGGATGGTTTGATCGAGATTTATAAGCGATTAAGACCCGGCGAGCCACCAACGGTGGAAAGCGCGCAATCCCTGCTTAATTCGATGTTCTTCGACGATCGTCGCTATGACCTGGCCAAGGTCGGCCGTCATAAATACAACAAGAAATTATCGCTGGCCACCCGAATTGCCGGCCAACGGGCGGCCAATACCGTGGTCAATCCGGAAACTGGTGAAGTCTACGTTGAAGAGAACGAAATCATCTCCATCGAGATAGCCACCGATATTCAGAATACCGGGATCAATGTCGTAGATGTCAAGGTTGATGATAAAACCGTCCGCGTCATAGGAAACGGTTTTGTCGACATCAATGCCCAGGATCTGCCTTTTGACATCAGTGATCTGGACATCAAAGAATTTGTCTGTTATGAAGTGCTAAAAGAGATTTTAGAATCAGACATGACGGATGAAGAAAAGAAAAAATCGATTAAAAAACGAATGGATGAGCTGGTACCCAAGCATGTGCTGATTTCCGATCTGCACGCCTCCATCTCTTATATTATCGGTCTTGACTATGACATCGGCGCCATCGATGATATTGACCATTTGGGTAATCGTCGTCTGCGTTCAGTGGGCGAGTTGTTACAAAATCAGTTCCGGATCGGGTTATCCCGAATGGAACGGGTAGTCCGCGAACGAATGTCAGTCCAGGACGATGAAATTTTAACGCCTCAGGGCTTAATCAATACCCGTCCGGTCAACGCCGCCTTAAAAGAATTCTTTGGTAGTTCCCAGCTGTCCCAGTTTATGGATCAGACCAACCCCTTGGCGGAACTGACCCATAAGCGACGTTTATCAGCATTGGGACCAGGCGGGTTAAGCCGTGAACGAGCCGGGTTTGAGGTTCGAGATGTGCACCATAGCCATTATGGCCGGATGTGTCCAATTGAAACCCCTGAAGGTCCTAACATCGGTTTGATCGGTTCCCTCAGTACCTACGCCCGGGTTAATGAATATGGCTTTATTGAAGCCCCCTACCGTAAGGTTTATGATGGCGTCGTCACCGATGAAATTCATTATCTGGCCGCGGATGAAGAAGGCCGCTACACCATTGCCCAGGCCAATGAACCATTGGATGATACCAACCGCTTTGTCCGTAAACAGGTAACCGGTCGTGCCGGCAGCAAACGAGATTTCGTGCTGATTCCCCCGGATCGGGTCGATTACATGGATATTTCGCCAAAACAGATCGTTTCAGTTGCGACATCGCTGATTCCCTTCCTTGAAAATGATGATGCCAACCGGGCCCTGATGGGCGCCAACATGCAACGTCAGGCCGTGCCACTGCTGATTCCAAAAGCACCGGTTATCGGGACGGGAATGGAACACAAGGCTGCCAAGGATTCCGGCGTCTGTGTGATTGCCAAAAATGCCGGCACCATCGAACGGGTGGAAGCGTCAGCTATTCATATCCGCACCGACAACGGCGAGCTGGATAAATATACCTTACTTAAATTTAAACGCTCCAATCAGGGTACCTGTATGAACCATAAACCGTTGGTCAACAAAGGACAATATGTTCAGGCCGGCGAAATCATTGCCGATGGTCCGTCCACCGAAATGGGCGAACTGGCTCTGGGTCGTAACATTCTCATGGGCTTTATGACCTGGGAAGGTTACAACTACGAGGATGCGATCCTGATCAATGAAAAACTGTTAAAAGAAGATGTCTTTACCTCGATTCATATTGAAGAATTTGAAGCCGAAGCAAGAGAAACCAAGCTGGGACCGGAAGAAATCACCCGGGACATCCCCAATGTCAGCGAAGATGCGCTGAAGAATTTGGATGAGCGCGGGATTATCTTTGTCGGTGCCGAGGTTAAATCAGACGACATTCTGGTTGGGAAAGTTACACCAAAGGGTGAAACCGACCTGTCTGCTGAAGAAAAACTGCTCCGCGCCATCTTTGGCGAAAAAGCCCGGGAAATCCGGGATACCTCATTGAAGGTTCCGCATGGCGAATCCGGGATTGTTCTGGATGTTAAAGTCTTCTCCCGTGAAAATAAAGATGAAGATTTAAAACCGGGGGTTAATACCCTGGTACGCGTCCTGATCGCGGTTAAACGTAAAATTTCCGTTGGAGATAAAATGGCGGGTCGTCATGGTAATAAAGGGGTAATTTCCCGAATTTTGCCGGAAGAAGATATGCCGTTTATGCCAGACGGAACCGCTCTGGAGATTGTGCTTAATCCGCTGGGGGTTCCTTCGCGAATGAACATTGGACAGGTATTGGAAGTCCATCTGGGACTGGCCATGCGATCGATCGGCTGGCACATTGCCACGCCAGTTTTTGACCCGGCTGATGAACAGGACATCATGGATCTGTTAAAGCAGGCCGATCTGCCTGAAGATGGTAAGATCCAACTTTATGATGGCCGCAGCGGCGAGCCCTTTGATAATAAGGTAACCGTCGGTTACATGTATATTCTTAAACTTCACCATTTGGTTGATGATAAAATGCATGCCCGTTCGACCGGACCATACTCCTTAGTGACCCAGCAACCTTTGGGCGGTAAAGCTCAATTTGGGGGACAGCGTTTTGGAGAAATGGAAGTTTGGGCGCTGGAAGCCTATGGCGCTGCGCATACCCTGCAGGAAATTTTAACAATCAAGTCAGATGACGTGGTTGGCCGGGTTAAAGCCTACGAAGCCATTGTCAAAGGCGAAAATATTCCAAAACCAGGGATACCAGAGTCATTCAAGGTACTGATGAAAGAATTCCAGAGTTTAGCTCTGGATGTCAACATCCTCAATGATCAGGAAATGATTAAAATGCTTGATGATGAGATGGATGAACGGGATCCTTTGGAAGAACTGGCCATTGAAATTGGCAGCACCGAAATTTCCGAAGCCGGAGACGACGTGAAATTGGAAGACAGCTTCCAGATTAAGAGCATTGATGATGACGATGACGACATATTATTATAAGAATAAATTTATTAAAGAAGGGAGCGAAGCCATTTGTTAAACGAGGAATTCACCTTCAAATCCTTACAGATCGGATTGGCCTCACCTGAGAAAATCAGAGAGTGGTCACGTGGAGAAGTAAAAAAACCGGAAACCATTAATTATAGAACCCTGAAACCAGAAAAAGAGGGGTTGTTTTGCGAGAAAATTTTTGGACCGCAGAAAGACTGGGAATGTAACTGTGGTAAGTACAAGCGTATTCGCCATAAGGGCATTGTCTGTGAAAACTGTGGGGTTGAAGTAACTAAGGCTAAGGTTAGACGTGAGCGGATGGGGCATATTGAATTAGCCTCTCCGGTTTCACATATCTGGTATTTTAAAGGAATCCCCAGTCGAATGGGTCTGATTCTGGAAATGTCGCCCAGAAATCTGGAAAAAATTATTTATTTTGCCGCCTATGTGGTCACCGATCCGGGCGAAAGCAATTTTGATTTCAAACAGATCCTCACCGAAGCAGAGTATAAAGAAGCTAAGAGTCAGTTTGGCAATAAGTTTACCGCCAGCATTGGTGCTGAAGCGATTCAGGAATTACTGAAACTAGTTGACCTGGATCAGGAATCAGCCGTGCTGAAGGAAGAACTCAAAGGCAGTTCCGGTCAGAAAAAGATCCGGGTCGCCCGACGTCTGGAAGCGGTTGAAGCGTTTAGAAATTCCAATAACCGCCCAGAATGGATGATTCTCGAAACCATCCCGGTTATTCCACCAGAATTGCGGCCAATGGTCCAGTTGGACGGGGGTCGTTTTGCCACCTCGGATCTGAATGACCTGTACCGCCGGGTCATTAACCGAAACAACCGGTTGTTAAAACTGCTGGAACTGGATGCGCCGGATATCATTGTGCAAAATGAAAAACGGATGCTTCAGGAAGCTGTCGATGCCCTGATTGACAATGGTCGTCGTGGCCGAGCTGTCACCGGACCGGGTAACCGTCCTTTTAAATCCCTCAGTGACATGCTTAAAGGGAAACAGGGGCGTTTCCGTCAGAACCTTTTGGGGAAACGAGTTGACTACTCTGGCCGTTCGGTTATCGTCGTCGGACCGGATCTGAAAATGTTCCAATGCGGACTCCCTAAAGAAATGGCGATTGAATTATTCAAACCATTTGTAATGCGGGAACTGGTTGGCCGTAACCTGTCACAAAACATTAAAAGTGCCAAAAAAATGGTCGAAAAACTGGATCCGATGGTCTGGGATGTGTTGGAAGATGTTATTCAGGAACATCCGGTCCTGTTAAACCGGGCCCCAACCCTCCATCGCCTGGGGATTCAAGCCTTTGAACCAGTTCTGGTTGAAGGTAAAGCAATCAAACTTCATCCGCTGGTATGTACGGCCTACAATGCCGACTTTGATGGCGATCAGATGGCTGTCCATGTGCCCTTATCAGTCGAAGCTCAAGCGGAAGCCCGCTTCCTGATGCTGGCATCCAATAATATTCTTAAACCACAGGATGGTACGCCAGTTGTAGCCCCAACCCAGGATATGATCTTAGGTACCTATTACATGACTATCTATAAGAAAGATGGTAAAGGTACCAATAGTGTCTTCCGCGATCTGGATGAAATGGAAATGGCTTACTTCAATAAAGATGTCGAGCTCCATTCTCAGGTTAAGGTGCGAATTACCAAAGAAATTGATGGCGAAATGATGACCCGTTTAGTTGATGGAACTGTGGGCCGATTCATTTTTAATACCATTATTCCCCAGGAACTGGGTTTTGTTAAACGGGATACCATCGAAGAAAAATTCGCCTTAGAAGTTGACCGTCAAGTTAATAAAAAAGTATTGTCAGAAATTGTTGAACGATGCTATAAAACATATGGACCCACCAAAACATCTGAAGTACTGGATGAAATAAAACGCTTAGGTTTTAAATTCTCAACCCGCGGCGCCATTACCGTTGGGGTCAGCGATATGGAAGTTCCGAAAAATAAAGAGGAAATCCTTTCTCGCGCCGATGACAAGATCACCGAAAACATGACCCTCTATCGTCAAGGTTTTATCAGTGATGAAGAACGTTATAACAACGTTGTTGAAATCTGGAACAAAGCCACCGACGAGGTTACCGATGCCCTGTTGGATCACCTTGAAGATCTGAACCCGATCAACATGATGGCGGATTCCGGGGCCCGAGGTAGTAAAAACCAGATTCGTCAGTTAGCTGGGATGCGTGGTCTGATGGCCAACCCAAGTGGTCGAATCATCGAACTGCCAATCCGCTCAAACTTCCGTGAAGGGTTAAATGTATTGGAGTTTTTCTCCTCCACCCATGGGGCCCGAAAAGGTCTGGCGGATACCGCTCTGCGAACCGCCGATTCCGGTTACCTGACCCGACGTCTGGTTGATGTCAGCCAGGATGTGATTGTCCGTGAGGATGATTGCGGCACCACCCGGGGCTATGAGGTTTCCACCATTAACGATCACGGCGAAATTATCGAAACCCTGCATGAACGACTGGTCGGCCGATATGCCTTTGAAGATGTGGTTCACCCGGAAACAGGCGAAGTTCTGGCACCGGCGGGCGAGATCATCTCTACTGAAATGGCTGACAGTATTGATAAAGCGGGAATTGAAAAAGTATTAATCCGCGCCGCCTTTAATTGTCAGTCCAAATATGGCGTCTGTAAAAAATGCTATGGGGTTGATTTAACCACCTGGCGACCCGTTGAAATCGGCGAAGCAGTTGGTATCATTGCCGCTCAGTCGATTGGTGAGCCGGGTACCCAGCTGACCATGCGTACCTTCCATACTGGTGGGGTTGCTTCGGCTGACGATATCACCCAGGGTCTTCCCCGTATCGAAGAGCTTTTCGAAGCTCGAAAACCGAAAGGCCAGGCGATTATTTCAGAAATTGACGGTCGCGTGGAAATTCAGGATACTCAGAAGAAAACTGAAGCGGTTGTTACCGGTGCTGATGGCGATATGAAGGTTTACCTGATTCCTTACGGCTCACGATTGCGGGTTCATACCGGCGATCAGGTCATTGCCGGAGATGAGATCACCGAAGGTTCCATTAACCCCAGTGATATTCTTCGCATTCAGGGGATTGACCATGTGCAGCAATACTTGCTGCAGGAAGTACAAAAAGTTTACCGGATGCAAGGGGTACACATTGGCGACAAGCATCTGGAAGTTATTATCCGTCAAATGCTTAGAAAAGTTAAAATTGAAAACCCTGGCGACACCGCCTTACTGGCCGGCAGCTTAGTCGATATCTTCAATTTCGAAGAAGAAAACCGCGCCGCCCTGGAAAACGGTGGCGAAGAAGCGACAGCCAGCCGGGAACTGCTGGGTATCACCAAAGCATCACTGGCAACTGACTCATTCTTATCAGCCGCATCCTTCCAGGAAACCACCCGCGTCCTTACCGACGCTGCCATTAAAGGCAAGGTTGACCCCCTGATCGGACTTAAAGAAAATGTTATTATCGGACAATTGGTACCAGCCGGTACCGGCGTCAAGATGTATGGTGACATTGATCTGGTCTACGAACGGGAAGAGGAAGATGTTTATGAGGATATGATCGAAGATGATGTCCTGACTGAATCGCTGGATATTGTTTTTGATGATGATATTTTAAATGCCTATGTCGAAGAAGAGCAGGAAGAAAGCGATGATGCCATTATTACCGATCTGGACATCTTCGACCTGGATTTCTTAACAAAAGAATAATTCTTGACTTTTAGGACTCAAACATGTATAGTTATTAGGTGTGTTTAGAGAAATACATGAACAGCAAGAAGGAGGAACCGATGAATCAATTTGTTGATGTTTCAAAAGTGATTGGAATGAAACAAACTCTTAAGGCTGTGAAAGAAGGCAAAGCAATTAAAGTCATTTTGGCAGAAGATACCGATGAAAGTATCAAAAAAAGCATTGTCGAATGCTGTGATAGCCATCAGATCACGCTAGAACGGGTTGAAACCAAGGTTGGACTCGGAAAAGCCGGCGGGATTGAGCGGGCCGCAGCCGTCATTGCCATTATTAAATAATCTGAACCGGGGTTGCCGATAAGGTGATCCTGGTTCCAACCAAGTCATTAATAATCGTTTCGATTATTGATATATTAATATTAAAAGGAGGTGCAGGACTAAATGCCTACAATTAATCAGCTTGTAAAAAAAGGAAGAAAACGCATGGTAGAAAAAACAAAAACTCCAGCGTTGAAAGCAAACCCTCAAAAAAGAGGCGTATGTACAGCAGTTAGAACATCCACACCAAAGAAACCAAACTCGGCGCTTCGAAAAATCGCCAGAGTTCGTCTCGTTAACGGAATGGAAGTAACAGCCTATATTCCAGGTGTTGGCCACAATTTACAAGAACATAGTATTGTTCTTATTAAGGGTGGACGTGTCAAGGATTTACCAGGGGTTCGTTATAAAATTATCCGTGGTGCGCTTGATACCGCTGGTGTTGACGCTCGTAGACAAGCTCGATCCAAATACGGGGCTAAAAAGCCTAAAAAGTAGTAGTGCATAGTGCTGCATATTCAAGCGCTCGTTATTTAAATTGATCGAGACCAAATATATGTTAGAGACGCTATACGCACAACAACGAAACGTTGGATGTCGAGTACCGATGAACATAAAAATGTTAAGGAGGGAAGTAAAGTGCCTAGAAAAGGACCTGTTCCAAAAAGAGAAGTTTTACCTGATCCTATTTACGGAGATATTGTTGTAACT
Organism: Acetobacterium sp.; assembly: GCF_030652775.1. Taxonomy (GTDB): domain Bacteria; phylum Bacillota; class Clostridia; order Eubacteriales; family Eubacteriaceae; genus Acetobacterium. The sequence continues at coordinate 3,309 of NZ_JAUSPS010000050.1, read as the reverse complement.
AAGTTAGTTAACAATATCATGTTAGATGGAAAAAAAGGTGTTGCCCAAAAAATCGTTTACGATGCATTTGAAAAAGTTACTGAAAAAACTGGCAAAGATGCCCTGGAAGCATTCCGGGAAGCTCTGGCTAATATCACACCTGTTTTAGAAGTTAAAGCTCGCCGAGTTGGTGGTGCTACCTACCAGGTGCCAATGGAAATCAGAACTGAGCGTAAACAAGCTTTAGGGTTACGTTGGTTAGTTAATTACTCAAGAAAAAGATCTGAAAAAACAATGAAGGATCGTTTAGCTGGAGAAATTATGGATGCACTCAATAATAGCGGTGCAGCTGTTAAGAAAAAAGATGATACTCACGCCATGGCTGAAGCCAATAAAGCTTTTGCACATTATCGTTGGTAGTCTTAATTTAGATTTAGAAATAAGAGAGGAAAGCATCTGTGTCAAGAGAGTATAGTTTAGATAAAACAAGAAATATAGGTATTATGGCACATATTGATGCAGGAAAAACCACTACCACAGAAAGAATCCTGTTCTATTCCGGAAAAATCCATAAAATTGGAGAAACCCATGATGGGGTTTCTCAAATGGACTGGATGGAACAAGAACAAGAAAGAGGTATTACCATTACCTCGGCAGCAACCACGTGTTTTTGGAACAACAACCGTATCAATATCATTGATACACCAGGCCACGTTGATTTTACCGTAGAAGTAGAACGATCGTTGAGAGTTCTTGATGGAGCGGTAGCTGTTTTTTGTGCAAAAGGTGGCGTTGAACCTCAATCAGAAACAGTATGGCGTCAAGCTGATAAATATCATGTTCCCAGAATGGCATACATTAACAAGATGGACATTACCGGAGCCGATTTTTATAATGTACTGAAGATGATGGAGGATCGTTTAAGCACGAATCCTGTTCCAATTCAATTACCTATTGGCAAAGAAAGTGACTTTGTGGGGATCATAGATCTCCTGATCATGAAAGCCATGATCTATAAAGATGATTTAGGCGAAGAAATTGAAATCGTCGATATTCCTGAAGACATGCGTGAGCTGGCTGACGAGTACCGCGAAAAACTAATTGAGTCTATTTCTGATTACGATGAAGCCATCATGGAAAAATTCCTTGAAGGCGAAGAAATTGGTCTTGACGAACTGAAGGCAGCCATTCGACTGGCAACATTGAATGTTGATATTATTCCAGTTGTTTGTGGTTCATCTTATAAAAACAAGGGTGTTCAATTAGTGTTGGACGCAATTGTCGACTATATGCCCTGCCCACTGGATGTTCCCGCGATCACTGGGATCAATCCTGATACTGAAGAAGAAGATAGCCGAAAAGCAAGTGATGATGAACCATTCTCAGCACTGGCATTTAAGATCATGACTGATCCATTTGTTGGAAAGCTGGCATTCTTCCGGGTATACTCTGGAAGCATTGAATCAGGTTCATATGTTTTCAATTCATCTAAGGGAAAAAGAGAACGTCTGGGTCGTATCCTGCAAATGCATGCCAACCATCGTGAAGAGATTACCACTGTTTATACAGGGGATATCGCTGCCGCAGTTGGTTTAAAAGATACCTCAACAGGGGATACTCTGTGTTCAGACAAGGCACCCATTATTCTTGAGTCCATGGAATTCCCGGAACCGGTAATACATGTTGCCATTGAACCAAAAACAAAGGCTGGCCAGGAAAAAATGAGTACTGCTTTAGCAAAACTTGCTGAAGAAGATCCTACTTTCAGAACCCGTACGGATGAAGAAACCGGACAAACCATCATCTCAGGAATGGGTGAACTTCACCTTGACATTATCGTTGACCGTATGTTGCGAGAATTCAAAGTTGAAGCTAATGTCGGCGCACCACAGGTAGCATATAAAGAATCCATTACCAAAGCAGTAGATGCTGAAGGTAAATTTGCTCGTCAATCGGGTGGTCGTGGTCAATATGGTCATTGTCTCATCCGTATGGAGCCAGTTGAACCTGGGACCGGATATATCTTCGAAAACAAGACCGTTGGGGGATCGATTCCAAAAGAATTCATCAACCCAATTAATCAGGGGATTGAAGAAGCAATGCGTAATGGTGTATTAGCCGGATATCCAGTATTGGATCTTAAGGTTATCGTTTATGACGGTTCTTACCATGACGTGGATTCATCAGAAATGGCCTTTAAAGTGGCCGGATCGATGGCGTTTAAAAACGGTATGAGAAAAGCCGATCCTGTTATCTTAGAACCAGTATTTAAACTTGAAGTCGTCATTCCAGAAGAATACATGGGGGACGTAATGGGCGATATCAGCTCACGACGTGGCCGTGTCGAGGGTATGGAAATGCGTGGTGGTGCACAGATCATTAAAGGGATGGTGCCACTGTCAGAAATGTTTGGATACGCAACAACACTAAGAAGTAAAACTCAGGGCCGTGGTGTTTACACCATGCAGTTCTCACACTATGAAGCTGTACCTAAATTTATTTCAGAAGAAATAATTGAAGGCCGTAAATAATAGCATAGCTATAAAATAATTTTTAAGGAGAAGAACAAATGGCAAAGTCAAAATTTGAAAGAAATAAGCCCCATGTAAATGTTGGAACAATTGGTCACGTCGATCATGGTAAAACAACATTAACAGCGGCAATCACATCTGTATTAAACAAGCGATTTGGAACAGGGGAAGCCGTAGCATTCGAAAATATCGATAAAGCCCCAGAAGAAAGAGAACGTGGGATCACCATTTCAACTGCTCACGTTGAATATGAAACTGCAACCCGTCACTATGCTCACGTTGACTGCCCGGGCCATGCCGATTATGTTAAGAACATGATCACCGGTGCTGCCCAAATGGATGGTGCCATCCTGGTTGTTAGTGCGGCTGATGGTCCAATGCCACAGACTCGTGAACATATCCTGTTAAGCCGTCAGGTAGGCGTACCATACATCGTTGTTTTCTTAAACAAAGTTGATATGGTAGACGACGAAGAATTACTGGAATTAGTAGAAATGGAAGTTCGTGAACTACTTGACGAATATGATTTCCCAGGCGATGATACACCAATCATCCCAGGTTCCGCTTTACGTGCATTAGAAGATCCAGACGGCCCATGGGGAGACAAAATTGTTGAACTGATGACCGCTGTTGATACCTGGGTTCCAGATCCAGTTCGTGATACAGACAAACCATTCCTGATGCCAGTAGAAGATGTCTTCTCAATCACCGGCCGTGGTACTGTAGCAACCGGACGTATCGAACGTGGGATTGTTAAAGTCGGCGAAGAAGTTGAAATCGTCGGGATTCATGATGTTCG
>NZ_JAUSPS010000047.1 GCF_030652775.1 Acetobacterium sp. | reverse complement strand
ATTTGCATGTTTCTGGCGGATCGATTCAATCTTTTTGTGACAACGCTGTTTAACGTCGGCATGGTTATTTTATCGGTGGTGTCATTTGGAACGGAATCAATTATAGCGTATTCCCCATATGGTGTCGGTGTGGCCTTGATGTGTCCGATTCTCCATATTTTGCCCAATGGTTTACCCGTTCCGGAAGGCAGTCCGTTATTAGTTAACAATGGCATCGGGAGTGCGGCACTGGGTTGTATGCTCGTTTTTATCATGCTAGTGGCAGCAACGGCCTGGGCCTTTAAAGATCGGGAGGGAAAATAAATGAAGTTTAAAAATCTGCTGATTACTGATATAATGAAACTTAAATCAACCCCAGTTCTGTGGCTGCACTTGCTGGTGCCGATGATTGGGTTGATGGTATTTTTGAGTTATTATTCGGTGAGTTCGATGGACGGCTTTATGAAACAAAAAACCTATATTACGGTGATGTGCGTGGCGTTTCCGATTCTGATTGGCGTGATTACCGCGATGGTGGCCGAAGCTGAAGACCAGGCCGGGAATTATCGCAATCTGTTGAACGTCTTTCCGGTCAAGTGGTCGGCGCTGATGAGTAAATACCTGGTACTGATTGCGCTTGGGGCGCTAAGTACCGTGATTGCCGTGATTGGTTTTTATCTTGGCATGTCGCAAATGATAACCGCATTGCCGATCGGAACTTATTTTGCATTGACGGGCATTCTATTTGGGTGCAGTCTGTTTTTATATGCATTTCATTTATTCTTAAGTCTGCGTTTTTCAAAATCGGTTTCTGTCGGCATTGGGATCTTTGAAGCCCTCATTGTGGCCCTTTTCAGAACCGGAATGGGGGATGGCCGATGGCCTTATTTCCCCTGTGCCTGGAGCATCCGTTTTGCCTGGACGACGATTACGCAAAGTGGCAAGGGCATCATGATCCCGGATCCGATGATGACGCTGGGGATCGTTTTGAGTATTACGGTTACCATTTTGGCGATGGTACTTCTGATGGTGTGGTTTTCGAGGTGGGAAGGCCGTAAATCGGAAGAATAGGAGTGGGTTATGGCAAATATATTAGTGGTCGATGATGACCCCGGGATGTTGGATTTAATCGCCAATGTCCTGAGTAAAAATGGTCATCTAATAAAAAAAATCGAAGTACCCGAGGATGTCTTAAAAGAAAAATTGAATTATTATCAGCTCATAATCCTGGATGTGATGATGCCAGGGATGAGTGGCTTTGAATTATGTCATAAAATCAGAAATCAGGTAGATTGTCCGATTCTTTTTTTAACAGCCAAAGCGGAAGAAGCGGCGATTATTTATGGTCTTGGTTTGGGGGCCGATGATTACCTGACCAAACCATTTGTTATTACCGAACTACGGGCGCGGGTTGACGCCCATTTAAGGCGGGAATCACGCCAAAAGACCCATGCCTTTACGGTCGGTAATTGTCATTTTTTTATGTCCCGAAAAGCCTGTTACATTGGTGATGCACCTATTGCACTGACTAAAAGCGAGTATGAAATATCAGAGCTGTTGGCGTTACATCATGGGCAGGTGTTTTCCAAAGAACAGATTTATGAGTCGGTGTTTGGCGTTTTTGGCGAGAGTGACAACAGCGTGATTGTCGAACATGTCAAAAACATTCGCGGTAAATTTGCATTAAGCAAAGAAGAGCCCATCAAAACAGTTCGGGGAGTGGGCTACAAATGGGAAGCATAAGGGGTAAAAATAAATCGTTGCGGCGGATATTTTTATACTATCTGGGATGCATACTGGGATTTAGTTTACTTATTATCGGAGCCAATTTTGGACTTTTATCGTATGCGCTTAACTCGGCAATTATCTATCCGGCAAATTACGCGGAATCATTTATTCAAAAAAACAGTGCGATACTTCAAAGCTCAAAGACGATTACCCCAGATATGATTCCCGATGGGTCTGGCTTTGGCGTTTATGATCTGACTGGCACTTATCAATATGGTTCATTTCCTGAGGATGGGTCGGATGCTCTTGAAAAAATCAGCCAGGTATGGAAGAATTATGAAAATGGGGACTCGTCATTGAGTGGGTCGGCATTTATTTATGTGATCCAAAGAGAAAATGAAGTGCTCCTAATCACTTATCCAATCTCATTGCAATTTAGTGATACACGCTTGCGCCAGGCCTTTCCAAATTTGGAAGCGCTCTGGATCGGACTCTTTACGCTGGAAATGATTGGAATGATTGTGATTCTATCAATCATTTTTGGTAAATACTTAGGCGAAAAAATAGCGGTCTTGCAGGCGGCTTCCCGGAACATTGAAAATCAGAACCTGGATTTTGATCTGGGCGGAAGCGATGTGCGAGAAATCAATCAGGTGTTGGACAGCCTGTATCAGCTCCGGGATGCGCTAAAAGAGTCGTTGCTGCAGCAATGGCAGATTAAAAAAGGAAAACAGGAACAAATTTCCGCTTTAGCCCACGATATCAAAACGCCATTAACGATCATCAAGGGGAATGTCGAGCTTTTAGGCGAAACGGTCTTAGACCCGGAGCAAATGCAATATCAGAAATATATCATCGAAAATGCGACCCAAATAGAAGGCTATATTAATAAATTGGTTGAGCTTTCAAAATCGGAAACACCGGAAGCGTTGGCGGTTAAAAAGGTGGCGGTTAAGAATTTACTTGATGGCATCCAAGAGCAGACTAGGGGGATGATCATAAAAAAGAACATTAATCTCACCTGGCAGGAAATCGATTTGGACAAGGAAGTGATTCAAGCTGATCGGGAAAAGTTACACCGGGCGATTATGAATGTGATGGGAAATGCCGTTGAATTTACGCCACCCCAGGGAACCATTGCGGTAACGGCGCAAAAAAGGGACAGTGAACTGATCTTGACCATTCGTGATGGTGGAAAAGGCTTTGGAGACCAGGCGCTACGCCATGGGAAAGAGCAATTCTTCATGTCGGATAGCAGCAGGACCGATCACAAACATCACGGGATGGGACTTTATATTGCCGACAACATTGTGAAGCAGCATGGTGGTCAGCTTGTCATTGGCAACACGGCCCAAGGTGGTTTGGTAACCATCACCCTTAAGATATTATAGCTATGTATGAAAAAAATCAGAAAGAGAGACGAATATGGAACTAGATAATTACAAAAAAGTATGTGAATACTGGCGCTTAAAGGCGCTGGAGTTTAACTACGAAGAACGCTATGCCGCTCTGGGACTGCCTGGCTATAATGAGAATAATTTGCCGATCACTTACTTTGGCGTGAACTACGAAATCAACCGCAGCGATGCCAGCATTATCCGGGTCGATAAACCGGAAGAAGAGGTGGACTTTTACACCCAATCAGCCATCTACCACTTATTTCATTTCTCACAAGAAGCACCGCGAAATTCCGGTAATTTTATTCCCCTCCACGAGCTCCGGGGTGCGGCGCCGTTTAGTCCGGCATTTAAAAAATCGACGCTCTCTCCTTTTGCCAAAACATTTGAAGGCAAAACCCAGCAATTGATTGCGGCGGCAGAAAAACTGGGCTTTGAACGGTTACCAAATTCAGACGCCGGCTTTCAGGCCATGGCCTTTGTCTGTATGCCAATCCGGTTTCTATTTTGGGATGGTGACGATGAGCTGCCCGCCCAGGCCACCATCCTTTTTGACGAAAAAATTACCGATTTTACCCATGAAGAAACCGTCATCGGCATCGGCTCGGATCTCGTCAACCGTCTTATTGACGCGGCAGGATTAAAACGATTGGTATAAATAAAAACCGATTGATCAGGATTATCTCGATTTAAGACCAATGGGCATAAAAAAAGCCACCACGTTAAGTGATGGCTTCAGACTGTCAAAAAAGATAACCCAGTACCGACAATTGTTACATCATGTTGTACGCATCGGAGCGGACACGGCAAAGCCTGTCCGATTCCGCAGCGAACAACAGATTAATAATTGGTCGGTACGGTAGTTTATCGACAACCTCAAGCCACCACGTTAAGTGATGGCTTTTATTTTGGTAGGGAATAGGCAAATTATCGCAGCTGAAACTGATCGATCATTTGTTTTAATAAAACCGCTTGGCCAGATAATTCTTCACTGGCGGCTGCACTTTGTTCGGCAGTGGCCGAATTCTGCTGGACAACCTGGGCAACTTGTTCGACACCCATGTTGATCTGCGCAATTCCGGTGGCTTGTTCGTTGGATGCGGTGGCAATATTACCAATCAGGCTGGTAACTTGGCCAATACCGGTGACAATTTCATCCAGCGCGGCAGCGGTTTCATCGGCAATTTTGGTGCCTTCCTGAACCTTGCTGATGGAACCTTCGATCAGTCCGGTTGTCTCTTTGGCGGCATCGGCACTTCGGGCGGCCAAGGTTCTGACTTCTTCAGCAACGACGGCAAAGCCCTTGCCGTGTTGTCCGGCCCGTGCGGCTTCAACCGCCGCATTTAGAGCGAGAATGTTAGTTTGGAAAGCAATATCATCTATGACTTTAATGATTTTTGAAATATCGTCAGAAGACTTGTTAATGTCGACCATCGAGCGCTGCATTTCTGTCATTTGATGATTGCCTTTATCGGCGTTTTCCGCAACTTCGGTGGCCAGATCTCTGGCTTTGTTTGCATTGACAGCATTGTTTTTAGTCTGGTCAGCGATTTCAGTGATGGATGCCGTCAATTCCTGAATCGAGCTGGCTTGTTCGGTGGAGCCTTGAGCCAGTGACTGGCTGCTGTCAGAGATTTGATTGGCACCGGCATTCACTTGTTCAGCCGCGTTGTTGATATCACTCATGAGCGAGTTTAGTTTTTTAATAATCGTATTTAGCGAAATAGAAATAGCATTAAAATCACCCCGGTATACTCTCATGTCGTCGATGCTCAAATTGCCATTGCCGATTTCTTCAGTAACGGCCGAAATTTCAGTTACAACGGTTCTGAAGCGGCTTCCCATGGTGTTAACCGATGTTTTTAACGCTTCAAAACTTCCTTGATAGGCGCCATTTACGGTGGCATTTAAATTTCCTTCGGACATTTCATCCATAGTTGCTGCGACTTCATTGATGGGTTCTGAAATTTTTTCAAGAATGCCGTTCATACCCTTAATCAGTTTTTGCCAGGCACCGCCGAAGCGTGTTTCATCGGCCCGGATCTCCAACTCACCTTGGATGGCGGCCCGGGTAAGCTGGGTGGCATCTTCGATGAGATCGCTAATTGAATCTTTTACGCGGATCAGATTATTTTCGATGGTCATAAACTGTTCATAGGTAGCGTTGGTATACTCATTTGGTTTCTGAATAGCTATATTGAAATCCAGATTTCCGGCGGTCAATCGCTCTAAGTTTTCTTCTAAACGCAGGACTTCTTTTTTGGTGAAATGGGCCACACTTTCACTTGGGGTCGTATCGTGAGATGTTTCCAGATAACCAATCGTTTCGCCTTTTTTATTTATAACAGCGGTTGTATCCATGCGATAGTAGCGGTCTCTGAATTCAAAAGGATATTCGACACGGCCAGTTTTTTTGAAGGCAGTGACGCCGCAATTTTCAGTCTTGCACATTTGCAGATTACATTCGGAGCAAGCTCTGCCATACATGTCTTCGCGCCGTTCGGCAGTTCCGGTTTTTTTCATTAAATCACCGAGTGCTTTATTAAGAAAAGTAATCTGTGAATCCGTGTTAACGACTGTCACACGGTAAGGCATGGCATCAAGAATGGCCTGAAAGAAATCACTTTGATTCGACACCGTTTCCATGGCCAGATTAACCTGTTCGATAGCATTTTTATAATCGCCGCTCAAATCGGTTTCCGGCTTCGTGCTTTCTGGTAGCATCACCAGATAATCAACAACGGTTCGTACTGATTTTTGTATTGTCAGCAAACTATTTCCCATTAGATCTTTTGTTGAGGTTGGGTTTATGGCTACCGATAGGTCACCAGCACCGATTCGATTAGCAATCTCTGCCTGTAATTTAAACCGCTCTGCGATCTCAATCAAGGTATAACCTAATCGTCCCAACTGATCTCGAGGCTGTTCAGCATCGTAGTTAACTTCAGTATCACCAGCTACGATGCAATTGGCAACTTCGATGAGCTGAGATATTTTATCAGAGGTTTCTTTCAAGCCAAGTACAATTACGCCAACGATAACAATTAATCCGATGGTATCGATGAGGATCATGCTGTTTTGGATCTTTGAAAACTGATCGAGGTTCTGGCTTAAAACAACCATAGAAATACCAATGGTTGCAAAAAAAACTAAAGCAACAGGCAGGACAACCGTTAACAGGATCTTTGATAACAAACTTTTTTCATACTTCATTTATACTCCTTTTTGATATGGTATTAAATACGTTTAAACAATAATTCAGGTTTGTTCACCACTTTTCCTTGAAAGATTATACCGCTGATCTACGCTTGCATAGATGCTGTTACTCTTCACAGCGTGGATATTCAATCGAATCTGTTTAGTTACTTCCAACATTATATCTGATCGTTTTAGTAAATTCAATCTAAATATTTGTTTTTGATAACAAGTTGACAACTCAATGCAAAAAAAATATAATAAGGTTGACTAGTCAATAATAAAGGAGTGAGTACATTGGAAATTGAAAACATGCATTTTATTATGCTCAATAATAAAATATTCAGAAACAACCAGATTCAATTGGACAAGGTGATGAAAAAATATGGCTTAAGCAGTGGTTCGATGCCTTATCTTTTTATTCTCGAAAAAAGCGAGGGTGTCAGCCTCCATCAACTCAGCAGAAAAATTGGCAATGATAAGGCCATGACTACCCGCACCATTAAACGGCTGATTGCGTTGGAATATGTTTATAAAGTCGGTAAAGATGGGGATTGTCGAGCCTATCAATTATATCTGACCGAAAAAGCCAAAGCGGTATTACCTGAGATGCACGGGGAAATTCAGGAGATTGTGGACTTGATCTCGGTAGATTTATCGCCGGAAGAGAAGGCCGTGACTCTAGCATCAATGAAAAAAATATTTATGCGAACTCAGCAGCTCAGAGTCGAGGAGGAATGATGGAAAAAAATTATGAGAAAAATAAATGGCCAATTCTGCTAATTGTGGTCATGTCCACCTTTATGGCCACCTTGGATAGCAGTATCGTCAATGTGGCATTACCACAGATGGCCAAGGTACTGGATGTTGATACCTCTCAAATTCAGCTGGTGGTAACCAGTTATCTAATTGTCATTGTGGGGATCATCCTGATCTTTGGAAAACTGGGGGATATGCTGGGCAAGACCAAGATCTTTATCTTCGGCATTGCGTTGTTCACCATGGGATCGCTGCTTTGCGGTATCACCAGTGTTTTTCCGGTGCTTATCGGGGCTCGGATTGTTCAGGCGGTTGGTGCCGCCGCAACCATGGCCAACAATCAGGGCATCATTACTCAGGTTTTTCCGGCCACTGAGCGGGGCAAGGCTCTGGGTTTAACCGGCACATCAGTGGCCTTGGGATCTCTGGTTGGTCCCGGTCTTGGGGGCATCATTGTGGGCACTTCCAGTTGGGAATATATCTTTCTGATCAATGTACCGGTGGGTGTAGTGGTCTTATTTTTTGCCATCAAGCTGCTGCCGCGAAGCAATAAAAAGGCAACGGATCGGTTGGATATGCTGGGAGCGGCACTGTTTATGCTCAGCATCGTGCCATTATTTGTGGCATTGGGACAGGTGCCAAGTCTGGGTTTTGGTAATCCGCTGATTCTGACTGCATTTATGGTGTCGATACTATCATTTATCGCATTTATCCGGGTAGAACAAAAACGTGAAAGTCCGTTAATTCCATTGGAAATTTTTAAAAATAAACTATTTTCACTGAGTGTATTTTGCGCTTTCATTGCCTTTGTTGGTCTATTTTGCTACAGTATTATTCAACCTTTCTATCTCCAGGACGTTATGGCTTATTCACCCGAGCAGGCAGGAGTAATTATGATGATTTTCCCGTTGATTTTAATGGTGCTGGCACCAGTCAGCGGTCATGTATCCGACAAAATCGGATCGGAATTGTTAACCTTCATCGGCTTGCTGCTCATCAGTCTGGGTCTGTTTTTGATGTCAAACCTTACAGAACAGTCATCGCTGATGACCTTGGTCATCTTCATTGTCGTTATATCTGTTGGGATGGGCTTGTTCCAATCCCCGAATAATTCACTGATCATGTCAACCGTCGGAAGACATCAGCTGGGGATTGCCGGGAGCATCAATGCTCTGGTTCGAAATATGGGTATGGTTTGCGGGATTGCTCTGGCTACCACCTTGCTTTATAGCAGTATGAGCGCTGAACTGGGTTATCGTGTGACGGATTATGTGGTCGGTCAAAATGTAGCTTTCATCAACGGGATGCGAACGGTCTACATTGTAGCGGCGGTGATCTGTCTGATTGGAGCGGTATTAACCTTGTTGCGACTGCTGAGAAAAAAGTCAAGAATGGTGGATAAAATTGCTGTGCAGGAAAATGAAATACATGCCAGTCAAGAATAAACAAAAAGCGAATAATGGACTAAGAATCAAACTATGCCGATAAAAGGGTATTATGCAATCTGCTTTTTGTGTCCATGTACCGTGCGTAGTTTGCTTTGAACTAGATATAGGGTTGACAAGCGTCCCTTATTCGTTTATGATAAAGCAAATATAAAAAGACGTTGATGAGGAATAGTAGTTTTTAGATGATTGACAGAGATCTGCTGGCTGGTGCGAAGCAGAAATCAGAAAAAGATGAACTCACCTCGGAGTTGCTTGCTGAAATGACGCTGATGAAAAAATCCGGCGAAAAAGTAGGTTAAGACGGAAGCCCGCCGTTACGAGGGATGGATATCGGTTTTATTAAACCCGTATTGAAAACTAACCGTATAAAATAGAGTGGTATAGCAGATTTTCGTCTGTCTCGTTTGAGACAGGCGTTTTTTTATACAAAAATAGTTTTTATCGGCAGAATAAAGGGTATCGAGAAAGTGCATACAGTCACCTGTATGAATAAGAGTGGTACCGCGGAAAGCTCCCTTTTCGTCTCTGATTGAGATGAAGAGGGAGCTTTTTTACACAAAATTCATAAAAGGAGAAAGATGATGTCACGAAAAATTTATGTATTCGACACAACCTTAAGAGATGGGGAACAGGTGCCGGGAGCTAAACTGAATCTGGCAGAAAAGCTGGACGTTGCCGAACAAATTGCCAAAATGAAGGTGGATATGATGGAGGTGGGGTTTCCTTCGTCATCGCAAGGGGATTTTGAGGCCGTTCGGGCGATCAGTCGGAAAGTCGGGAAGGATGTCTGGATTGCAGCATTGGGCCGAGCCATACAATCGGATATTGATTGTATTTATGAGAGTATTCGGGAAGCTGAGCTTCCCCTGATTCATATTGTATTGGGATCATCAGATGTCCACGTATCAAAGAAGTTTAGAAAGACACCCCAGCAGGTGATCGAGATGGGTGTGGGTGCGGTTAAATATGCCAGCAGCCTGCTGCCCCAGGTTCAATATTCGCTGGAGGATGCCAGTCGTTCGGAGTTTGAGTATCTCTGGCAAACCATTGAAGCGGTGGTAAAAGCTGGTGCCACCATCATCAATGTACCGGATACGGTGGGGTTTGCCATTCCGGAAGAATTCGGGAAACTGATCTATCGGATTAATGATCGTTTGAGAAATCTGGATCCCAGCGTTTTACTCAGTGTTCATTGTCATAATGATACCGGTTTGGCCACTGCCAATACCCTGGCAGCGGTAAAAAATGGGGCGGATAAGGTGGAATGCACCATCAACGGCATTGGTGAGCGAGCCGGGAATACCGCTTTGGAAGAAGTGGTCATGGGGATTTCTCTCCATGAAGCTTATTATGGTGGGCATACCACGGTGGATACCCGTCAGATTTATGAAACCTCCCGGATTGTCAGTGCGACCATGGGGTTAGATGTTCAGGTTAATAAGGCCATCACCGGAGAAAATGCCTTTGCGCATTCCTCCGGTATCCATCAGGATGGATTACTCAAATCAAAAGACGTGTACGAAATTATGGATCCGGAAACCATTGGAGCTCCGGCAATGGAAATCGTCCTCACCGCCAGATCCGGTCGGCACGCATTTATGCACGTTACTCAACGTCTGGGTTTTGCGATTCCCGAAGAATCCTTGGAGGACATCTATCAGCAGTTTCTAACTATGGCGGATGCCCAAAAAGAGATCTATGATAATGATGTGCTGACGCTCTTGAAAAAAAGCGCCCTTACCAGTGGCGGAAATAACCGTGAATTATGGCAACTGCTCGATTATGAGCTGACGGTAACCGACAGCCGCCCTGCGGCAACGGTAACGCTGGCCAGAGGTGACAAAGAAGTGGTGATAAGTCAAACCGGGTCAGGTGTCATCGATGCGCTTTATGGGGCAATTATAGAAGCAATCGCTGCGCCAATTGAACTTATCGATTACCGAATCAACAGCTTAAGTCGGGGAAAAGGCAGCCTAGGAAAAGTCACTACCCAAATTCGCTATGCGGATCAATTATACTCCGGGAAGGCGATTGAGCAGGATGTGATGCGTGCCAGTGCCCTAGCGCTGATTAATGCGGTAAATAAAATGCTGTTGGAACAGGCATCTGGATGTTAACATAAGAAAACATCAGAGAAAACAATCGTTTGATTATCAGCAGCGTCTTACATTAACAAAATAAACCCAGGTTTTTAACCTGGGTTTAAAGCACTGAGTCGTCAAAATAAAATTAAGCTAATGCGGGAATGAATTTTGCGAACAAATAAAGGCCGTCATCGTTAGCAATTACTTCATGTTCGATGCCGGCAGACATAATGGAGATGGTACCAGGTTCATAAAGGATGTTCTGGCCGGCATTAATACAGGTTCCAGAACCCCCAATCACTTCATGGGTTTCTAACTGTTTTTCGTGAACATGATTTAAGATGCTTTTATTAGGGGCGATTTTCACAAGATGGTAACTAAATTGTCCGTCGGTATCAGCAGCGGTGATAAGGTGTTTAAGTTCTACCCCTTCAAATGCCGGATGTGGTGTCCAGAGAATGTCACAAAATTCTTTGGTAGCATTGGGAACGGCCAATACGCCATTGTTAAAGTTTAAGAAAGTTTCTGGTTTTTTCATTTTAAATACCTCACTTTATTTTAAAAGCACTTTTAATTTGTGTGCTTTCTAAAATAACTATATCAAAATCAGATCGGTGTTGATTGTAAAAAATTGCTCGTTAATCCAAGATTTTCAAGGAAGCTAGATATTCAGAGGGTGTTATACCGACTATTTTTTTGAAATATTTAATAAAATGACTCTGATCATAAAAGCCGGTTGATTGCGCCGTTTCAGTCATCGTTGATCCGTTTGTGAGAAGATGCTGGGCTTTTCTGATCCGGTTCTGGATCTGAAAACGATGGGGCGATAATCCAATCGCTTTTTTAAATTCCCGGATTAAATAATATTTACTGACAAAGACCTGTTGCGATAATGCATCCAGGGTGATATCTTCTTCTGGCTGAGTCTCAATCAAATTCTTTGCTTCAGTAATAATTGTGGCATAATCAGCATCCAATTTGATAGCCATATCATACACCAGTTCCAGAGCATCTAAAAAAGCTTTAACCTGTGGATGTGTGAGAAAGCCATCGTAAACTAATTGGTTTGCAAGATCACGAATCAGCAGTTTGCCAGTATTAAAATCATGGGTGTCCAAAAATTCTGTGCCAATACATAATGTAATAATCGAATATTGACCAGAAGAGGGAATGAGGGAATGAACCATATACGGAGGGATAATAAATAAATCATCCGTAGTGAATTCGTAGACAACATTTTTTTTAGTCAAAATAACGTTGCCATCAAGGATCAAACCAATGGCATAAATTGAAATGTGATTATGATTGTCAAACGTAAGATTGGTGTTATCTAATAACGCAAATTCAATTTTATATGGATCACATTTGTAATATTTCATTGATTCACCCACGACAATTTATTTGTAAAGATTTTTGCAGAAATTTTATAAATATTGATGTAATGTATTTTCGGAAAACTTGATTATTGCGGACGCATATTTTTCTGCGATAATATCCTCCATAATTTTTATTTTTTCCAGGTCAATATTGGATGGATTGCCACAATAGCCTAACGGCGTCATACTTTTTGCAAATTCACCACCCATAAGCCATGCTTTTAAATCGCTTATGGTCAGGTTGGTTGGTTTTAAAGTTTTGGCTTTTTCAATATCTACCAGCTTGTTGTAGGAAAGTGCCATCCAGCTTGTTTCGGTTGCCCCGGCATGAATATCAATAACACTGGTTTCAAGATTAGCTTTATTTGGATCTAATTCGACGCTTGCTAAATAGGCCGCATCTTGATTTAAATCCATTCGCGAAATTAGATTTTTATCAATCAAGAAATAGGCTTCAATGTTTTTTTTATTTGCTTGCTCGACAATCTCAACAATTGTTTTAATATGGATAAAATCACCGTGAAAATTTAGTAAAAATATCTTTTTAAATCCCCATTTGTTTAAATTGTCTAAAATTTCCAGGACCATCATTGTCATTGTTTCAGGCTTAATTGAAAAAGAACCAACAAAACCATCGGTAATACTGTTTACGCCCCAATAAAATGGCGGAGCAATAACAACTGGATGATCTTTAACCTTCAGTTTTTGTTTAACCTTCTGACATAAAGATTGAGTTAAATAAATATCGGTTCCGGTGCATAAATGTGGACCATGTTCTTCAACAACCGAAATCGGCAGCAACACCCAAGCATTTTGCTTGATTGATTCTTCAATTTCCGGATAGGGCATATCCACCAAGGTGTCTTTAAAAATAGAATATTTCATCGCATTTTCTCCTTTGGGTTCTTTAATAATTAAATTATAAAGGCTGTCCTAAGGAGAGGGTCAAACATTATTTGCAAAAATCTGAATTTCAGTTAAAAAAAGATCGCTTATATCGGTAGTCGCCTCACTGATATAATAAATCTCAAGAGCAGTAATTTGATTAGTAACGGTGTTAATGAATGGATCGCTGAACAGTTCATTAAAAACCAGTTTCTGAAGTGAATCGTAATTTCCTTTATGAAGAACACAGGCGTAGTGTCCGGCTGGCAAGGTTAGGATTTGAAAGTCCTCAAATCCTAACGGTGATTTTATGGCATAACCTATTTTTAAATTAACCGGTTGTGAGTTTTGGGAATTAGTTCTAAATGCCAATGGTGGCGAGCAGATATTGCTAAAATCCATGCCCTGTTCCTGGAGGTGGTCTAAGATCGTTTTATAAGTATCTCTAAAAACTGAAGCTGGATAGATGCCATTGTATTCTTTGTAGATGATGGTTCTGGATGGAAGCTCTTTTAGTATTAAAGCTTCAGTTTCATTACCGCTTAAATTTTCTGTGATTTCAGCAAAATGGGATTTTATCGTCTGGATTTTTCTAAGTTTTTCAGAAAGCAAAGCGATTTCGTTTTTAATACTTGTTTCTTGTGTCACTAAAAGATGATTTAAACTGTCAAAAATATTTTCAGGCGTATTCTGATGATAAAAAGTGCTGATATCCTCTAGTGAAAGACCCAATTCCTGTAATTGTTTGATTGTAGTTAATCGGGTAATCTGCGACTTTTTATAAAAACGATAATTATTATTCTGATTCACTAATGCCGGTTTTAAGAGACCTAATTGATCATAATAACGTAAGGTTTTATGAGAGACTTTACATGTTTTTACGACTTCTCCGATGCTCAATAAGGTATCACTGCTCACGGGTAACTCCTTTAATTTTTCTTTTAATTATGTTATTGTTTTGCATAAATTACTCAACAGTAAACAATCAGTTAAATAACTCCCATGGTGTCAACACGCTTACGATTTATCAGTCTCAAGTTCTGAGTACACCGCTTTTCTAGATGTTCAAGACTCTTTATCAAAAGCATTCAAAATAACCTCAAGTGCATGCAAAACAGGCATCTTTTCATTATCAGGAAGATTGGAAAAAATTTCAGCAAAGAAAATATCATTATTGGTTTCGATGGTTTCAAAAATTATTTTACCGGAATCTGAAAGCGATATGTTAATACTGCGTCGATCTTTCTGAGAGGCGATACGCTGGACATATCTTTTTTTTACCAGTCCATCCACAGTCCGACTGGTGGTACTCATGTCAATCGCTAAAATGACTGATAGTTCTTTCAGTGAGATGGTCCCAAGACGTCCAATTTCGACTAAGGCATGACATTGGGCAAGAGTTAAGACTTCCGCACAACAACTACCGTTATTTTTTTTTAGCAGTCCTAATTTTCGTTCAAGGATGCGGATCTGTTCTCTGAATTGTTTTGGATTAGATAATTTCAAGGTATTTCCTCCTTTTTAACTGGGTCTATTGTAGCATGATATGTTTAATAGTACAATTATTGTTGTTAACAATAATTGCAACTTGCAATTAAAAACACACTATGTTATAGTTGTAATCAAATTTGAAAGGAAGTATCAATGATGAATCCAACAATAAAAAAGGCAGAAACGTATTTTCTCCATACTTATAACCGTTATCCGATTGTTTTAGAATATGGTAGCGGGGTATATCTCTTTGATGATTCTGGCAAACAATATCTTGATTTTGCTGCGGGTATTGGTGTGTTTGCATTAGGTTACGCCAATGCTGAATATAATGAAAGCTTGAAAAAACAGATCGATCAATTAATTCATACGTCAAATTTGTTTTATAATAAACCATCAGCAGATGCGGCCGAAAAATTTGCCGCATCATCCGGGATGGAGAAGGTATTTTTTACCAATTCTGGGACAGAGGCGATTGAAGGGGCAATTAAGATTGCCCGTAAATATTATTTTAATAAAACAGGAAGTGCCGAAGGTGAGATAATCGCTATGGATCATTCTTTCCATGGACGAAGTATGGGGGCCTTGGCGGTTACCGGACAACCAAATTATCAGAAAGCGTTTGGACCCATGATTCCGAATATAAAATTTGCGACGTTTAATAATCTAGAAAGTGTTAAAGAACAAATTGGGGAAAAAACGTGTGCAATTCTTCTCGAGACCATTCAGGGCGAGGGTGGCTTGTATCCAGCTACTAAAGAATTTCTGGTCGGAGTAGAAAAACTATGTGCCGATTATGACCTGTTACTGATGTTGGATGAAATACAATGCGGAATGGGACGAACCGGGAATATGTTTGCTTATCAGGCTTATGGCGTCATTCCGGATGTCATTACTGCGGCCAAAGCCTTGGGATGTGGTATTCCGGTTGGGACCTTTGCGGCAAGGGGGAAAGCGGCAGCTGTTTTAGAACCGGGTGATCATGGCACGACATATGGTTTTAATCCATTAGCTGGTGCAGCTGTCAAAACGGTGTTTGATATTTATGAAGAAACCCATTTGTTAGAGCATGTTTTAGTAGTTAGTAATTATTTAGAAGTGCAATTAGATCAACTGGCAGATTGTTATCCGTGTATAAAACAACGTCGGGGGAAAGGGTTGATGCAGGCGCTAGAGCTGGATTTTCCGGTAAAAGATGTCATTGTCAAAGCCCAGAAAAATAATCTGATTATGATCACGGCGGGTCCAAATGTTTTGCGATTCCTGCCGCCCTTAATTATTGAGAAGAAACATATTGATGAAATGATCCGGATTTTAAAAGGTTGTTTAGAGGAAATACAGTAGCCGACACCCTTCACTTAATTCAGTTTCGGCTTTTTCGTAATTTCCGCAGGGATCAATGGTAATTCCGCAAGCAATTAAGCAAATAAAAAAGGCGCCGGAGCACCTTTAAATAAGTGGAAATAGCAAGATAGGTTGAATTATAGTATGTCATCTTTTCATTTGTCTGAAAAATCAAGGTTTAAATAGTTATAAGTTACGTCAATTAATATATTCGCCTACAACGGGAAGATTCTTAAATACGGTATCGCCATGAGGTGAAGCCGAAATTGCTTGGGTCAAATCGGTGCCAGCACTATGACCATTGTGTTGACCGTTCACCCATTGCCGATTGTTCGACACATCATAGACCACGTTTTTGTACGCAACATAGGCTGCATTGCCATTTTTGCCATTATATTTGGCCAAGTCATCCTTTGTAAAACTCGTTGAATTACTAGTGGTTTGTGAGGCCTGTACCGTAGTGGCGGTATTTTTTATCAATGCATTATTCAGTACATAGGGTGCTAACAAATGTAAGGCAATACCCAAGACAATAAAAACGGCAATTGATCGGTGTGTCAGAAACCACACGCCCTTTCGAGGACGGTGGGTGCGTGTTGCATAGATGCCTAAAGTGACCTGCAAAATAATTAATGCTGCCGCAAGGAGTCCCGTAAGATTTATTCCAAATTGGCTGAATTGAACTGTGAAATGGGCAATTAGCAGTAGTGCGGTTAATAGACCAAAAAATTTATGATTGCGAACAAAAACGGTCATTAGTAATTTCATTGTTTTTTTGCCAAACTCATTGGCAGAAATCTTTTTACCCCATTCTTTATTAACAAATTTTACGCCATAGTTTAATAGGGTACATCCAAACGCAACGATCAAAAGCAGACCAAACAACTCACCAAGTTCTTTATACATTTTATTTTTCCTTTACTGATTCAAATAATAAAAATAACCAGTATAACATTTTTTTTATAGTTATACTGGTTATTTTTATTTTATGGTTCAGAAATATAGGTAGGTGTGGAATGACAAATCATCTGAGTGGATGAGTCAAGAATCGCCCTCAGATGGTCTTGCAAACGAAACATGCCAGAGGATTTTGTTGCCTGATTCATTTTCGGGTTATTCCAAATTTAATTACCTGTTTGGGGCAAATATCTAAAGGTGTCTGTCCTTGTCAGATTTATTTTTTTTGTTAACAGGGCTTTCTTCATATGCATTCATTGCTTTAACAGTGGAACTAATATGGCTTCCCACTGCGAGTTGAGGTGTATTTGTAAGTTTAATAAAAAATGTAAAAATAAAAAATCGCATTTTCTCTTTCATAACGACTGAGTCCCAGCGAATAGAAAGAAACGTGAAAAAGAATGAAAACAGTATTAATAATTGATGATGATCTTGAAGTGCAGCAATTAATTAAGACTTATCTGGAAAGAGAAGGTTTTGGTTTTGGTGTTTATTGCACGACGCTTTCCAGAGAAGGATTGGAAATGATCAAAGAAAAGAAGATCGATCTGATTATATTGGATATCTTTCTTCCCGACGGCAATGGACTGGAGGTATGTAAAGAAATCAGGAGTACTTCTAAAATTCCGATTGCTTTAATCAGTGCAAAAGGAGATGAGTCTGACAAGGTATTAGGGCTGGGTCCTTAGCGAACCCATACAGAAAAAGTATTTCGTGAACGGTGAACAGCCACAATTGAATTGGGAGACTAAAAAGCGCTTGCATGATGTAGCGTGGTATTATCATGCCGTTGAGAATTGTTACTATAAGAGAATGGAAAATCAGATCGAGTCAATTTTAACCCTGCAAAGGCTGTGATTGCAGTTATGTCATAAGTAATTTGATAATAGTATACCTCCACTTAGGTGGTGGTTAATGACTTTCTATATTCGTTTAGGGTTCTTTGTTTTCAGAAATCGGATTATATAAAATCCGTCGAGTACTTCATATCAACCACGAGGTTTATACAATTTTTGAAACGGTAACCTTGTAAAATTATATTTCAACTTCAATTTCAGCTAAATTTAATGCTTTTTCGTCGACATTCACCTGGGTAATCGTTTTGCCAACAGTCGTTAATGAGACAATTATCTCTGATGGCTTTTTCATTAAAAGCCTTTTGATTGATTGTTTATAGGAAAATGAAAAGGGCTTGAAATCTAAAATTCAGTTTTATCAAAGAAATTTTTGCTATAACATCTTCAGAAGTCAACCAACCAGAGAAAACATTGGTACTTGTTTTTTCCACTTGACCGTTTTACATTGGTTGGTTTTGTGCTAAAAGATGGTCTAAATTAAAAATTTAATTACGAAGTGAATTTTTATTGCTAGCGGAATAGGGAATTGAGTTATTGCTTGCAATGAGATAATCACACAATAATATTCAAAATGGAGTTTGATGGAGACAACGATGGTTAACTTAAAAGAAAACGTAAAATTCTTCCTGAACAGCAGATGGTTTATGATTACATTACTGATTGTAACAATCATGAGTTTCGGATTCACCTTAACGCACCCAACGATTAGTGTCGATGATGCCGCCATGGATTATTATTACAGGCAAAATGAGCTGCTGACGCAGGGGCGATTTTTTCAGGTGTTAATCGATAAGATATTGGGAATTTATAACTTCAGACCCTTCGTGCTGGACTATTTTGCCATTCTGAGTCTGATTGCAGCAGCGGTACTGTGGTGTTCGTTATTTAAGAAGGTTTCCAACAATCGATTAAAATTAATCAGCTATATTTTTTTTGCGTGTTTTTTTGTTTCATATCCATTGCTTACCGAAATATTTATTTATATGGGTTCTAATTTCGAAGTCTGTCTGGGACTTGCGATGATCGCGTTCATATTGTTTATTTTGTCAAGCGACACCCAAAAGCTGAACAAGCCGGGTACATATATCGTTGCATCCTTCTTAATAGCCTTGACGTTATCCTTATACGAATCGTTGGCGGTTGTCTATTTGTTTGGAATTTTTACCATTTTGATATTGCGGTTTTTATACAGTGATGATAGTAGGAACTTTAAAGATGTGTGTTTGCGGGGCTTATATTTTGTGATCCCGCTAATTATCGGCATCGTTCTGCGCCTACTTATTGATATGATCTTAAAGATTGCCTTTCATCTTGGCACCAGCACGAATGCATCGAAGGAAATTCATTGGGATCATGGAATCATGCAAAACCTGCCAAAGCTCATTGATGGAGTAACCTTGAGTTATTTTTACAATGCGTTGGTGTATCTGCCAATCACCTTTTTGGTGATCACGGTGGGAATAACAATTTTTCTGATGTTTTGGCAAGGATTCAAGTACCGGTCGGTATCAATCGCTGTTTTATATTTAGGAAGCATTTTGAGCGTGTTTTCTTTAACCATCCTCCAGGGAATTGAAACGCCATACCGGGCATGTTCGGTTTTTAGCGTTTTTACTGCCTTTGTTTTTATGCTCTCACTGCAGTTTGTTGAAGAAGGCAAATTCAGAACAGCAATAAAAAAAGCGTTTGTCGTGGTTCTTTGTATCTTTCTTATTTGGCAGTTAAATGATATTAACAAATGGTTCTACGTTGATTATATGCGGTACGAAGAAGAGGTCAATGTGGTCAACCAGGTTGCCACAGAAATCCGTTCAAATTACGATTTGGACAAACCGGTTGTCTTCTTGGGCGATTACAAGTTGTCGGATAATATCAACCAGTATACCTCGGCAGAAAAAAACAGTCTGGCCGGAATACTCTATATGAACCTGACCGGGATTGTACCGGAAGGCAAGTATGCGTACAAATTTGTCCAAAGCAATGGCGATAGTTTTCTAGATTGGGCCGTCGGCTGGAATTTCGAAAACAATGTTTCCGAAGCGCACAAGTTTTTTAAAGACCTGGGGTACGACTTCAAAGCTGATAATTACGCGATGCGAGAAGAAGCTTACTCGCTGGTGCAAGATAAGCCTCAGTGGCCGAAAAAAGGCGCTATTTTTGAAACCGATGAATTCATTGTTGTCAATTTCGGGGTCTCGGATAAATTCGCCAATCAAGTAAAACTCCATTAAAGATGAAGAATTGAAAAAAACCTTGATATGATTTGTATCGAGCTGGGTTTAAATACGATGGCGGCCTTCAATGTAATTAGGCAGTCAATTTTTCTTTCCCATGTTTCTTCAACTATTGCAATATTTCCAGGAAGGCTTCTAATCGTGTTCTGATTTGACCGGCATCAGAAGTGGAAAAATCGGCGTCGATGCAAATATAGGGAAGCTCCATGGTTTCAGTAACGAATTTTTTAGTATAGTAAGCTTCAACCGCAAAGGTATGACAGCCATGAAGAATCAGTTCAATCACCCCATCAACCTGGTAGTGTTTCAGCATTTCTTTCATATCCTCAAAACGGCCCTGATTGGGAGACATCACCGAACAATTTATCAGAAGATATTTTTCGGCCAGTGCCTGATAAGGATCGATGGTTTCGTCGACTAAGACTTTCTGGGTTCGGGGTCCGCTGCAACTGTCAAAAGCGACAACATCCGCCCCTAAATCTTCAACAGCTTTAAGAATTTTTTCCCGACAGCCGCCAATGGGGCACCCAGTAATCATCAAGCGGGGTCTTCTTTTTGCGTCTGGATTGGGGGCGACGTAACGAGCAAGATATTCTTCAATTTTTTGATTAAGACCTTCGACAACATCATCATCAGTAAAATGAAAATCCGTGGACTCAACCACGCTGGAGAGTTCGTAGCCGGAAACCGGAGATGGCACTAAGGCGGCTATTTCGTAAAGTTGTAAGAGTGCTTTTCTGACCCGATTACGATCAATAATTGCCTGTCGGAGTGATTCAGTGGTTATCGGTCGACCAAACTGCTGTTCCAGGAAGGTGGCGGTTTGTTTCATTTCCTCGGTCCAGGATTCAATGGCCAAGGGGGCGGTTTGACTTTGGGGAAGGTGCATGACATGGGTTGGTTTTATTTCGCCAAGCAGCTCGTACATTTTCTTCTTACCATCACAGGTTGTTTCCGCCAGGATGGCGTCGGAAAAGTAGAAATAGGGACATGAATCGGTAATGGCCAGGCCGTAGCTCGATTTAATCAGCGGGCATAGCGTTTTGGGTAGAAACTTTTCGGCCGCAGCGATGCTGGCATCATCACCGCCACAGAGGCTGACAAAATGGGCATCAATGGCCATAATTAACTCAACCGGTGTATAAGAACAGAAAATACCGACAACGTTTTTTCCTTTATCTTTTTCCTCTTTTATTTCGATAAACCCTTTCTTTTTGAGTTCATTAAATGTTTCAAATTCTGCAGGCAGGTTTAACATAATCACCATTCCTTTCAATTCTAATAAACGTTAGTATATGATGAACATTGAACCAGTGTCAAGAACCGAAATCGTTCAGTATAGCGTATGCGTAGCTGATTTACAGATTTATCAAGGTATTCAAACGCGATATTACAAAATGGAATAATCATGATTAAAATATCAAAAGATGTTATACAATGATTTATTTCAGCAGTTCAGCTGGAAAAATTATCCACAATAGGGTAAAATAATGGCGCTGTGTCCACGAAAATTAAAGGAAATTTAAAGGAGAAAGAAAACATTGAAGAAGAGGTTGATTTGTTTATTGATGTGTTTGGTCATTATCAGTACTTTGTTAACAGGCTGTAGTGGTGTGAACGGAAAGTCCGGAAGTTCAGATGGTGACTACCATATTGCGATTGTGACACCGACACTTTCAGCAAGTGAAGATGAGTTTAGAGCTGGGGAAGCAATGGCGAAAGAATATCCGAATGTTGTTACCCACCTGACGCTGCCAGAAAATTTTGAAGATGAAATTGAAACCTGTATCAGTACCATTGTCTCAGCAGCCGATGATCCCAAAATGAAAGCGGTGATTGTTGCTTCCGGTCAATCTGGTTTGATCCCGGCATTCCAACAAATTAAAGAAAAGAATCCGGAGATCATCACGATTACAGCTCCGATTTTTGACGAACCAGAAATGATGTCAAAATATATTGATATCAACCTGGACACCAACTGGATTAAGCGCGGGGAAACGATTCCGACCAAAGCAAAACAGATGGGTGCCAAAACATTTATCCACTATTCTTTCCCAACCCATTTATCAAAACCATTAATATCGGCCAGAAAAGATATGATGAAAAAAACATCTGAAGCACTGGGGATGGAATGGGTTGAGGTGGTTACCCCAGATCCTCAAACAGGGGACAGTGTTGAAGCCATGCAGCAATTCTTAAGAGAAGATATTCCCAGACAAATTGCTAAATATGGAAAAGATACCAACATCTTTGGAAGCAATTGCCCGATGTATGATGTGATTTTGGATGAAGCAATGAAAGAAGGTTTTATTGTTGCTGAACAGTGCTGCCCGACGCCAACACAAGCCTATCCAACGGTATTGGGGCTTGAAATAGCTGAAGAGGACGGAACAAATTTTGATAAAATCAATGAAATGATCAGTCAAAAAGTAGCAGATAAAGGGATGACCGGAAGATTGTCAGGTTGGCCGATTCCAGTCACCATTTATATGCCAGAGTTTGCTGTTTATTTAGCCATGGAAATGATTGATAATCCGGATTTCGATGCGAAAGATCCGGCCGTATTAAATCAACTGACAAAAGACAAATTCGGGATCGAAGTGGAGTATGAAAAATTAAATAGTAACGGTAAAACATATGATAATTATTTTGTAATGATTATGGATTCAATTTTCTATTAAAATGATAAAGTGAGATTGCTCTTTTGAGCAATCTCATAATTCATGTGCAAAACCTTTTCCTCACGATGTTTGTGAGGATTTTTTTATATCAGGGTGGTGAGGGAGACAAAAAGCATGAATGATTGTATAACAATACAACAGATCAGCAAAAATTTCGGAAATCAGAAGGCTTTAGATCATATCGATTTGGGCATCAAAAAAGGAGAAATTTACGGATTGGTCGGGGTAAATGGATCAGGAAAAAGCACATTGATGAATATTTTATTTGGGAATCGTGTTATTTCAGAATCCGGTGGATATACAGGGCAAATCAGAATTGAAAATAGAACCATTGCTATAGCCAATACCAAAGATGCAATAAAAAACGGCATCGGCATGATTCATCAGGAATTCATGTTGATTCCTGAGCTGAGCATATACGAAAGTATTAATTTAAATAAAGAAAAAACAATTAACCAGAATAAACAATCCTGGCTTCAGAAAATTTCATATTTAGATGACAAAGAAAACAAAACCTTGGCAAAAAAAACCTTAAAGACCCTCGGCTTCGATATCGATGTTTCACTGCTCGTGAAGAATTTGTCGGTTAATACCAAACAATTTGTAGAGATCGCCAGAGCGATTAATACGGACGATTTGAAGCTACTGCTTTTGGATGAACCAACAGCGGCATTAAATACTGAAGATTCAAACATTCTGATGAAAATCATTAAGGATCTTGCGGCAACAGGGGTTGCAATCCTCTTCTGCTCCCACCGTTTACACGAGGTATGCAACCTCTGCGATAAGGTATCGGTGCTTCGGGATGGCCGGTTGGTTTCAACGTATGGGCATCAGGAGATGTCCGTCGAGCTGCTGGCAAAAGAGATGATCGGTTCTGAAGTGGATCAAATGATCAGAGAAAAAGGCTGCACCAGTGAAGAAACGATTTTAACACTCCAGGATTTTTCGGTTAAATCTCCGGAAGAGCGCATTCGGGGTTTGAATTTAGCGGTAAAGAAAAAAGAAATTATGGGTATTACCAGTCTTTCCGGCCATGGGAAAGCGGCGTTGTGTTATGGCATCATTGGTTACTATCCGATGACTGGCGAAGTTTTTGTGGCAGGTGAAAAGAAAAATAATACCATCTCAGATTCCATCGCTAAAGGGTTGTTTTTACTGCCAGATGATCGGAAGGAAATGGGTTTGATGATGGAAGAATCGGTGGAATATAATATTGTCTTCTCCAGTTTTCAGTTAAAGGATAAATTCAAGAAGAAGATTCTGAAATTATTTTCTGTTGAAAATATGAAAATAATAGAACCCTATGTTAAAAAACAAATTGCAAAACTCAACATCAAATGTACCAGTCAGAAACAAAAAGTCAGGGAGTTAAGCGGCGGTAATCAGCAAAAGGTTTGTATCGCCAGAGCAGCGGCCATGGATCCGAAAATTCTCATTGTTATGGAACCCACCCGGGGAATTGATATCGGAGCCAAGGAAAAAATTCTGGAGATGATTGTGAAGATGAACCGGGATCGGGACATGACGATTCTTGTTGCATCCAGTGAAATCGAAGAACTGAAACGAATTTGTGATCGGATCGTTGTGTTGTGCGAAGGTAGATTATCAGGAATTCTGGATCCCGGGGCATCGGAAGAGGAATTTGCGTTAGCGTTGACCGGGGAGCTGAATAATGAGTGAACAAAGGTTAAGAGGCCTGCCCCAGATCGTCATCGGCAGTTTTTTAATGCTGCTTTTTATAATTGCCGCCGCCCTAAATTACAATATGGCCGAATTAATTAGTGGCTCTCTGATAAAATTTGCCATGAACGGAATATTTGTACTGGCATTAATTCCGATGATCAATGCCGGAGTTGGTTTGAACTTCGGGAGCTCAGTGGGGATTACCGCCGGTTTAATGGGCATGTGTATGGCCATTCAGTTTAGACTAACCGGAATCACCGGTTTTTTAGCAGCCGTCATCATCTCCATTCCGATTGCAATTGTCTTTGGCTTTTTCTATGGAAGAATATTAAACCGGGTCAAAGGAAAGGAAGATATCGCCGCGATTTTTATCGGCTTCGCCTTTATTCCCTTAATGAATTTTTTCTGGACCGTAGCACCTTTTAGTAATCGGGAGATGTTGTATCCCATTGGTGGAAGTGGGTTAAGACCAAAAATCAGTCTGGCGAATTATTTTACCAAGGTTTTGGATCAGTTGTTTGTCGTGAAGATTGGAACCATCGAAGTGCCTTGGGGATTACTGTTTTTTTATGCCGTGATTGCTTTGATAATTGTAGCATTTTTTAAAACAAAAAAAGGGAAAGCCCTGATTGCAATTGGCTCATATGAGAATTTTTGCAAATTGTCCGGATTAGGAATCAATTCAAATCGCATCCTGGGGGTGATTTTATCAACCGTCCTGGCCGGCATCGGCATTTGCGTTTATGCCCAGTCCTATGGTTTTGTGGAACTCTATGGTGGCCCGGGAGCATTTGCATTTCCGGCGATTTCCGCAATTTTAGTGGGGGGATGTACCGGCAAACGAGCCACTGTCTGCCAGGCTATGTTAGGAACCTACTTATATCAGACGATTTTCCTGCTGTCCGCCCCCATCGCCAACACCTTATTGGTTCCTCAGATGGCTGAAATTGTCCGGATGATCATCACCAATGGGATCATTCTCTATGCTTTTTTGAATCAACGAAAAGCAGGTGTTCACGATGAAAAATAAGCTGAATGCTGGCAGCGATATGATCTTCCCAGAAAAGCATCTCGTCCCACTGATTTTTGTTGCTTTGGCGATCATCTGTTATTTTTTAGCCGATGTTACCCCCGGTTTTGTGGTGGAACAAGTGACCGTTCGTTTTATTCGTAACAGTGTATTAGTGCTGGCCTTAATTGTGCCGATTCTGGCCGGAATGGGATTGAACTTTTCTATTATCGTCGGAGCGATGGCTGCCCAGGCTTCCTATATCATCGTATTAAATGCCAATTTGCCGGGCGGAATCGGCGCAGTCACCGTGTTTGGTTTGACCCTGGTCTTTAATATCCTGATCGGGTTGCTGCTCGGAAAACTTATGAATATCGTTAAAGGGCGGGAGATGATTACCTCCATCGTGATTGGATTGCTGGCGAATTATATTTATCAATTAGTATTTTTAGTTGGCTTTGGAACCGTCATCCCGGTTAACAACGAACATATTGTTCTGGACTCGGGAGTTGGCGTGAAAAGTATGTTGGATTTAAAAATATACCGGGATTTCTTTAACAGTTTTGGAACCTTCCAAATTGGCGGGACGCCCATTTCCGTTTTTCTAATCCTGATGATTTTGGCGATTGCCTTCTTAGTCTATTACATTACAAGAACCCCTCTGGGACAGAATATTAAAACCGTCGGTCTCAGCGCAATAAAGGCCGAATTGGCGGGGATTAATGTCGATCAGATGCGGATCATCGCGATTGTGATTTCAACCGTTTTGGCGGGAATCGGCCAGTTTATCTATCTCCAGAATATCGGATCGTTAAATGTCTATACCGAACATCTCAATGAAGATACCTTTTCCTGTGCGGCCTTGCTAGTCGGAGGTGCGACAATTAAATCGGCAAAAGTCAGACAGGCCTTGTTCGGGGTTGTCATCATCCATGCCATCTTTATTTTATCGCCGCTGGCCGGGATGAATTCATTTAATAATGTGGCCTTGGGTGAATATTTTAGAAGTTTCATTGTATATGGCGTAATCGCTTTGGCATTAATTTTAAATATCCGCTTGGAGGAAAACAAAGAGCGGGAATAGGGAAGGGGAGAAAACGCTTTGGATACGAAGCGTTTTTGGTGGCTCATTTGTATTGCGATAACCCGTCCATTTATATCAATTGTGGTTGTGACAGGTTAATGCCAAGCAGATAAAAATGCCGAATCAGCGGCTTGTCTTATTGTAATAAAGCAAGCCGTTTTTTAGGAGTCGGATTTTATAAATGTCTCGGTGCGCTTCACATCGGCAAAGGTATTTTGCAAGGCGGCCATAAAAGTAGTGTGGATAAGTTCAGCAGGAATCGGGGCATTCTCCCAAAGTAAATCTCTGGTGGTGCAGGCGTCGCTCAATAATTCGATTTCAAATCCCAGTCTTTTGGCTGAACGCACCGTGGTGTCGACGCACATATGGCTCATCATGCCGCAGATCACCAGCTGTTCGATGGCCGATTCTTTTAGTAGTTGAAGCAAATCCGTATTGAAGAAACTATCCGGGGTATTTTTGATAATTATCTTTTCCCCGGGAAAGGGCGATACCAGCGTATTGATATTGACACCCTCGGTCTCGGCGATGAAAAAGGGCGCCGCTGTGTTTATGTTGATATGCTGAACATGAAAGATGGGAAGCCCTTTTTTTCTAAAATAGGCTAAGGCGCGTTTAGCGTTTTGGGCAGCGGCGACCGGCTGATTAAGCTCAAAACGACCACCGGCAAAATAATCGTTTTGGATATCAATTAGTATTAATGCTTTTTTCTTTTCTTAAACCTCCTCGTTTTTTACAGTATAAGTCATCTTGATCAGGAGGTAAATTACCCACTTTTTTGTGGGTATGGTTTGTTGGAAGGAGAAAAAAACAATCATTTGCGATAGCAGATGCCCTTTTGATCCAAGATATCAGTCAGCTGGTGTTCAACCATATAGTCGATCCCAACTTCCTGCATGATTTCAATGGCCTTGAGGATCCGTTGGCCCCGTTCGGTGAGATAGTAATCAACATGAAGCGGATAACCCGGAGCGTTTTCTTTGTCAACGAGGCCAAATTGCCGAAGCTCATTTAATTGCTGCAGGAGCATTTTTTGGCTGATGCCGGTAATGCTTTTTTCCAGGTCAGAAAGAGAAACAGAAGCAGATCTCATCTGAAAAATGATAATTGTTTTCCATTTGCCTTTGATAATGTCGTGGACAATCTCAAGGGGGCAGGTATAATCATTGCGGATTTTCATTTAAAACTCCCTATAATTTGAAATAATAGTTTTGGCTTACTGTACCATGTTAATTCCACAGGTGAATGAAAATGATAAAAAAAGAATCAAGATGATGGCTTTTGTGCAGTTACGGATTCTGTTTGTATTCAAGTGGTTTTAAAAACTTTAGCCCTTCTTTTTTTGACACGCTTTACAATAATAAGTCCCTCGGCCACCAACCATTTCCTTGGTGATAGCGCCATTGCATACCGGACAGACTTTTTGGGTATGCACCTGTAACTGTACCTGAAACAACCCGGTAATGCCATTGGCGTCAAAAGAGTGTATCGTCGTTCCGCCCTGGGCAATGGCCTGCTCCAGAATTTCTTTCGATACGGCGATTAATTCAACGACCCGCTTTTTACTGACCCGTTTTCCGGGGGTAGCGGGATGCATTTTCATTCTAAAACAGATTTCATTGGCGTAGATATTGCCGATTCCAGTCATAATGGTTTGATTGAGTAACAAGGTTTTAATCGGCAGACTACTTTTATGTATTTTTGCATAGATCTCTTTAGGATCGGCGTTCCATGGTTCAGAGCCAAGTTTACAAAGCGGTAAATCATGACGATAGGTTTCTTTGCTTACCCGTTCTAAACGACCAAATTTACGGGTGTCCTGATAACGTAATTCGGTGCCATCACTAAAAACAAAGGTAAGATGTTCATGTTTGTTTAGCGGCTTTGAAGCGTCGACAATATTATACTTGCCTTCCATCCGTAAATGCGAAATAAAGGCATCATGATCCAAAATAAAGATCAGATATTTCCCCACCCGATCAATATCCCGAATGGTTTGTCCGGTTAGTGACGCTACGAAATCATTCGTATCACCGGCGACGATCTTATCGTAATGAACCCGGATTTCCTTAATTTTTTTGCCAATAATAAAATTTTTCAACGTTCGGCGAACGGTTTCGACTTCTGGTAGTTCTGGCATTGCTTTTCACCTGCTTTAGTAGTTGATCGTGTTTTAGAAAAAACATAGCTTGTCACAATTGATGAGTATAACTTAAAACGTGGTAATCGGCCAGGCTTTTTTATCAAGACTTTGTCTAACCGATTACACCGGGAAAGTTGCGACGATTAGATCGTAGCTTCGATTTTAACCAAATTTATTGCTTTTTCGCTTTGGAAATTCAGCCAAAAACAGTTTTTTAGAATTTTCGCATGATCTGCAGATCCATGTAATAATCGTACTTGGTATTGGCCGAAACCTTGACCATCCGGGAAATCAGATAAACCGTATCGTCCAGTCTAATATCGTGGGTGAGACTGTAGCGGATCAGATTTCTCAGGGCAGCCAGACAGTTTTCTTCAGAATACAGAAAGTGCTGATTTAGATAGCGCCCCTCCGGGATAAGTTTCGATTTAAGTCCGGGAATTTTTTTGTCCGAAAAGATGCCAAAGCCTTTGACGTTCAGAGCCTGGCTTTTTTCATAATCGGCAATGGAATAGAGGGTGCACATCATATTGTTTTCCCGGTTGTGGATATTACCGGAGTCGATGCTGATCCGGCTGACATGCTTGTCCAGATCGTAAATGGATACATCCAGCTCTTTGTAATAGAGGTTACGCGAGAGTAGATACTCTTCGTGAATGAGGATTTCTTCATCACGATTTTCCCGGTATTTGATATCGGTGATCAGCTCTTCGGTGAACTGTTTAGAATATTCCAGCTCAGATATTTTCTGATCAAGCTGATTTTTGTGGGCCTCCAGCAGCTTCTGTAGTTTCTGGTGGTCTTTGTTTTCGCCCATCAGCTCCCGAATTTCTTCAAGGGGAACAAAAAGCACCTTATTGAGATAGCGGATCACATCGATAGTAAAAAACTGGTCGTAGCTGTAATAGCGATATTTGGTTTGGACATCCACCTGCTCGGGTTTGAGGAGATTTAATTGATCATAATTGCGCAAAGCTTTGGTGGGAATATTGAGAATCTGGGATACTTCGCCAATCGAATATAATTTTTTTATTTTTTTCACACTTTCCCCTTGACTTTGCCCCTAGGGCAAACCTTATAGTCTCATTATAAATTGATTGATATTTAACAGTCAAGCGATAGTAACTGGATTTTTTTTCGGCGACAGAACTGTGTTGGAAGACTGCTACCGTACGATCAATTGTTAATCAGTTGTTTGCTGCGGGGATCGGACAGGCTATGTCGTGTTTGTCCTAATGCAAACGACACAATGTAACAATTGACGGTATTGCAGCATCAACCGAGATACTGTTTGTTTTAGAAATGAGGAAAAATCATTCAAACTAAGCGTATAAATGAAATGGAGTGTGTTAATTGAAAACGGTATCGATAACGATTGACGGGCATGTGCTGTTGGTGGATTCGGGGGACAGTATTTTACATGCAGCCCTGAAGGCAGACCTGTACATCCCGCATTTATGCCACCATCCGGATCTGCCGGATATTGGAGCCTGCCGGCTTTGCGTGATAGAAATCGAAGGGGTGGATGAGATTAAAACCGCCTGTTCAACCCGAGTAGAAGAAAACATGGTCATTTACTCGAAAACTGAGAAACTCAATGCCATGCGGCGGTTGTCGATGGAGTTGATGCTGGCCAACCATGTGGATGACTGTACCACCTGTCCCAAGTATTTAAAATGCGAGCTCCAGTCTCTGATTCAGTATCTGGGAGTCAGCACTGCCCGACTTAAACGAACCTTGAATGCCGTCCCGGTAAATACGGCCAACCCATTGTTTGTTCGGGATTTGAACCGTTGTGTGTCCTGCGGGCGCTGTGTCCGGGCTTGTCGGGATCTGCGGGGTGTGGACGTGTTGGATTATGCGGTGATGGCGGATGATCGAATCATGGTGGATGTAAAAAACCATCACTTGATGACAGAAGAAGGTTGTCGGTTCTGTGGTGCCTGCGTGGAAGTCTGTCCCACCGGTGCCCTTCAGGACAAGGACGGCGTTTTTTCCGATGATCTCAACCGGGAAATTGGTCTGGTGCCCTGTCGGTCAGGCTGTCCTGCACAGATTAATGTACCCAAGTACATCCGGGCGATTAAAGAAGGTGACGATCAGGAAGCCATTGCCGTGATCCGGGAGCGGGCACCTTTTCCCCATTCGTTGGGATATGTGTGCATGGCCTTTTGTGAAGATGTCTGCCGTCGGAAGGAAATTAACGAAGCTCTGTCGATCCGGGAACTCAAAAAATTTGCCGCTACTCAGGATCAGGGACTCTGGAAAGAAAAGATCGTGGTCAAACCGAACAGCGGTAAAAAAGTAGCCGTCATTGGCAGTGGTCCGGCGGGGTTGACAGCAGCCTATTATCTGAAAAAATCCGGTCATGCAGTCACTGTGTTTGAAAAAATGCCAGTGGCCGGGGGCATGCTAACAACCGGAATTCCCAGCTACCGATTGCCTCGTGAAGCAGTGGCGGCCGAAATTGCCATCATTACCGATATGGGAGTTGAGATTTGTA
Source organism: Acetobacterium sp. (assembly GCF_030652775.1). Lineage (GTDB taxonomy): Bacteria > Bacillota > Clostridia > Eubacteriales > Eubacteriaceae > Acetobacterium. Next base: position 11,120 of record NZ_JAUSPS010000047.1, on the reverse strand, counting down.
CCAGTACCGAAATATCCGATCTGGAGGCCTTGAAAAAATCGGGCTATGATGAAATTCTGATTGCCATCGGTGCCGGAAAGGGTACCCGGTTGCCGATTGACGGTGCGAACTGTGACAATGTGGAAGAAAATATCGACTTTCTGAGAAAAGCGGCTCTGAATCAAGCGCCGATCCTTCAGGGCAAGGTAGTGGTGCTCGGCGGCGGAAATGTGGCTTTTGATTGTGCCCGCACCGCCCGCCGCTTGGGTGCTGGAGAGGTAACCATCCTGTGTCTGGAAAGTCGGGTCGGGATGACTGCCAGTCTGGACGAAATCGAAGAAGGACTGGAAGAAGGGATCAAAATCATTAATAATACTTCCTTTAATGCCATTGAACATCAGGGTAGTCGGGCAACTGGGGTCTGTTGCCAAAAGGTGAAAAGTTTTAATCTAGATGACAACAAAAAAATGCAGCTGGAGCTGGCTCCGGATTCAGACCATGTGATTCCGGCGGACACCATTATCTTTGCTATTGGACAGCGTCCCGAAATTCCGGCCGGATGGGATCTGCCGCTGACTCCTGGAAACTGCATCGGATCGGTGGATGAGGTGAAGACGGCAGATAAATCGGTCTATCTGGCTGGGGATGTCTCTTACGGTACCCATTCAGTGATCCGCGCCATCGCCTCCGGTCGAAAAGCGGCCATAGCCATGGATCTGGCTTTGGGCGGCGATGGAAAAATCGAGGAGATGCTGTCTCGGGAAAAAGTTGCAGGGACTTATCTGGGTCGGGACGATACCTTTCTTGGTAAAAAACGGGAGATACCGATCCAGGAAAACCCAGACCAGCGGACTGCCGACTTTTCTGCCGTGAACCATTGTTTAGCAGCAGAGGAAGCCTGCAACGAAGCGGTACGCTGTCTCCAGTGTGACATGCGGGTGGCCATCACGAAACCTCGAATCTGGGCCAGTTACGGGATTAAATAGGAAGGGATAAGATGGAAAGTAAAATCAGAAAACAATGGAAAATGGCATCTCTGGATGAGATTAAACGCTTTGTGCTATCCTCCTTTACAGAAGTTAAAAAAAACCCCTGCCCAGTGGATCAACTGCGGCGTTTTACCGATCATACCCGGCGCAACAGTTGTGGGGAGTGTGTGATCTGCCGGGAAGGTTTGCTACAGCTGGCGGTGGTCACCGAGAGTATTACCCAAGGATTGGGCCGGGAGCAGGATGTGGAAATCATCAAGGATATCTCAGCCGATCTGGTGCTGGGATCTGGCTGTGACTATGGTAAGGAAGTGGGGAGAATTGTTAGTCAGCGGATTGCCGAAAACGCCGAGGATCTTACCAGACATATCAAGCGAAAACGCTGCGATACCTTGGTCTGCAATAAGCTATTAACCTTTTATGTAGCCCCCGAAACCTGTACCGGCTGTAGTAAATGTGTGGATATCTGCCCGGTGAGTGCTATTGCTGGCGGGGATCGGCTGATCCATGTGATTGATGTCTCCCTCTGCAACCGTTGCGGTGCCTGCGAGGATGTCTGCGACGACAAAGCGATTATTCGGGCAGGGGCGGTTCTGCCAAAGTTACCGGAGGCACCCATTCCAGCGGGCAGCTTTCAGGTGGAAACCGAAGCTAGTGGGTTAATGTCCCGAAAACGACGGCGAAAAAGTGAATAAATAGAAAAAGATATAAATAGAAGGAGAAAAACAATGAGAGAATTTGAAACAGATGTGATTGTGGTAGGTGGCGGTGCAGCCGGTTTGGCAGCGGCTATTTCAGCAGCCGAAAACGGTGCCGAGGTAACCATTCTGGAAAAAGCCAACACCACCGGCGGTTGTGCCAACATGGCCATGGGGTTGTTAGGCGTTGAAACCAAGCTTCAGAAAGAACGCCTGATTGGAATTACCAGAGAACAGGCCTACGAAAAATTCATGGATTACACCCACTGGCGATCTGATGCCAGACTGGTAAAAAAATATATCGATCAATCGGCAGGAACGATTGAATGGCTTCAGGACATGGGCGTCGAATTTGCCCTGCCATCCAAATATTTTCCAGGTTCTGAAGCCACCTGGCACATCGTTCAGCCGAAATCCGGCAAACCGGGTCTTCGGGCTGCGGCAACCATGATCAAAGCCATGACCGAACGGGCTGAAGAACTGGGGGTTAAGATTATGCTGGAGACTCCAGTTAAAGAACTGATTAAAGAAGACAGCGAAATCATCGGCGTCGCCGCCAATGATAAAGATGGTGAGTTGGAAGTTTTTGGCGGTGCGGTGATTATCACCACCGGCGGCTTTGGGGACAATCCGGAATTTATTGAAAAGTACACCCCTTATCAATGGGGTAAAGATCTCTTTTCCTACCGGATTCCTGGCCTCACGGGTGACGGTATTCAGATGGCCTGGGATGCCGGCGCGGGCAAAGACTATATGGACATGGAGCTGGTTTTCTTCGCACCCAACACTGGCGGTTACGCTCCGATTGAACTGCCCTTCCGTCAGCCAAATGTATTTGTGAATCTCGATGGCAAGCGTTTTTACAACGAGGCCGTGGTGGAAAACCCGGTCTTCTCGGTGAACGCCATTGCCCGACAGAAAGAACGGATTGTTTTCTCCATTGTCGATGATAAGATCATGAAAAAATATGAAGAAAACGGCTTTGATCTGATTAACGTGGTGACTTCGTCCATGGATATGAATGATTTCAAGCAGGAAATGGAAGAACACATAAAAAACGGCAGTGACGTTTTTTATGTGGCCGATTCTCTGGAAGAACTGGCCGAAAAGACCGGCATTGACAAGGCTGGTCTGGTTGCCAGCATGACTGAATACAATGCCATGTGCCAATCTGGCGATACGCAGTTCAATAAGGATCGCAAATACATGACCCCACTGGATGGCAGTAAATTCTATGCCCTGAAATTTGCGCCCAGTGCCTACGGTAGTCTTGGCGGTATCCGTATCAACGATAACACTGAGGTAGTGGATAACAGTCTGATCAAAATACCTGGTCTTTATGCCGCCGGCACCGATGCTAATGCTGTCTGTAATCCGGACTATGTCTTTGTATTGCCTGGCAATACTCTGGGCTTTGCAGTGAATTCAGGCCGGATGGCCGGAAAAAATGCGGTGACTTATATTAAAGAAGAATTGGCTGAATAACGGTCAAATGGCCAGGAGACTGAGTATCGGGTGGTTTTGTCTTTGATTGCAATGGGGTGCTATTTATTCTTAAGTGGTTCTAAATTATCGTGAAGCAAAAAAGCTAAGAGCAGGGACACAAAATCCCTGCTCTAACTTTCACAGCTCCCGAATCGTCACTATTTTCTTTCGTCTGATTTAGAAGATGGTGTATCCACCGTCTACAGCTAGGCTGGCACCGTGAATAAAGGAGGCATCGTCGCTTGCCAGGAAGAGAATAGCCTTTCCGACCTCTTCTGGTGCGCCCGCTTTTGTGGCGGGGCTCATTATTGAAAGTCTATTTAGATAGCGGCTGCAGTATCAAGCTGACTTCAGAAAAATTGTTTGTTCGCAGGAATTCTCTGGCATATCGGTTGGACCGGATCGTTGAAATCAGTCATATCGATCTGGATGACGCTTATATTCGGTTTTTGATCCGAATGTCTTATCTGATTGACTGTTATAAAGGCCAGGATGCCTAAATATAAACGTTCATCTGTACCAGACGGCTCGCAAGCATATCTCAAAAAAATATTGACACCGTTAATCTTATTAGATAACATGGTTATATAAACTAAGTTGCATGTAAAATACAATTAGATGTAGCTGGAAGTATGACTGATATCGTCGTTAAATTGTTGACATCTGTTTGCAATTGAACAGAAACGATACTAGAATGTTATGAGAGCTGGTGCAAATTTTTGTCAAGTAACAATGTAAATGAAGAAATTTTAGAATTGATTAATCATGGCGATAATAATCGGGTGGCATTCAGGCGACACACTGGTGGACCCAATCTGTTAAGTAAGCTCCTTTCATCGTTTGCAAATGCATCGGGTGGTAAATTGATTATCGGTGTTGGCGATGAGGGTAAAATATACGGCTGTAAAAAAGATTCGGTGGTCGAGACATTTAATAAGGCAAAAGAGAAATTAATACCCTGCCCGAAGATGTTGATTGAATTTGTTGAGTTGGAAAAGAAGCAAATCGCAATTATTTCAATTGAAAAAACTGAAAAGATTGTTGCTTCCAGCTTAGGCGTATTCAAAAGAGCTGATCATTCGGACGAAAGAATGAAAACGGAAGAAATTTCAGAAAAAAACCTGAATACAACAGCGGATGATTTTAAAAGTACCGTTGATGAAATGGCGCAACAGATTACCCAACTTACCATTTCTTTGGATGATACCGTCAGACGGTATCAAGAAAAAAACAAACTGAGCCGAAAGATTATGGAATGGATTGCCTGTGGTATTATTGGGATCGTTTTATCGATGACTATTAATTTTCTGATCGGCTGAAATGAACCGGATACAATAATCCAATTTGTTCAACAAACATAAGGGGAAAACATATTCCGCTTATGTTTGTTGATTTTTTATACCTACTTGAAAATACATTTTATTGGCAAAGGCAAGCACGGCTGATTTAAGAATAATTACTTCGGACGCCTTTGTTTGTTGGCTGGTCTAAAAACGAGAGTACCTTGATTGAAATCATTAGGGTGGGAATTGACTATTTTTTGCCCGTATCTCTCACCGCCAGTCCCCTTTTATTTCGGTTTTAAACGGCAATTTGTGTTCGTAAGGATTGACAGGGGCGGCTTATCATGATAACATAACACTGTTATCTAAAATAGTTTGAGCAAAGGTGCAAAATGGGGAATGAAACCGAAACACGAGAACGATTATTAGAAGTTGCGAAGGATGAGTTTCTTGAATTGGGCTACGAAAAAGCTTCGATGCGAAAGATTTGCAAAAAAGCCGGGGTTACAACGGGCGCCTTGTATTTCTTTTTTAAAGATAAGAATGATCTGTTTGCGGCATTAGTTAGAAAAGTTGCTGATGAAATAAAAATGATCATTGTCCATCATACCGAAAAAGAACAAGCTATTTATGTGGATGCAAAAACGACGTCACAGGAATTAATTGCTGATGGGATACAACAGGGTCGAGACTTTGTAACCTATATGTATGCCAATAAAGATGTGTTTATTTTACTTCTTTGTAAAGCCAATGGATCAGCATATGAGAATTTCTATGATGAACTGGTGGACTTAATGGAAAAAAACACGCTTCAATTTCTGGATCATATAACTTTAGCAGATGTTCCGGAAAATGAGATCAATCCCTACACCATGCATTGGCTGGCTCATCTGGAGACGTCCTCTTTTGCCCAATTGCTGACACATGGATTGACTTTGGAAGAAGCCTTGATTCAAGCTGAGGTCATTGCCAAATACCTAACTGGAGGCTGGCTGGAGATACTAAAAAAGTGATAAGATGAAATTATTAATAAAGAAAAATAAAATTGAATTCGAATCTGGAATTCAATTTTATTTTTAAATTAAGCATAACACTGTTATGCGGTGCAAACATCAGATTTTTTTGACTAATCTGCAAAAATAAGTTTCAGAATAAGCGATTGATATTCAAAATATGAAAGGGGCAAAAATGTTTATTGAAGTGAATGATATTAAAAAAAGTTATGGCGAAGGAGGAAGCTACGTTCAAGTACTAAAAGGTATTTCCACCGGAATTGAAAAGGGTCAAATCTGTGCGATATTGGGGCCAAGCGGATCGGGAAAATCGACGCTGCTTAATACCATCGGCGGGTTGGACACCATCGATAGCGGTAGCATAAAAATAAGTAACATTGAAATCACTAAGCTGAATCCCAAAGAATTGTCACTATACCGACGAAATTTACTGGGTTTTATTTTTCAGTTTTATAATCTTGTTCCAAATCTTACGGTTAAAGAAAATATCCAGGTTTGTGAATACCTGACAAAAACACCGCTGGATATTAATGAATTACTGGAAGTATTGGGGTTAACCGAGCATCAGAAAAAATTTCCCTCCCAATTATCGGGGGGGCAGCAACAGCGGTGTGCGATTGCCAGAGCACTGATCAAGAATCCCGAGTTGCTATTGTGTGACGAACCGACCGGAGCGCTGGACTATCAGGCATCCCGGGAGATTCTGATGCTGATTGAGAAGATTAATAAAAAATATGGTACCACCATGCTCATTGTTACCCATAATACTGCGATTAAAGAAATGGTTCATCGGGTCATAAAAATCAAAGACGGTCAAATCAGTGAAGACTACGCCAACAAGGTATTAAAACCGGCCAGTCAATTGGAATGGTAGGTTTTTCCAATGATTTTGAATAAGCGAATCATCCGGGAGTTGAAAGAAAACTGGGTACGATATGGAGCATTGGTATTTTTAATCATCTTTTCGCTGGGGTTGGTCGTGAGCATGGCTGGTTCCACCGATGTAGTCAATTATACCATTGATACAAATAATGAAAAAAATCAACTGGAAGACGGAGAATTTTCGGTTTATGTTCCGCTAACCGAAAATCAGAAGCTGGAACTTGAAAAGATGGGAGCTAAAACCGAAGAATCCTTCTACATGGATTTAATGGGGGCAGAAAAATCCATTCTTCGTATTTTTGAAAATCGAAAGAATATCAATACTATTGAGCTGGAGGAGGGAAGGCTGGCCGATCAAATGGGTGAAATCGTCCTGGAGAAACACTACGCCGAAAATTATGGGATAAGGGTTGGACAGTCCATGATCGTGAATCAGAAAAACTATCTGGTGACCGGGATCGGAACAGTGCCGGATTATTCTAATGTTGTCCAAAATGTTTCGGACGTGTTGGCGGATTTAAAACAATTCAGCATCGGATTTGTCTCCGAAGCAGAATTTAAGCAACTGTTAGCAGAAGATATCAATGTCGAATATAATTACAGCTATAAGTTGGACGGGAACCTGACCGCTTCGGAACTTAAAGAAAAATTGGTTGATCTGGATTTTGATAAAACAAAGGTCGCCAATAAATATATGCAAGAAATCATCAATACCATTGAAAAAGGAAAGAATGACTTATCCGGTGGTGTTAATGATTTAGCAGATGGGACACAAATACTGGCAAATGGAACCAGCTCACTCAAACAAGGAACCAATGAATTGGCAGATGGAGCAGGCAGCCTGGCAAATGGAACCGATCAATTAAGCGCAGGGTTAGAAGAATTGACAAGTTCCAATATCACTTTAAATAAAGCGGCTGACGATGTCTTTCAGGGGATGATTGCGCAGGTAAACAGCGAATTTGAAAAAATGGGGATGACAGTCACCATTACCGGCGATAATTACAGTGCTGTGATTGATGGCTTAATCAAAGCCATTGGAGGCTCAGATGCGAATGCTGTGATCGTGCTTAATACCATGAAAGCGCAACTGGATAGTTACAAAAAGTTTAAAGATGGACTGAGCGCCTATACCAATGGTGTTGAATCTGCCTATTCAGGGTCGGCGGAATTGTCAGTAGGAGCGGCTGATCTGTATCAAGGCAGTGTGGCCGTGGCAAGTGGGGTCAGTACCTTGAGTAATGGCTCTTCCGAGTTAAACAGTGGGATGGGCGAATTTAAAAATCAGGTCACCAGTTTTATCGATGAAAATATGGATTATCAATATGTCAATCTGATCGCTTTTCTAGAAGCTGATGATAATCAACGGATTACAAGCTGTAAAAGCGATGCCGCCATTAATAAAAACTCTGCTTTAATTGCGGGAGTTATTATTATCACCTTAATTGCCTATATGATTTCAGTATTTGTCATTCATACCATCGATAAGGAAAGTGCGGTGATCGGGGCACTCTATTCGATGGGTTATGTAAAAAAAGAACTGCTCAGACATTTTATGATCTTGCCGATGCTGATTGTCACAGCATCGGCAATGCTGGGAACCGGCTTGGGGTTTCTGCTGATTGGAGAAAATATTAAAGAAAATGTTGCCTATTATTCTTATCCCGGCTATTCGATGGTATTTCCACCATATCTTTTGATTTATGGTGTTTTGCTACCCGTACTGATCGCTTTGCTTGTCAATTATATGGTTATCAACAGCAAATTATCCATGGCGCCACTTAAACTGCTCAGGCGGGAAAAAAAACAGCATAAGTTGGCCAACATCGATTTGAAGGAGATGGGCTTTATTAATCGATATCGGATTCGCCAGTTGCTGCGCGAAATCAGAGGGAATCTCACCATGTTTTGGGGATTGTTTATTGCTATTCTACTCATGGTTTTTGGATTTAGTATTTATGGAAGTGTTAGTGCTTATGTCAATAATGTGGCATCCGACGTCGAGTACAATTATCTTTACTTCTTAAAATATCCCATGGAAAATGCCCCCAACGATGTTACCAAAGCTTATACCGAGTCCTTGACGGCAGAACTTTATTTAACCGGGGGCGAGATGGACGTGACGGTCCAAGGAATTGATGATGAAAACCCCTATTTTGATTTCCCGTTGGATGGCGAAAAAAATGATGTGATCATTTCTGATTCAGTTGCCAATAAGTTCGGTTATAAGGTGGGGGATGAGATTACGCTGTCTGATAATCTTGAAGATCGAAATTATAACTTTAGGGTTAAAGAAGTGGTTAGTTTTGCCAGCGGTCTCTATATTTTCATGGACATTAAAGACATGCGCGAGCTGTTTGGACAGGAAGACGACTACTATAATACCCTAATGTCTGATCATGAACTGGATATTGAAGCGGGAAGAATTGCCACGGTCATAACGGTTGATAAAATGGTCGCTGCGGCCAGACAAATGTTCACCATGATGTATGGGTTGGTTATTACCATTCTGGGCGCATCGGTAATGCTCTTTGCGATTGTTATGTATTTATTAGTAAAAATGATGATTGATAAATCAACCTTCAGCATTTCATTAATCAAGGTGTTTGGCTATAATGAGCGGGAAATAAAAAAGTTATACCTGGGCACCACCTTCTATACGGTTGCGCTCTCGACCCTTATTGCCATTCCGGTCAGCAAAATGATTATAAATAAGATTTACCCATATATGGTATCGAATGTTTCGGCCGGGATGAATGCCACCATGTCACCCCAATCCTATCTGATCATGGTGGCGATTATTTTAAGTGCTTATGCCATCGTTAATTTTATGATCGGCAGGCACTTGAAAAAGATTTCCCTGGTAGAAATTTTAAAAGAACGCGAATAGCTGGAAATATCGGCGGACGTAATAGGAACCTGCGTGGAAAAATTTGGATCGGACAGAGCAGGAACTGTTTGCGATAATCAGTTTTTTCTAAAGAAAACAGAAGCCGGGCGAGCAACGTATTTATCAATAGTGGACTGACATTATCTTATGCTGACAGGGATCTCGCTACATATGAAAGAGCGGTCCCTTAATATCGACCTGAGCCACTTCAGCCAACCGCTCAATACCTTCAATGGCGAGACTGACAGTGCTTTCCACATGGATAAAATCGGTGGCACTCAGATCGTAAAGGATATTTCCCTGGGCTGGGAATTCATCATCACCATCCCAGAAAAGGAAGTTTATGGGAATGCAGTCAAATGAGTTTAAACAATAGCCGACATCCGAGTGTGAAAGTTTGACACCGCCAAGAATTTCGCAGGCGCACGAAAGTTTTTCGATCTGTCCGGTAAAAGTTTCGGCAAATGGCTCTAGCACATGTTTTTCAAAGGCTGTTGTAAACGGGGCAGCGCCATTTAATTCTCTAAAGGGAACCCATTTATCCTTGAACTGAGCACCCGGTTTGACAAAACCGAAAAGGGTGAAGATATTTAGTTGGCTGACAATTGAAACTGGTTTAAAATCTTCAACAGTCACAATTTCGCCAGTTTGAGAATGAACTCCAAATTTTCGTCCGAAGAGTTTCAAAGTAAGATAATCTTCCTCGCTCTTAAGTTCCGGTAATTTTTCCATGAGCTGTTGTTTGTCCATTGCAATAAATTTTAATCGCCAGTCTTCGCAGGCTTTTAGATAGTTATTGGTTGTATCGTTTAACATTTGTTTCTCCTTATTCTATCAGATCATTTATCGATTTTTTTCACTTATATCTGCCTCAGTTTAACAGGATTATGACAGCAATTCAACAAAAAAAATCATCCTTGTGGATATTTAAAGGGCGATATATGATCTCAACTGAGAAGTGAAAAAGAATCATGCTAATAAATATAGAACGACTAAGCAGCACTCTCTGTGCAAGTATGGTTGGTAAGTTTCTTCTATCCAGCCACATTTTGTAGTAGAATAAAGAAAAACGAGGAGAGTTGGAAATGATTTCTTATCGCAAAGAGTTGCATTTTAATTTACCCATTGGTAATAGATTATCAGCAAGATTTTGTCGATGGAACGCTTGGCTTTCCCCAGTTGGTTCGTCTTGAGGAACCGATTGCCAAAAAAATATTGGAATATCGCCAAAAAGGACAGGAAATTCTGTTTACCTATGACACGCATACGGCAGATTATCTAAACACTCAGGAAGGAAGAAATTTACCGGTTGTTCATTGCATCAAAGGAACCGCCGGGTGGGAACTTTATGGCAAGGTGGCGCTGCCGGAAGCGGAGATTATTGTCGATGCCAGCTGCGTCGCCAGTAATGAAGACCGTCTTAATGAGGCGGCTTTGGATGTGACACAGTCACATCCAATAATATTTAAACATGATATACTTAGCAAATAAGATTAAAGTTTCAACGATATGATTTAAAATGCTGCCGCTGGAATGATTTTAGTCTGAAAGTGAAGGTGTCTATTATGAAAAAGACAACAATCGTGATACTTGGGGTAACACTTGCCGCGGTACTATTGATTCTGTTTGGGATGATGACTTATATCATCTTTTTGTTAACAAATAACGGCACAGCTCGACAAAACCTTAATAACGGATCTGGATGGATGATGGGTTCAGGGATGATGAATTCTGAGATGAGAGACTCTGGAATGATGCAGGAATCGATTGAAAGCGAACATGATTATTTAGTGCATATGATTGCACATCACGAGGAAGCTGTTTCGTCTGCCAATATTTTGAAAGCGAATACGCAGCGTGAAGAAATGAAAAAATTTGCGGACGATATTATTAAAACCCAG
>NZ_JAUSPS010000039.1 GCF_030652775.1 Acetobacterium sp. | reverse complement strand
TGTCTGATTTTTTCTTTAACAGATTGTAGTCAACCTTTGCTTTATACTTGCCGTATAAGTCCAGATCGTCTTCTGTTAAACCCAATTTCTTTGCTATCTCACGAATATCCTGTGGTGTAGCCTCTTGTGCAATCTCAATGTCTGATTTAAAACCCATATTATTTCCTCCAATACTTTGATAAATTTTTAACATCTGCATTTATGATATATGATTTTAAACTAAAAATCAAATAATAAATGTGACAATTTTTTACTGGAAAAATACGAATAACGTTTACATTAACGGGGTTTACATCAATAATCAGAGCAATATTTTACTCTGCGACACAAAACAGCTCAGCAATTCACCAGGTAATTGCCATTTAATTCCTTTTAGTGTTTTTTTGCTGCTCGTATGATGATTTACGAAATACAATATTTTCGTTTTTTTGACTCAAATCCCCGAATTTGTAATTTTAATGTTATTTCCCATTTTTTTTACTCAATCCCTGTTGTTATTTCACCCATAAAAACTACCTTTGCATTTCAATTATTTACCAAACTCACCTCCCGCTTCTTTTTTCCGAATCATTATACCTACAACTTTATGCTATTCCATTTGCCCTTTAAAACTCGACCTAAAAATGCTGATATCGGGCAGCTAGTCCACTATTTACTTGTATATACAAATTTTAATCAGATTATCATTATTTTTTAAAATTGTCAATATTTTTCTAATTAGAGTCAATTTATTTTCTTTAATTGTTTGTTATTTCTCAAACAATCCATTTTCATGTAATATATCGCCATATATTGACATTATGTCCCTCGTTTTTTTTTCATTCTCGTTAATAATTTATAAGCTAAATTCCTTTACATAGTCACATCATTTTTTTCGCCTCCGATAGTAGTTAAAGCAATAATACAAACAACCAAAAAAATGCAGTGATTGCACTGCATTTTAAGTATCTATTTCTAATATTCAGCTAATTGATTAACCAGGATGACAGCAAAGTTTTCCTTCATTAAGAATGATAACGAAGACTAATGATTCCGGAAACCGGCAATAACTACATTTAGACTGATTTGCAAATTGACTAGCAACTTATTTTTCTGGTATTGTAATTTTCCCCTGCCGAAATGCTTTACTATAGGCGCGACAGTACTTATCTTTACCAAGTAGCGCATAGGCTGCGAAAATGGTTCCCATCATATCCTGATTTGTTGGATCCATAACAGCTGAATCCATGCCGGCCTGAATGGCAAGCGCCAAAAATGTTTTATTCATCAGCGATCTGGCCGGCAAGCCAAAAGAGATATTACTTAAACCGGCAGTGATGTGAATCGTTGGATATAATGCTCTTATTTCTGAAATTTCCCTGGTAAAATTCAGCAATGAGTCATTATTTGTGGATAATGCCATCACACATGGATCGATATGGATACGATCCGGCGTTATCCCAAACTTTGCCGCTTTATCAACCATGATTTTCGCAATATCCACCTTTGTTTGAACATCACAGGGAATCCCTTTATTATTACATGTAAGTCCGATAACCTCCCATGTATTTCCGTCCATGAGCGGCAGCAGGACTTCGCATTTTTCACCTTCATCAGAAACAGAATTGATAAGCCCAGGTTTATTCGCATATTTGAATGCAGCTTCGATGACTCGGGGATTAGGACTATCGATGCAAAGCGGTGTTTCTGTTGCGTTCTGAACAACCTCCATCAGCCATTTCAATGCCTCTATTTCTAATTCAGGAGCAGTGCCGGCACACACATCGATAAAATCCGCGCCTGCTTCTTCCTGTTTTATAGCACACTCGGCAATAAACTTGGCATCTCTTTTTTCGATCGCTCCTCGTATCGCTGGTATTGTTCCATTTATTTTCTCTCCAATAATTATCATACTCGGCCTCCTGGATTGATATCGTTTTCATTTTTTTGTATTTTTCGTGCCGTACCTGTATATACAGACTAGCATTTCCTTTATTTTTTGTCAATATTTTTCTATCTTATTGAAAATCTCATTTTTAACGGGTATAATAAAATTGATTTAGATAATATTTTACAGTCTACCCTAATTTATGACTACGAAAGGACAATTTTATGTCATCTTTGAATACTATTCGCGTTTTTTTTCCATTATTGGATAAAAGTGTCATGGTTGAAGCTGGAAAAACAGTTGCTGAAGCCTGCGCTCTGGTCGGTTTTCCGCAAAACCTGGTTTGCGGGGGCAAAGGAACCTGTAAAAAATGCCTTGTTACCATTCGTGAAAACGATTTAGTTTCGGAAGTGCTTGGCTGTCAGCATCTCATTTCTGAAGATATGGCCATTCTTATTTCAAAAGAAGCGGCTTTATCCCAAATACTGGAAGCAACTGACAATGGGGAGCTGAGTTTCAACCCCAAAACCAGAGTGGCTGCCATCCCAATTACGGCGTTAAAAACTGAGATGTGTTCCTACGATCTTGAAACCGTCCGGAAGGCCCTTGAAATGCCGGTTACGATGTCTTCCATTAAAGTATTGCAAAAATCATCTGAGATTTTTCATCAGAAGAGCTTTCCCATAATGAACTTTATCTTATATAATGATGAAATTATCGATCTGATCCCTGGCACTGAAGAAGTGAATGCCTATGGCGTTGCTTTTGACATTGGCACCACCTCTGTTGTCGGTTATCTTTACGATTTGACTAATGGAGTTCTGATTCACCAGTACTCTTCCCTGAATCAACAAATTTCTTTTGGCGGAGATGTGATCAGTCGTATCGATTATGCTTCCACCGCTCCGGAAAACCTCAAAGCCATCCAGCACGCCATCATCGAAACCGTCAACAATATTTTATCGAATCTTTTTTATGAATCAAAAATACCATCTGAAGCTGTTTATGAGTGCGTCTTCTGCGGTAACAGTACCATGGCCCATCTTTTCCTGGGCTTAAATCCGCTGCATTTGGGGCTTTCTCCTTTTACCGGAATTACCCGGGACATGGTTGTCCTCAATGCTGAAGAACTCAATATCAATATTAATCCCAACGGTAAAATAACCTTTTTACCCTTATTGGGTGGGTTTGTCGGCGCCGATACAACCGCGGTTCTGCTGGGCTTGCCAAAGGATGACGAATACCGCTTGATGATCGATTTAGGAACAAACGGAGAAATTGCCGTGGGCAACCGCAATCGCTATTTTGTCGCTTCCACTGCCTGCGGCCCTGCTTTAGAAGGTGCCGGTATCCATATGGGGATGAGAGGGACCACTGGCGCCATTGAAAAAATTGACCTGGTTGACAATGAGATTAAGTGCCAGGTTATTGGCGGTGCGGCACCGCTTGGTTTTTGCGGATCGGGGATCATTGATGCAATTGCCTTCCTCTATCGAGAAAAACTGATTTATAACCGCGGTAATTTTATTAAAGGCGAGGATCTTGATAATCACCCTTTCAAAGATCGTTTTAAAACAGATGAAAATAATCAACGCTATTTTGTTTTTGTTCGTCACGAGGATAACCCCAACGGCAAAGAAATGATCATCACCCAAAAAGATGTCCGGGCTGTTCAATTGGCCAAGGCTGCTATCTTTACCGGCTGCAGTCTATTAACCGAAAAATATGGCATCAAAGCAGAAGATCTCAAGGAAATAACCCTGGCGGGTGCTTTTGGGAATTACATCGATATCGAAAATGCTCAATTTATCGGGTTACTGCCCGAGATTTCGGGAGTTCCGATCCGCTCCATCGGCAATGGCGCCGGAACCGGTTCTCAGCTCTTCCTGCTATCCCAGGATGAAGCCCTGCGCTGTGAGGAGATCCCGAAGATCACCACCCATATCGAGTTAGCCACCGATCCTAATTTTTCCAACCTTTATATGCAAAACACGACCCTTGGTCAAAATGAAATGAAGTAAATCTCCGTTTTAAATTTACTGCACTTTTTAAAAAGCAAACACTCAGCTGATGTTTGCTTTTTTTATTCCCCTGATCCTCATTAGATGCTATAATTATTCTAAATTACCGAAAGGATGTTCAACTATGGAAAAAACACCCAAAATCTTATTATTGTTAACCGGAGGTACTATCGGCAGTGCGGTCAACGACCACTGTATCAATGTGGATTCTCGACGCGGTGACGATTTACTGACCATCTACAAAGAACAAAATAACCGTGAGGTCGAATTCGAGGTCATCCGTCCTTTTAATATTCTCAGTGAAAACGCCGAACCACAACATTGGCTGCAAATAATTGAAACCCTCCAATCCCACCGACTCAGCGATTATGACGGTATCATCATTGCGCATGGCTCGGATACCCTGCCCTATACCGCCGCTGCCCTTGCTTATGGCATCGACAGCCCGTTGTTACCGATTGTTTTAGTGGCTGCCAATTATGCCATCGGCGAACCCAACAGCAATGCCATTACCAACTTTTCAGCCGCGGTAGAATTTATCAGCAATATGAAACTGCCCGGTTTTTATGTCATTTATGAGAACAGTGATGATGTCACTTATGTCCACCTGGCCACCCGGCTCCAGGAAGCCGACTGGCTGAAAGATGACTTTACCAGTTTTGGCGGTCCGTTAGGGGTTTTTGATCACCGGGGTCTGTGCTGCGTACCCACAGCTAAAAATCCAACCATGATCAAGCTTTATAATCCCTCTCTTGACGATGTCCCCGCAGTTCAAGAATTTCGCAATGAAGTGCTGGCGCTGCGCGCCTATCCCGGTCTCAATTATGAAGTGATCGATCTCCGCAAACGCCCGATCCGGGCTGTGTTGCACTCATTGTACCATTGTGGCAGCGGAAATATTACCGGGGCAAACGGCACGTCCCTCTTGGCTTTTATTAAGGACAACCCCAATGTCGATCACTATATGATCTCCTACAAAAATATTCATGGCGATCTTTATGCTTCCTGTCAGGAACTGATTGCCGCCGGTGGGATTCCCCTGGAGAACATCTCCTTTGAAGCGGCGGTAACCAAATTGAATTTTGCCTATAATCAGCAGGAATGCTCACCGCTTAACTATATGAAACGGGAATTTTTCTATGAGTTTCTGCGAGATGCCCAGGAAAATGGGTATGTAATATAGTAATTTTTACTACCGTTAAATCTATTTTTTAATAAAGGAGACTACTATGTATGATGTGGCTATTATCGGAGCTGGAATAATCGGAACCTCGATTGCCCGGGCTTTAAGTCGTTACAAATTATCCGTTGTCGTTTTTGATAAAGAAGATGATGTCTCTATGGGTGCCACCAAAGCCAATTCGGCCATTGTCCATGGCGGCTTTGCCGAGTCCCACGCCAAAGTAAAAGGCGGTCTGTGTTACAAAGGCCGCAAACAGTTTGACCAATTAAATGCGGAACTGAACTTTGGTTTTGAAAAAATCGGTTCGCTGGTCCTGGCCTTTGAAGAAGAACAGCTGGGAAAACTCAAAGAACTATACGAAAATGGCCTGGCCAACGGTCTGGATGATTTGGAAATTCTTGATCACGACCAGATCATGGCAATGGAACCCAATGTCAATCCGGATGTTAAATATGCCCTCTATTGTAAAGGCGCCGGCATCTGTTCGCCCTACGAAATGGCTATTGCCATGGCTGAAAATGCCGTGACCAACGGCGTCGAGCTGTTATTGAATACGGAAATTACCGGGATCGAAAAAACTGCTGCTGGCTTTAATCTGACTGATCACACGGGCAAGCCATATCAGTCTCATTTTGTCATCAATGCCGGCGGCGTTTCTTCGGATACCGTATCCAAGATGGTTGGCGTCGATTATTTTACCATTACCCCCCGAACCGGGGAATATATTCTGATGGTTCGCGGTTCAGCCAGTATCATCAATACCGTCTTGTTCCAGATGCCCACTAAAATGGGCAAGGGCATTCTTGTGGCCCCCACCTATTATGGCAACCTACTAATTGGGCCAGATGCCGTCAATGAAGACACCGTTGATAAATCGACCCACGCTGAAAGACTCCTGAAGATTTTTCACGAAGCTAAACACACCACAGACAAATTAAATATTAAACAATTTATCCGCAGCTTTACCGGTGTCCGGGCAGTCAGTTCCACCGATGACTTTATAATTGAAGCCACGCCAGTTACCGGGTTTATTAATTGTGCCGGGATTCAATCGCCGGGACTGACTTCTTCACCAGCAATTGCCGAGATGGTTCTTAACCTTTTAAAAGAACTGAATTGTCCGTTTGAAGAAGACTCCAGCTTCAATCCGTATCGGGCCCCCATTATTACCAAAACCGAATTAAAGCCGGTTAAAGAAATCCAGCCTCTGGTGGACATGGATTCCAGTCCAGAAAAAATAATCTGTCGCTGCGAACAGGTCAATGAAGCAGCGATTGTTGACGCCATGAACCGGGGTATTCCGGTAACCACCGTTGATGGGATTAAACGCCGCACCCGCGCCGGCTGCGGCTGGTGCCAGGGAACCTTCTGCCGCCCCCGGGTCGCTGAAGTGATGGAACGAGTGCTCGGCCATGAAATTGATGCTGGTTTTGATGTGGAACACAGCGGCGTCAACCGGGTGGGGAAAAATGAAATCGTCGATTATATTCAAAAGCATAGCGATTGACCGATTCTGCCGTTATCCTTAGTCATCGGGACGATAACTGAAGGGCACTTATCGGTACGAGCAAACTTAAAAAAGAGCTGCAGTCTTAATAACACTGTGGCTCTTTTTTTATTGCCAGCCAGCGATTGAGCCGATTTTTCTGGCTTTTTGACGTGATTTATTTATATTTCTTTAAAAAAACTATAACTCAGGCACTTTTACAAAAATATTCGTTGACAAAATACCTGCAACCGTTTATAATCACAGTAAATGAAAGAGTATTTACTAAAATAACAGTAAATAAAATGTCATATACTAAAATATTGGTTTTAAATCTGTGCGCTCGTTTAATCGTTATTTTTATTGTAATCGCAGTCAAAATATGTGATTATCAGCAACTTTGCTAAAACTGATCAATGATTCATTCTAGATAAACTAAGGAGGCTATACACTATGTTAACTGTAAAAGAGAATTTAAAAGAAGTCATGACCGGTGGAAATCCAGATCGTTTTGTTAAACAATATGAATTTCTACAAATGATTATGAGCGTACCATCTGGTCGTGTCAAACCCCAGATCGGTGAAGAAGTAATCAATGAATGGGGTATTACCATTCGTTGGCCAGAAGGTCAACTTGCATCATTCCCAGTACACGATGCGCAACATGTTGTTCTCAAAGATGTTACCGAATGGAAAGAATATGTTAAAGCTCCAAGTATGGAACGACCTGCAGGTGCATGGGATCAGGCCATTGCAGACGCTAGCGCCGTTGATCGGGACAATAAATATGTTGCTGCCTTCGTCGCTCCCGGTTTATTTGAAATGACCCATTATCTGATGGGTATGGAAAATGCACTCATGAGCTTCTATGAAGAACCGGAAGCCATGCATGAACTGATCGATTATTTAACAGAGTATGAACTGGATTATGCTAAAGCATTAGTTGAAAATCTGCATCCTGATGCAATTTTACATCATGACGACTGGGGCAGCCAGATTTCCACCTTCCTTTCGCCAGCAATGTTTGAAGAATTCTTTTTAGACTCCTACAAAAAAATCTATGGTTTTTACAAAGCCAACGGCGTTGAACTGATTGTTCATCATAGCGACAGCTACGCTGCAACCTTAGTTCCCTATATGATTGAAATGGGCATTGATATCTGGCAAGGTGTTATGACAACCAATGACATCCCTAAAATGATCAAAGAATACGGCGAAAAAATCACCTTTATGGGTGGTGTTCACAGTGGTGTCATCGATCATCCCGAATGGACAAAAGAGCAAATTGATGCAGAATTTGCCCGAGCCTGCCGTGAATCTGGAAAACTCTACTTCATCCCTGGTGCTTGTCAGGGGCTACCCGTTTCTTCCTTCCCGGGCGTTTACGAAGCCTGTGATGAAGCCATCGAAAAAATGAACAAAGAAATGTTCTAGTAAAACAACATTTGAAAATCCATGCTTTGAAAGAGCGGTAAAAATTAATAACCAGAGGAGTGACAAAAATGATTATTATCGGAGAAAAAATTAACGGTGCGATTCCTTCCACCGCGAAAGCAATCGCCGCCAAAGATGGCGAATTTATTAAAAATCTGGCCAAGATTCAAACCGAAGCCGGCGTGGATTACATTGATGTCTGTGCTTCAGTTGATGACGACATTGAACTGGAAACCATGAAATGGTTGATTGATCTGGTTCAGGAAGTTACTGACACTCCCATTGCGGTGGACAGCCCCAATGTTTATACCTGTATCGAATCGATGAAATACTGTAACAAACCAGGTTTGTTTAACTCCGTATCGTTAGAAAGCGATAAGATCGACGCGGCATTTAAAGCCATTGCCGATACAAAATGGGAATGCGTCGCACTGTTAAACAGTGACAAAGGGATTCCGAAAACCGCCAAAGACCGTCTGGATGTATTTGCCGATTTAATGGCCAAAGTCAAAGAATATGGTATCGATCCATCAAGAATGCACATTGATCCATTGGTAGAAATGCTTTGTACTTCAGAAGATGGGATTGCTATGGTCGTCGAAGTAATCCGCAGCATTAAAGAACAATACCCCACCATTCATGTCACCGGCGCAGTCAGCAATATTTCCTTTAACCTGCCGGCCCGAAAAATGGTCAATATGGGCTTTACCGTTCTGGCCATGAACGCTGGTCTGGACAGTGCCATTCTCGACCCAACCAATGGCGACTTAATGGGCATCATCTTTGCCACTGAAGCGTTACTGGGCGAAGACGACTACTGTATGGAATATATTGGCGCTTACCGCGAAGGCATTTTCGGTCAGAAAAAATAGTTTTCAGGCGTTATAATAGACACAACTTACTAATTAACCACACAATAAATCGGGTCAGCTGATCACACAATCAGCTGACCGATATTGATAACTATCTATAAATAAATTATAATTGAACAGGAGAAAAAAATGTCAAAAATTCAAGAAGTTAAAGCAAAAGTAGAAATTGGTAAAACTAAACTGATTGCCGGATTAGTCCAGGAAGCATTAGACGAAGGTAGCTCCGCTGCAGATATCCTGCAAGCGATGGTTGACTCGATGGGTGTTGTCGGCGAGAAATTCTCTTCTGGAGAAATCTTTGTCCCTGAAATGTTGATCGCTGCAAAAGCGATGGCTAAAGGCGTCGATGTCTTACGTCCTCTATTAGCCGGTGATACCTCAAACTCTTTAGGAACCTGCATTATCGGAACCGTCGCTGGCGATTTACATGATATCGGTAAAAACCTGGTTTCAATGATGATCGAAAGTGCCGGATTCACCATGGTTGACCTTGGCGTCGATGTCCCCGCTGACCGATTTGTCGAAGCCATCAAAGAAAACGAAAACGTTACTTTAGTTGCCTGTTCAGGACTGTTAACAACAACTATGCCTGCTCTTAAAGAAGCTGTTCAAACCATTAAAGCCAGCGGACTGGACGTTAAAGTCATCGTTGGTGGTGCCCCTGTGACACCAGAATACGCTGCTGAAATCGGCGCTGACGGATTTGCGCCAGATGCTGGTAGTGCCGCTGTTAAAGCCAAAGAAATGGTTGCTTAAGCACTAACCAAACATCAACTAGCCCCTTAATTTATTATCATAAAAAAAAGAGAAACCTTAGGGTCTCTCTTTTTTTATGATAAAATGTTGTCGCTAAAATAGCTCGTTTTAGGCCAATCCTACCAGTTTTCCGGCAATCGGCAACCACAATGTAGCTAGACCCACAAAAGCGATTTGAAGCCAGATTGCGGCCTTAGGCATTTCGGTCATCTTGTAATAGCCAGCAGTATATGTAATCAATGGAATGGTGTCAATCGGAAATAAATAGCAGTTACCGGCACATAAGCCCAGAGCAATAATCAGCAGCGCCGGATTGATGCCGGTGGTTGCTGATAAACTGATGATAACAGGTGTCAACACCCCGATTAGCGCCGGTGCCACGGGAACAACCAGCATAATCACAAAACACATCACCGCGACGAAGAAAACCCCGCCCATCAGTGAGAATGATAAGGATGATGGTAAAACATAGTTGACAAACCATTCGCTGACACCGTTTGCAACAATGGTGTTGGCAATACATAAAACCGTTCCGATCAGGATAAATGAAATCCAACTGACCGCTTTCATGTAGCGCTCCCAGGTGAGTATCTTGATCCCTGGCAAAAAGAAAGAAACACAGCCAATCAGGGCTACCACAGTCACTTCAATGGCCGGATAGAATGAGCTGAGTACCCAGAAGGAAATCATAGTTAATCCAATCAGAATGACCTTCAATTCTCTGCTATCCACTTTTTCCTTAACTTCAATGGTCTTCAAGTAGTTATCAATCTCATTTTTATCAATATTTGCTGGAGGAAAAATTTTCGTCAAGATGAACCAGGCCAGCGGCACCATGACAACAACAATCGGGATACCACAGGCCATCCACTGAATAAAAGTGATCTGGATGTCAGCCTGACTTTGCAACAAGCCAATCGTTAAAATATTTATCCCACTACCGGCCGGCGTCATTAGACCGCCCAGCATCACCGCTATCGGAATTCCCATCATCAGTGATTTTGCCGTTTGCTGACGATCTGCTTCATTTTTAAATAGCTTAAGAAAGCTGGCTCCGATACCCATGAAAACAACCACCGATGGCACATCCGTGACAATCGAAGATACCAGGGCACCAGCAACCATAATCGCCAGAACACAGGTTTTGACATCTTTACCAAATTTTTTAAGCAGCGCATGTAAGATCCGTTGAACAATCGGCGTGGAGGTCACCGCCTCAGCCAGCCCAAATGAAGCCAGTACGAAAAATAAGATCGTGTTGGTAAATCCGCTAAGTCCGGCGGTCAGATTTTTTGTGACCCCCAGTGTTGGCAATAGCGCCAGACATAGGAAACAAATAACGCCAACTGGCAGCGCCTCAGTAATCAACATGATTAAAAAGAACAGCAACAAGCCAATGGTTATCAGTCCCTTATCGGTCAAACCCATTGGTATGGGTAGAAAAAAAACGGCTACAAGCACGGCAATGCTGATAACCATTCCGATGATCTGTTTTTTATTCATAATCCACCTCAATCGTAGTTTTAAGATAATAGTTATTCTGTTTATACCCAACATTTTCGCTATTCATCTCATGAAACAAATAAGAAGCCTATCAATTGATTTGAATATGGCTTCTTATTTTTATGTAATTATTTTAATGTCATCTTATTTACGTCTACTATTCTGCTATTTTATTTCTGGCATTAATTTCAGCTTGATATTGTTTCACTTTTTCTGTGGTTAAACGGTAGCCAAAGGTTAACAGAACCGCACCTGCGAGAACCGTAGCACCAGGAATTGTACAGAATAAAGTGGTAATACCAGCTTTTAATTCTGGAGTGGCAGTAGCTGGATCCATTTTTGCAACGAATCCTACCGAAGCCAACATTGCCGGAATAATTAAACCTTTGATGAAGATAGCAAGTTTCAATGGTAAATTTGATAATCCCATAACCCAGCTTGATGCTGCTTTTCCTGTTTTCCATTCACTGTAGATTGATGCGTCACCATATAAAGCAACCATCAATGCATAAAGGAATCCTAAGAAGAACTGCGCACAGGAAAGTACAACCAGAACCATTGTGATATTTCCAACAACGAATTGACAACCAATTAAGAATACACCTAAACCGTAACAGCCAATCAGTGCAGCTGTTCGTGTTGACAATTTTGCGGCAACATATTTACTTGAATATGAGCCAATTACCGCCATAATATTGGCAACCAACAAGTATACACTAAACATTGCAACATCGTTAGCTACGTAGGTAAAGAAGTATACGGCTGAACCGGCACAGACAAAGTTAACTGTCCAACGTGCGACATCTGCTAAAAGCAACACTAACAAATGTGGGTTCTGAACCAATGATCTAGCCATATCGCCAATAGATATTTTTTCTTTTTTGGCAGTATTCGTATTTGCAGCAGCATCTTCATATGTTATTTCGTATCCACTTGTCAGTTTGAAGTGAATGAAATAGCCTAACCAGTAAACACATGCCATTGCGAATGCCGAAATAGTGAACCCAAGTACTGGGTTTTTAACTAATTCACCAACCCATAAAATAGTGGCTAAGCCCATTGCTGAGAAAATAATTTTCCCAACATTTGCATAAGCGCCTCGTGTTGCGGATAATTGTGTTCGATCTTCTGGTGAAGTTGAAATTGTTGGGATAAGTGCTATGTTTGCTACATAAGAGAAATTCCAAGCAACATGCGAAGTGATGAAAGCGACACAGATAATAATCATTGGGACGATTCCAGTGCCAATAACCGTAAACATCATCGTGTAGAGTACTACGACAAGTGGTGGTATTACCAGCAAATACGATCTGTATTTGCCCCATTTCATTGGTTTAAGTGCATCAATAAATCCACCATAGAATGGCGACAATACCATATCTACTGTACTTGTTAAGGTCATAATTATTGCAGTTGTTCCCAAATCAAATTTTGCAATGTTTGTTAAAAAATATGCAAAATAAAATACTTCAACATTCGACATCAGAGTAAAACCAAGATCTCCAATACCAAAGAATTTTTTAAGCCCTGAACTTAAGGGTTTTTTTTCCATAAAAGAGCCTCCTCAAATTTTTTAATGATCGACTAAAGTAAAATTTCCGGATTTTCACCTTCGTCATTTTAGATCTTTCAGTAATATTACTAAGACTTACTAAATAGTAACCCTTTACATCAGTTTTGTCAAGCTTTTATTATTAAATTATTGACATTTTACTGTTTTTTTAGTAATTTATATTAATTTATTTTTTTATTCCATTCTTTTGCTATTTTTCCTTGTTAATTCTCTCACTTAGTGCTAAAATTGCTATGCCACATTGCTTTAAGGAGATTAAAATGCGAAAAATGACCAAAGGCGAGATGACAAAAGAACGCATCTACAAGAGCGCCAAAGAACTTTTTTATAATCAGGGCTACAATGCCACTACAATTCAACAAATCGCCGATCATTCCGATACAACTTTAGGTTCTATGACCTATCATTTTGCCACCAAAGATACCTTTATTGCGCGAATTTTCGATGACTATCTCGATTCCATCCACGATTCTCTTAATAAAAAACTAATCGGATATAAACCTATCAATTCCTTTGAAAATCATTTTTATTTGACCATGGTTTGGTATCATCACCTACTGAGCGACCCTCTAGTTAATAAGTTTTATTATGAAATTTCTCAAAATGATTCACTCTATCCTTTTCTTCATGGTAAAATGGGTGAAATCTATCATGATTTTGTCAGAGACTATAATCTGCGAATTCGTCCCATTGAATTCGATGCTTTGCTAATCGCTGATTTCGGGGCCCGTCGGGAGCTTACTCGGGCTTTCTGTGAGGCCAGGATAAAAATGCCGGTGGAGGATTTTTCAATACTGATTATCTCAAATACGGCTCGGTGCTGGGGTATTCCGGTCAAATCTATCTATCGCGTCAGCTATGAAGCGCTACTGTTTTTTAGAGAACATGATTTTTCGGACATTAAATTATTGATCTAAAAAAAGTCTATTCAGAAATTCTCTGAATAGACTTTTTTGATTTTGTGTTCTATTTTGCTTTAAAGGTAATAATCACACCCTCAGTAGCGCTGTTTGCCCAGCTGCCATCGCTGGAAAAAACGATATGCTGTCCTTGAACAATGGGTACAATTGAAGCCAGGTCGTAGCCTTTTTCATCGTAATTGTTACAGACAGCTTCAATCTCCTGAGCTAATTCTTCCGTTTTACATTTTCTGAAGCCTTTATTATAGTCATTTCCGACTGACTCCACCTTATCACTAATGGTCACACTGATATATTTTTTCATTTGCTTTTTCTCCCAACAAAATTTATTATTCTATTGTATCATAATTGCGAAAGAAGTTCGAATAGTGTTTTGTCAATTACTCTTACGCGAACTGCAAGCGAGCTTGCGATTGGCTCGTTGCCTTCACGCAAAAAACCGCCTCTACTGGAGAGGCGGTGAAAATTGACTGATACTTGTTATTTGCCTTATGCTATCGAACTGATCAAACAGCATCGCTCAAATATCAATTTTATTTTTTTATTTTAACATTTTGCTTCGCAAAATATTAATCTTCTAACATTTTGGCTACAACACCAGAACCAACGGTACGTCCGCCTTCACGAATAGCGAAACGTAAACCTTCTTCGATCGCGATTGGAGTGATCAGAGTGATTTCCATTTGCACGTTATCGCCAGGCATTACCATTTCTACGCCTTCTGGTAATTTGATGATACCAGTTACGTCAGTTGTTCTGAAGTAGAACTGTGGTCTGTATCCGTCGAAGAATGGAGTATGACGTCCGCCTTCTTCTTTGGTTAAGACATATACTTCTGATTGATAATGGGTGTGTGGTTTGATGGAACCTGGCTTAGCCAGTACCTGACCACGTTCGATTTGAGTCCGGTCAACACCACGTAATAATGCCCCGACGTTGTCGCCTGATCGGCCTTCGTCCAGTAATTTACGGAACATTTCGATTCCGGTTACAACTGTTTTTCGAACATCATGAATCCCGACGATTTCAACTTCTTCGCCGACTTTAACAATCCCACGTTCGATCCGTCCGGTTGCTACAGTACCACGGCCAGTGATTGAGAAAACATCTTCAACTGGCATCAGGAATGGTTTGTCGGTATCACGTACGGGATCAGGAACCCAGGTATCAACAGCGTTCATCAGTTCAACAATTTTGTCTCCCCATGGGCCGTCTGGATCTTCTAATGCGCGTAAAGCGGAACCGGGAATGATTGGTGTATCATCGCCTGGGAAATCATATTCGTCAAGAAGTTCACGAACTTCCATTTCAACTAATTCCAGTAATTCTTCGTCATCGACCATATCGACCTTGTTTAAGAAAACAACGATATATGGTACGCCTACCTGACGGCTTAACAGGATATGTTCACGTGTCTGAGGCATAGGGCCATCAGCAGCACTAACAACCAGGATTGCACCGTCCATTTGGGCAGCACCAGTGATCATGTTCTTAACATAATCGGCATGTCCCGGGCAGTCAACGTGAGCATAGTGACGAGCGGCAGTTTCATATTCAACGTGAGCGGTTGAAATAGTGATTCCACGTTCTCTTTCTTCTGGGGCTTTATCGATATTTTCAAATGCTACGGCTTCCCCTGTTCCAAATCGCTTGTTTAATACAGATGTGATTGCCGCTGTTAATGTCGTTTTACCATGATCGACGTGACCAATTGTTCCAACATTTACATGGGGCTTATTTCTTTCAAATTTTGACTTTGCCATTTGTATTCTCCTTAAAAATCTAAAAATTATCGTTTTATACTATGTCAATTTTAATTTATGATATAAAAATGGAGCCCTCATCCGGATTTGAACCGGAGACCCCCACCTTACCATGGTGGTGCTCTACCTACTGAGCTATGAGGGCTTATAATAAATGGTGGGAGAAGATGGTTTCGAACCATCGTAGACGTCGTCAACGGATTTACAGTCCGCCCCCTTTAGCCACTCGGGCATTCTCCCACTTGCTTATTAATTCAGCTTCTCTATAATAGTTTGTTTTTGCTTTTTTGTCAACTGTTTTCTATATTTTTTTGCCAATTTTTTTTCGAATTCGCTGTAAGGCATTGTCCACCGATTTATTGCCACAGTCCAGTGCCCTGGAAATTTCGTAGTAGGAGGCGCCTTGAATATAGTAGGCAAGGACTTTTTTCTCAAAACTGGACAATTCCCGTTTAACATCAATCATCAATTGTTCCAATTCTTCGGCTTTGATTAATTCTACTCCGGGCTCCACGCTTTTTTTTGCGGCCAGCCGGTCGATAATGATATTCTGGGGTTCTTCTTCCGACACGGCCGCATAAATTGATACTGAATTATTCAGCGGCATGTGTTTCTGGCGGTTGGCTGAACTGATAGCAGTTTGGATTTGTCGTTCAACGCAGAGATTGGCAAAGGTCGAAAACTGTGCTTCACGATCCGGACGAAAGTCCCAAATCGCTTTGAGTAAACCAATCATCCCTTCCTGGATCAGATCTTCATTGTCCCCACCGACCAGATAATAGGAGCGAGCCCGGATCAGGACATTTTTTCGATATTTTTCCAGCAAGAATTCTTCAGCTTCCTTGTCCCCCTGCTGGGCACGGTTTACTATTTCCAATTCTGATATTTTATCATTGCTAATCTTTACCATTTTGTCCTCGCATTATTCTTTAATGCGCATTTTGTTAAATTGATCCAGGGTTTCTGCATCTAAAAAATCACTGAGCTTGACCCCTTGTTTTTGCACACTTTTTTTCTTGTCATCACGAAAGTTTTTTAACGTTGCTTCCATATCCTGGATCAGCTCCCGTACCGGAACCCGCTCGGCACCGCTGGCCATCACCATCTGCTGCAAGGTAAAATCCGATGTCACCACCCGGACACTGTAGGCTTTAGGCAGGCTGTAAACCAATTTTTCAATGTAGCTATCGGCGGTTTTATTCTTTTCGGTAAAAACCACCTTGATCCGTCCCACTATTTCTTCGCATTTTTCCAGGGTTTGCTGCTGATAGGCATCGAAAACAAGGATGGTTTCCCATCCTTTGAATCCGCTGTAGCCATTTAAATCATTGATCAGCTTTACCCGCGCCTCTTCTAACTGGATTTCTGAAAGACGTTTTAAATCATCTGAACCGTGGATGACATTATAGCCATCCACAATTAATATGGTTTTCATTGAAATCGCTGTTTGGCAGCCTCTGCAAAAATGATCGCTGCTGCTGCCGAAGCATTAAAGGATTCGATCTCGCCATGAATGGGAATGGATACCGAAAAATCGCATTGTTTTTTAACTTTTTCGCTGATTCCGGTGCCTTCATTACCGATGACAATGGCTAACGAGCCCTTATAATCGGCTTTAAAATAAGGATTTCCCTTCATGTCAGTAGACATGATCCAGAACCCTTTTTTCTTGAGCTCATCAATCGTCTGGCTGAGATTGGTCACCTTGACAATTGGGGTGTGCGACACTGCCCCGGATGAAGCCTTTACCGAAACGGCGGTCAAAGAAGCAGATCGGCGGTTGGGAATGATCACGCCGTCAGCACCGCAAATATTGGCACTCCTTATTATCGCCCCCAGATTATGGGGATCCGTCAAATGATCTAAAATAACAATAAAGGGGTCTCGTCCCTTGGCTTTGGCATGATTGAGAATATCCTGCAGGTTACTGTAAGGAAATGGTGCCATCAGTGCCACAATCCCCTGATGAACCTGACCGTCGGCCAGATATTCCAGTCTTGCTTTTTCAACTGAATGGATAATGATATTTTGCTTTTTGGCCATATCGGTAATCTTTTTGAGGACGTGATCGGTGTTGTCTTTTAAGATCAACAATTTATCAATTTCCTGACCAGAACGGAGGGCTTCCATAACCGGGTTTTTTCCCACGACGATAAACGTTTCTTCAGTTACGCCATCATCTTCGCGATTAAAACCCTCATGCTTGCGCGGCGGTTTCCGATCGTCAAAGCGACGGGGTCCACGTTCTTCTTTGGGCCCTCTGCTGTCAAATTTGCGCGGTTTTTTATCATCCTTGTCGCCACGTTCTTCAAACTTACGGGGCTTTTTATCGCCTTTTGAAGCGTTGTCGTTTTTCTTGCTTCGGGGCTTATCACTGGTCTTGCTGCTATTCGATCGACTATTTGATACTTTTTTCATCTTTTCACCTATTCTTTTATTTTTTTTCGATTTATTTCTAGATAAATCGATTCCGGCATTATTTCGCAGTATTATTCGTTTGTTTCGGTTGTATTGTTAATGATTTCTGCCGCTTCGTCCGGTTTTCGTTTACGCGGTGGCAGCGGTCCATAATATTGGTAATAATGGGTCTTAATATCGCCATTGTAGAGTTTTCTATTCTTAGTTGATGCTTCGCCAAAATATTTTTCAAACTTTTCATAACCAGTAATAATAAAATAGGACCAGTCATCCAGACTTCGAAATACCTTACCCATATCCCGATATAAGCGCTGGATTTCTTTTTCTTCGCCGATGCGTTCGCCATAGGGCGGATTAGTGATAACAACTCCGTATTTTTTCTTAGTGGAAATAGACTGAACCGGCAATTTCTGAAAAGCAACCAAATCCGAAACCCCTGCCAGTTCGGCATTGGATCGGGCTTGTTTCAGAGCGTCAGCATCACAATCAGATCCCAGCAGCAAGAACTCCTTGTCATTGATAGCATCCTTGGCTTCCTGCCTGGCCTGTTCCCATAACTCAGCGGGAATGGCATCCCATGTTTCGGAAACAAAATCGCGTTTCAGACCCGGAGCAATATTTTTACCAATCATCGCTGCTTCAATAACAATGGTCCCTGATCCGCAAAGGGGATCCAAAAAAACCCGCTCCGGTCGCCAATGGGATAAATAAACCAAGGCTGCTGAAATGGTTTCTTTCAGCGGTGCTTCATTACCATATTGACGGTACCCCCGCCGATTAAGACCAGAGCCGCTGGTGTCAATCGACAAGGTCACCTCATCCTTGAGAATTTGAATGTGAATGGGGTACTTGCCGCCATTCTCATCAAACCATTCGACATGGTATTTTGATTTTAATCGTTCTACCACCGCTTTTTTGACAATTCGCTGCCCGTCAGATTTACTGAACAGGGTCGATTTGACGCTGGTGATTTTAGCCGCTGGAAATTCTCCGTCAACGGGGATCCAGTTTTCCCAAGGCAAGGCCTTTGTTTTCTCAAACAATTCATCAAAGGTTTCGGCTTTAAATCGGCCAATCTCCAAGAGCACCCGATCAGCACAGCGCAACCACAGGTTTGAACGGGGAATCGCATCCAATGGGCCGGCGTAACGGATTTTTCCGTTCTCAACTTCCGTTACTTCGTATCCCAGTTTTTTTATTTCGTCCTTTACCACACTTTCGATTCCAAAAGCGACTGTGGCAATTAAATTTACTATTTTCGGCATTCATTTTTCCTTTATCGTTATTTTTTGATCCATTTTAAACTATCAATATTACATTATAGCATAAGACTTCAATTTATTCTTAAAAATATTCGCATCACAACAAATAAATGAAAACAAAACACCGGCACGACCATCGCATACCGGTGTTTAGGGTAATAAAAAATTAATTTTCCTGAAATTTCTTTATTTCTTCATCCCGGCCAAAGACCAGAAATCCTTGATATTGTCCGTTATCCCAGGCCGCAATCTGTTTGCCAAATTTTTTCTTCATCGCAACCAGATTCACCAGATAGCCTCTGCTCCGCCAAAGATCGCCGGCACCAATGACATCCACCATGTTGCTGGTTTGGGGGTCGTAGAACAGAATCACTGCCGGATCAATCTGCCGGGCATCTTGCTGTTCTTCCATGAGAATGGTAATAATCCGTTCGAAGCCAATCGAAAAACCAACCGCCGGCACCGAAACCTTATTGTACTTCCCGATCATGTTGTCGTAACGGCCGCCGCCGGCAATGGAATAACCATAGGGGCCATAACTGACTTCAAAGATCAAGCCGGTGTAATAACCCATCCCCCGGATTAGCGAAAAATCAAAAACGACTTCGAATTGTTCTTTAGCCAGGGTTTTGACGGTGTTGATCACCTCGGTCAATTCTGAAATCGACGTGTTATCTTCCACCCACTCTGCTAAATTATCCAGATTGATGCCAGTAACACAGGCCATTAGCTTGTCCACTTTTTCCTGCTGATGTCCCTTTTCCAGTAATTCGCCGGTTACCCCAGCGACTCCGATTTTATCCATTTTATCGAGAGCAATACAGACTGTTCCGACCTGATCCGCCGCAAACCCAGCTTTTATAATGACTTCACTTAAGAGCTGGCGATGATTCACTTTTATCGTGAACCCGATAAATCCCATCGCCAACAGCGCTTTAGCGGTAGTATCCATCAGCTCAATCTCAGCCGAAACGGTGGGATCTCCGATAATATCGATATCACATTGTTTAAAGGCCCGGAATCGTCCTTTCTGGGGCCGTTCCGCCCGAAAGACGTTACCAATCTGTATCGCCTTAAACGGGGTTTCCAGCACTTCCTGATTATTTGAATAAAAACGGCTTAGCGGTAAGGTCAGATCGAAGCGCAAACCCATATCGCAAAGATCCGACACCTTGGCATCCTGATTTAAGCTAAGCTTTTCACCACGCTTCAAAATGGTAAAAAGCATTTTTAAATTCTCGCCCCCGTCACTACCCAACAGTAATTCCAGATTTTCCATTACTGGGGTTTCAATCCGACTGAACCCATGAGAACGGTAGACTGCCAATATCTGTTGTTCCAACCGATCCCGAATTTTCATTTCCTCGGGTAAAATATCCCGGGTACCTCTAACAGGTTTTGAACTGATCATCTGGTCACCTTCTATACTAGATTAATTTGTTTGAATGCTTTTTTGCCCTTTTTCAGAACAATTTTTCCGTCTTTGAAATCTGCCGCAGTTACCAGCAGTTTAAAATCGGTTACTTTTTCGCCGTTCAGCAGAACACCGCCCTGTCCGATCAAGCGTCGTCCTTCACTGCGGGTGGGAATCAGTTTGGCCACTTCCAATAAAGCCAAAATGTCCATTCCTTCGGCCAGTTCTGTTTTTGTCAAATCAACGCTGGGTATCTCAGCATCCCCCTGATCTCCGGCAAAAAGCTTGCGGGCAGCATTTTGGGCTTCCTGGGCGGCTTCCGTGCCGTGAATAATCTCGGTGACAGTAAATGCCAGGATTTCCTTGGCCTGGTTAATTTCAGAGTCTTTGAGAGCCCCCAGGCGACGCACCTCGTCCATCGGAATAAAGGTCAGCAGGGACAGACATTTTTCCACATCAGCATCCGCAATGTTTCGCCAATATTGGTAAAATTCATAGGGCGATGTTTTGTCCGGATCCAGCCATAAAGCGCCTTTAGCCGTTTTCCCCATTTTGATCCCTTCACTGGTGGTCAGCAGCGAGAAGGTCATGCCGAAGACCTGCTCGGCATCTTTACGCCGAACCAGTTCAACGCCGGCAATGATGTTGGACCACTGATCATTTCCGCCAAATTGCATCTTGCAGCGTTGTTCTTTATGCAGCACATAAAAATCATAAGCCTGAAGCAACATATAATTAAACTCCAGAAAGGTCAGCCCTTTTTCCAACCGCGATTTATAGCAATCCGCCGCCAGCATCCGATTGACGGAAAAATGCGCTCCGATTTCCCGCAAAAAATCAATGTAATTCAGCGGCAACAGCCACTGGGCATTGTTGAGCATCACAGCCTTGTCATCTTCAAAGGTCAGAAATTTTTCAAAGACCTTTTTAAATTTTTCGCCATTTTCCGCAATACGTTCCGGTGTCATCACCTGTCGCATATCCGATCGGCCGGATGGATCGCCAATCATCGTGGTTCCGCCTCCGATCAACGCAATGGGACGATGTCCATGCCGTTGCATGTGAGCCATAACCATGATCTGAATGAAATGACCAATATGAAGGCTGTCTGCCGTTGGATCAAAACCGATATAGAAAGAAACGGATTCTTCCGCCAGTAATTTTTTAATCTCATCCTCGTGGGTACATTGTTCAATAAACCCCCGCTCCTGCAATACGTCAAATACACTTTCCATTAATCTATGTCCTTTCCTTGTTCAAAGGGGTTTTCCCCCTGCAATTATGCTAATTTTTCTGTTTCTAATTATTCCAGTGGGTTCTCAAGCAATTCTTTTTTTCGTTCCCAACGTGTGAGCGCTTCTTCAAAAAAGACCTTAATCACGGCAAACATCGGAATCGCCGCAAACATCCCCAAAACGCCAAAGAGACTGCCGCCGACAATAACCGAGAACAACACCCAGAAGGGATTGAGTTCGACAATTTTGCCTAAGACATTGGGCGCTAGAACATTGCCGTCAAACTGCTGCACCACCAAAATCCATATTCCGACCCAAAGCGCCTTGACCGGTTCATCAATTAAAGTAATAATGACGGCTGGGACAGCTCCGATAATCGGGCCAAAATAGGGAATCACATTAGTAATGGCCACAATCACCCCAAATAAGGGGGCATATTCCACGCCAATCACCAGCAGTCCCAGATAAAACAGAAATCCAATCAGCATCGACGTTAATATTTTCCCAGTAAAATACTTGTAAAAAATTTCATCAATGGTCAGAATTGCCCAATGGGATCCGTTGTACAAAGTCTTATTCAACACTGCTTTGGCAAACCGATCAACCTGATCGCTGATTTTTTCTTTATCCAACATCAAATAGAGTCCGACAAAAAAGACGATAAAAAAACTGATGACGAAGCCAATAGTCCCTTTTAAAAAGACAAAGGCAAAATTCCCGATGTTTTTTATGGAATCCGGATTTGCCCCAAAATATGATGTGATCTGATTGAGTACATCCATTGCCGTCATATTTTGCAGACTATCAATGGCTACTTTCAGTTCGGTTAAAATATCCTTAGCAGCTCCACCTTTGGCCAGACTTTCGCCCAGATAATTATCAATGATCGTTAAATATTGGGGGGTCTGGGCAATCAGGCCAGTAAGACTTTCAATGACTGACGGAATGGTGGCGTAAAAAAACAAAACAATTAAAATAATCGTGATCACATAAACAATCAGGATTGAAATCAGACGAACCGTCCGCCCCTGGTTCTGACTTTTGGGAATCGTCTTGAACACAAACTTTTCAATGCCCCGCATTGGTTTGAATAGTAAGTAAGCCAGCACCACTCCCACCAGAATAGGCATCAGCACTTTTAAAGTGCCGGTAATTACGCCGCCGATGGTGGCGGTAACCACCCCAAAGTTATCTAATAATTTGTATATCAAAAGCAGGATGAGGGCGCCAACTAAAAAGTAGCTGTATTTTTTAACAAGTTCCATATCAATCTTAACTTTCACATGCTCCTCCGGTACAGTTTTTAACTCGAATTATATCTTAACATTTAACTTGAAAAATTTAAAGCAGTTTCAAATAGATTCTTAAATTATGATTAAACAAAAATAAAACCGCTATGAAATAAAGTTTTCCTTGTATTTTAGAGAAAGTTATCATAATATTTTTATAGCTAATTATTTGTTTAGGAGAAACCATGATCTATATCGCAATAATCCTTTTTGCTATTTTTCTTGACCAGTATTCTAAATACCTGGTCATTGCACATATAAAACCAATTGATTCACTACCAGTGATCCCTGGCGTTTTTCATTTAACCTATGTCGAAAACACCGGTGCGGCATTTAGTCTGTTTACCAATATGCAGATATTCCTGATTATTTTGACTCTGGTTTTTATTGGGGTACTGATTTACTTTTTAATTAAAATACCTAATATCAAAGAAAATCGCGTCATCAACGTCGCCCTGTCCTTTATTATCGGCGGCGCTGCGGGAAATCTATTGGATCGCCTGCGCCTTGATTTTGTAGTGGATTTTCTTGATTTTCGGATGATTAAATTTGCAATTTTTAATTTTGCCGATGTCTTTGTGGTGTGCGGCAGTATTATTCTTGTCATTGCTTTGTTTAACAATAAGAACTTTTTGGAAAACAATGATTTCGGCACCCTAGAATAAGCTATTAAATGAAGTAGCCAAATAAAACGCTGCCACGGAATAAAACAAAGGTTGTTTTATTCCGTGGCAGCGTTTTTTATGATCAAACTCACTCTGCTTTTTCCAGCAAACTGAGCATACTGTCGCCAGTAGTGTAAATATGGTCGCAGGCGGCCAGATTGGCTTTTCGGCACTCACCCTTTTCAATTTGTCTGATTATTTCCATATGCTGATTCACCAGCGGGTTTTTATCTTCAATGCGATGGACATATTCGGCCCGAAACCGCTGCATCTGTTCCCGTAGACTATTGATCATCGACTGCAGTTTGACATTTTTTGATGCTGTATAAATCGTCTCATGAATATGCATATCATGTTTGATGATGCCCTCTTCATCATTATGCAGGGCTGACTCCCCAAATCGCTCGTTGGCTTCATAAAGTCTGCCGATTTCGTCTTTCGTGGCATTCATGGCCGCCAACTCCGCTGCCAGACCTTCCAGTGCCCGCCTTATTTCCATCATTTCTTTGAGGTCATTAACCGACATCGGCGTCACATAAACGCCCTTTCTCGGCACCATTTTTACCAGGCCTTCCAGTTCAAGCTTTCTGATGGATTCTCTGACCGGTGTTCTGCTGACCCCCATTTGTTCTGCCAGCTGAACCTCCATTAAACGTTGTCCCGGCTGAAGTTCCCCGGTAATAATGGCACAGCGAATGGTTTCAAAAACAATTTCCCGCAATGGCTTGCAGGAACTTATATCAAGGCTTAAGCCTTTTTTATCATCCCACATCGTTTTCTCCTTCACTTTCTGCTATTTTACTTAAAAAACACATCGGATACTTTTCTTTAAATTGTTGCCAGGACTTTTCTGCCAACTGCTGATCCCGATAATAACCAATGACCGTGGATCCGCTGCCGGTCATGATGGCGGCCAGGGCTCCCTGCTCCAACATTTCTTTTTTTATCGCTTCTATTTCAGGATAATCTGCAAAAGCAATGGCTTCAAAAACATTTCCCAGGTTCGCTTTCAATCCATCGTAATCATCATCTTCCAGCAACGTAATAATCGCTGCAATATCAGGATGTTTGGCAATGGTTGAGCCATCCAGTTTTTTGAAGGCCCAGGGGGTGGCGATGTCAATGTCCGGTTTCACCACCAGAACTGCCATTTTTCGCAGATTTTTTAGGGGTGTTATTTTTTCCCCGATTCCTTCCACCAGAGCCGTGCCACCAACCAGACAATAGGGTACATCCGCCCCAATGGCAACGCCAATTGCCAGCAGCTCCGATTGCGAGAGCCCCAGTTGCCAAAGGGTATTCAGGCCCCTTAAGGTTGCCGCAGCATCGCTGCTGCCTCCGGCCAGACCGGCCTGAGCCGGAATCCTCTTTTCCAGATGAATCTTAACCCCCTGTTTGACATCGAACTGACTTTGCAGTTTACACGCCGCCTTAATCACCAGATTACGCTCGTCCAAGGGGATGGTATTTTCATTGGACGTCAGGATAATCCCCTCATCACAGGCTTCAAAGGTCAGCACATCATCCAGTTCGATGGAATGATTAATCATTTTCATTTCATGATAGCCATCTTCCCGAATGCCAGTGACATCCAAAGATAGATTTACTTTTGCTTTGGCTTTTAGCATAACCCTGTTCATGTTCCCTCGCATTGCACTCATAATATTGTATACTTTATCCATTATATCATAATCCCTCCTTTATTGGAATAAAAAATCATGGTTAAAACCTGGCTTTATAGTGTATAATCAAAGCATTATTTTCGTGAGGATTCACCTCATAACCAATTTATAGGAGCTTAAAATATGCCGATTCATTTTGAAAACGATTGGGAACAACCCATTCAACAGGAATTAAAAACAGAATATTATCTGAACCTTCGACACTTTCTGATTAACGAATATCAGAGCCGGGTGGTTTATCCGCCCATGCATGATATTTTCAACGCCTTTCACTTGACGTCATTATCGCAGACAAAGGTTTGTATTATCGGCCAGGACCCCTATCATGGACCAGGCCAGGCTCATGGCCTGGCTTTTTCTGTCAAACCCGGGATCGCAATTCCCCCTTCGCTGCTTAATATCTACAAAGAACTGGAAGCCGATTTGGGCTGCCCGATTCCCAGCCATGGCTGTTTAACCACCTGGGCTGAGCAAGGGGTACTACTGCTCAATGCTGTTCTAACCGTCCGGGGCGGTGAAGCCGGTTCCCATCGAAATTCGGGTTGGGAGATTTTTACCAGCCGGATCATTGAACGATTAAACACCCGAGCCGAACCGGTTATTTTTATTCTCTGGGGTCGCGATGCTCAAAACAAAAAAGCCCTGATTACCAACCCCCGTCATCCCATCATCGAATCCCCCCATCCCAGTCCATTATCAGCTCATCGGGGATTTTTCGGTAGTCGGCCTTTTTCCACCGCAAACGACCTGCTGAAGGCTCAGGGGACTCTCCCCATTGACTGGTGCATTAAGGATTTTAATGCGTCCAACGGAGCCGATTAATGGATCTCGATATCTTAGTGTGGATCCATCAGCATCTTGTCGTTGAACAACTTAACGGTTTTTTTATTTTCGTCACCAATTTATGGGGTGATGGCCTTTTAGCTGTTCTGCTTTCCCTGATCCTGATTATAAAAAAAGAAACCCGTTTAACAGGTCTCATCATTGCGGTTTCGCTCATATTGAATGTTTTGGTGGTTAATCTCACCCTAAAGCCACTGGTGGCGAGGGTCCGGCCTTACACCCTCTACGAGATTGAAATGCTGTTACCAGTTCAGAAAGATTTTTCATTTCCATCCGGTCACAGTGCTTCGGTTTTTGCCTTTGTCTGGGCCTATTTCATCACCCGGAAAGACTGGCTGCGCTGGTTACTGTTGGGTTTTGCCCTGCTCGTTTGTTTTTCCCGGCTTTACCTTTTTGTTCATTACCCCACCGACGTTCTGGCTGGGATCACGATCGGGATCCTCTGCGCTATTTCGTCCAAGTCGCTGATTTCCAAATTTACAAACAAGCCCTGGTTGATCAAAATTCTGGAATGATTGATGGCTCTGATAATTATATCAGAGCCATTCTTTTTCGCAAGTCGATTATTTCTTCCAGACTGAGCTGACCAGGCGCTGTTTTCCCGGCTCCCGCCGCAAAGGTCAGGGAACCGCCACACAGATCAGGTGCTATTCGAGTTATTGATCCCAATGATCCCATCGCAATGGCAATCATCGGTTTCCGGGATTTTTCGTTGTAAGTGAGGGTGGCCTGGATTAAATGGCGCACGTCATCCATTGACTGCGGCATCACCGCCAATTTAAGGACATCGCCGCCGGCTGCTTCCATGGCTCTGAAAACAGTGTTTATTTCCTCTGTAGTCGGGGTTTTCTCAAAGTTATGATGGGAAACCAGCCATTGGCTTTCACTCGCTTTTAAAGCCCCTGTAATCCGCTCTAGAAAAGCCGGTTCACTACTCAGTTCCACGTCCACATAGTCGACCCGGTTACTTTTTATCGCCGCAATCATTGCGGCTGCCCGGATTTCATCTGCGGTTTCACAAACGCCGCCCTCCAGATGACTGCGATAAGTATAAATAAGTCCCTGATCGGGCATTCTTGTTTTTATTTCAACTAACAAATCCTGTTCTTCTTCAGCCGTGAGCAGTTCCCCCGCCATGAAATGATCGCGGCGCCACTCCAAAAAATCACAGCCATTTGCCACTCCCACTTCAACATCAGATATTAATTCATCGCGATTGGCGCTGATCAATGGAATACACGAGATAAAGGTGTTTTTTCTGATTAATTTAAATACTTTTTTCGTCTTCATAAAATTCTTCCTTCCACATCTATGATTCATCATTGCAAAAGTGCCCTCCGGTTAACGAAGCGGCTATTTATTTCTGGTTTAGCAGTCCAATATTCTTGATTTCCACGGAGATGGTACCATCCGGATTATTTTTAAACTCAATAATATCATTTCGCTTCAGCTGATCCATCGGAATACTGATTTCAATACCCGTATCGGTAATAAACTTTTGTTTTCCAAAGATCTTCTTTTCAATATTCGGGGTGACCGGGATCTTCTTTTCATAGAGCCCTTTTTCTTCCAAAGACGACCTGAAGCGATCCTGAATGGTTGAATCCCCGTCAAAAACCGTTTTAGCCAGATTGTCCACATCGATTTCGCTTTCGGTTTCATAATCATCAGCCAGCACCGTTTTAGCAGCATTCAACTTTTCATAATCACCGCCATATTCTCTGACAATCACTTCTTTGACGGTTTTATCGATAATGTCAAAGGCCTCTTTTTCCGACATCGCCGGCTCACAGAAAATTAATTGATTGGAAATATAATAATCCTTCTCATTATTGATTGGATATTTCTTTTCCTTGATCAGAACCTCATCACTGGCCAGATTAATGAGAATAAATTCATCCAGTTTCTGACTTTCCGTTGGCAGTACACAGGGCTGAACCAGAATGTCATTGGTCAGACCGTTATCGGTATTCACATAGTGGATATAGCCTTGCTTATAGTTAAACTTGAAAATGCCCAGATAGGTTTCGTGTTCCACATTAAAGTCCACAAAAACCAGATCAGCAGATGGTATTTCAATGTTTTCTTGCATAAAATCGAAAAACAGCTGGGATATTTCTGAACTGACCCGAATCAGCTCATGGGGATTATTTTTATAGTCAATGATCCGTTCCTTAAAAGGACTGCCCGAACGAAAGACCGTCCGTTTGATCTCCGGATCTTTCATCGATCTTTCCACATGTTTTTCCACATATTCTTTAACCAATACGGTCATGTTCAGGAGCATATCCGATAATACCGGGATATTTGCGTTAGTATCCAATACATGTAAGATCGCCTTGTTAATACTCATTTCTAACTTCATTTTATTTTCCTATTCTGATTCTGATTGTGTTTTATCTTATCATAACTTATCAACTACTTTTGCGCAAATAAAAAACAGCCACGAATGACTGTTTAAGCACGTTTATGGTACGCCCAGAGGGGCTCGAACCCCCAACCTACTGGTTCGAAGCCAGGCACTCTATCCAATTGAGCTATGGGCGCACATAAGTAGATTAAAAAAGAATGACCAGAGTAATACTCAAGCCATTTCAAATTTATTAAATTTTGGAGCGGAAGACGAGATTTGAACTCGCGACCCTCGCCTTGGCAAGGCGATGCTCTACCACTGAGCCACTTCCGCTTATTTTGTGGTGCGGATGAAGGGACTTGAACCCATACATCAATTGATACTAGATCCTAAGTCTAGCGCGTCTGCCAATTCCGCCACATCCGCTAAGGCAATTGTTTTATCTGTAACGTGCCTGATTATAATAACAAAACACATGGGTTTTGTCAACCCGTTTTGAGACTTTTTTTCGACTTTTTTTACTTTTTTTTATTTATTCGATACTATCTTTAAAAAGTTCCATAATATTGCTCTTGGATCCGTAAATCAAAACCCGGTCTCCCTGTTTAATCTCGTCAGATGCAATGACATGATCCATAATCGTATTACCCCGTTTAATTAATAAAATATTTAATTTGTAGGTATGACGAAAATTCATTTCCAGCAAGGTTCTGTCAGTAATTTCCGGGGGAAGACAGGTAACAAAAACCTCGGCAATGAGCTTGTCATGAAACATTTCTAAAACACGGACATTGTTACAAAAGGTACCCTTCTTTTTATTCTTGGCCAGCCGCTCCACTAGTTCATCGAATTTTCTGACAATCCATTTGGATCGGGTTATTACCAGAATCACTACCAAAAAAATAAGCGAATAAAGAATCGTCATCCAATTGATCTGGTCGCCGGAAGAACGAAAAAACAAGTTGACTAACAGCGAAACCCCGGATACCGCAAAAAGATAACCAAACAGCATCATCACTCGCGCCAGGTTGCGCCGCGCCGCCGAATTAAGAATCAGTTCGCTTTCTCTGGTAGTGAAGCCGCTGTTAGTCATACAGGAGACCGCCTGGAAACGCGCCTTATCCTCCCTTAAACCGGTGAGACGGAAAAGTACGGTAAATATCTCCACCACAATGAAATAAGCGATTATCAGGACAAAAAAACTAACAAGCGATAAATTAAAACTCATATTGCTCCTTTTCACAAGGCCATCTAGCTGAACCATTTCCCGGTTTGATCTTTTGACTTATATTATTCAAGATATTACATCTGTACCCTTTTCTAAATATGCTAATAACAAAAAAGTGTAAAATCGCTGTTTGCAACTTTACACAAATGGTTTCGATGGCTCTATTATTTAATATGGAGCGGAAGACGAGATTCGAACTCGCGACCCCCGGCTTGGGAAGCCAGTGCTCTACCACTGAGCCACTTCCGCAACGGTATTATTATAACAATTAATTCAACACTCTGCAAGCATTTTAGTTCTCACAATGCAATTTTTATTATGGTTCCATGTCAATAATCATTGTATTTATGGATAAATCTCCAGAATAACGGATATTGCTGATGTTGTCATATTGTTAGTCAAAAACAAGCACAAAAAACCGCATAATCTGCGGTTAAATTTAGAAATTGGTGACCCATGGGCGACTTGAACGCCCGACACCCTGATTAAAAGTCAGATGCTCTACCAACTGAGCTAATGGGTCATATAAATTAATTAAGTTGTATTGTCTTCAAACGATTGTATAATACTCAAGTTTGCCTAACTAAGCGATTCACACCAAATCAAAGATTTGGTTCTCTGCTTTGCAACTGAGCTAATGGGTCATGATAAATAGTGGTGGGAGAAGATGGTTTCGAACCATCGTAGACGTCGTCAACGGATTTACAGTCCGCCCCCTTTAGCCACTCGGGCATTCTCCCACTTGATTTTTGACAAAAAAATGGAGCTGATGAACGGACTCGAACCGTTAACCTGCTGATTACAAATCAGCTGCTCTGCCAATTGAGCCACATCAGCTTAAAAATAAAGTACTTGATACATTGAATTAGTTACTCCTGATCCACTACACATAACTAAGTGATTCGCACCAAAATATTGACTCGTTATACTCGTCTATTTTGGGCTCTCTACTTATGCCAATTGAGCCACATCAGCCTAATAAAAAGTGTTGACATATTTGTTTTTTTGGCGACCTGGAAGAGACTCGAACTCTCGACCTCCAGCGTGACAGGCTGGCATTCTAACCAACTGAACTACCAGGCCGCATAGATATTAAATTGGTGACCCCTAGGAGACTCGAACTCCTGTTACCGCCGTGAAAGGGCGGTGTCTTAACCGCTTGACCAAGGGGCCGTAATAAATGCGGATATGAATCATTATGTTTCACACCCGCCTGATGTCTTAATGGCTCCCCAGGCTGGATTTGAACCAGCAACCTATCGGTTAACAGCCGAGTGCTCCACCATTGAGCTACCTTGGAATGTTCACCTGTTTACGACAAGAAACATCATACAACAAATCGCGCTGCGTTGTCAACACAAATCTTCCCGATTTCGTGCAAGTATTTCGGTTTTGCGGCTATACTTTTCCGCTTTTTCGCTGTCATTTTACTGGTCGTAGAGCTCGGCCAGCTGACGGGTGCTGTCGATGTGGGAGGGAGACAGCTCCAGCACTTTCAGGAAGCCTTCGATGGCTTCATCTGTGTACGACAACGTCTGATAAGCCGACGCCAGATAATAGTGCAGGGGCCACCAATTGCGGTAGTCGGTGTCCACATAGGCTTCCAGGATCGCAAGACCTTCCCGGAGCTTTCCGCCCAGCAGCAGGTTGATCCCTTCTTCGATCCGGACCGGATCCTTCAGCTGCGCCAGCCGTTCTCCGATTTCCTGCTTCTCCTCTTCGTCCTCTGCCAGCGCCATAAAGCGGTCCCAGGTGAGCATCGCCTTGGTGTAGAGGCCAAGGTTCAGATAGGCATAGCCCAGGAAGTAATAAGCTGCGCCGAAGTCCGGATACAGGGTCTGACACCACTCGAAGAACTCCATGGATTCGTCTTTCAAGGCCTGCATCTGCACAGCTTGG
>NZ_JAUSPS010000031.1 GCF_030652775.1 Acetobacterium sp. | reverse complement strand
GAATAGGCCGTTCCACACAAATACCTTTTTAACTTTCCAGTCTTGACAAAACAGCTAATTGTAATAGATAATCAAAGTGAGCATTTATTTAAACTAAACCATAGGAGGTCAATTATGATAACCGTTGGCGATATTAACATGGGTTACCGAATTTATGGTGAAGGTGATCCATTAATTTTGATTATGGGTTATGGCAGTACGATGGATCTATGGGAAGATCGACTGATCCAATCATTTGCAAAAGATTATCAGGTCATCATTTTTGACAATCGCGGCATGGGTGAAACCAGCGCCGGAGAAAAAGACTTTTCTATTGAGCAATTCGCCGAAGATACCTACGGTTTAATGGAATCGCTTAACCTCAAAAGCGCCCATGTGTTAGGCTGGTCTATGGGCTCTTATATTGCCCAGGAACTGGTTATCAAATATCCTGAAAAATTCAATAAACTGGTTCTTTATGCGACTACTTGCGATCCGAGTATGTACCCCCCTGCCGCAGAAGTCATGACAATATTATCCGATCCTTCTGGAACTCCAGAAGATCAGGGCGCACGTTGGATTCGCCTGCTTTTCCCTGCAGACTGGTTAATAAACCACAGCCAGCGCATTAAAGAAATATTCTATCGACCTTTAGGATTGATCAATCCAGAAAACATTGAGAAACAGAGCCTCGCCATCGAAAAATGGCCCGGAACCTGTTCGCAGCTAACCTCTCTCTTTCACAATACTCTTCTGATCACAGGCGCCGATGATGTCCTTGTTCCGGCTGAAAACTCTGATTACATGGCCAGCAAAATCACAAATTCTAAACTTGCTAAGATCCCAGGTGCCGGACATGGTTTAATGTTTCAATCTCCCGAACAGTTCACAGCGACTGTCTGCGAATTTTTAATTAGCCCTTAATACAAAGCATACAGAAGACAGTCTGCGATTCAAGCAATCTATCGCGGATTGTCTTCTTTTTGACGAATACATAAAAAAAAACTACATTTGGAGCTTGTTATACTCCAATGCAGTTTTTAAATTTACAATTTTTATTGTAATGCCGGCTTACCAGTATATCGCAACAGCGCCTTACAGACAGCGGTGGTGAGAATTCCCGCCACAATCGCTTCGGGAATGCCGTTGATGGCAATCACTGACAGGATGACGCCATACAACGTCGAAACAGCCACATTTTTTACTTCGGCATAACTTTGTCCGAAAAACAGATAAATAAAATTCATGACCAATAGGGTATTCGTCAATGATCCCGCAACTCCAGCAAAGGTTAACGCCAACACGTCATTGTTATTTACTTTCTTCATACCCTTAAAAACATAATGGGGCACTACGCCAACCAGAATTCGGGGTACAAAACAGATTATCAGACTCCAGAAATTACCAGAATAGGTTCCCAGGGAATAGAACGGGGTGAACACAAATGATGTCACCGTCGGATTAAAGGTATTGTTGATTAAGCTGGTCAGTCCAAAAACAAATCCCAGAAAAGCGCCATAGAATGGTCCCAGAATAATACTGCCGATAATCACGGGGATATGAATAATGGTGGCTCTGGTGAATCCCAAGGGGATATAGCCAAGAAACGGTGTTGCCGCCAACAAAATAATAATCGCTACAAAAAAGGATAGTTTGACCAAATCCTTGGTCTTGATGTTTTTCATTTTAACCTCCCGCTATCGTTCCAGTCAAGCCGGATACAATGCACCTATATTTTATCGTCTTTTTAATTTAATTTCAATAAAAATTTATATTAACATTTGATTTACTTCAAAAACAAACGTAGTACCGACTATTGTTACATCATGTTGTTCGCATCGGGGCGAACATGGCGATAGCCTGTCCGAACCCGCAGCGAACAACAGATTAACAATTGATCGGTACGGTAGCAACCGACTATCTGAATACAATAAAAACTTATATTTACTCCTGACCCCCGGGTTTGGTATAATGATTATGAAAATTAATGAAAACAACTGGAAA
Organism: Acetobacterium sp.; assembly: GCF_030652775.1. Taxonomy (GTDB): domain Bacteria; phylum Bacillota; class Clostridia; order Eubacteriales; family Eubacteriaceae; genus Acetobacterium. The sequence continues at coordinate 33,853 of NZ_JAUSPS010000031.1, read as the reverse complement.
AGGAAAGCCGATGAAAAATCTATTAAAAAATAAAACCGTTGTTCTGGGCATTACCGGAAGCATCGCTGCCTATAAAATGGCCAATGTAGCCAGCAGCCTCACCAAAATGGGTTGCGATGTTCAAGTCATTATGACCAAAAATGCCCAGGAGTTTATTGCCCCGCTGGTCTTTGAGAGTTTAACCGGCAACAAGTGTATTGTTGATACCTTTGACCGCAATATCTCTTATGATGTGGCTCATATCAGTCTGGCCAAGCGAGCCGATCTTTTTATGGTGGCACCGGCTTCGGCCAATGTCATCGGCAAAATCAATGCCGGGATTGCCGACGATATGCTCACCACCACCATCATGGCCTGCCATTGTCCCAAGCTGATCGCACCAGCCATGAATACCGCCATGTATGAAAACCCGATTGTCCAAAACAATCTGAAAAGTCTGAAAAACTTGGGTTATAAGATCATTGACCCAGCAGTCGGAATACTGGCCTGTAAGGATGTCGGCGCCGGCAAGCTTCCGGATGAGGCGCTGCTGATTAATCATATCCTCCGGGAAATCGCTTATTTTCATGATCTCAACGGAAAAAGAATTATGATTACTGCCGGTCCCACCTGCGAGGCCATCGACCCAGTAAGATACATTACCAATCATTCCAGCGGGAAAATGGGTTATGCCCTGGCCCAGGCAGCCATGCTCCGGGGTGCCGATGTGACCCTGATCAGCGGCAAAACCGCTTTGACCGCACCGGCCTTTGTCAATGTTGTCCCGGTAGTATCGGCCAGTGACATGTGCTTCCAGGTGATGGATCATTTTGAAGCAACCGATATTGTCATTAAGGCTGCTGCTGTTGCCGATTTTAAACCGACAACTGTTGCCCCTGAGAAAATAAAAAAACGGGATGGACGACCAGCCATCAACCTGACTCCGACTATTGATATTTTAAAGACCATTGGCGAAAAGAAGCGTTCAGACCAGTATGTTTGCGGTTTTTCGATGGAAACTGAAAACATGATTGAGAATACCAAAGAAAAACTCTATTTCAAAAATGCGAATATGATGGTGGCTAATAATTTAAAGGAAACAGGAGCCGGTTTTAATACCGCCACCAACCGGGTAACGATTATGACCCTGGAAAAAACCGAGGCACTGCCCCTTTTATCCAAGGATGCGGTGGCACACCGGATTCTTGATGCGATCCTGGATGAACTGTAATGACCATTAACCAACTCAGTCATGTTGCCATGGAAATGGGGGTTATCCTCCTTTCCAATGGTGCTGAAACCTACCGGGTGGAAGAATCCATGCATCGGATCTGTATTGCCCTTGGTGCCAAGGAGGCTGAAATTTTCGTCGTACCGACCACCATCATCATCTCTGTCACCCTGGAAGGGGAGGTTCCGCTGACCCGAACCCGACGGATTCATTCACGCAAAATAGATTTGACCAAGGTATCCGAAATTAATCATTTATCCCGTCATATCTGCTATGAACCAACCAACTACAAGGACCTGTTGGCCGACATCAGGCGCATTGATACCATCCCTTCTTATCCTTACTATCTTCATGTTTTGGCTTTTGCCTTTATTTCCCAGATGTTCACCCTTTTTTTCGGGGGAAGTTTTGTCGACAGCTGTGTCGGATTTATGATTGGGATGGGTATTAAGCTGCAAATGGATATCATGGGTCGCTTTGAAGCCAATGTTTTTTTTACCAATATTGTCGGTGGTCTGATCGCCTCAACTGTTGCAGTAGCTGCTTCAGGGCTGGGACTGACCACCAATATGGACACCATTATTATCGGCTCGATTATGACCCTGGTACCTGGGCTGGCCATCACCAATTCAATCCGGGACATTATTGCCGGGGATTATCTTTCCGGTCTGGCTAAGGGTATTGAGGCACTGCTGATTGGCGCTGCCATTGCCGCCGGGGTGGCTGTACCCCTGAGTTTATTACGACCATTCTGGGGAGGTTGAAACCATGAATTACATCGCACCCTGTTTATATGCTTTTGGAGCATCCCTGGCCTTTGCCTTCGTTTTTAATATCCCCCGGAACAAACTACTCCTTTCTGCCCTGGGCGGAATGCTGGGACAGCTGGTTTACGTCGTTTTTCAACTGGTGATTTCCAATGATGTTATCCTCTATCTGCTGGCGACCATTGCGATCTCCCTTTATGCTGAAGTGCTGGCTCGTTTAACCAAATCGCCCACCACTATTTATCTGGCGGTGGCCTTGATTCCACTGGTGCCAGGCGGCGGCATCTATTATACGATGCTTTATTTTATCAACAGCGAGATAGATCTGGGGATCTCCACCGGCATTCACACCCTGCTGATCTCCGGAGCGCTGGCGGTCGGCATTATTATGGTCTCATCGACTGTCAACCTGGTGCGCAAGGTGATGATAAAAAGTAAAACAAAAATAAGAAAGAAGATTAAATATGGCAAAAACACTTAAGATATTTCTTGTTTTTGTTTTGTTGGTTAGTTTGACCGTGGTAATCTGGGGCTGTTTTTTTACAAAACCGGAAGATACCACCAAAATAGCGAATTACACACAGCTTGATTCTGCCCCTCTGGTACCAATCAGCCCACTTTCCCGGGAAACCCTGAACTGCCAGAGCTTTATCGGCAATCAGCTAACCTCTGTAGATGGCGGCATTTATACCAATTATCAGAACACTGAGCAAACCGGAGACCTATCTACCGGTCACGAAATTCTGTCCGAATCGATGGGATTATTATTGGAGTATGCCCGTTTAACCGGGGATCAACGGCTTTTTATTGAAACCACCGACTATATTGAGGATCATCTGATTGTTGATGATATTTTGTTGTGGCGCATCGTTGAAAACAGCGATCCAATTACTGATGTTTCAGCCACCATTGATGATCTGCGGATTTACCAGACCCTGACGATGGCGAAGGAACAATGGCCACTTAATGTTTCCGGCACGAAGATTTTTGAGACCCTGGAAAATCAATTGCCGACCAGGGGATTTCAGTCCGGCTACCTGGTCAATTACTACAGCGCCGCCAGTCCCACCCAGGATAAAACCGTGGAAGTGGCCTATATCAACCTCTCGGCTATCCAGACGCTGACGGCGGAAAAACCAGAAATCGCCGCAGCCGTGACAACAAATCAACAGATTCTGCTGGGCAGCTTTATTAGCGAAACCCTGCCGCTCCATCATAAAAGCTATGATCCCCAAAAGCGCAGCTATACCGATGCTGACGGAAAAATAAACATTCTGGACAGCCTGATGGTGATCCAGAATCTGGCGCAAGCCGGAATCTATTCCCCCCAATCCATTGATTGGCTGGAAGAAAAGATCGCCAGTGGCACCCTCTATTCTTATTATGATCCCCATACCGGGGCCGCCCTGGATACCCAGGAATCCTCAGCCGCCTACGGCATCGCCGCTCAGATTGGTGCGATGCTGGGAAATGAGTTTTTAACCGGCAACGCCCTGACCCAACTTAAAAAGCATCAGAATGCAGATTCCCAGAGTCCCTTCTACGGTGGTTTCGGCTATAACAATAATGCCTACTCCTACGATAACCTGCAGGCTCTGCTGGGGCTGGTTTATAACAAGTGATCGCTTCTGCGATATGACAAACAGGATGAAAGTGAGTAACCATGAAAAAAATCAAAATCATGATTCTTTTTGGAACCCGGCCGGAGTCCATCAAAATGGCGCCGCTGGTAATTGCTTTAAAAAAAGATCCCCGTTTTCAGACGCTGGTAACCCTGACCGCCCAGCACCGGGAAATGCTGGATCAGGTGCTGGCGCTTTTTGCCATCGCCGCAGATTATGATCTGAACCTGATGAAGCCCGGCCAAACCCTGTCCTATCTCACGGCCAGTATTCTCAACGATCTGAAACCGATACTGGCAGCCGAGGCCCCGGATATGATTCTGGTTCATGGCGATACCACCACTGCTTTTGCTGCCGCCCTGTCGGCTTTTTATGAACAGATCCCGATTGGCCATGTGGAAGCTGGCCTGCGGACTAAAAATAAGTACTCCCCCTACCCGGAGGAAATGAACCGGACCCTCATCAGCCAGCTGGGCGACCTGCATTTTTCCCCCACCGTCGGCAATCGGGATAATCTAATTCGGGAAGATATTCCTCTGAGCCGGATTATCATTACCGGCAATACGGTCATCGATGCCTTACTCATGACCGTTAAGGCCGACTACCATTTTGAAAACCCACTCCTTAATACCATCGACTACCAAAACAGGCGGGTGATTCTATTAACCTCCCACCGCCGGGAAAATATCGGTGCGCCGATGGAACATATCTTCTTAGCCATCCGTGAACTGGTTCTGGCCAATCCGGATGTGGAGGTGGTCTTTCCGATGCATCCCAATCCCCTGATTGCCGAAACAGCCCTGCCGCTGCTCGCTGATCTTGACCGGGTTCATATTCTGGCACCCCTGGATTACGGCGAAATGTCCAACCTGATGGGTCGCGTCTATCTGGTGCTCACCGATTCCGGGGGCATTCAGGAGGAAGCCCCGGCACTGGGTAAACCGGTCGTGGTGCTGCGCCACGAAACCGAACGGCCCGAAGCCGTCGCCGCCGGAACCGTTGTGATGGGTGGCGTTGATAAAAACGACATTATCAGAATCACTCAGCGGCTGCTGGACGACCCCGACGCCTACCAAACCATGGCCCATGCCATTAACCCTTACGGCGACGGTAAGGCTTCCCAGCGAATCTGTGCAGCTATCGCTGCGTATTTTAAATTATAAACCGCTAAAAAAGACCGGGATGATTGCCTCAAAACATCATCAACCCGGCCTTTTTTCTGTTTATATTTCTTTTTTTATTTCAGAACTTAATGCAAAACCTTAACCGACATCGTATTCCATTTCTTTGCGGGCTTTTTCAATAAATTCCAGCGGCGAAACGGCTTCTCCTGTTTTACATTCATCACAATGGAAAACTCCGATTTTTAGATCAATTTCCACCTCGTAAGGCGCTGTGATGGTATAAAACTCTTCGCTTTTGATATGACTCCTGATCCGGTTTTCGACAATTTTTGTTCCGGCCGTATCGGTGATTAAAAACAGGCCAAAGGTGATATCATCTTTTTCGATCAGATAAAGGGTATCCTCTGCCCGCAGACTCCGATGCATCACTTCAGTCATCTGGCGGATAAACAGCGGCAACCGCTCTTCTCCCAGAATTCGTTTGATTTCTTTATAATGTCGAAATTTGATCATCATCAACGATAACTCAATCTGTCCCCGTTTTGACATGCCAATAAAGATTTTGGCATCGCTGATCAGGGTCCGGAAATTCCGCAGCCCGGTAACCGGATCCACGGTGGACAAACTGACATTCTCATCTTCCAGCTCTTTAACGCGGTTCTGCAGTGCCAGATTTCTCCCGGTCATTAAGCTGACCACATAGGTGAACAGCGGCAACAGCACAATCCAGAAATATGAGGAGGCCGTCAGAGGTTCGCCATTCACCAGCACCAGAAAAATCGTGTAGGAAATATAGAAAAAAATCACGATCCCATTGGTGACCAGACCCAGGGTTATATTACTGAAATAGGTAATCAGAATAACCAGAAAGGTAACATTCAGCATCACTAAATTCTGAATATAGTGAGCGGAATCCTGGGCGGTAAAGGTTATGGTGACGAAGGTTAAAACCAGAAAGAAAACAATCCCCAGATCGGATAAAACCTGATCCCGATTTTTCATTTTCGCCATCCTCCCTTCTTGATTTCAATCCCATTCTTGCGCACCACCATGACCAGCCCCACTGCCAGCAGAATCAGCACCATAATGCTGACGACCAGAAAAATCTGGGCTTCCTGGCTCACGGCAATTTGCTGTGCCACAGCAATGGTGGGATTTTTCGGGGCTTTAAAGCGATAGGTCAGCACCTTGCCATTGGCGTCTGCCAAAGTGGCATCGCCTGACAATCTGCCCAGATTTTTCATTTCGCCGAGGTTATTGCCGATCGCCACCAGACCCGTCTGATCAGGTGCCACAACCATCAGACTGGCCCGGCCCGGTTTACTGTACAGAGAATCCAGAAGTTGGGCCGAACCCAGGGTCTTACCATAAGCCGGGTCGATTGCCAGCTTTTCATTGGACAAGAAGCTGCTGCCGTCTTCGCTTAACTGGAAGTACAGCTTATCATTATTGCTTTTGATAAAGCTGTTATTGTCATATGTTCCCACCGCAATAATATTGGCGTAAAGCGCCGACTCATTCATTTCCTCGGGATAAAGCACGGCGATTTCCCCGGTATTCCCTTTGGTATAGCGTCCCATCACCCGGAACATTTTGGCCAGCAGGTTGGCGGTTTCCCCATCCAACTGATCCGGCACCACCAGGCTCACCGCGTTGTAACTGTAATCTGTGACAAAGGGCGCGGGATAGTTTTCAAAAATCAGATCCTGACTGGCCACTGAGTTGATTTTTAACATCGTACTGGGAGTGAGGTAAGCCCAGGGCATATCTCCCTGCCGTAAACTGCACCAGAGATCTTTGATTTCCAGATCAAAGGTCACCTTCACCTGAAACGAACCGCCGATATCTATATCGGTGGGAATCGGGATCGTGGCCTCATCGCCCCCGGCCATATGCTGTGAAAGCTTTCTGCTGCCGACGGGAATATCATTAATGTAAACCGTCATCAATGACCGGTCAAAGTCGAGGTTTTCCGAATACCGGTAATTGAGGTAGAATTCGCTGGCATTGCTCAAGCTTCGATTAGACGGATAGTTGATGGCAAATTCTTTGACCTGATGAAAGGCACCGTTATAATAGGTTCCATCTGAACCGGCAAAACTGATATAGGTTTCAGCCTCATAAACTGGGGTTTTGATGTCTTCAGTTTTTCCCAGCCGCTTGGTGGTGGACTGCAATTGGTTCATCAAGGCCGGGTTTCCCAACATCCGGCCGGCATTGATCAGGGCTACATCGTTTTTAGCAGTAATGATCAGGGTATTGGTTTTGATTCCTTCATTGGTTAGAACCAATACGGCGTCCTCGTCATTGATGCCATTCTGGTCAGCCAGACTGCGGTAATTATCAGGAAGCTGATCGTACCTGGCAATGACGATTCTGTTCGCTGGCAGATTTCCCCCTGGATCACTGAATGTCAGAATCGGAAAATACCCGTCTGTGTAAATGGTCTGATTGGATATACCCGAGATTCCCAACAGGGCGGCATTCAGTTCCGCCGGATTGTCAGCATCAGAAATAATAAACGCCGATTCTCCATATCTCAGGGCATCCACTTCAAAAAAACGATTATAGAAGGATTCAATAGTGGTGGTAATCGCATTTTTGTCAAACCTTACCGAAATATTTGATTCTTTAAAAATATCCAGCCAGTTGGCCTCGCTGACATCATCCACACAGGGTAGGGCATTCTGGGTTCGCATATAGCCGTCGACTCTGATATTATTGTAGCCCTGTTGGAGCGACTCCAGTGGTACGTAAATATCAATGCCATGACGGTTGCCGGAATTGTCAGCCGGGCGTAACGAATAAAAATAGGTCTCATTAATCGCCACTGTCAGACTGGACAACTGTGTATCTGCCAATTGGGTGGCCCGGTATTCCAGATGCAGCAGCACCGATTCGACATCCCAGTCTTTGGCAATCCAAAAGGTTTGTTCAGTGGTTGAAAACAGCCCCTTCATGGAATGATCAGCAAAATTGGTAACAAAGGACCGGGTTTCTGTCCGTGCTTCCGACTGGGGTACCCCGCCATAGTTGGCCGCACTGACCGGCTGAATAAACATCGCCAGCAGCGAACTCAACAAAATTATCATAATCGTTAATCGTTTCATTTTCTCCTCCTTTTTCGGTCGTGTTAGCCCTGAAAGCGCTCGGTTTTGTACCATTTGCTATCCTGCTTTTTAATGCGGTCTTTAAGATACTGAAAAACCCCATAGACTGTTACGATGATCCACATTTGGCAATACGTGAAGTACATCAGCGCGATGATAAAAAAATTGGAAACAGTCATCTCCCCTTTTTCGGTGGTCAGCGCAATAAAGACACCCAAAATAAACATTATGAAGGCGGTAAACCAGAGCAGATTACTGAATCCCTGGATGGTCGTGGACACTAGCCCGGCCATATTCATAAAGAAAATAATATCCGAAACAACCAGTGCCGTCAAAAGCAAAAAATATGTGGATAAGAAATAGAAAATATCAAAGCGGATTTTTTTGGCATCCTTATCAACCAGATAACCGATGTTTTTAATCAGCACATAAACATTGCCCTTGACCCAGCGGGTTCGTTGCCTGAACCAGACCCCCAGGGTTTGGGGTTCCTGTTCCCAGGTCACCGCCTTGGGCTGGAATTTAATTTTATAACCCATTAAATAGATCCGGAAGCTGATTTCGGTATCTTCCGCCACGGCCTTTTCATCCCATCCGCCAATGGCCTCAATGATGGTCCGCCGGAGAATGAAATTGGTTCCCGGAATGGTGCACAGCTTCATCAGCTGCCACCGGCCGGCCTGGGCCATCCACTGAAACGACAGGGTTTCGATATTGATAAAGCGGGTCAGCAAATTAACCTCCTTATTTCGGGTTCGGAATTTTCCGATCACAGCCCCCAGCGAATCATCAGCCTTCAGTTCGGCAGCCAGGTATCTCAGGGCCTTGTGTTCGGGGGTATTATCGGCATCGTAGATGGCAATAAACTCGCCTTTGGCTTGCTGATAGCCAATATTAAGAGCATTGGATTTGCCCTTACCGCCGGTAATATTATCGGTATTGATGACAGTCAGGTTGCGGCTGGGGTTGGTGTCCTGGATTTCTTTGAGCAGTTCGGCACTGTTATCCGATGAGTTATCATTGATCACAATAATTTCGTAACGATCCCAGGGATAGTCAAAAGCCAGCAGTGCCGTCACGGTTTTGACAATAACCACCCCTTCGTTATGAGCCGGGACCATAATTGAAACAAAGGGATGTTCACCAATGATTTCTGGAGGCGGTTCTTTTTCCACCTTCAGATAGTAAACATATCCGGCCACAATCAAGACAATATTCACAAATAAGAGACTCCAGATTAAAAAGATGTTGATCAGCATTAAATAATCAAAAACATTCATGGGGTATTGTCCTCCTGTTCCGGGGAAGTTTTGACTGGTTCATTTTTTTCTTCATTGTGGGCTATTTTTCTGAACTTGTTCAGGTATACTCGGCGGCTGAAAACGACGATGACGATAAAGAGTACAATGATGATCCCCACCACTGTCAACAAAAAGGTGTTGCCAGCCGTAAAGATTTTTTCCAGACTATATTCCGGCGGTTTTTGATAGCGATAATCCGCTTCGATGGGTTCTTCGTCATAGCTCAGCGAGACCGGAAGGCCGTTGACCCGAATTCCCGAAGCACTGCTTGTAATGGTATTCTGGCCGATGGTCCAATAATTATTCAGCCGTTTATAATCAGTCAGCGAAAGCCACTTATTATTAATGACCCCCAGCTGCGCAGCCAGCGCCGCTTCATTTTCGGGCAGTGGCATGACAATGGTGGTATTAATGGGATAATTGCCAAAGTTGCGATTCTGGCTGCTGGTCCTTTCAATCGTTTCAAGACTGATTCCCAGGCTAGCCGAACTCAACGCCCAGGTTTCTTTGCTGCCAGGCTCAGTGATGCCAGGATCCGGCAAAATTACCCCTGATGAAAAAAGATTTAAGGGACTAACGTTGCTGACCTTATCAAAAAACAGGCTTTCTCCAGTTGCCAGACCCAGGGGATAGACGCCGTTTTCAACCATTTTTGTGATGACCGCATACATTTTTTCCGATAGCACCGCATTGCCGTCGCTCACGGTGACAGGACTGGGACGGTGGACGATGATGGTGCCATTTCTTGACTGAACATATCGCAACACCTGATAAAACCGGGCCATGGCCGGAAAATCCATGTTATCATCGATGGGAACCACCCCCAGGGCAAAGGGAATACCGCTGGCGTAAAAAGCATTGCTGGTTTCGATGACCATGTTTAAATCAGAAAAGGGATAAATATCCGGGATTAACAGGGTCATATGAGCCGCAGTTGCCAGCCCAAACCAGTCTTTCAGGATTTCCCCCAGGCCTAGCGCAAACCCCGGGTCACTAATTAAGGTCGGCACATAGGTCAGCCGATCTAAGGTTTTTGAAAACGGGTAAGCTGATGTTCCAACCCCGATGGTTGTTTCTCCGGGACCAGGCCGTTCATCGACCACCCGTAAATCATCGATCCAGATGCTATTGCCAGCCAAGCCATTCATATTCACAGACACCGTCCGTCCCATCTGACGGCTGATCGGAACACTGTCCAGACTTGGAATCAGTCCCGGAGCAACAAAGCCGATATAAAGCAGTGCCCCGGAATAATTCTGACAGTCTGCAATAAAAGCCGGATTATTAATGGCGTTTTCGGTATTTTTTAGGATGATCACTTTTTGATAACCTGACATCTGTCCAGCACGGTAATCGTCGATGGAAGATCTCTCCGCTGTCCGGGACAGGGCGCTCAACAGGGTTTCCACCGTGTTGAGATTATCGCGGTAAACCGTGTCCGCGGCCAACTGGTCGTAGATCAGCAGCACCTCCGTCGTCGTCGAGATGGTTTCCTTATCGCCAGCATCCTCGCCATAAATAATCGACATCGGCAAAACCAATAAAGCCAGTACGATCAGGATCAAAATGCTCTGCTTCATAGTCGATAACCTCGCTGTTCCTGATTCTTTTTCTTGTCCTTGTTCCGATTTTTAAACGCCTGTTTGCGAGCCTCCCAATCAACCTTTCGCAATTGTTTTTCGAGCCAATGGATGAATTTCCCCAGAATAACAAATGAAATCAAATCAAAGGTCAGCGAAAAAATAAATAAATGACCCAGGGTATCGGTATCCCCGGAGGTGATAATTGCGACATACAATTCCCAGAGTCCGATAAACAGCCAGGTCATCAGTCCTACAAAGCGCAGGGTATTGCGTTCGTTTTTTTCGATAATGCCTTTTCTGAAAAAGCGGACATAAACCCCAATGAGCACGCCCATCCAGATGGTGATAAAGCCAAAATTTCCCGGCAGGTAATTGGCTTTGATATAACTCCACAGGGTAAAAAAGCTGGTTTGGGTTCCCGGCGGATCGCCCTGAGTTATTTCGTAATTACCCAGCCAGGCTGGCCGGATATTAAAACTGCTGTCCACCGAGCGATTGAGCATTTCATATAATTGACCGGGATTGGCGAGATAATAAATCGCCACCCCGGTGGGGTTCACCTTGCTGAAAAAAGCTGTCTCCATCTCCTGGCTATCCATGGTTTCTGGCGAAATCGCCTGATAATAAGAGGTTCCGGTTAAAACGGCGTACTGAGGATTGATTGAAAATTCTTCCAGAGCCTGCTCCGGATTGTTGGCCGTCATCAATACACCCCGGGTCATACTATGATAAGTGCTTAGCTTTGTCAGCCCATTAGGCATGATAAAAAATGCCGCCAGCGAAGATAGTATCAGCAGACTACCACAAATAACACAGATTCGTTGATAGTGTTTTTTTTTATCAACATATTTGAGATTGATCCCCAGAATACCCAAAAAAAGACCAAGCAGGGCATATTGCTGGTTCAAAAGACAAAGCAACAGTGCACTTAAGAAAAAGCAGCCAAGCAGGAGATAATCATTCAGTTTTTCCTGCCCCATTAAAATAAGTGATGATCCCAGAATGATCACCAGAATAAAACTGAGAGCCTGGGGGTAAAACGAATTGATCCAGGCGCTGTAGGCCGTATCGCCAAAAATTATCACTCCCAGACCAACAATCACGTAGGCCCATTTGGAGCGCTTGCCATAGGTAACGGTTTCAAACAAAAAGTACATCGCGATCAGATAAAACAAAGCAATGACAGCGCCGTAAAATCGTATATCAAACAACCAATCCCAAGTATAGGCTATATCCAGATTTTTTGCGGCATTAAGAAAAGGCGTCTGGGAGGTAATCTGAGTGTTACCGTTATCGTTGAAATATTCCATAATGCCCCAGTCTTTTTGAAAAAAGGCCTGGGTTTCTTTGGGGTCGAGCTCCCCGAGATTATAGAGATTGCTGCCTAAAATAATCGCAGCGGTGCTGCCGTCATCGGCCATCCCGATGACCGGGGGTAAAAACAAAACAACTACAAGCAGCCCAAATAAAACAAGCACCCCCAGAGTCGATGGTTTTAATAAATAATCAAAAGACCACGCCCGAATTTTGAGAATGCTTTGGTTTAATTTTTTCTCTGGCTGAAGGGTATTGTTGTCCATGTTTCTATTCATGATGCGTTTCCCCTTAAAAATATAAATTTTATTTGTCAGTTTAACAGAGCCCTTATTACTTTTGTATCAACGCTGACTGGATTGCAATGTCATAATTCGACAACTACATGATTTAGTACCCGATTGCGACGTTTATATTCAGATTGTTTCAGATCCACTAAAAATAGAACCTCTGACCAATCAGAGGTTCTCTGTATCTGGATAAATTAATTTAAGAAGCCGTCAATAATTTTTGCTTCGGCTTCCCCTTCGGTTAAGCCCAGGGTCATCAGCTTAATCATCTGGTCGCCGGCAATTTTTCCGATCGCCGCCTCATGAATCAGGGTGGCATCGAGACTGTTGGCCGTTATTTCCGGAATCGCACTGACCACGCCATGATCCATGATGATCGCATCGCACTCGGAGTGGCCCATACATCGGGTATTCCCGTTAATTTTTGAAATAAAGGTCTGTCTGGAATAATCCCGGGCGACAGAACGGGAAATCAGATTGACGCTGGAATCTTCGCCATCCATATCCACTTCAAACTTGGATTCAGCAAATTGTTCGCCATGGGTCATCAGTTTTTCTTTGATAACCAGCTTTGCGCCATCTTTAAGTTTGGCGGTGGTAAAGCGTCGGGTGGAATCAACCCCTTTGATCTGGGTTGTTTCCATTTCCATGTAGCTGCCTTCTTCCTGAATCACTTCGGTAACCGGATCAATGACCCGTTTACCGGTACCAGTTCCTTCGCCGATGTGTTTTTCGACGTATCGTACCTTCGAATTTTTGCCCAGAAAGAACCGATGGATCCCGTTATGCTCAGATCCGTCGCAACTGTCCCCGGTGCTGACTCCGCAGCCGGCAATGATGGTGATATCAGCATTTTCGCCAATAAAAAAATCATTGTAGACCAGATCATGAACCCCGCTACATGAAACCAGCGCCGGGATAAAGACATTTTCTGATTTTGTATTGGGTTTAACAATAATATCGATGCCAGACTTGTCTTCCTTGCTGACGATCTCAATGTTTTCGCTGGACTGTCGGGACACTGTTTTGCTGTTTTCACGAATATTATAAGCCCCTTTTGGCATTTCATCCAAGCCACTGACTTCTTTTAATAATTTTTTTGCGATGTCGTTCATTCCTTATGCCTCCAGTATATCTTGACAGTATAAACAATTTTTCGGATCTTCACAATGCAGGAGCTCCGGCAATACACTTTCTTTGGCGCCTCGCTTGACGATAGCACCATCGACCATGGCGATGATTTCATCGGCAACGTCTAAAATCCGCTCCTGATGCGAAATAATCACGATCGAGTTTTCCTTACTTTGGTGCATTTTCATAAAAACTTCAATGAGGTGGTTAAAGCTCCACAAATCAATGCCGGCTTCCGGCTCATCTAAAATTGACAATTTTGTATTTCTGGCAATGATGGTAGCAATTTCAATCCGTTTGATTTCACCGCCTGATAAGCCGTCATTGAGTTCCCGATGGATATAATCCTTGGCACAGAGACCAACCTCAGACAGAAAATGGCTGGCATCCATCACCGATAGATCCTCACCTTTGGCGATATTGATCAGGTCATGGACGGTGATGCCCTTAAATCGCACTGGTTGCTGAAAGCCAAAGCTGATCCCTCTTTGAGCCCGGTCAGTTATCGATAAATCGGTTATATCTTCGCCATAAAATGTAATTTTACCTTTGGTGGGTTTCAAAACCCCGGATATAATTCGAGCTAGGGTTGATTTCCCACCACCGTTTGGTCCGGTTATGGCGATAAATTTACCTTTTTCGATGGTTAAATTAACGTCTTTTAAAATTTCTTTTTCATTTTCGACTTCAAATGAAATGTTTTCGAGCTTTAACATTTTTTCTCCTCATCTGTTCTTTTCAAAGTTTTGTAGCTGTTTTCATTATACCAAATTTTTTACAAATTGTAATACTGATCGTCTATTATTATCTAATTTTCTCAGCTTCATTATTTTATCACTTTTTATATTAATTGAAATTGATTTCATGGGGTAAATTTTCACTACTGACAACAAAACCATAATTTACCCCTAAGCCCGACTTTCTTACTGTGATTCACAGCTAGATCCCCTAAATCTTCATTGCTTTTGCATCATTGATTGATTATAATGTAGTTAACGTTATTCTCAGGCCAGCACTTTATCTTTCTGCCTGCTGTAGACAGTCTGATTTAAAATAAAGGAGAAAACCATGAAAATTATAGTCATAGGAGCAGTTGCCGGGGGCACGTCGGCTGCCGCCAAAGCCCGACGAAATGATGATTCGGCCGAAATTATTATCTATGAAAAAGATCAGGACATTTCTTATTCCGGGTGTGGTCTTCCTTATTTTATTGGCGGAAAAGTCGCATCGATATTGGAATTGACCCCCCGAACGCCCGAATTTTTCAAGGCCAAATACAATATTGATATTCATATCCGCCATGAGGTCTTAAAAATCAACATCCCCCAAAAAACAGTTGTGGTTAAAAATCTGCAATCTGGAGCCGTTTTCGAAGATCCCTACGACAAACTGATTATCAGTACCGGTGCCCAGGCTTTTGTCCCACCGATAAAAGGAATTGAATTAGGCAATGTCTTTTTTCTTAGAAATGTCCAGAATGCCTTGAAAATCAAAACCTTTATGAACAGTCATCATCCTAAAACCGCCGTGGTTGTGGGTACCGGTTTTATTGGCTTTGAAGTGATGGAAAATCTGATCGAATGCGGAATCAAGGTGACCCTGGTTGAACGAGCCGGCAAGCTGACCCCCAACCTTGACGAAGATATGTCTTTATATCTTGAAAAGCTGTTAAACAAAAAAGAAATTCCCATCCTGAAAAACGCCAATGTCGTTGAAGCGACCAGTCAGGGAGTGATTCTGGAAAACGGCACCCTGATTCCGGGCGAAATGATTATTGTGGCCACTGGCGTTAAACCCAATGTAACCCTTGCCCGGGAAGCTGGCTTACTGCTGGGTGTTACCGGAGCCATCCGGGTTGATGAGCGGATGATGACCATCGATACCGACATCTATGCCTGCGGCGACTGCATCGAAACCTGGTCGACGGTTACTAAAAAACCCCATTACCGACCACTGGGTTCGACTGCCAATAAAACTGGGCGCATCTGCGGTGATAATATTACTGGGGGCGACGTGATTTACCCGGGCAATCTGAGCACCGGTATTTTTAAGATCTTTGATATCAGCATTGGCAGCACCGGTTTATCAGAATCGGAAGCTCGCAGCCAAGGCTACGATATCGAAATTGTCCATAATATCAAGCCCAATCAGCCAGGCTATTATGGCGGTCGGGAAATGCTGATCAAAGCCATTGCTGACCGGGTCACCCAAAAACTCCTGGGGGTTCAGATCATCGGCTATGAAGGAGTCGACAAACGACTAGATATCTTTGTCACCCTGATTACCTATGGCGCCACTGTGGCTGAATTCTTTAATCTGGATTTAGCTTATGCACCACCATTTTCGACCACCAAGGATCCGGTTCACTATACCGGGATGATCCTCGATAATGCTCTTAATAGAGGCCGAAAACTGATCACCGCCGAGGATCTTAAAAAAAAACTAAATAATGGCGAAACCTATCAGATCATTGATACCCGGATAACTGAACAATTTGCTGCCGGCCATCTGCCAGAGGCGCAAAACATTCCCCATCAAGATCTACGAAGCAAACTGGCGCTGCTTGATCAGACCCGGCCAGTGATCACCTATTGCAATAAGGGCGTCACCGGTAATGCAACCCAGAACATCTTACTTAACCACGATTTTAAAAACGTATTTAATCTCTCTGGGGGCTTTCAGTTTTTTGATGCCACCAAAGAAGATTAACAGAAAGAGGCAATTATGAATGCTGATGATGTTTCAGTAAAAATCTTCAAAGCGTTGGGACATCCGGTTCGCTTACAAATCGTAAAATTTCTTTTAATTGAGCCCCAGTGTGTATGCGTCCTGAATCAGTTATTTGACTACAGCCAGGCCAACCTTTCCCAGCACCTGAAAATACTCCGGGAAGCGGGGATTCTCGAGAACCGCAAAATCGGTGTGGAAATGCACTATTCGGTAAAATTAAAGGGCATTGAAAAGCTCCTCGCAGCCATGGATCTAACGGCAGCCGAGTATTTCAGCACCCTGGAATTCTAACCTATTTTGTTTTTTATGCGATCGCTTCTGAGACTAACCATAGCGATTAATTATTAATCTGCAACTATTCCAGATTCTAAATAAAATTTTATTCACCGTAGCCCTGGGGGTGGTTTTGATGCCATTTCCAGGCTGTTTTTATGATCTTGTCTAAATTCGAATATTCCGGAGTCCAGCCCAATTCCTGCTGGGCTTTTTGGGATGAAGCAATCAGTTCGGCCGGATCACCGGCTCTTCGGGCAGTGACTTCCACCGTAAACGCCTTCCCGGTCAGTGCTTTTGTTTTAGCGATGACTTCTTTGACAGAAAAACCTTTGCCATCCCCTAAATTATAGACCCGGCTTTCGCCGCCAGCCAGCAGTTTCTCCATCCCCAAAATGTGGGCGGAGGCAATATCCATGACGTGAATGTAATCCCGGATGCAACTGCCATCAGGAGTAGCATAGTCTTCACCGAAAACACTGATTTTGTCCCGCTGTCCCAGGGCTGTTTTTAAAATCAATGGAATCAAATGGGTTTCGGGATTGTGATCTTCGCCGATTTTTCCCCTGGGGTGGGCTCCTGCGGCATTAAAATAACGGAAGGTCATCGATTTTAAGCCATCGGCCAGATCCAGCCACGGCAGCATTTTTTCGACCGCCAGTTTTGTCTCACCATAGGGATTGGTGGGATTTTTGATACTATCTTCAGTTATCGGACTTTCCTCCGGTTCCCCATATACAGCCGCAGTGGATGAGAAGACAAAACGTTTAACCCCATGTTCCACCATCGTTTCCAGCAGGCACAGGGTGCCATAGACATTATTATGATAATACTTAATCGGTTGTTCCATCGACTCTCCCACCAGGGAATTAGCGCAAAAGTGCATAACGCAGTCAATCTGGTGGGTCTGAAAGATCCGGCCGAGAAAGTCCTGATCCCGAATATCACCTTCTTCTATCACCGCCTCCTGGGGCACCGCTCCCGGGTGTCCGGTTGAGAAGTTGTCTAGAACCACCACCTCATACCCCTGCTCCACCAGCACACTTACCACATGTGATCCAATATACCCGGCACCACCACATACTAAAATTTTCATCCTGTTCCTCTATTTCTATTTTTATTATTTAATCCTTAACTTCTCTTTATTATAGATCTTTTTCTAAAAAAAAGAAACCCCGAAGGGTTTCTTGCGATTTATTTATCGGTGAAGGCGCTTTTATTGTTGCTTAAAGCAGCCTGTGCAGCCGCCAGACGGGCGATTGGCACCCGGAATGGTGAGCAGGAAACATAGTTTAATCCAACCTTATGGAAGAAGAAAATCGATTTGGGATCGCCGCCATGTTCGCCGCAAACGCCGATTTTAAGATCAGGCTTGGTTTTGCGACCCAGGGTCACACCCATTTCAACCAGTTTGCCAACACCTTCGACGTCAATACTCTGGAATGGGTCACTTGGCAGAATGCCTTTTTCTTTATAGTCGGTAATGAACTTACCGGCATCATCCCGCGAAAAACCATAGGTCATTTGGGTCAGGTCATTGGTTCCAAATGAGAAGAATTCGGCGGTTTTTGCAATCTGATCGGCAATCAGGGTGGCTCGGGGAATTTCCATCATAGTTCCCACCAGATATTCGATATCTGATTTTTTCTCAGCTTTAATCACTTCGGCGGTATTTCTGACCAGCTTATCCAGGTAGGTTAATTCTTCATTAATCCCAATCAAGGGAATCATGATTTCCGGAATCACATTAAAGCCATATTTTTCTTTGACTTCAATGGCGGCTTCCATAATAGCCCGGGTTTGCATTTCGGCGATTTCAGGATAGGTAATCGCCAGACGACAACCACGATGACCCAGCATCGGATTAAATTCTTCTAGTCCCTGAATAACGGTGATCATATCTTCCACTACAAAGCCCATATCTGCTGCCAATGCTTCGATATCTTTGGTTTCTTTCGGCAGGAATTCATGGAGTGGCGGATCAAGTAAACGAACAGTAACCGGTCGACCTTCCATGGCTTTATAAATACCGATAAAATCTTCTTTTTGCATCGGTAAAATTTCTGCCAGAGCTTTTTCTCGTTGTTCTTTTGATTCGGACAGAATCATCCGGCGGACGCTTGGTAATCGGTATTCATCAAAGAACATGTGCTCGGTTCGACAGAGGCCGATGCCTTCAGCCCCAAAACCGACCGCAACAGAGGCGTCTTTCGGTGTATCAGCGTTGGTCCGGACGTTCATCGTTCTGAATTCATCAGACCAGGCCATGATCTGTCCGAAATGTCCTGACAGTTCAGGGGTGACAGTTTTGATGCCGCCCTTGTAAACACTGCCGGTACTACCATTTAACGAGATGTAATCTCCTTCTTTAAACACTTGATTACCGACGGTGAATTGTTTGGCTGCTTCGTCCACCTTGATGGATTCGCATCCGGCCACACAGCATTTCCCCATCCCCCGGGCGACAACCGCCGCATGAGAGGTCATTCCGCCGCGGGCGGTTAAAATCCCGTTGGCGGCATACATCCCTTCAATATCTTCTGGGGATGTTTCTTTTCTGACCAGCAGCGTTTCTTCGCCATTGGCGACGGCGGTACAAACTGCTTCGGCGGTAAAGTAAATTTTACCGGTGGCGGCGCCTGGTGAAGCCGGCAGACCAGTGGCCAGAAGTTCGGCCGCTTTTAAAGCAGCTGCTTCAAAGGTTGGGTGCAGCAGTTGATCCAAGGCAATCGGATCGAGTCGTAGAATGGCTTCTTCTTTTGTGATCAGCCCTTCTTCGACCATTTCTACGGCAGCACAAATGGCGGCAGCAGCAGTTCGCTTACCGGTTCGTGTTTGCAACATATAAAGCTTGCTTTTTTCAATAGTAAACTCGATATCTTGCATGTCTTTATAATGGTTTTCCAGTAATTCGGCGGTTTCATGAAATTGTTTGTAGACTGCTGGCATAATATCTTTCAGTTCATCAATATCTTTAGGTGTCCGGATTCCGGCCACGACATCTTCGCCCTGAGCATTGATCAAGAATTCACCAAACAGTTTTTTCTGTCCGGTGGCGGGATTTCGAGTAAATGCTACCCCAGTTCCGCAATCATTTCCCATGTTACCATAAACCATTGACTGAACATTGACGGCAGTGCCAATATCATGAGGAATATCATTCATATTTCGGTAGCTGATGGCCCGGTTGTTATTCCAGGATCTGAATACCGCTTCGATCGCCATTAATAATTGCTCTTTAGGTTCCAATGGGAAATCTTCCCCAGTTTCATCTTTGACGATTTTTTTATAGGCAACCACGATTTCTTTGAGATCGTCGGCGGTCAGTTCAGTGTCGTCTTTGTAGCCATTTTTTTCTTTAGCAGCTTCTAGAACATGATCGAATTTTTCTTTGCCGATTTCCTGAACAACATCCCCGAACATTTGAATAAAACGTCGGAAGCTGTCAAAAGCAAACCGTTCGTTACCAGTTGCTTTGGCAATTCCTGCCACGGTTTCATCATTGAGTCCGAGATTCAAGATGGTGTCCATCATTCCCGGCATCGAAAACTTGGCGCCCGAACGAACTGAAACCAGCAACGGATTATCGGCATTGCCAAATTCTTTTTCGCATTCTTTTTCTAGAACACTCATGTAGTCATTAATCTGACCAACAATTTCATCGGAAAGTTTTTTATCCTGATTGTAATATTCGGTACAGGCCTCGGTGGTAACGGTAAAGCCTCCTGGAACCGGCAAGCCGATGTTTGTCATCTCTGCCAAACCAGCACCCTTCCCCCCCAGCAGTTCCTTCATGTTTGTATTACCTTCTTTAAACAAATAAACCCATTTTTTTGACATTTCCTCTACCTCCTCATTATATTTGCAAGTATTATCGCTGCAATTTCTTCAATTGCTTTTGATGTGACGTCAATGACAGTACACTCCAATTTATCGAAAAGTTGTTGTGCTTTTTCTAACTCCAACATAACTCTTTCGTAACTTCCATAGTTTGATGTTCCGGTGAGCCCCATGGCTCGGATTCTTTCTGACCGGATATTGACCAGATGGTGGGGATCAAGAATCAACCCAAATATTTTATTGTTTGAAATTTTAAATAATTCCTGTGGTGGTTCAACCTCCGGCATTAACGGAATATTGGCCACCTTGTAGTTATTGTTGGCCAAATAGATACTGATGGGTGTTTTAGATGTTCTTGATACCCCAATCAGAATAATATCCGCCTGATCCAAGTCGGATGTATCTTTACCATCATCATATTTCACAGCAAACTCGATGGCCTCGATTTTTTTTATGTAATGGGCATCCAGTTCCCGACTGGACTTCAGGTTTCTGACTGGTTCTTCACCAGTTATGCTTCGCAGCGTTTCCATCAGTGACCCCATCACATCGTAAATGGGAACACCCTTATTTCGGGATTCTGTTTCCATATGGTGCTTTAATTCGATTGATGCAAAACGATACACAACCAATCCGTTTTCCTGTTTTGCCAAATCCAACAGGTAGTCAATACTCAGTTTATCATCCACAAAGGGATGAAACCGTACTTCCCGGATGGAGTTTTCAAATACGCTTGTCCCTGCTTTTACCAGCAGCTCTCCAATTTCGGTTGGTGTATCCGAAACGACGAAAATTACTATGCTCTTCAAGTTTTAACCTCATTATTCAACACTTTTTCCCATGTTAACCACATAGCGGGTAATATTTGTTCGTGAGACCTTGCCAATCAGGACTAACCGCTGAACGCCCTTTTCATCAATTTCTTTGGTAACAACAGGCAGCGATTCCACTTCATAAGACATCGTTTTATAGGCGGCGTCATAAACGGATTCAGTTGGTTCCAGGTAAATAATATTGGGCATCCGCGTCATGATCATCGGAATCGGTAGCGATTCTACCTCTTTTCTTCCAATCATAGCTTTAATAAAATCCTTTCGGGACACAATCCCAGAAAGATATTTCCCGTCAACGACGTACAAGGTTCCGGCATTTTTGGTGAACATAGTAATAATGCCGTCGTAGATGGATGATGTTTCCTCAACGACTGTTGCCTCCGTTTGAATGTCCATAACATTGATCGTTTTGATATAGCTTCCCAAAATATGCAACAGTGATCGACCCGTGTGATAGTAGCCGACTTTTCGTTTTGCTTCTAAAATACCCATCATCGTCAGTATTTTAAGATCCGGGCGAATCGTCGCCCGATTGATATTGAGCAGCTCCGAAATTTCGTTGCTTTTTACAGGTTGCTTTTCTTTAACAATCTCGATTATTTCTTTTTGTCTGTTTGATAACTCCATCTCCAACCCCTTTGACCGTTTGATTTATTAAGTATAACACATATCATTCTATTGTAAACAGATAAAAATATTTTTTAAACACTACTGATAATTTTTTATCATAATATTTGTATGTAACCTTTTTCATATCGTTATTGATTCAGATAGCCCTTCATATATTTTATCACCGATCCGCGTGACATCCTTCAATTCTTCCAATTGTTTGAATCCGCCATTCTTTTCCCGGTAATCGATGATCCCCTGAGCAATCACATCGCCAACACCGGGCAAACTTTTCAGTTCTTCCAGACTGGCGGTATTGATATTTATTTTAGTATTTTCACCGGCCGCCGTTGTATTTGAAACTTCACCAATGGCGGGGATATGAATTTTCTCTTCATCCTGTAATTTTCTGGCCAGATTCAGGGCATCGACATCAGCGGTTTCGGTCAACCCGCCCACCATTTCGATGGCCTCTATCAGCCGCGCATCCCGATTTAACGAAACAACCCCGGGCTTGTTGACTGCACCCGTGATATGCACCATCATTCCGCCTTGACCCGTTTGGCTGTTTTGGCCATCCACTGTATTTACAGCTGCAGAATCAGAAACATGGATTGTTGCATCACTGCTTTCTTTAAAATGATACCAACCCCAAAAAACGCCCAAAAAAACAAGCACGATGAGAATGTACAGGATTTTATTGCGATCGAGCTTATCCATACTACACTCCCAGAGGCTGTGCTTCCCATCGGCCTTTTTTTAGTACCCAATATTCGTGATAGCCACATTCTGCTAAATATGCTTCTGCCTGATTATATTCGTAGATAATTCCCCCAACGGAATGGCTATCACCACCAATTGTAATGGGAATATTTCTCTTTTTCATCTCTGGTATCATCCAATCGGAGGGGTAGCGTCCCACTCCGGGTATCCGCATATTTGCGCCGGTGTTAATTTCCATCAGTGTCTTTGTTCCAGCGATCCGATCCAGACAGGCTCGCACCGTTTCTTGATACCAGGGATCATTTTCATCAAAAATATAATTATTCTGGTTGTATTTTTTGATTAAATCAATATGCCCCAAGATATCGGGTTCAAAGATCTTCACCATCTTTTCAATACCCTGATAATAATCCTTAATAAAAGCCTGATTATCACCCTGATAATATTTTTCGATGCCCCGTTTAAAATCCTGTTGGGATTCATCAATGTAAGAAACATCATCATCGGTTGTTTTTCCCAGGGTATGAATGGACATAATGGTGTAGTCCAACCGCGGTAAAACGGTTTTAGCCAGATCGCTGATATCCTGACGGTCGATGAAAAAATCAATTTCCATGCCGCCGTAAAGTTCAATTTGTAATGCATACTTTTCTTTCAGATTTTTGATATCGTTCAGATAATTCTCGATATTTTCTGCCTTCATTGTCCAGTCATTGGTAAATGGCAGGGGAAAATGGCTTGATAGACCCAAACTCGTTAGTCCCGCCGCAATTCCGGCTTGCACCATTTCTTCAAGGGAATTGGTGCCATCGCAATAATCTGAATGAACATGATAATTTGCCAGTAACATTTTGATCCCTCCAAAAGTTTGCATGTGATGATTGTATCATGACATGTATTGTAAAGCAAATAAAAAAAAATTGCCGCAACGACAATTTTTTAAGGGTTGTTTATAAAATTTTATTGAGAAAGCTTTTGGTTCGCTCTTCTTTAGGATTGAGAAGTACTTCTTCAGGGGTTCCTTCTTCACAGATTACACCACCATCCATAAAGATAACCCGGTCGGCCACTTCCCGGGCAAAGCCAATTTCATGGGTAACAATCAGCATTGTCATTCCTTTTTCAGCCAGATGCCGCATGGTTGCCAGAACTTCCCCAACCAATTCGGGATCCAGCGCCGATGTCGGTTCATCAAACATCATGATTTTGGGATCCATCGCCAGGGCTCGGGCAATCGCCACCCGCTGTTGCTGACCACCGGATAAACGGGAGGGATATTCGTCTTTCTTTTCAGACAGACCAACCATACTAAGCAGATCCAGAGCTCTGGTTTCAGCTATTTTTTTATCGATTTTTTTTACAATCAGGGGGGCAATGGTGACATTATCAATTACCGTCAGATGTGGAAACAGGTTAAAGTTCTGAAAAACCATGCCCAGTTCGGTACACAAAGATTGCACCGTTACCGGATCAATCTTCATCAGATCTTTATTGTTGGCGCGTTTATCCGAAAGCACATCTTCAATATATATTTCTCCCTCAGATATCCGTTCCAGTTGATTAAGGCAACGCAGCATGGTACTTTTTCCTGATCCGCTGGCACCGATGATACAGACTACTTCGCCTTGCGAAACCTCAAGATTAACACCTTTGAGCACTTCCAAATTGCCAAAAGATTTTCGGACGTTCACTAATTTTACCATACTCATATTCATTTCCCTATCTTTCGTAAATTCCAAGTTTCTTTTCCATTATATCAAATACTACCTGAATAATGGTTGTTAAGAATAGATAAATGGCGGCTGCATAAATGTAGTAAATCCATGACCCGGTTGCGCTTGCCATTGTTTTTGTCGTTCTCAATAAGTCAAATAACGCAATTGTGGATACCAGTGAGGTATCCTTTAACAGCATAATCAGCTCGTTGCCCAAGGGAGCTACCAGTCTTTTGTAGGTTTGAGGAATAATAATCTTTGTCATCGCCTGACGATAGCTCATCCCCAATGCCTTTGACGCTTCCATTTGCCCGCCATCGATGGATTCAATGGCTGCCCGAATAATCTCTGCCAGATAAGCGGTGGCATTTAAAGAAAAGGCCACAAAGGCAGCAATCATTGGGTCAACTGTGAATGTTGCGCCAGTCGCATCCAGATAAATAATCGGTATGGCATAATAAATAATAAATAATTGGAGCAACATTGGTGTTCCTCTGAAAAACCAGATATAAAACCAGGATAGTGCATTGGCTGTCTTGCTTTTCGAGAGCCGCCCCAGAGCGACAACTACGCCAAAAACCGCACCAAAAATAATTGCGACAATTGCAATCTCTAAAGTTACAATGGTTCCATCGAAAATTGCCCATAATTGGGTTTCATTTAACACGTTGATCTTCCCTTCGTCATTAAAAAATTTGAACACTGACCCATGTCAGACTGCAGACAAAACCTTTTTCAACCATCCGAAATACATTATTTCGCATTACTGAAAAAGACATTAACAGCTTAATTACTTTGTCTACAACCCTCACGAACATTTGCTCACGATGCTCAGATAAACACACTGAGTGAATTTCTTTTTTTAGAGTACAAACAGTTAGCAAGGAAATAACTTATCTGAATAACTTTCCGCCCTGTAAACAGATGAACAGGACTTGTCACAGAAACTGTACCAAGTCCTATTCCATTGATATATTTAGTTATGGACACTCCTATTCAATGACAATCAGTTTAGTATCGATATCTTTTGTCATATCCTCGCCAAACCACTTCATCGAAATTTCTGTCATTTTACCGCTTTCCTGTAACGCTTTAATGGCTTCATTTAACTTTTCAGTTGTTCCAGTATCAGCTAAGCGAGAAGTTATTCCAATCGGTTCATTGGTTAAGACATCTGAACTAACAACATACAGATCAGGATTTTGGGCAACATAGTACATTGCTACCCCAACATCGGTAATGACATTGTCGATTTGTTTTCCCTGAAGTGCTGCGAATGCATCTAACATGCCGTCAAATTTCTTGATTTCGACATTGATGCCTTCATCAACTTTTAATTTTTCTGCTGCGATATCTGCCGTGGTTTCAATTTGAGCACCCAGCGTTTTTCCTTCAAGTTCTTTAAACGTTTTAACCGGTGTTGCATCTTTTCTCGATACAATGACAATCCCATTGGCAACGTAAGGATCACTCATGCTGAAACCTTGTTGACGTTCTGGGGTAATGCTGGTGCTGGAAATGATGGCATCATATTGTTTAGCATTTAAGCCATTGAAAATACCATCCCAGGCAACTGTCTGAAATTCCACTTTTACGCCTAATTCTTTTGCTAAGGCATTGGCAAAGTCAATGTCAAAACCAACTAATTCATTCTGATCATCTCTGAATTCCATTGGGAGGTAGGTATCATCTACGCCGACACTTAACACCCCATCCGCTAAAGCATCTTCTGATGTTTTGGATCCTCCGGTGGAACAGCCTGTCAGAACAAGTGCCGATAACAATAAAACGACCAGTGATAGACCTAATAATTTTCTTTTCATAGTCTTCTCCTTTCTAAATTCCTAATGTTGTTAATTATATATTATTTTACAAACATTAACAAGTTTTTTTAAAACCCGATGCATATTTAAACGATCTTTGAGAAGCTTTATTCACTTATTATGAAAAAGTATTGATGAAAATTCCGATGATATTAAGTCCGCCCAACCAGGTTCCCAATACGCTTCCCAAGTTTGCGAAAACCACCACCATCAGTACCTTAGTGACCTTATTTCGCCAGAGGCCTTTGATGCTGCCGAGATCTTTGGGGAGCGATTCGAAATCTTCTACCTTAGGCTTTCGAAAATGCGCCTCGGTCATGCCTGCAAACCAACCTGCCGCCAGCAACGGATTTAACGACGTAATCGGTGCCGCAATAAATGCAGTCAGCACTGAGATTACATGTCCTCCGGCAATTAAGGTTCCTAACGCTGATAAGGCACCATTCCAGAGGATCCAGGTTTTTGCCTGCTCCCAACCGGAACTGGGGTTTGCAATAAAGGTCACCACGATCAACGCCAGCAAAATGATCGGGATCATCCAGCCGATCACCTTACCGACATTGGATTTAGGAGGAACGACCTCCAACTCTGCAATATTCTGTTCTTTGTATATTTCTTCCTTGATCCCCGGCACATGGGCGGCACCAAGAACGGCTACAACCGTATTTCCTGGGGCATTCTTTATTTTATAGGCCAGGTATTGATCCCGTTCATCGACCAGATACTTTTTGACGCCTTTGAAAGCCGATCCCATCTCAGAAAGAGCAGCTGTCAGCATATCATCGGATTTCAGATTTTCCAGATCTTCTTCGCTAATTTCTTCGTCATCCACCACACTGAGGATAATTGAAAAAAGCACCTTAACCTTTTCCCATAAACTGCATCCCCGCCAGATCCGGTTGAAGGTAATCTGGATGCTACGATCAGCCAATACCAGTTGTGCACCGTACTCTTTGGCACAGGCGATCCCTTCCATCATTTCCTGACCGGATTCGATGCCGAACTGTTCGGCCAGCTTTCGCTGATAGTTGGACAGCAGAATATTAACAAACATAAAACCGGCTCGTTTGCTTTTGATGATTTGCACCAGGTCGGTATTGGACCATTTGTCTTTTTGGTTGATTGCTTCGTAACGCTGTTGATCCAGTTCGATACAGATAGAATCGGGCTGCTCCTTTTTCATGGTTTCCCGGACTTCATCCACACTGTTTTTGGAAACATGAGCCGTACCAATTAGAATAATTTCTTTGCCATTATAATTAAGCCGTGTAATATTTGATTCCAATGAACTTCCTTTCTTCAGGCTCAACAGAAAAAACTGGTCTACGCAGTATGATCTAAATCAATCACGCTGACCAGTTATCCTAATGCCTCTTAGCTGATAGTAATGTAAGCTTAGATTTCATAAAACTCTTGTTATTTCTTGATCTCATTAACCGAAGCCCGAATATGAACCTCATGGGGCACATAAACATTTTTCACGGTTCGGTCTCCGTCTTTTTCGCATAGTTTGATCAGCATTCGCATGGCAATCGCTCCGATGTCATACATCGGCTGGGCAACCGTGGTAATCTGCGGTCTGGTCCATTCGGCAATCCAGAAATTATTAAAGCCGCAGATACTGATGTCTTCGGGAATTTTCTTGCCCATCTCTTCGGCGCAGCGAATCGCCCCCAGAGCAGTCTGGTCATTAAAACAGAAAACGCAGGTAAAATCGACTCCTGTATTAATGGCTTCCTGCATCATCGTGTAACCGCCGGAAAGGCTCAGCTTTTCTCTCAGGATACGGCTGTCATCAAACTCAATGTTGTTTTCTTCAAAGGCTTTGATAAAACCCTTTTTTCTTTCCTGATAAATATAGCCTTCTTCCAATTCATCAAAAAACAGCATGAATTTTTTATGCCCCAATTTTATCAGTTCAGTAGCCAACTCGTAGGCCGCCACTTCATTATTAATCAAAACGCCGCTGAGAAATCCGCTATCATCGGGAATACAGCCTAAAACGACTTCGCTGGGAGCATCGATCAGTTCGGCCTGCATTTCAGCACTAAGATCTTTGCCGACATAGATGATCCCATCACATTGTTTTTCGACCAGAACATTCAGCGATTTTTTTTCTTTTTCTGGATCAAAATCAGTATTACTCAAAATGATATTATAATGGTAAATGCCACAGACATCTTCGGCACCACGAACGATCTCGGTATAATAGGGATTCGTAATATCGGGGATCATAATCCCCATGGTATTGGTTTTTTGAATTTTCAGACTTCTGGCAATGGCATTGGGTTTGTAGCCGGTTTTTTTGATGGCTTCCAATACTCGTTCTTTTGTTTCTTCGTTTACTAACGGAATATTATTGACAACTCGGGATACTGTTGCAACAGAAACATTCGCTTCTTTGGCAACATCTACGATTTTTACTCTCATCTCTTCACCTTTCAAATTTCATAAACAATAGTACCAGTCAATTATTAACAGCCTTCCACATCTTTGATGGCATCCAGGATTAACTGGGGTGAACGGCGGCATTTTTCTTCTGATACGGCGCAGGGTGCAAAACGAAGGCCTTTTCCCAATGCGACAACAAATGTGTGTTTTTCCATTAAAAGACTGCTGACTTCTTTTGGTTTATCACAGGGGATACTGATAAAGAATCCATCGCAATAGGTAACCATTTCCAGGCCTATTTTTTGGGCTTCTTCGACAAAGGCAGCAGCTCGGCGCCTTAAGACACTTTTGTAGAAGCTCTGTTCGGCCATCGCCTGGTTATACAATTCATCATTACTGAAAATTTTAGTGATCGTTTCCATGGCTCCCCGGGTGCCGTTTGACCAGTTGCCACGGTTGGAATAGGTGCAGGCATTGGCAAATTCACTGGCAATTTCTGCGGTAGGTGCCACACAAAGAATGGCGCCGTTTCTCAGTCCGTACATGGTATAACCCTTTGAACAACTAAATGCATAGAGGGTGAGGACATTATCGGGCATCCCGGTCAGCATTTTCATAAACTGACGGGCTTCATCACCTTCTCCGGCAAAATCGATGTAGGCCAGATCTACCAGCAGAATAATTTTAGACTCAGGCTGGGCTTTGGCCGTTTCTGTTACAAAGGTCTTAATCGCTTCCCATTCTGCTAGTGAAATGGTATAACCGGTGGGGTTATGAGCTGGTGTATTGAGAACGGTTAAAACCCGTTTCTGTTT
The DNA here is from genome assembly GCF_030652775.1 of Acetobacterium sp. GTDB lineage: Bacteria > Bacillota > Clostridia > Eubacteriales > Eubacteriaceae > Acetobacterium. The sequence continues at coordinate 4,649 of NZ_JAUSPS010000031.1, read as the reverse complement.
TTCCAGCAGCTCCAGGATGCTTTTTTTCCAGCCTTCTAGATTGAATCCACCCTTTTCATTATAGAGTGGGAAGGTTGTGATCTTTCTGTGGTTTTCATCAGCAATGGTAGCATAGGCTGCCCAATACCAGTCGGTTAATAAAATCGTATCGCCCAGCTGGGTGTAATTGCAAAAAGAATGGCGCACCGCACCGGTTCCGCCTGGGGTTGCCACCGCCCGGATATGACCTTCCGGTTTGCAGTCTTTAAAACAGGCTTCAATGATCTTCTCTAAAAAATCCGGCTGACCAGCCAGTCCTGAGTAATCAGCAATCAGATTATTCGGCAAACCTTTTAATGTATCATAGACTGATTTGAATGTCACTAATTCGCCATTGTCATCCATCAGGGCTCCGATGGTTGAATTAATGACGGCCTCCGGTCCCAATTCTTTGGTACGATTTGCTGCTTCTCCAGCAATTCTGAAGATCGGGTCAGTACCACCCTCTCTTAACGACGTTTCAATAACCATTTCCGCTTTTTTCATCTTTCCTCCCACTAAATCCATAGTTTATTTGTGTATTTTTTTCTTTCAGTTTCATATAAATTGTTCCCCAGGGTATCAATAACGACAATCGCCGGAAAATCTTCAACTTCAATTTTTCGGATCGCTTCGGTTCCCAGATCTTCATAGGCGATGATTTCAACCGATTTGATACAGTCTTGCAATAGCGCCCCAGCGCCACCGACACAGGCAAAATAAACTGCATCATTGCTCATCATGCTATTGATAACCCGCTCGCTTCGATTTCCCTTGCCAATCATACCACCCAGCCCGCGATCCAGAAGTTCCGGGGTGTAAATATCCATCCGGCCGCTGGTGGTTGGTCCGGCTGAGCCAATAATTTCGCCGGGTTTCGCCGGACAGGGACCCACATAATAAATAATTTCATCGGTAAAATCCATTGGTAAAGGTAGTCCTTTTTCCAGCGCCTCCATCATCCGCTTGTGCGCCGCATCCCGGGCTGTATAAATGATCCCGGAAATCCGCACATGGTCGCCGGCTCTTAATTTCTTGCGTTCCTTTTTTTTAATCGGTGTTTTGATCTCAACAACAGCCATTTTATAATTCCCTTTCCACATGTCGATTAACGTAACAGGATATATTAACCGCCACCGGCAACCCTGCTATATGAGTCGGAAAGACTTCCACATTGACGCCCAGCACGGTGTTGATCCCACCAAGTCCCATCGGCCCGATGCCCAAGGCATTGCTGGCTTCTAAAAGATAATCTTCCAGGGCTTCAATATGTTCCAGCGGATTATGTTTCCCTAATGGCCGGCTTAGGGCTTCCTTTGCCATGATGGCGGCTTTTTCCATGGTGCCGCCGACCCCAACGCCAACTACTATCGGTGCACAAGCATTGGGACTGCCAGTTTCCACCGTCTGGAGCACAAACTCTTTAACGCCGGCCATACCATCTGATGGTTTCAGCATTTTCAGAGCGCTGGTGTTTTCGCTACCAAAGCCCTTGGGTAAGATTTTTATTTTTAATCCGTCACCAGGAACAACTTGATAATGAATCACTGCCGGAGTATTATTCCCAGTATTTGTTCGGATAAAAGGGTCGGCAACGACCGATTTCCGCAAATAGCCTTGCTCATATCCTTTAGCAACCCCGGCCTGAAGAGCCTCTTCAAGACTTCCCCCGGCAATGGTCAGATCCTGCCCAAAAGATACAAACATAACAACCATGCCAGTATCCTGGCAAATGGGGATATTTTTATTTTCAGCTACTTCAAAATTACAGAGCATGGTTTCTAGAATCTCTTTGCCATTTTCTGATTCCTCTGACCCCTTTGCCCGATGCAGTCCTTCCATCATATCTTCTGATAAAAATGTATTGGCTTCAATACACATTTCTGCAACATGATCGATAATCTGCTGAATTCCAATTTTTTTCACTGCACTCTCCTTATTTTTTATCTTTTCTATAGATTATCAACTTGATTATCACACTCTTTTTCAATTTGCTTCGCTTTATCTTTTCCAACTCTGATGGAGTGGATGGAAAGATAGATTCCGCCAAACAGAATAACAAAATAAAAGGTAATCAGACGCCAGAGTATCATCGCCACCACTGCATTGCCAGATCCGTAAATCGGTCCAAACAAAAGCAAAAATCCTGCTTCGGCGCCTCCGGCGGCTCCCGGTGTGGGTACAAAGGCCACCGCCACATAAAGAATCGCCTGAAGCGAAATGATGGTGAAGGCATTTGTTTCATTTAAACCCAATGAACGATACACACAATAATTAACTGAGTAAAATATCAGGATCTGTAAAATGGAAACAGCAAACAATTTTGCAGTCTGCATTTTATGGCTTTTTAACGCATCAATGGCGAGCTGATATTCTTTGATAAAGTGATTGACCTTTTCAACATATTTTTCCGCATTTTTTAAAATACGAAGCTTTAATAAAAGCCCGACGCAGGCCATCATAATTCCTTTTGCCGCATTGGCATTAAAGGCTAGAATAAATATCAGCACAACCCCGGCAATATTCACAATTAAACCAATCGCAATCAGCCATTTGGCCGCATCCAAACTCTGATGCAATGTTGTGATACTGAGTATTGTGGCAATGATAGCCAGAAATGTAACCGTCACTTGATACAATGCATATTTTTGAACCAGCACTGCCGTACCCGAACCAAATCCATACTTTTTTCTGGACATTTCATAGAGCTGCAGGGGCTGCCCTCCGGTGGCACTGGGAGTGATTAAATTATAATACTGACCGATCATTGTCACGGTCCAGGCAAAATGAAAGGTCTCACTGGGATTATCCCGCCGCATCAGCTTTAACAGCATATAGGCTTCCAATATCCAATAGCTAAAAACACAGCCAATTCCAAGGATCAGAAAATAACCATTGGCCTGTTTAATTGTTCTTAAAAAGGTTTCCGGATCAACTTGGGTTAAGATCACAATCGCCGTTGCGCTGATCAGAAAAACAAAGAACAAATAGCTCGAATATTTTTTCCAAAATTCTGATTTCCAAAACTTTTCTTTACTTCCTGCTTGATCCATTGTGTACCATCCTAATTTCAATTGAATTAATTATAACACACTGTTATGGTAAAGTAATGTAATTTTCAGCTATTTTCATGAAATTTTCATGAATTTTCATACTAAATCAATCCCTGAAATTCGTGTTGTCGCAGCGCTTCGTATAAGACAATGTTAACAGCATTCGAAAGGTTCAGGGAGCGGGCCTTTTCATGATTTCTCATCGGGATGCGAAACCGGTTATCGGGATGAGCCTCATGAATTTCCGGAGGAATTCCGGCGGTTTCCTTTCCAAACATCAAAAACGCATTTTGATCATAGTCAATCTGATGATAAAACTTAGTGGCTTTAGTTGTCAGAATATACAGTTTTGCCTCGGGATTCTTTTCCAGGAACTGATCAAATGAATCGTAGACACTCACATTAACGAGCTCCCAATAATCGAGGCCGGCCCGCTTTAAATGTTTTTCATCCAATGAAAAGCCCAGCGGTTTAATCAGATGAAGATTCGTCTCTGTCAATGCACAGGTTCTGGCAATGTTTCCGGTATTTTGGGGAATTTCTGGTTGATATAATACAATATTCATATTTATTCCTTTTCATTATAAATTATTTGCTGATTCTATTATAATCGAAAAAAAGTCCAATTTCTTTCTTTTTTAAGATAATCCCGAAAATCTGGGGCGATCTCAACACCAACAAAGAAATTGAACTTTTGTTACTGGTTATGTTTATTAATTATTTATTGAAGGGTATCCCCTTTGATATTATTTTTCTTCGAATCCGGTTTTTGATTACTTTTTGGCAAAACAATCGAAAAAGTACTCCCCTTGTTGGGAATGGAGTCAATTTTTATTTTGCCATTATGTTTTTTGACGATATAGTCAGCAATATTCAAGCCCAGCCCGACGCCGCCGGTTTCCCGGTTTCTGGCATCGTCAACCCGATAAAAGCGACTGAAAACTTTTGCCTTATCTTCTTCGGTGAGCCCGATTCCGGTATCTTTAACCTCGATAACCAGGTGTCTTTTTCCCTGCACCAGACATAATTGAACCTTTCCGCCCATTGGCGTATACTTAATGGCATTATCCACTAAAATCCGAATTGCCTGTTTCAACCGTTCTTCATCCCCCCGGTATTGGATTCCCGGTGAAATGTTCTCACTTAACTCAATTTCTTTTTCATTGGCCAATTCGGTCATCAGTTCGACCATTTGCTGACACATCGAGGATAAATCAAAAAGCTCCTTGTCAATGGCCAGCCGCTGATTTTCGGCCTGTGCCAGCAGCAATAACTCGGAGATGAGTTTTGCCATGGTTTCCCCTTCGCTGGCAATGTTGTTCAACCACTTCATATTATCTTTGATCTGTTCATCTTCTTTGAGCTTCAGCACCTCAACATTGGTTTGGATAACCGTCAGCGGGGTTCGCAGTTCATGGGAAGCATTGGCAATAAATTTCTTCTGATCCTCAAAGGTATCTTTAATCGGCTGAAGCGATTTACCGGCCAGAAAATAGGAGATGGGAATCAGTACCGCAATGGAACCTAGCCCAATTAAAAACAAAAAAGAAATAACATAAGCGATAATGGATCGTTCAG
>NZ_JAUSPS010000026.1 GCF_030652775.1 Acetobacterium sp. | reverse complement strand
ATTCTTGGCAAGGAAGAATCCGAAGGCGAGATTCTTTTACTGCCGGTGCCAAAAAGCATTCTCTTCACCATCGGTGGTTTGGTAGCAATTGTTTTTGGTGCTGATCTGGTCGTAAATGCGGCCATCGAAATTGCCACTCTGTTGGGAATGTCAGAAACGGTTATCGGTTTGACCATTGTGGCGATCGGTACCTCCCTGCCGGAACTGATCACCTCGGTGGTAGCGGCCAAGAAAGGCGAAAATGATATTGCTGTCGGTAATATTGTCGGTTCCTGTATCTTTAATGTTCTTTTCGTCATGGGTATTTCCGGGGCAATTTTCCCCATCGAGATTGCCACGGAAAACTATGTCGATCTGTGGGTCTTGCTGGCAGCCATGATCGTGGTGGTGCCGATGATGTACTCTTCAAAGAAAATCAGCCGGATCGAAGGCGTTGTGATGATGCTGGGCTATGTCGGCTATTCAGCCTTTATCATCATGCGGGCAATAGCTTAGATACATACCACAAAAAAACACACGCTTGATGCGTGTGTTTTTTTGTGGCAATTTATACCCGGCCTTCGTATTGACTGATCAGCTGATCCATCGCCGCTACGGTGACTTCTTTGGGCAGCACATAGGGGCTGCCCGGCAGACTTCGGAAAAAGTCGTCAAAAGCGGCGACAATATTCGCTTCTTTTAATTTAATGGTCTTATACACCTGCTGACCGGCTTTTTTGTAATGAAGAATCAGATGCATCAGGGTCGCTTCATTGACAAATTCAACCGCCGAATTCAGAGCAATTTTATCTTCATCAAAGGCATAGGTTTTCCGGGCATCGGCCTGAATGTCGTCCCGAACCAGTTTGGTCAGCATCAGCCGCTCTGCCGGGGTAAAGGGATCACAAACCTCTTCGGGAAAGTACATGTTACCGTTTTCCATAAAGGCTTCCAGATTTTTAAGCGAAAAGACGTTTATCATGGCGCGGTTTTCTAGTTTAAAATAGTCATAGAAGCGGTTAGTAGCTGCCACCAGGGGCTCATAAAAGGGCAAGTCCTTGCGCACCTTGTCGGCTACCATCTCATGGGTGGCATAATAGGCAAAACACGGCAGGGGTTCCACCACCTGACGAATCCGATAGGTGGTATCCAGCGTATAAATGGCAAATAAGTCCCGACTTTCTTCAATAAATGGTTCAGTCTGCTGAAGGATAGTTACAAAACCCTTCTGATAGAGGCTGTAAAGCTCCGGATCATGATAACGGATGGCTCGACTAAAATCCCGGGAAATGGTAATCACATCTTCTGATGTCAGGATAAAATAAGGAAAGAGGGCATTGATTTCCTGGGCATCTCCGGCTATCTGATAATAATAATGGGAGTGATAGGTGACATTGTCCAGCAAAGACAGGCCAATCAACGTTTTAAGGGCTCCCAGTCCCGGATCTGCGGCAGTTTCATCCCCGGTTTCCAGAAAGCTCTGAACATCCTGCAAGGTCAGATGTTTCTGATTTCCCAGCATCTGCTGAAAAATATGTTGGTAGACCGGTTCAAAATGACTGGGAATGGCCAGCTTTAAATGGGGACGCTCGCCGCAGAACAGTTCCCGGTCGATGCTGTTTTCGATCATCGTCAGAACTGCTCCGGTACCGGACACGATCTGGATTCTTTCGCGGACATCAGCGGATGTTTCGCAACTGATTTTTGATTTAATTTCTTTAGAAAAGGGAATTTGATAGGTAGTCAATTCATAAATAATAGCGATGAGTTCGACTATCTTTTGACGGTTGAAATAGATGCGTTCGCCCACCTGGGTCATTTCCAACAGGGTTTGTAATTCTTCTGCTTCAGCATTTGAAAGCCGTAACGCCTTGCATAAATTGTCAAAAACTTTTTTTGTAGGCAGCCGCTCCCCGGTTTTAACCCGCTGGAGGGTAGTTCGGTTTATTTTGCCCATTTCTGCCAGGGATTGCACGGTTTCCCCGCTTTCCTCAATCAGTTCTGCTATTCTTTTGCTAAATCGTGTCATATTCTGCTCCTATTCGGATTTATTTTGTTTGAATTTACTTTTTGGAGATTTAATAAAAGTGTGCGCTACCTTTTATTATAGCGGTGTTTCAAGCAATTGCAAGATGTGGCGTTTAGTGTGCCAGAATATTCCGGTATTTTTTATTTTGAATTTACTGAATCATGACGATACCATTCCCTGAATTAAAAAAAGACAGTCCCCATCAGTTTACCTGAGTGAACTATCCTTTTTTGTAAGCGGATCTTGTTAATTTTTCTTTATTTATTTTTATGGCTGCTTTAAGCGATATTGCCAATGACGGTATTGGCCCATTTAATGGCCTCCCGGTAGTCATGATAAATACAATAATCCTCAATTTTTAACGCCTGTGCCACTGCCTCAACCAAAACCCAATCACCTTTTTCATAGGCCAGCATTAATTCATAGATCGGTAAAAGGATCCCCTGCTCTTTTATCAGTGCATCCAGAATTGATTGCGGCAGGACAATCCCCGCCAACACCATATCCATGGGTAGATCCAGAATGGCGTCCAGAACACTGAACAATCCCATCAGAGCAGCATCATGCTCCAGCTCGATCATCCCGGCTCGTTTAGCCAGGGATTCGGCAAAACGGGTGCGGATCAGGGAGATTTTAATCAGTTCCGTGGGTTTGTCCTTACTTGCTTCATGGATCATTAAAATACTGATCCAACGTTCGAATTCTTTAAGACCAATATAGCTCAAGGCAAATTTAATCGAGCTGATCAATTCGCTACCAGCCCGAAAACTGGCCAACCGAAGCAGCCGATAGGTCAGAGTCACATCCTGTTCAATCAGCTCCGCCAGCCGCTCAAAGGAGGGTTCATCAGCATTGATTTCGCTCATCAATTGAAGATACTGAATCTGTGAGGGGGTGGCTCGAAAGGATCGCCCGGCAATCCGGGGCTTGCTGAAGAAATAGCCTTGAAAGAGGGTAAAGCCCATGGCTTTAGCTTTTACAAACTCATCCTGGGTTTCAACTTTTTCGGCCAGTAAGGTTTTTCCCTGAGCCAAGCCGGCCGGGATATCATCAACGATGGTATCCAGCGGGGTGACCATGATATCGTATTTGATAATATCGGCCAGGGGGGTCAGCGGGTAGGTTTGATAGGTCTGGGCAAAATCATCCAAGGCGATGCTGTAGCCCATTGCTTTAATGTCCGTCAAACGCTCCATTAAATTGCTGCTGACTTCGATATTTTCCAGCATTTCCACAATCATCCGATCAGGTTTAATCAGTTCCACCGCCTCAGAATGGATAAAGATCTCATCAAAATTTATAAAGGCAATTTTGTCTTCAATAAGATTTTCCAGTCCGGATTCAAACAGACCTGTGATGACCATGGCGGTTGCGCCCTGGGAAGATACCCCACCAAATTGAGTTGACTGGCTGTTAAGCCGAAACAAAAGCTCATATCCGTACACTTCAAGCTGAGCGTTGAAAATCGGTTGTCTGGCAATAAACATAGGGCCTCCTGAGACTGATTTATACGGGTGTAAATTTATAATCGTCGTATCCTCTGTAGTTATTATTCTAGCACTTTGTTTCATTAAGTACAAGATATTTGTGATGCATTGTACTTGTAAAACAATCCATTCCTTAAATTTCTATTGACCCCGATCTGGCAAACTGGTATTGTAATGGTATTCTAATTAATTATTATTCGTATCGGTTGCTTTATATTTGCTTAAGGGCGTTAAAATCTGGGAGAAATCATTTGAAAAAAACTGTTATTTATTTTTTCAGCGGCACCGGTAATACCTGGTGGGTAGCGACCCGACTCGGTGAGAAGCTCCATCAATACAATCATCAGGTCACCTGTCACTCGATTGAAACCCTGATGAATGAGGACGTCATCGCTCAACTTTCCGGGGTGGATCATATTGTTCTGGGCTTTCCGGTTTATGGATCAACCGCTCCCCGCCCGATGATTGATTTCATCCAGACCTTTCCCGTTTCCAATGGCCGCCAGACCATGAGTATCTTTGCCACTCAGGCACTGGCTTCGGGCGATACCGCCCTGATAATCAGCCGGCTACTTGAGCAAAAGGGTTATCTGATCCAGCAGGCTCGGCATTTCCGGATGATGAATAACCTTCATCTCCCCCGTTTTAAATTCTACCCACCTAAAAATGATCAACGGTCGGATCAACTGCTGGCTAAAACGCTGCCCCGAGTGGCTGGTTTTGCCCAGGAAATTGCCACGGGGAAAAAACACATCACCGGTAATAACCCCCTGAGCCATTTTTTGGGTGGGCTACAGCGACGTCATATTGATACCATGATTGATAAGGCTGGCGCCGAGCTCCGGGTGGATGCCAAGCGCTGCATCTTATGCGGAAAATGTCAACGTATCTGTCCTACCGGCAATATTCTCCATAGTCAGGATCAGTTAACCTTTGCTAACAAATGCGTCCTTTGTCTGAGGTGTTACAGTCAATGCCCCACCGCTGCCATCCTGCTTGGTGAGGGCTCCGCAGATGTCCATAAATATCCCCGTTACAAAGGCCCAGGAAAAGAGTTTAACGTCGATGTACTAATTAAATAAGTTGACATTAAATCAATCGATATTAAATTAACGCAAATATGCACTAGGGCAGGCGACAATCAGTCCTGGTGCTTTTTAAGTACAATTTATCTCTGTTTAATTTATTTTTTTGTTACTTTTTAATTCAAAGCCCCTTATTTAGTCGGTTTTCCGTAGGCAAACTTTCCTTTAAAAACTAGCCGGCCATTGCGGTCGTAGGAACGCCCTTCGCCATGCCAGACCCCATTGACAAATTCGCCCTCATATTTAAGCTGACCATTGTCATAGTACTCTTTGCAATGCCCGGTCGGAACTGAGGGGTCTTTGATATTTTCCTGATTGCTCGATAGCCGAGCAAAATTGCCTTCGCATTTAAGTTTGCCATTAGCGTCGAAGATCCGCCCCTGACCCGATGCATAACCATTGGCAAAATTGCCGATATATTTGAGTTTGCCATTTTCTTCATAGAGTTTCCCCTGACCTGAGGCCAGTCCATTGACGAAACTCCCTTCATATTTCAGGGTGCCGTTTTCATAATACTCTTTGCCAGGCCCTATCTGGATAGCATTAACAAATACCCCTTCGGAGGCCAGCCGGTTATTAACAAAGCGCTGGCCGGTAAAGCGGCTACCAACATAATAACCGATGATATAACCGTCTTTGCAGGGAATTTTTAGCTGGGGTCGCTGGCCGTTGGCCTGGTTTTTTTGCTGGGATATCAAATAAATCCATATGCCGACGCCGACGATGACCACCAGGACAAGAAAAATAATGCCGCCCATATCTACCTCACTTATTATCCTTTAATAACCTTATTATAACCCCTGTAATGATGATTCGACAAGTTTTTCTATGAAATTAGGAGAGGCGCCGATTGTACTGGAGAAGGCTGCTTCGTATTCCTGAATCAGGGCGTCCAGTGCCGCCAGGGTGGTTTCGGTGGGCAGGACATAGTCGCTATCTGGCAGACTGATGAAAAACTCCTTAAACGCCGCAATGATGCCGGGTTCCCGGAGTTCGATGGTTTTATAGATCACCCGACCCTCGATTTTATAGTGCAGAATCAAACGCAGACAGTCAGAGCTCTCGTAAATAAACTCCATCGCTGAGTTCAAGAACAGTTTGTCATCATCCAAGGCAAAGAGGATGCGGCGATTATAAAGCAGATCATCCAGGATCTGTTTTAAGACGGTCAGCCGTTCAACCGGCGTTAGTAGATGATATATTTCTTCTGGATAAACCAGACAGCCATCTTCCATAAACTGCCGCAGGTTTTTCAGCGAAAAGACATTGAGCATACCCCGGCTGACCTGCCGGAAATAATTATAATAGCGATCCACCGCTTCCAGAAGCGGTTCGTAATAGGGAAATTCTTTGTTCAGCTTGGCTTCCAGCAGTTCCCGATCGGTATAATAAGCAAAACAGGGCAGCGGTTCAACGATAACTTCCACCTTAAAGTTCCGATCCAGATCAAAAACTTTAAAGAGATCATTACTCTCCAATATAAACGGCTGGGTGGACGCCAACATTTCCTCAAAGCTGCCGCTGTAAAGGCGATGAAAGGCCGGATCCTGGTATAGTACAGCCTGGGTCAAATCCCGAGAAATAGTGATCACCGCATTGGCGGTCAAGATAAAATACGGGAACAGGGCGCTGATTTCCTGGCCGGGAATCACTTTATCAGTTTGCTGCACCCAGCAATGGGACTGATAATTAACATTGTTCAGCAGGGTCAGGGCGATCAAATGTTTAAGTGCCCCCAGCATCGGATCGGCAACAGTATCGTCGGATCCTCGGCGCAAGCTCAATACATCCTGAAGACTTAATTGTTTATTATTTCCTATCATCTGCTGAAAGAGATAATCATATACTGCCTGGAAGCCATAAGGAATGGCCAACCTCACTGCTGGTTCAGCAGCCTGAAACAATTCCCGATCAATGCTGTGCTCAATCAGGCTCAATACCTGCTGTTCCCCAGAAACAATCTGCATCGCTTGATCAAGATCCGCTGCCTTTCCACCAGTTTCCTTTTGATGCAGCTCTTTGGAAAAGGGGATCTGATATTCGGTTAATTCGGAAATGGTTTCGATGAGTTCAATAATCTTTTGCCGGTTGGCATAAGTTCCTTCCCCAACCTGGGCGATCGCCAGCATCGTTTCCAGTTCCGCTTCTTCGGCTGGTGAAAGCCGCAGAACCCGGGTCAATTTTTTAAAAAAAGCCGCAGTGGGTAGCCGTTCCCCGGACTTAACCCGCTGCAGGGTGGTGCGGTTGAAATTTCCTATTTCTGCCAGAGACTGGATGGTTTCGCCGCTTTCCATAATATACTCTTCGATTTTTTTACTGAGTAATGACATGGTACCTCCCTGTGTTCCCAATGTTGCCTGATTCGACATTAACGTTTATTCTTAACGATTTACATTCAATTATCTCTGCTATTGTTCACCGTTAAGTAATCATAATAGTTTTACCGTTTACTTACAAGTGTAATTTTTTGTAATTATTACAAATCAGAGGGTGTCAAAATAAATCGTATTTTTTCTGTTCGGCGTTTTTTCAAGCTACCTTCTTCCGTCATTTTTTTGTGTTTTTTATTAATATCTCTGGCAATTAATCAGACTAAACGATATAATGGATCAGGTTTTCCCATTGCTTTTGGGAGTCAATCGTGTTTCCCAATCAAGTGCCGCTCCACTGCCATATGCGGTGAACAAATTACAAGCCTCCCGGGCTTTCGCACTGACCAGATTCAACCGATGTTGTGTGACAATCTCAACGGATTGAACAGGAAGTTGAAAATCCCAATGAAAGCAGAGAGAGCCAAAAAAAACAGAAAGAGGTTAATCATGGTAGAAAATGAACCGTCCCTAAAGGACAACACCCCGATTCCGGCCACTATCATAGCCGGTGTTAGAGACAAGCGGATCATCAAAAAACACCTGTCCACCAAACTGCTGGGTTTCACCTTGGCCATTCTGGCCATTGCAGTCATCGCCCTTGGTATTATTTCTTATTATATGGGGTCTTCGGGCATCACCAAAAAGGCCAACGAAGACGCTCTAAAATACACCAATGAAGGCGCCTCTCACGTGGGCGCCATCATTGCCGGGAATCTCGAAACCCTGTCCGAAGTCACCAAACGTAATGGCCTTGCTTCGATGGATTTCCCCACCCAAGTGGCCGCCGTAGCCAGTGATGTCGAAGCATTGGGCTATGAGGATCTGGCCGTGATGAATCTGGCGGGTCATGCAAAATACGTCATCAGTGGCGGCGAGTTTGACTCCTGGGGTGAATTCTGGTATGAAAATGGATTCAAGGGCGAAAGGGCAATCTCGGATGTAGCCATCAGCAAGGTGACCAAAGCTCCTTGCGTCTTTGAGGTCGCCCCCATCCTCAACAATGGTCAGATCGTCGGTCTACTGATTGGTCGCCGCTCCCCCACCTTCTTGAAAGAAACCACCAATGCCATGGGCGACGGCGAGCGCCAGTATGGTTTTGTCGTCAACAACGAGGGTGGCTTTATGGCTCATCCCAATGACGAAGTTGTTATGAACCAGACCAATGTTTTTGATGAGATCGAAACCAATGGTGACTGGAAAGATTTAGGCCTGGCCGTTAAGGAATTGGGCACCGGTCAGGCCGGAATGCTGACTTATACCTTAAAGGAAGCTACCAAAATCGCTGCCATGGCACCGATTCCCGGCACTAACTGGAACCTGATCATTACCCAGTACGAAAGTGATGTGCTAGCACCGATGATGGCACTACGGAATGTCACCATCCTGATTTCTCTGCTGGTGCTACTCATTGGCGCTGTAGCCGCCTGGTATTTATCAAAACAAATCACCAAACCGATTGTGGCACTCACTGACATCGCCAATCAGTTAGCTCAGGGCGATATTGATCTGGAAATGCAAACCGACCGGGAAGACGAGATCGGCGCTCTGATGAATTCCTTTTCTGCCATTATCGCCAACCGCAAAGACCAGGCCGATGCTGCCCAACGATTATCCCAAGGGGATTTTGCCGTGGCGATTGTACCTCAGTCCGACAAGGATGTGTTAGCCTACTCCCTGATTGACATGGTTGCGGAAATGAATAAGGTCAACGAGGGGATCAAAAAAATTGGCACTGCCGCTCAGGAAGGCCAACTGAATTATCGGGGCAACACCACCGAGTATACTGGTGCCTTCAAGGATATGATTATTAGCCTCAACAACATGATCAATACCTTTGTCAAGCCCCTTAAAGTCGCCAATAAAGCTATTGAGCGGATTGGCAACGGGGTGATTCCACCACCCATCACCACCGAATACAAGGGTGATTTCAATGATCTCAAAACCAACATCAATGCCTGCATCGATGGGTTAGGGGCCCTTACTGAAGGGAATGAAGTGCTGGCACTGCTCTGTGCCAATGATCTATCTCAGAAAATCGAAGGCCATTATCAAGGTATTTATCAGGAAATCGGCGAGTCCATCAATGGGGTTCACGCCCAAATAGTTCACATTGTGAAAATTGCCAACAACATTGCCGTCGGTAATCTCTGTGACTTGGAGGATCTGAAAGCCATCGGACAACGCAGTGACAACGATACCCTGGTTCCCAGCTTTATCAGCATGATTGAAAGCATTGCCCTGCTGGTAACCGAAACCCAATCCATGACTCAGATCGCTGTTGAGGGGGATCTTACCAATCGTGGCAACGTAACCAAATTCCAAGGTGAATACGCTAAGGTGGTCGAAGGCTTCAATCAAACCCTGGATGTCGTCATCGAGCCGATAAATGCCGCCTCGGCAACGCTCCGGGAACTGTCTCAGGGCAATCTCCATACCGCCATGACCGGCGACTTTAAAGGCCAGCACGGTCAGATTAAAGATGATATGAACCAGACCATTGCCTTCCTGAAGGAATATGTGGAGGAAATAACCCATACCCTGGAAGAAATTGGCCGGGGCAACCTGAATCAGGAAATTACGACCACCTATCTGGGCGATTTCCAGGCCATTAAAACAGCCCTCAACAGTATTACCGCCAGCCTCAGCACGACCATGTTTGATATCAACTCCGCCGCCGGCCAGGTTGAAAGCGGTGCCCGCCAGATTTCTGATGGCGGTCAGGCGCTGGCGCAGGGAGCCACGGAACAGGCCAGTGCCATTCAGGAACTTACCGCTTCCATCGATGAGGTCGCTCAGGAAACTAAACAGAATGCGACCCGGGCAAATGAAGCCAACCAACGTTCCATCGAAGTGCGGAACAACGCCGAAATCGGCAATGTCCGAATGAATAACATGGTCACCGCCATGGTAGATATCAATAGTGCCTCCCAGAGTATTTCAAAAATCATCAAGGTTATTGATGACATTGCCTTCCAGACCAATATTCTGGCACTGAATGCTGCGGTGGAAGCCGCCCGGGCCGGACAACATGGTAAGGGCTTTGCGGTAGTCGCCGAAGAAGTCCGCACCCTGGCCGCCCGTTCAGCAGAAGCTGCCAAAGAAACCACCGGGCTGATTGAAGGCTCCATCGCCAAGGTTTCCGTTGGTTCTAAAATTGCCGATGAAACCGCCGAAAGCCTGACTCAGATTTTATCAGATATCGAAAAAGTCACCAGCCTGGTGGGCAACATCGCCCGGGCTTCCAACGATCAGGCCTCGGAAATCACTCAGATTACCCAGGGTATCGAACAGGTTTCCCAGGTAGTTCAGACCAACTCGGCCACCGCTGAGGAAAGTGCCGCTGCCAGTGAGGAACTCTCCGGTCAGGCCGAAATGCTCAAGCAGATGGTCAGTGCCTTTACCATCAAAAACGACGGGGGAAGCTTTACCCCAGCTCCAATCTCCCCCGCCAAGCCGCAACCGGTCGTACCCCCATCTGAACTGCGGATTGAACTGGACGATTGGGATAATGACAAGTATTAAGACTGATCCTACCCTGCTTAATATATCACCAACTGCATCAGGCAAACACCATGCCTCAATAACGCCATTCCAACGCACTGCAAACTGAAATAGCATCCCCGGAGATCCACATGGACTTCCGGAGTTATTTTAATTTAGAATCACTCTTGATTTTATCTCCAGTTAAGGTTATAATTTGTTAAGCTTATAATTTTCACATTTCAATTTAAAAAATGAATGAACATATTTTTTTTACACACAGGAGGATTTAACATGGCAATTGTATGGACTCAGGATTTATCGGTCGGCGTCAATAGTATTGACAAACAGCATCAACAATTATTTAAAATGGCAGATGAACTTTTTGAAGCCGGAAAAAACGGCAAATCCAGAGAATTAGTCGGTGAGCTACTGAGTTTTTTGGATGCCTATACCAAACAGCATTTCAGTGACGAAGAAGCCTATATGAAAAGCATCAATTACCCCGGCCTAGCTGAACAGCAGACCGCCCATAAAAATTTTATCGCCGAGTTGGCCAAACTAAAAGCCTCCTATGATACATCCGGCGGTAATATTGCGGTGATCATTGGTGCCAACCAGATGGTGGTTGACTGGCTGACCAAGCACATCTCCGGGATGGATAAAAAAATTGGCGCTCATGCCTAAAATAAACTGAATTCGCAACAATAAGAAATCCCCTCAATGACTGTTTAGTTGCCATTGAGGGGATTTCTTGTCATCGCTGAACTGATCATCCGCCCCAGCTCAATGACTATCTTTTTCAGGCGATGCTACTTTAAATAAATATCTAAATTTATGAATAAATCCGCCTCAAATTGGTATATCCATAATATAGAAAAGGCTCTCGTTTTATTAACAATGTAATCGTTTCCATTCGCGCCCAGTTTGTTCACACGTTACCGTGTATAGAAAGGATGTTACCAATGAAAAGGCGATTCAAACACACATTGACCCTGATCCTCGTCTGTCTGGTCAGTTTGATGATCATTCCCCCGGGCGTCTGGGCGGATGATACCAGCCCACCCTTAACGGCGCCGGTCAATCCGGCCTTTTTGGAGTACCTGTCCGAGCGGGAAGCCGGTGAAATCACCACCGCCACAACTGATGGCCATGGCCTCGGACATCTACCCGAACCCCTGGCTCGGGTGGAAACGACGGAAACTGCCGGTATCGATACCGCCAGCTTTCCAGCCAGCTATGATCTGCGAACCACCGGCCGACTGACCGCAATCCGCGATCAGGGCAGCCTCGGCAATTGCTGGACCTTCGCCAGCCTCGGTTCGCTGGAATCCTACCTCAAACCGACGGCTACTACCGATCTGTCAGAAAATAATCTACGCTGGAATAACGGCTTTGATTATGGTCTTGATCAGGGCGGCAACGCCACCATGGCGATTGCTTACCTGGCCCGCTGGAGCGGTCCCGTCAGTGAGAGCAGTGATCCCTATGGCTCGTCACAAAAAACCGGGCTGACCCCAACTTATCATGTTCAACAGGTGGAATACCTGCCCGAATCCGCCGACGCCATCAAAGCCGCACTGATGGATAGCGGCGCCGTGTACACTTCCATCTATGCCGGCGCCTTTGACTCGGCCAGTTACTATAATCAGAATACCTCGGCGCTGTACTACACGGGCTACGCCACCATCGATCACGATGTGGTGATTGTCGGCTGGGATGACAATTACGACCGCAGCAACTTTTCCATGACCCCGCCGGGAAACGGCGCCTGGATTGTCCGCAACAGTTGGGGGACCGATTGGGGCGAAGCCGGTTATTTCTATCTGTCCTATTATGACAGCTATGCTGGCGTCAATCCGACCGCCTTCAACAACGCCGAAGCGACCAGCAATTACAGTCGCATTTACCAATTTGATCCCCTCGGCAAAACGTCGGCCCGGGGCTATGACACCGGGGACCGCACGTCCTGGGGCGCCAATATCTTTACTTCCGCCGCCAGTGAAAACCTGACCGCCATTTCCACCTATGCGCTGAGCCCCAATACCACCGCCGAAATCCGGATCTATACCGATGTTTCTCCGGGCGCACCGACTAGTGGTCAACTCCGCACCACCCAAACGGCCAGCTTTGCTAATCAAGGCTACTACACCGTCGACCTGAATACCCCGGTGAACCTGACCGCCTACCAGAATTTTGCGGTAGTGATTAAATACCGCACCCCCCAAACCGATTATGCGATCCCCATGGAAGCTCCTCAGTCCGGCTACAGCAGCGGCGCCAGTGCCAATTCTGGTGAAAGCTTTATCAGTGCTGACGGCAGCGGTGGCTGGTATGATACCGGCTACAACGATGATGCAAATGTCTGTATCAAAGCCTTTACCGGGAGCCAGAGCGTCGTCTCCTTGACCAGCATCAATATCACCAATCCGGCTGATAAACTGACCTATCAGATTGGCGAAGCCCTGAATCTCAGCGGCCTGGTCGTCACCGGCAGCTACAGCGATGGCAGCACCCGAGTGGAGACGGTCACCGCCGCCAACGTTAGCGGCTTTGACTCCACCACCGCCGGCACCCGCACCCTGACCATTGCCATCGGCGGCCAAACCACCAGCTACACGGTGGTGATTCAGAGCGGCAGCGAGCCACCGGTTTCCGGGGTTGACATCTACTACCGCACCCATGTCCAGAATATCGGCTGGCAGGACGACCGCAAAAATGGCGAGGTTAGCGGCACCTCCGGCTACGGCTACCGCCTGGAAGCGATTCAGATGCAGCTGATCCAGTCCGGTTACGACCTCGGGATTGCCTATCATACCCATATCCAGAACATCGGCTGGGCCCCCTGGCGCTATAACGGCGAGGTCAGCGGCACCTCCGGGATGGGTCTGCGGCTCGAAGCGATCGAGATTCAGTTAGTCGGCGCCGATGCCGACCAGTTTGATGTCTACTACCGGGTTCATTGCCAGAACATCGGTTGGATGGGCTGGGGCGTAAACGGCGAGATGGCCGGCACCTCCGGCTACGGCTACCGCCTCGAAGCGATCCAGATTGAGGTGGTGCCCAAGGGCACCTACTATAGCGTCAACGTCGATGAACCAGCCTATCTGTCGCTTGATTGATTTAACACCGTCGGGGCGGGTACTGTCTGCCATTTCCTTCATGGGTTCCGGGCTGGGCAGTGCCCGCCCGGAACCCGGTTACAAGATCTTAACCAGATGTCAGCAAGGTTAGAAAAGTGAACCCGCAAATGCAGGGCATCAACCGTAATCCCACTCCAAATCCTGATCAATTTGCCGAAGATCAAATTTCTGCCATTTACACCATCCCCTGAAAGAGTTATACTAAGGACATACAAATATTTTTACAAGCAACTGAGGAGGAAGCCCCATGTCCGTTATAAAAAACATGATCCAAACATATAATCTCGTTTACCAGGTTAAAAAAGAATATCCGCTGGAAATCATCGTCACCACCGATCTCTATCAGGAGCGGCTGAAACTGGCCAATACCAAATGTGACCAGGCCATCGTCAAAGCATCCAAACAGGAGCTTGATGACAGCTTGAAACTACTGGTGCTGCCGGATGAGCAGGACAGTCATTATTATCTGCTGCTCCATGAAGACCTTTTTGATGAATCCCAGCAATACGGGCAGGCCATTGCCTATGAATACACCCGGGTTATTGATTATTCTGATATTCAAGATAAATACCGTGTTCCCAATTTGCGGGCTGCTCAATTCCCCGACTCGGCCTGTTTTTTATTTTTGGCCGAAATCCGAGCCTGGTATCGGGGGTTTAACCTCTATTACAACCTGATCAGCGCTGAAAACAAGGCCGTCCTCTTTTCTTATCT
The DNA here is from genome assembly GCF_030652775.1 of Acetobacterium sp. Taxonomy (GTDB): domain Bacteria; phylum Bacillota; class Clostridia; order Eubacteriales; family Eubacteriaceae; genus Acetobacterium. Next base: position 7,088 of record NZ_JAUSPS010000026.1, on the reverse strand, counting down.
GTGTGGGACGGTACCCGAATATGAAAGCCTGCTGTCCTTTGATCTCACCGCCCATATGCAGGCATTGGCTGAATTTTACGGCCAGGCGCTGGCCATCGGTTCCTATGTAAATTTTGATGTCAGCCTGCCTGACTACTTAAACCGCCATCACGTCCATGATCTACTGAAGGCCATTCATGATAATATTGACAGTATCAGTATTTTTGAAAATTACGAAGCTATCCATGAAGCTTATGAGGATTTTATCCAGCATAAATCCAAAGAGGATCAACCCCATGAGCATAGCCATAGTTGTAACCATATCCACCATGATCACTAAAGCTCGCAAACAATTGGAAATATCGACACCCAAAAACGACCCTGCCGAAACAACCTTTGATATCAGTGAAGTCATTCGACAGAAAAGCCTATTGGCTTTCTTTCAACCCATTATGTCCGTCACTGGAAAAAAAATCCTGGGGTTGGAAGGTCTGATCCGGGGGATCGTCCCAGACTCAGACCAACTCATCCCACCCAAGCAGCTTTTTGATGCCGCCGCTGAAACCGGACTGACCATCCCGCTGGATCGTGCTTGTCGCAATGCAGTTCTGGCAGCTTTCCAGGATTATTATTACGCCAATCAGGATCTGCTGCTGTTTTTGAATCTGGATACCGCCATCATCGATGAAGTGGGGGGATCCAATTATCTCTGCGGTCAGGTCAGCCACAGTGGCATCAGTCCCAAGAATATCGTCATTGAAATTAATGAGTCCAAAGCTTTGGATACCCATGGCCTCACCCAGTTTGTGGTCACCTACAAAAGCAAGGGTTTTCTCATCGCCCTGGACGATGTCGGAGCCGGGTTTTCCAATATGGATCGCATCGCCGGCCTAAAACCGGATATTGTCAAAATCGATCGCTCGATTATCCAGGATATGGATCGCATTTATCACAAGCAAGAAGTCTTTAAATCGTTGGTGAATCTGACCAATAAGATTGGCGCCCTGATTGTCGCCGAAGGGGTGGAAACCCGAGCCGAAGCAATTCAGGTATTGAAGCTGGGCGGTCAGGTGATTCAGGGTTTCTATTTTGCCAGACCAGGTAATGATTTTGTTCTCAAAGCCGAGCTGATTGTCAAAACCACCGAGGTCGTCGATGCCTATAAGGCTCTGTTGCTCGAAGAGCTGGAGGACTATAACCACAAATGTCTGGTCTACACCCATACCGTCAACGGAATCATCAAAGCTCTGGCGGTGGTGGATCGGCCTGATGAATTTGACGGACAGCTCCAGAAATGCCTGATCAAAGCCGATGCCGTTGATTGTGCCTATGTCCTCGATGAATCCGGGATTCAATGCAGCGACACCATCGGTGCCAAAAACATCGGCGCCTGTGAAAAGCTGGTCTTTCACTCTGCCAAGATGGGAGTGGATCATTCGATCAAAAACTTCTATTATAATCTAATCAAACGTAAACAAGACACCTACATTTCTGAGCCCTATGTATCGATGGCCACCGGCAGCCTCTGTATCACCTATTCCCGGGTCTTCCGCTTGGCCGCTAAAAAGTACATCCTCTGCGTCGATTTTCTGGAAACCCAGCAACCCCTCCCCATTAGCCTCTAAACGGCAAAAAAAGATGAGCCAAAGCTCATCAATCGCATTTTGAAGCAGCTAAACCAGTACCGACAATTGTTACAATAGTTTGCCGCTAACCTTAAAGATGAACCCAATCGTTCATCTTTTTTTTATCGCCGGTCGCTAGAATTTGCTTCTCTTATATTGGCTAAAATCTACTTTTGCCAGGGTCGATTGTCCGGTGATTTCATCGAAATACTGATAGGCCGTTTTATCGGTAAAGCAGCCATCAGCAAAAAGGATATTTTTTTTCATTTTAACCTGCACCTCATAAAGAATTCGCATCAAATCCTCCACTGTACTCTCATCCATCATAAATTTCACCCCATATTCAAAAATATTGTCCGCCGTTTCACGACTCCAAACCGGGGTGCCGATGGCCGAGAACTCCTGACCCAGCAGCGTGGTGGTAAATTCCAGCGTAAAATCCCGTTCCATAGGAAACTGAATATTAGAGACAAAACAGAGACCGCCGGGCCCCAGATCTTTGATCAGCGCTTTTGAATTCCCCACATTCATCTTTTTATCCTTGATCTTCAGAATCCGTAGATCCGTTTTTAAGAAATCCCGAAATGGTTGCCTGAAAGATTTTCGCCGGTCGGTACGAGGTTTGACGGTCGTGTTGCTGAATACTGGTCGGCATTTTCCATTTTCCAGCATTTCATCGATTTTCAGAAAAGCAATTGGTCGCGAGTAAAGGTATCCCTGTCCTGCAAAGCAATTATTCTCTCTCAGAAATGACAACTGTTCCCAGTTCTCAATGCCCTCACAGACCAGTTTAATGTGCAACTCTTTGGTCAGATTAATGATCGCCCGGGCGATAATGGCGGTGGTCTGATCCGCCATGATGTTCTTTAAAAAAGAAGCATCCATTTTGATAATGTCGATGTTAAAATGCCGCAGATAACTCAGCGAAGAATAGCCGGTTCCAAAATCATCCAGAGCCACTTTAATTCCAGCGCGCTGCAGTTTTTCAATATCAGCAATCGCTTTGTGAGCATTTTCGATGATCAGGCTTTCGGTCAGTTCAACGATCAGATATTTGGGATCGACCTCATACTCAGCCAAGACATCAGTAATATTCTTAACAAAATCCCGTTCATAAAACTGGATGCTGGAAAAATTTACCGAGATATAAACCGGTTTGTAGCCCTTCAACTTCCAATACTGCTGATCTTCACAGACTTTCCGCAGCATCCATTTTCCCATTTCCACAATCGCACCGGTTTCTTCGGCCAGGTAAATAAACTCATCCGGTGATACCATCCCCCAATCCGGGTGATTCCAGCGGATTAGGGCTTCAATGGCTAAGATCTGATTGTTTTTTAACCGCACCATCGGTTGGTAAAAAACCATAAATTGCTCCCGCTTGACCGCCATCCGCAAATCGTGGCGCAGCTGGAGCTGTTTATAGTTTTGGATATTCAGCTCGGAAGAATAAAAGCGATAGCGGTTCTTGCCCTCTTTTTTTGACCAGACCAGGGCAATGTTGGCATATTGGACCAGCTTTTCAATTTCATCTACAGCCGGCTCAGCCTCCGCTATGTCGTCCTCGGCGGCGTTCTCTTTTACCTTCATTTCCAGCGGATAAACACTGACCCCGACATTCACATTGATGTCAAATTCATAGATATCAATTTTAAAGGGCCGATGAAAGAACTCGATGACTTCCATTACCCTGGCTTCATAGGATTCCAGATTGATCAGTCCCTCAATGACAATGGCAAAATGGTCTTCGGAATAGCGAGAAATTAGGGTGTCTTTGCCAAACAAACCCCTGAGCCGCATCACAATCTGAATAATCAGCTGCTGACCAACCACAAATCCCAGGGAGTCACTGATCTCCTTAAAGCCGTCAAAGTCCAGCATCATGACGATCAGGCTATGCTGATTGAGATCGGCTCTGAGACATTTTTCGGCGAGCTCTTTTTTAAACTGATTCGGTTTGGGCAGGGATGTTGTTTCATCGTATGAGGCCAGCTTTTCAATTTTTCGCTGCATAATAACGCGATTAGTCACATCCCGAAAATCCAGCACTAAGCCCTGAATAATCGGGTGATCGAGGAAATTCTGGATGTGCACTTCCAGATAAATCGGCTGATCACCTTTCCCGGAAAAGGTGATCAGTCCGGTTTCAGTGCTCGTCTTATTTTCCATGGCACTGCAAATCAGGCCCTTTAAGTAGGCCGCTTCATCGTGATCATAATATTCATAGACACTTTTACCGATCATACTCCCGGGATCATAATTAATCACCTTCTGCGAGGTATCGCTGATGTAGCGGATGATGCCATCGGCGGAGATGATCTCAAAAACAACGCCAGACTCCTGAATCAGCATTTTTGTCCGTTGCTGAATTTTTTCGATCTCGTTCTGCTTGACTTCAATGGCTCGTTCATACTCTTTTCTTTCGGTAATATCCTGAATGGTTCCGTAGACACGTAAAACCTGGCCATTTTTATCAAGATTAAACTCTGCAATCTGGAAAACCTCCCGAATAGTTCCATCTTTTCGGATCACCCGAAATTCCAGCTCAAAGGGGTCTTCTGTCAACTCGCCATCCATGGAATTTGTAATGACGCAGCGATCCTCCGGATGCACCCTGCTTAAAAAATCATCAAAGCTACCTTTAAATTCGTCAGCTGTGATACCAAAAATTCGCAAGGCTTCAGTTGACATGAAGTTTTCATTTTTCTCGATATTCATTTCCCAGCTGCCAATTTTAGCTAACCGCTGAGCCTGTTCAAGATTTTTTTTGATAAAAATAATTTCGTTTTCCAGTTTTTTTATTTCCGTAATATCCTGGATGGTTCCCACCAGATCGGTGTTTAATCCATCCATATTGGGAATCGGTTCCCCCACCAGGCGAATGTGTTTGACGGTTCCGTTTCGCAGTTGAATGCGGTATTGCAGATCAAATTTTTCATGTGCCAGCCGTTTTTTGGTGAGTTCTTGTAAAACAGACCGATCCGCCGGATAGGTAAAGTCCATTAATTCGACGACGGTGCCCCCAAAATCTTCCGGTTTAAGATCGTAGATCCGATAAATTTCGTCGGACCAGAAGATTTCATTTTTTACGGCATTGAATTTCCAGCTGCCCAACCCGGCCACCTTTTGACCCAGATTGAGGTTCTCTCCCAGCTCTTTCAAACTGTTTTCGATGGTTTTTTCGCTGGTAATATCCTGCAGGGCGCCGATTATTTTTAGCGGGCTACCCTTTTCATCCAACAGTGTTCGGGTTTTTTCCCGGACAAATTTTTGAATGCCCTGATCCGTAATAATCTGGTATTCTAGTTCTTGGTCTTGTCCCTGAATAGCCAGTTCTCGTGATGCTTTTACCTTACCGACATCGTGTTGACTCACGAATCTAAAATAAGACTCAGCATTTTCTTCCAGCTGATCGGGTGCCGTTTCAAAAATATGATAATATTCATCGGTAAAATAAACCGTGTCATTTCCAATTTCATAGGTCCAGGTTCCGGTTTTCATCATTTCCTGCGCATAACGGCGGTTTTCCAGATACCATTGATCCTTTTCCGGCAAGGTTGAATATTCTTTATATTTGATGCGGTTAAATAAGCTTTCTAATGCCATCTGGTGCGCCACCTTTCCAATTCAAAACAGAATTGAGGATAATTGATTTATTCATTTCTCCTCCTGAGCATTAATTGTTTAAATTTTTGTTACTAAACAGTATATGCCCATTTTAGTCAAGTCGCAATCACTTGTTTTGGAAAGTTAAGCCTTTAACAAACATAAAAAAAATGAGCCTAAGCGTTCATCCTGAAGGTTAGCGGCAAACTGCCGTACCGTACCAAATAAAACCAGCAGCGCCGAATGGTGACGGCGCTGCTGGTTTATTTGGCATGGGGGTTGGGGTATCAGACTTTGTAAATTCGGAACACCACTTTTTCCCCACAGTCCGGACATTGGAGCGGGGCGTCAGTAATGACGCCTTTGCGGGCTGCATAGACAAAGGGAAATACCGCACTGAGTGCCATCATGCAGAAATTTCCACTGTTGTCCTTATCCAGCAGGGGTCCGTCAAAAATGACTTCATCCCCCGGCGCATAAATCGGACAACCCGATGACTCGACCACCAGTTTTATTTTCTGTTCAATTGCTTCCATATCGCCCACCGCTATAAAGCCTGTCGATACAGATCTTCGATCTGCGTCAGGGTGGTGCTACGGGGATTAACCAGAATATTACCGCTTTTCATAGCGTCCACCGCCATCGCCGGGATCTTATCTGCCATGACCCCTACCTCACTGAGGGTTTGAGGAATTCCGAGGGCGGCGGTCAGACTGCGGATCTCATCGACCAAAGTCTGGGGCGTGAAATCTTCCCAGCCGTCACCGCATTTGATCGCATCGTAAATGGTCTGATAGCGTCCGGTATCGGCCAGGGCGTTATACTCCAGCACCGTCGGCAACAGTACCGCATTGGCCACCCCATGAGGGACATCGAAATAACCGCCCAACGGATGCGCCATGGCATGGACATTACCCAATCGTGCCCAGGCAAAGGCGATCCCAGCAAACATACTGCCGTAGAGCATCTTGGCCGCCGCCTCGGGATTAGTCCGATCCGCCACAAACAGGCGGATGTTCTGACCAATCAGAGCCAGTGCCTTTTCGGCCATGGCATCGGAAAACGGTGAGGCCGCCTTGGATAGATAGGCTTCGATCGCATGAACCAGGGCATCAATCCCACAGGCCGCCGCAGTTTTTTCTGGAGTTGTCATCACCAGCGTCGGATCCAATACGGCAAAGGCCGGAAGCAGTTCATAACTGAACACCGTCAGCTTGTAATTCCGGGAGCGGTCAGTGATCACCGCAAAGGCCGTCACCTCCGAGCCAGTCCCGGCGGTGGTGGGAATCGCAATCAGCGGGACAATCGCCCCGGGCACCTTATCAGCCCCTTCATAGTCCCCAATCGAGCCGCCCAACTTGGCCAACACCCCGACGGCCGTGGCCACGTCCATGGGCGAACCGCCGCCTAAAGCAATAATACAGTCCGCCCCGCTATTTGCGAAGGCCTTTGTTGCCTTATCGACGGTTTCCACCGAGGGGTTCGCTTCGGTTTCGGTAAAGCTGTCAAACGCCATCCCGGCCTGCGCCAAAATATCCGTGATCTTCACAACCACCCCCATCTTATTCAGATGCGGCCCCGAAATCACCATCGCCTTCTTAAGCCCCTGCTTAGCCAAAAGCCCCGGCAATTTCTCAATACTATCCGTCCCACAGATTATTTCCTGAGGTATTTTAAAACTAAATTGATTCATAGGTCTTTCCTTTCAAGCTGATATTTGCAGGCATTTTCTGAACCTGCATCTAACCCAGTACCGACAATTGTTACATCATGTTGTACGCATCGGAGCGGACACGGCGTAGCCTGTCCGATTCCGCAGCGAACAACAGATTATCAATTGGTCGGTACGGCAGTCCACATCGCTCTCACTCTAGCGCT
>NZ_JAUSPS010000024.1 GCF_030652775.1 Acetobacterium sp. | reverse complement strand
CGTGGCTCCCCGCTTTAATGACTCCCCTCGGCAGTTCTCAGGTCTCTGGCTCTACGAGTTCGAAGGCTCAACCTTTGTCGAAGACGCAACCGAGATTCCGGCGGAGCGACCAGCCTATGAAAAGACGGATTGGCTGGAATGGCCCGTTGACCAGCCGCGCCTCGAAGAACTTCTGGAAGATGGCCGGGAAGAAGCAGACTGCCATGTGGTGCAGCCGATTTTGGTGACCTTCGTCGGTCAGAGGACGAACTACCCTTTTGGCGGCGCGGGCCACATGGGCTTGTGGCGTTCAAAGGTGACGGTGCATCGAACGATTTCGGCTGAGCGGCTCGGCCCGTCCTTCTGCTATGACCGCTAACCACCCGTAGGCGATGGTCTGCTCCCGACCCGAAGCAGACCCGCGCCACTTGCTTCAACGGTATGGGTTCGTTTCTCGGGCTAAAGCGGCCAGAGGATGACAATCAGCTTTCACCCGCACGTCCAACTTGACGGTCTGCCACCGCTGCGCGGTGTAGGCTGGCCCCTGTCCCTCATCTTTGAACGCTCGAATGTCGCTGCCGATTAAGGACGGGTCGACACCCAAACTCACAGCGAAGTTACGGATCGCTGCAGTTCGAGTCTGTCCGAGCACCGCTGATTGGTCTTCGAGGCGGTCGCCGTAGGGAAAGTAGGCGACGGCCTCGACCTCGGCCATTGGATTACCAGCCACGGCACCGAGTAGCACCGCCACCTCGGTCCGGGCGTCTGCAGATAGCGCAGCGGAGCCTTCGGGAAAATGGACCGGGACTACGCTGACCGTTTCATAGTTCGCGGGGCAATGCGCCCAAGCTAGTGCGGCGGCAATGGCAACAAACACGTTTGGATTTTCCCTTCGAAGTCTCCGCCATCTATGCGTCGAGATAGGCCCGCGTTCTACCCTCAAGCCACAGTCCGGTCTCGACCCATTGCGGACGCACGATTGTCTTTGCGGGTGGCGACGCTAGTCTCCTCCCATGAGAATTTGGCTGATCATCTTGGCGAGCGTGTTGGCGTTGGGAGTCGGTTTGACCGGGTGGGCCAAGTTCGGACCGCTAGATGAGCGGACGGCCATTCTCGTTCGGCATCCCCACGGATCGATTGAGCAGGGAGGCAAACTGGGCGTTCACATTGGCGATACTTGGAGCGAGGCTGATCGCGTCATTAGACAACAGGCCAATGTCGGCAAACCCTTGCACAAAGTGGGCTGGTCAAATGAGCCAAACTCGTCCGTTCAATATCTTGATGATCCAGTCTTGGTAGGGGAAGCGCAGGCACTTTATCGCGACAGGAGTTGGCAGAATGGAATTGTCACCCTCCGCCTGAGGGATGGCGTCGTTGTCGGCATCCAATGGAGCTACGTCGGGCCGTTTTTCATCGACACATGACAACGTCCGCTTTCCCCCCCTAGCGGCCATTGCGAACGTCCGCAAAGGGCTCCTATCCGCCCCTAGCGCCGGGGTGACTGAAGCCTTCCGTCAGGGCCGCGAGCCTCGCGTCAGGTGCCGCGCGGTCCCCATGTCGTCCAGTTCTGTCCTAGCACCTGAACGGGACGATATCCGTCCGGTGGTGCCGGACCCGACCGATGACCGTTGAACCGATCAAACCCCTCGCCTTCACCATCCATGACGCGGTGGCCTATTCCGGCCTTTCGCGTTCGCGCCTCTACACGCTGATTCAGTCGGGGGAGCTTCCATCGCTCCAGGTCGGCGGCCGCCGGATGATCCTGCGGGACGACTTGGATGCGTTCTTCGCCCGGCTCGCCCAAGCGGCATGAGGCGAAAACAGAATAGGACGCCGCTGAGCGCCGTCAGGACACCGGGAGAGGTCCAGAGCCCCGCCGCCGCCGCCCTTGCGCCTCCAGCGCCACCGCAGAGGCCCGGCGCGGCGAGAATGCTGCGGCATGGTCTCCGGCCGTTCGCGCCTTGCCGTCGCTCGTATGGGGCCGCTCATGTCAGAGCGTCCCGGATCGTCTGCCGTTGAAACTGGCGAGAGAAGCCCACCGGCAGCCCGCCTCGCCAGCGGTCCAAGCATCTGAAATAGATGCAAATAGATCAGGCGCGGTGGTCAAGCTGGAGCGGCCCTCCCCTCTATATAGGGTTTTCGCGCATGATCGGGGTTTCGCTCCCCTGTCCGGCCGTGGCGGAGCAAGGAACCGGCCTGACCGGGTGACCACCGCGCTGAGCGAGAGAGACGCCGGCAAGCTCTTGGAGGCCACCGCGCGGGCACTCCAGATCGGCCTGCCGTTCAACCGCTTCAGCACCGTCCATTGGGATGCGGCTGGCGTGGCAGATGGCCTGAAGGCGACCGGGCGGCTGCTGAAGCTCATTGGCGATTGGCTGCGGTCGCGGGAGCGGCAGGCGGCGTTCGCGTGGGTTCG
>NZ_JAUSPS010000022.1 GCF_030652775.1 Acetobacterium sp. | reverse complement strand
GGTGGGCAAGCACATCAGCGAACACCACTACGCTCTGGAGAGCGGTGACGCCGATCGCCTGGCCGAGGCGCAGACTGCCCTGTCCGAGGCTGGGGGCTGGGAATCCCTGGCCGACGTCGACGCAGCCATCTCGCGCCTGGCGCTCAACCCGGACCAGAACTTCGAGGACCTCTCCGGCGGGCTCAAGCGCCGGGCGCTGCTCGCGCGCGCGCTGGTGGGCAACCCGGACGTGCTGCTGCTCGACGAGCCCACCAACCACCTGGACATCGACTCCATCGCCTGGCTGGAGGACTTCCTGCTGCGCCACGTGCGCACGCTCATCTTCATCACCCACGACCGCATGTTCCTGCGGCGCATCGCCACGCGCATCATCGAGCTGGACCGCGGCAAGCTGGCCGACTGGTCCTGCGACTACGACACCTTTCTCACGCGCAAGGAGGGCCAGCTCGCCTCCGAGGAGAAGACCTGGGCCGAGTTCGACAAGAAGCTCGCGCGCGAGGAAGTCTGGGTGCGCCAAGGCGTCAAGGCCCGGCGCACCAGGAACGAGGGCCGCGTGCGCGAGCTCAAGAAGCTGCGCGATGAACGCGCGTTGCGCCGCGAACGCTCGGGCACGGCCACCATCATCGTGCAGGACGCTGAACGCTCCGGCAAGCTTGTGGTGGAGGCCAAGGGCGTGTCGCACGCCTGGGGCGAGGGCCCGGACGCAGTGCCGGTGTTCACGGACCTCAACCTGTCCATCATGCGCGGCGACAAGCTGGGCCTCATCGGCCCCAACGGTGCGGGCAAGACCACCCTCATCCAGGTGCTCCTGGGCAAGATCAAGCCAAGCCACGGCAACGTGCGCCTGGGCACTAACCTGGAGGTTGCCTACTTCGACCAGCACCGCGAGGAGCTGGATCCGAACAAGAACGTGCGCGAGAGCGTGGCCGAGGGCAGCGACCAGGTCACCATCAACGGCCACACGCGCCATGTCATGGGCTACCTGAAGGACTTCCTGTTCTCGGCGGAGCGCGCCAACAGCCCGGTGCGCGTGCTCTCCGGCGGGGAGCGCAACCGGCTGCTCCTGGCGCGACTGTTCACCCGGCCCTCCAATGTGCTGGTCATGGACGAGCCCACCAACGACCTGGACGCCGAGACCCTGGAACTGCTCGAAGACCGCCTCATGGAATATCCCGGCACCCTGATCCTGGTGAGCCACGACCGCGC
>NZ_JAUSPS010000016.1 GCF_030652775.1 Acetobacterium sp. | reverse complement strand
AAGAAGATTATCGATGACCATATGGTAAAACTGGTCATTGACGGTGAATTACCATAAGAAAAACTGTTTTTCGTTGAATGAACAAAGCCATGATGATCACACATTATGGCTTAAAAACAACCACGTTCAGGCATGATATTCGTCTGTTTCAGGCAAATATGCAGAGCAGTTTCAGGCAACGATAGACAGCTATTACAATCCTTGTCATTTTGTCGCTTGGATTTTTCACTTAACATTATCTTCAGGATTCTCCTGTTCCTCATAAGAGCCTATGCCATGCTCCTGGAGCCTTTACGCCGACAGCCATCTGACCAGTAATCAGGTTTCCGTCAGACTTATCCCAGTTGTGCCCAAAAACAGCTGGTTTTGACTGTATTTTGTATTAACGACGCTTCTTCGGTCTCTTCACTTTCGTTCAGCTTCATGACACTCACCTGACTGATTATTCAGCCTTTTCCGTTTGCGCTCAGTACCATAACTTTTGATTACAGCACCCAAAGGCGGTTTGAAACCCACACCTGAATGTCGATTTCGAGAGGTCTACTCTCATCTCTTATAAAGCATGAATTCAGATTTTCTTCTTTCCTCCTTTCACTTCCTGAATCCTTCAGGACACACTTGGACGCTTACGACTAAAGAGCAAATGCAAAAAGCCTCCGTCCGATTTAATCAGACAGAGACTTCACAACGCAAAACATTGTTTGAGTTTTCATATTAATAAGTACCTAATACGCATTCAGAATAAAGGAAACAATAAAAGCTCGATCCACCCTATTGGGCGCCTGAGCCAGCACCTGTCGAATCTTGTCTATTAAAGAGCCTTTGCCTTAGCTATCGCAATCCTTAAAAATTCATCTTGACTTTGAATATGTTCAAATCCTGTGTTTCTCGTTTCAAAAGCTATCGCACCTTTGTAATCAATTGTCTTCAATTTTTCTGAAAGTTTGTTCCAATCGATGTTTCCCGAAAACGGAAGTGCATGCATATCCTCTTTACTGTTGTTATCGTGCAGATGTAAAGCCATAAGTTTATCACCATATAAACTGAGTAAGTCTAGGTCTGAAGAATATAAATGATGATGTCCACTGTCATAACAAAATCCAAGCCTCTTTGATTGAATTTTACTAAATATAAATTCTAGATACTGAGGACTTTTCATGTTTTCCAAGGCGATATTGATGTTCAAGCTTTCCGCCCTGTCAATAATTCGTTTTAGTCGCTCTATTCCAGTATTGGATACCGGTAAAGGCGTTTTGCCGTTTGTGGGATGTATAACTAAAGTTGGTATCTCATAAGTACCACAATCCTCAATACAGGTGATAAGCTTTTTTGCATATTCATGCCCGACTGAATTATCTTCCCATAAAAAATTCGCATCAATATAGGGTGCATGAGCATTTTCAACATATAACCCCGCTTCCATAGCATACTGGGGAAAGTCTTTGTAGTCGCTATCGAACTGATCTGTCCAAAGCAACATCACACCAGTAAATCCTGCTGATTTGATAGCATTCATTCTTTCTCGTGGAGAAAGATTATAACCGAACCAATCAACAATCGTATAGTTTCTCAATTGAACTACCTCCCACACAAAGATAAATAATCAGAAATTTTAATTCCTGTCCGTCATTGTAAACTTCTATCATCATTAAATAACTGCATGCCCATCCTGTATTCCTATTGATCGCATACAGGTTCGGACGAACCCTATAATTGTCCCTCAGGTAATATCCGATGCATAAGAAAATTTATTTTGATAAGCCAGCCAAAGATTTTCCATGACATTGCTATTTTCCACTTCATCAACGATCAACAGCATATCGGTTCTAAATTCATCTATCCTACTTCGCATACCCAGATATAACGCAAGAAATCACCATTTCTATTTTTCCCAATTTTACAATGATCTATGATTTTGAGATTTTCCTGTACGAGTTCATCTCTTATATCTTCTGATGAAGCCAATACGATTTTTTTTGAAATTCTTATCGCATTCCTAATGATTTTTAATTGATTTTCATCATTTTTAAGGCTGAAATTACCATATGGAAGATCTACAATGGAAGCATCAAAACGATCATCGATATCCTGAATATCTCCAGTAATAACCTTTGCTTCATAGTTAAAATATCTCAAGTTTTTTCGTGCATTTTCAGCAGTTTTACTATTTATTTCACACCCTATAATATCATATCCTGCCCAAATACCTTCTAATAATACCGTCCCGACACCACAACATGGATCGATTAATCGTTTGGATGTATCGCCATTCCCCGCAATATTTATAAGAACTTTTGCAGTACTTAGACCGATAGAACTAGAATACGAATTCGGTTTCTTATTGTGCTTTTTCCAATAAAGACTTCTCTCTGTTAATTTTCCAAAGTACCAGTTCCCCTTATAAAAAGTAATTCCAAATATAATTTTAGGTGAAGTATAACAAGCAAGCCCCTCAATAACAAGACCTATTGCTTTGCAATACTCTCGTCTTTTCGTAAAGTGCGGGTCATCTATTCCCAATTCCATATATTTAACCATGAAATCTGATGCTGTTATCTTAGCTTTCGTTGTCAACTCTATAAGTTCTAAAAACGTTGAAGCCTCGTATATAATTTCCAACCTGCTTTTTAAAAATGGACTTATGGAAGGATGAACTTTTCTACTTTCAAAAAAGACTTTTCCTTTCAAATCGAACTTAAAAAGAGAGCGCACCTCAATTTCACAACTTTCTTTTTCATAAATAGGATAATTTAAATTATAAATGAACCGTCCTGTTTTCATTTGCATCACCTCATGGTTTATTTGATGTTTCCGATTCCGTGTTTTGGGTTCACTTCCACCTCTGGCATAGGACGAATCTAGAAGTGGGGGGTGCGGACCTTTTCTTAGACTTATGCTAGCAATCTAATTTGCAACGCCAATGTTAAATCATTTCAGACACATTATAGTATCCCTCAATACTAAGAAACATCGTAATCACTCCCGTTTTTTGATTATACCACTTTCGTTGTAAAAACGCCTAATTCTAATTAATATTCTTGACTGTACTTTCAATTTTCATAAATACGTCAACCAGTTTGTTGTCAAATTGAGTGACGCTATTTTTTTGAATCTCTGCAACTGCATTATCATGACTAAATCGCTGTCGATATGGCCGATCTGTCGTCATTGCATCATAGGTATCTGCAATGGCAAGGATTCGTGAACCCAGTGGAATTTCCTCACCTTTGATCCCACATGGATAACCATTGCCTGAGAACCTCTCATGATGGTGTCGAATAATTGGTAAGGTTTCAGCAAGAAAACCGACATTACTAAGGATATTAATCCCGATAACCGGATGCTTTTTAATAACCTCGTATTCTTCATCCGTCAGTTTACCATTTTTATTCAAAATATGATCGGGTATCCCTATTTTTCCGATATCATGGAAAAGCCCTGCATATTCAAGAATTTTTAAATTTTCTTCTGTCAATTTCAGTTCTCTACTTAAAAGCATGGCGATTTTCGACACACGTTCGGAGTGACCTGCTGTATAAGGATCTCTTGCATCAACAGCATTGGATAAAGCAAATACTGTATTTAGATAAGCATCATCAAGCCTTTTCAGAGATAATTCTATTTCAGACTTTTGATTAATAAGTTTCTTATTTTGATTCAGAAGCGTTTGTGATGTTTTATAAAGTATACCAACTAGCAATAAAAAAAGAATAAGAAATCCACCAAAGACTGTCAATGCTATCACTTGTACGATCATTTTTGCATGTTCACTGATGTTTTTTTTAAGGATTTGCAAAACAACCACACCCTCAACTTTACCGTCATAAATGATCGGTTCATAAACATTTATGATAAGCTTGCCCTTATTCTCATCTTTCGCATTATTGAGTGCATAAGCATCCGAAACGACGAAGGGAACCTCACGATTAAATATTTTTTCAAGATCTTTTTTGTCCGGTGGTTTACCAGTAAAATCAGAATTATCGGACATGATCACTTTTTCATCCTGATTGATGAGTATGATTGATTGAATGTCATATAAATCCATGGTTTCAATGATATTTGACATAATTTGAGATGACTTGGTTTCGGATATGTTATCAGTAAAGTCTGTTTTTGCCAGGTTGTTTTTAACAGCCGTATTGATTGTAACCCTGGTCACTTCTTCTAAATTTCCCAGTTTATCATTTTTAATATGTCCATATATAACCAAGGAAAGGACAATGCCCATTAATATAAATGCGAACATACTATATAAGGCAAAAGTCCTTATTAACGGATATCTTTTCATAAATACCACCTTTCAGAAATACTGGTTTAATCATATCATAGACACCTGCATATGATGGAATTGTCATTTGTCTATCTTATCGGCTAAATCAATTTGAGGATTATCTTTTTTATTTTAATATTAGTTCTTATAACTTTACTAAGGTATAATGGCGCTTTATTTGCATACCAACGATCATTCAAAAAACGCAAAGGGGGCAGTGCCAAATAAAACGCTCTGCCCTTTTTTCCATTTCTTATTATATAGCTTCTGCAACGCTAATTTTTTTATACTCTTCTTCACCGATTGTACCACGTGCATAGCACACGAACAAAATTTCAAGAGCATTATCATCGCCTGAACCAGCTTCTGATACCAGGTGCGATTTGATTTTTTTGAAATCTATTCTCCATTCACTCTTAGTATTAAAATGTTTAATCAATTTTAAGGAGTTTCGCATTGATCGCTACCACAATTGTACTTACTGACATTAAAGCAGCACCTAATGCGGGACTAATTACTATCCCTTGATAATACAGGATCCCAGCTGCTAAAGGAAGTGCTATTATATTATATCCTGTAGCCCAGATCAAGTTTTGAATCATCTTTTTATAAGTTGCTTTTGAAAGCTTTAAAATCGTTACTACATCCAGTGGATTACTTTGTACCAGAATAACATCTGCCGTTTCGATGGCAACATCTGTTCCTGCTCCGATGGCGATACCTAAATCCGCTTTTGCCAGTGACGGTGCATCATTCACACCGTCACCAGTCATCGCTACGAACTTACCTTCTTTAATAAGTCCGTCAATTTTGGATGCTTTTTCTTGGGGCAATACCTCCGCAATTACTGTATCAATCTTTAATTTATTTCCCACATAAGCGGCGACTCTCTGATTATCACCGGTTAATAGGATAGTTTCAATATCCATGGACTTTAGAATATCAATCGCTTCCTTTGCGGTAACTCTGATAATGTCTGATAATGCAAGATAGCCAAGGAGAGTGCTGCCATCTAATATAAATACAACGGTTTTACCCATCTGAGCGAGATTTTCGTAATGATTTACGTCAAAGGTTATCTTTTCAGACCGCATATAACCAGGACTTACGACCATAATGTCTCGACCATCCACATCGGCTTTTAGTCCCTTACCTGGCAAATTCTGATAATCTTTTACTTCCTTCAACCTAAGGTTTAATCTTTTTCCTTCATTTACGATTCCCTGAGCAATGGGATGTTCCGAGTTTGATTCGACTGAACAAGCAAGTAAAAGGAGTTCATCCTGCGATATGCCAATCGCCTTGATATCAGTTATCCCAAAGGTACCTTCGGTCAAGGTTCCGGTTTTGTCGAAAACCACGGCATTCAGTTTTCGCGCATTTTCAAATGCTGCCCGATCTCTGATTAAAAGACCTTTTTGCGCACCGATGCTTGTCGAAACAGCCGTTACCAGCGGTACGGCCAAACCTAATGCGTGAGGGCAGGAAATGACAATAACGGTGACTGCGCGCGTAACTGCAAAATTCAGATCTTGTGAGATAATCATCCATGCCAAAAAAGTCAATGCTCCGGCAATCACGGCGATATAAAACAACCACTTGGCTGCTTTGTCTGCCAATCGTTGGGTATTGGATTTTGAATCCTGGGTTTCGCGAACAAGTTTTAACACTTGTGACAGAAAGGTGTCTTCTCCCACTCGCGACACATTAAATTTCAAAATCCCTTCACCATTGATGGAACCACCGACGATTTCATCGCCTTTTTCTTTTTCAACCGGAACTGATTCTCCCGTAATCATCGACTCATTCACTGCTGACCTGCCATCATAAACTAAACCATCGATTGGAATCTTTTCACCCGGCTTGACAAGAATAGCATCCCCGGCTTTCAATTGTTTGATCGGAACATCAGTGATTTCACCGTTGACCGTTATCTGGTGTGCTTCTTCAGGCATCAGTTTAACCAGTTCATCCAATGCCCTCGACGCTCCCATCACAGATCTCATTTCAATCCAATGACCTAAAAGCATGATCACAATTAATGTGGCGAGCTCCCAAAAGAAGTCATCGCCGTTTATCACAAACACCGTTAGGGTACTATAAATATAGGCAATTGTGATCGAAAGCGCGATGAGGGACATCATTGCTGGCGATTTTTTCTTAAGCTCGTCCCTGGCACCTGTGAGGAAAGGTTTTCCACCGTAAATAAAAAGTATGGTTGAAAGACCAAACAGTAAATAGGAATCTCCGTTAAAACGCCAATCGACGCCGATAAACATTTGGATCATTGGCGATAAGAGTAATATCGGTACCGTAATAATCAAAGCGATAAAAAATCTTTTTCTAAAATCCGCCACCATCATTGAGTGATGATCATCATGTTCGGTATGTTCTCCATGCTCTGGAAGAGGATGGTGTGAATGCCCCATTTCTGCCGGGGAAACCGGTCGATCTGCTTGAGGCATTTGATTCATTTTCCCCTGAGCATGATTATGCGTATGTTCATTATTGTTTTTCGGATTTCCTTTGTTTTCCGTAGGTATATGATCTTTATGGGCATGATGGGTTCCATGGTCATCACCCACTAATGCTCCTTCAGATTGAGTCTTATGGGGATTCTGAGTTGTATTCTCTTTGTCCATCTCATTCACATCCTTTCTTTCTCAATAATATATAAAACCCGATCACAATTTAAAAACTGAAAACGGGTTATCTATATGTTTTCTGCAAAGTAATTGGACACAAAGAAACCCTTCGTGTTTGTGTTTTAAATCATCGCTTACGCAAACCATACCAAGAACTTCTTTTTAAAGCCAACACTTTTTTCATGTGGTTAAACGATCGTTTTTAATCGACAGTTATGGCGCTTACTGGACACTCATCCTGAGCTTCAATCGCACAGGCTTCATTTTCCGACGAGATTACATCGGCAATCACTTCAGCGATACTGTCATTGTCCATTTCAAACACATTCGGACAAACTGATTCACACAAACCACACCCAACACAAGTATCCCGATCAACAATTGCTTTCATCATGGAACCTCCATAGTTATATTTAAACAGCTGCTTTTTTTCAGAAACAAAAGTCAATTAGACTCCAATCAGAAAAACAGTTTATTATTTTAATTACCCACAACAATCAAATCCAAACATTTTCTGAATTGAACGTTAGTATGTAATCTGCCACTTTCAGTTAGTATTCGCAGGTGGCAAAATTTCAAAGTTGTAAGGAACCAGGGTGGTGCACTTGTTTATTCAGAAGTTCAGCTCGCAACGAATAGTCTTTAATTAATTCTGAAAATGTTGATCATTTCTTTCCCGAAGGCTCTACCTATGTTCGCGAGAATAAAATATCTGCTTGACATAATCATCTAAATGTAAGGAAGCGCTTGATTAAAATATTCCGTGCAAATAACCTCGAGAATCGTCGTTTTCACGATTTTTGCCACAGTTATGCAACACTACTATTCGAAATTAGGCAAACCGGCAAAAACTGTCCAGGAACTGCTGGGCCATAGCAATGTGAATATCACATTGGGAACCTACACCCATGTATTAGAAACACAGAAAACCAAAACTGATTCTCTAATTGATGCACTTTATGATACGGAGGAAATTGCAAATGTTATCTTTATCGGTTAAAATTCGGTTAAAATATAAAAAATCCCATCCACAAGAAACTTGCGAATGGGATTACACTGCGATGTATGGCGTGCCCTGAGGGATTCGAACCCCCGACCTTCCGGGTCGTAGCCGAACGCTCTATCCAGCTGAGCCAAGGGCACGCATATCGTGACCTAGGATACTTCCGTTGGCCACGAAAGTTATTATAGCACACTCAGATCCAGAATAAAAGTCTTTTTTTGATAATTTTGTGTAATTTTTCAAAAATCGTGGTGATGTTTGTTTTTGTACTCTTCACGCTCCTCTAAAATCTCCGCTTCGGTTTTGCGGCGAGGCATAAACCGTTTGGCAAATTTACCCTTGCTGCGGTTCTTAATATAAAAATAACCGAGGATTGAAAAGGTCACCGCTCCGATAAAATTGACAAAAAGGTCATTCATGGTATCGTACAAACCGATATCGATGTAGCCCCCATAATTCCAGGCTACCCCATTGACCACCATACTATCGATGGGCATCACCACCGCCACATTTTTTCCCTCGGGATTGAAGAGCACCGAACTGATCACGGTCTGAATGGAATCCTTTTGCATATCAGTTTGAAAAAACATATCCATGCCAAACTCAAAAAACTCCCAGACCACTCCCACCGTCATCGAAAAACAGAATGCTACCAGAGCTACAAAAATCGGCGACAGCGAAAAGGTTACTTTTTCATTCCGGTTAAGGATGTCAATCATCGAGAAGCCGATAGCCGCACAGAGAAACCCGTTGATGGTATGGAGCATGTCATCCCAGCGGTCAAAAATCAGGTAATATTCATTGATTTCCCCTAAGATCTCGGCTCCAAAGATAAACAAGAGCACGATGATCTCGAGGGTTCCCGGCAGAACAATATTCATCCGTTTATTGAGAAAATTGGGAATCATAAAGAGGATCAGGGTCAGCACACAGAGAAACACGTTATTATAATTCCGGTTGAAGATCTCGGCAATTAAGACAATTACCACCAGAATCCGCAGGGAAATATAAACAAAAGCCTTGATTTTATTTTCTCTGGCCTCTTGCCAGAAATCCCTGAGATGCTCAAGCAGCCACATTTTTTTATTAGTTTTCGTTTTTGTCATCGGCATTCACTTTCATTATAGTAGTGTTTTTATCATTATAGCATCATTTGTAATCAGTTTACAATTATAATAACTTCACTTATAATGACTATATTCAATAAACTAAACCAAGGAGTTTTCACTTATGAAATTTTACCTTTGCATTGATGACACTGACAACCTGGATTCTATTGGAACCGGGACCATCGCCGAACAGATTCAGGAAAAAATCATCCACCAGGGCTATGGTCCCTGTTCCCTGGTGACTCGACACCAGCTTTTTATTCACGAAGATATCCCCTACACCTCCCATAACAGTTCCATGTGTTTTTGCGGCGAAGCCCCGGATGATGCCCTGGCCGCCATCATCAGCCTGGCCGCCGAACATCTCGATACTGTTGCCGCAGTCGGCTCCGACCCCGGACTTTGCGTGCTGGCCTATGATGAAAACTGTCATTATGATGAGCTAATGGAATTTGGCATCGATGCCAAAAAAACAATCCTGACCAAAAATGACGCTATGATCTGCGCCCAAAACCACCAGTTACATCTGTCCGAACATGGCGGCACCGGCCAGGGCATTATCGGTGCTCTGGCTGGGGTAGGTCTGCGGCTATTCGGCTACGATGGCGAAATAAAAGGGGCTCTAAAAAATGCCGAGATCAACCAAACCTATCCTGTTTCTGAATTAAAAAAGCTTCCCGAAGTTCAGCAGGTATTAGACCTCGCCGCCAAAAAGCCCTTAACCGACGCAACCCTTGTCAATATGTGTAATCGTACAAAAACAGTGCTGTATCAAAACCAATACGTGCTTTTTGTCCGCAAAGACGAAAACGATCAGTATACTACCCTGCCCAAATCCGAAATCCGCAAACTGGGAGATCATTTCTATGTCTGATCAAGCCCAACTTCCCATGGACGAATGGGAACACGCTCAGACCATGGCATTGAGCTGCTCCGAATTTAAGCAGGACGTGGAAGAAGAATGGCTCGCCGAGGAAACCGTTTCCTGCTATAATTGCCGCTACCGGCGCTTTGTCGGTTCGGGAATTCGATGTATGAAATCTTTATTTAATTTTTAGGAGGAAAAACATGAAACTAAGAAACTTTCCCAAAACAATCCTGTCCTTATTATTGATTGGCTTGCTGGCTTTTGGTCTCTGCGGCAGCGTGATGGCAGGCAGCGGTGACGGTTCCGGCGGCGGCAGCGGCGATGGTTCCGGTGGTGGCAGCGGCAACGCTACTGAAACAACCACGGCACCAGGCAGTGGTGATGGCACCGGCGGCGGCAGCGCCGAACCGCTGACCATTGTCACCGTCAGCCCTGCCGACAAGGCCACTGATATCGCTGTGGATGCCCCGATCAAACTGGAATTCAGCAAAAACGTGGCCTATGCTACGGTTCGTGATACCAACCTCAAAGCCGTGACTCTTTGGGCCGGTGATCAGCCGATCAAAGCCGAAATCACTATGGCCGATGATCAATTGAACCCGGATCTGCGCAATTTCATCAACATCGTGCCTGGTGAGCCTCTCCAGGAAGGCACGGTTTACACCATCAAGGTTGATAAAACCCTGAGCTCCAAAAGCGGGGATGTTCTGACCGAACCCATTGCCTTAACCTTTACCACCGTTGACACAATGGAAGTTGCCAGCCAGACTGCCACTGAAACCGCCAGCAGCAGTTCCGGCATCAACACCACCTGGATCATCATCGGAATCCTGCTAGTCGTCATCATTGTCATTGGGGTAGTCGTTATCCGACGCAAAAAAGCCTGAATGTCATCACCAAAAAAGACGATTGTCACGATCATTCTGATTCTGCTTCCCGTCCTCTTTTTCTTTGGGACCATCTGTATCGGACGCTATTACGTTTCTTTAACGGACATCTTTCTGACCCTATGGCAAGGACTCACTGGCAACAACAGCGGGTTGAGTTCCGAAACTACCACCGTGATTCTGCAGATCCGCTTGCCCCGAGCCTTTCAAGGTGCCATGGTGGGTGCAGCACTGGGTGCCAGCGGAGCCGCTTTTCAAAGTCTCTTTCGCAATCCCCTGGTTTCCAGCGGCATCCTGGGGGTTTCGGCCGGAGCCGGCTTCGGCGCCGCACTGGCTATTGTTTTATTCAATACGGTTTTTTTGACCCCCTTGTTTGCCTTTGTCTTCGGGATTTTGGCGGTGATTCTCAGCTATTTCGCCGGAAAAATCGACAACACCTCGACCACCATCACCCTGGTGCTGGGCGGCACCATTATCCAATCGATTTTTTCCGCTCTGATCTCGCTACTCAAATACCTGGCCGATACCGCCACTCAGCTCCCAGCCATCACCTTCTGGCTGATGGGCAGTCTGGCCTCAACCAAAACCGCCGATGTCTTTCTCGCCCTGATCCCGATGGTTCTGGGTATGGCCGGGATGCTGATCATGCGATATCGGCTCAACGTCCTGTCTATGGGTGATCGAGAGGCTCGCACCCTGGGGATCAATGTCATGGCCAATAAGGCCGCCATTATCGGCTTTGCCACCCTGGCCACCGCCGGAGCCGTCTGTGTCAGCGGCATCGTCGGCTGGATCGGTCTGATCATTCCCCATGTGGGGCGGATGCTGGTAGGCAATGATAATAAATGGCTGGTGCCGGCCAGTATGTCCCTGGGAGCCTGTTTTGTTATTTTCTGCGACACCCTGTGCCGTAGCCTGACCGGTGGCGAAATCCCCTTGGGGATTGTGACTGCCCTGATTGGCGGTCCGTTTTTTATTTACCTGCTTAAAAAAACCAAAGGAAGGAGCTGGTAATGACCTTGTTACGTTTAAATAACCTGAGCTTTGGTTACGACCCACAGCGGCTGATTTTTGAGGACATCAGTTTTGCTGTCCACCCCGGTGAAGTCTTTTGTATTATCGGCCCCAACGGCTGCGGTAAAACCACCCTGATCGACAGTATCCTGGGCATCAACCAACCCCAACAGGGAACGATTGAAGTGAGTGGTACCCATCTTGCCCAACTGAAACCCCGGGAATTTGCCCAGCACATTGCCTATGTTCCCCAGAGTCACAGCAAAACCTTTCCCTATACCGTCCTGGACATTGTCGTGATGGGTCGAACCTATGCCACCAGAGGCTTTGGTTCGCCAGACTCCAGCCAGCAACAACGAGCCCGGGAAAGCCTTGACCAGGTCGGCCTCAAGGGTTTTGAGGAACGGCTTTATACCGAACTCAGTGGCGGCGAACTGCAGCTGGTACTAATCGCCCGAGCGCTGACCCAGGACGCCAGAATCATGGTACTGGACGAACCAACCGCCCATCTGGATTTTCGCCACGAGCTGATGGTGATGGAAATCATCACCAGGCTGGTCAAAGAAAAAGGTCTGACCATTGTGATGGCCACCCATTTTCTCAACCAGGCCTTTTATCTTGAAAATGCAGCGGTGCCCACCCGGGTCGCCCTGATGAACCAGGGTAAAATCGAAACCATCGGCACTCCCTCCGAGGTGATTACCAAAAACAACCTCAAAGATGTCTTTAAAATCATTTCCATCACCGGCACCACCGACGAAGAAGGAATTCAACGGAAATTTATCGTGCCGTTAAAAAATCTCCGCTGATCGGCTTAATCTACTACTCATCAAGAAAGGATCACTGTATGCCTAAAAAAACGAGCTCTCTCCTCACCTGTCTGCTGATAGTCGCTCTGCTGGTGGTCACCCTGAGCGGCTGCCAGACCCAAAATTCCACTGCTGCGGTGCCGACTAAAACGATTGTGGATTGTCTGGATCGGGAGGTGGTGATCCCGGCTGATCCTCAGCGGGTGGCCTGTCTTTATGCCTCAACTGCCCATATCATGGCGATGCTGGGTCAGGAAGGCAAGATCGTCGGCATTCCCAATGGGATCAAGCGGGATGTGTTGATGTCCTATAAACGGCCGGATATCGGCTCGGTGTCAGTGCCTTTTAATGATGGCGCCATCAATATTGAAGAACTGCTGGCCACCAACACCGATCTGGTGCTGCTGCGTCAAAGCACCGCCGCTAATGCCGGAGAAATCGAAAAACTCGACAAGGCCCGAATTCCCTGGGTGGTGATTGATTATGCCAGCCTAGCTGGTCTTCAAAAAGCCGTTACCGTCACTGGCCAGGTTTTTAATCAGGATGAGCGAGCTGCCGGCTATAATGCTGCGGCGGAGCAAACCCTGGCACTGATTTCCCAGCGGGTCAGCAGTCTGCCGGAGGCCACCCGACCCCGGGTTTACCATGCTGTCAATGAGGCCGCCCGAACTGACCTGGCCGGAGATCTCTGCAGCCAGATCACCACCGCCGCTGGCGTCATCAATGTCTCAACCCAGGGCGGCAGCCTGATCACCGATGCTGAAAAAACCATGACCACCCTGGAGCAGATCTACAGCTGGAATCCCGATGCCATCATTGCCAATGACATCAATGCCAGCAAATATATGCTCACCGATCCCAAATGGTCAGGATTAAAAGCTGTGGCCGAACAAAAGGTCACCACCCTGCCGGTCGGCGTCACCCGCTGGGGTCATCCCGGTTCGATGGAACCCCATATGGCGGCCTTATTTATCGCCAAAACCTTTTATCCTGATCAGTTTACCGATGTGGATATGACCAAGACCGTTAAAGACTATTATAAACAATGGTTTGATCTGGATCTTAGCGATACCGATGTGGCGGCCATCTTATCTGGCGAAGGGATGCGACTGGCTAAATAAGTCTGCCCACGCCGATCATAGAAAAAAGGATTCCCAGCTGCATAATGCCGGGAATCCTTTTTTAATCTCAGCAGGCATCCACAAAGGCCTGGAGAATTTTTAACGTATTTTCATCCTGTTGCCATAAAAACTCGGGATGCCATTGCACCGCCAGCCCAAAGGCAAGGTTGCGGATTTCCACCGCTTCCACCAGGCCGTCACCGCTTGCAGCAGCAGCAATCAGCTGAGGTGCTAATCGGGCAATGGCCTGATGATGCATACTGTTAACCCGGATCGTTTCCGTCCCAATGATTTCATATAACCGGGAATTCGTTTCGATGCTGACCTCATGAACGGGATATTCATAGTTATTTTGTTGAAAATGCCGGATCGGCAGCTCCCGTTTTACCTGCTTATTGATATCCTGATAGAGTGTTCCCCCCAAGGCAACGTTAATTAATTGAAGTCCCCGGCAAACCCCCAAAATTGGTTTATCCCGATCCATCACTGCCCGTAGCAGCCGCAATTCCAACTCATCGCGAGGCGGGTAGATCTCGTCGCTGTATTTAAGCAAGGCTTCCCCATAATACCGGGGATCGACGTCCTGACCGCCGCTGAAGACAAATCCATCCAGTCGGTCAGCAATGGCTTCAATATCCTCGTCACAGTTTAAAATTGAAAGAATCACCGGAATTCCGCCAGCCGCAGTAATGCCCTCCGGATATCCCGGGTACATCCAGATACTTTTCTTAATACTGTCATATAATGGTAAAATCCCGATTAAGGGCTTTTTTTCTGCACACATTTTTTATTTCCTCGTTTCTTATCCCAGGTTAAAGCTACGGTTATTTAAAAATGATAACCCAGTACCGACAATTTTTACATCATGTTGTTTGCATCGGGGCGAACACGGCGAAGCCTGTCCGATCCCGCAGCAAACAACAGATTAACAATTGGTCGGTACGGAAGCTCACCGATGACCTCAACCATTGATACTATT
>NZ_JAUSPS010000018.1 GCF_030652775.1 Acetobacterium sp. | reverse complement strand
TGTTGTACGCATCGGAGCGGACACGGCAGAGCCTGTCCGATTCCGCGGCGAACAACAGATTAACAATTGGTCGGTACGGTAGTTTATCGACAACCTCAAACTCCCAGTCGCGTGACTGGGAGTTTTTCTGCGTTACAGCTATTAAGTTCTACTCCACGCTCCAGGCTTCCACATTAGGGATGGTATATTCCTGACCGGCATCAGTGGTGTAAGTGTAGAGGTATTCAACAGTACCCCAGACCGTTACCATTTGGCCTTCAACCAAAGGCGATTCTCCTGAGTTTAAACGGTAGTAGACCTGCACCATCTGATTGGGATCGTCATTTAAATCCATGATAAAATCACAGAAATATTGCTGATTTTCAAAATTTTCATAAATTTGATAAACCCGTCCCGTCATTTTGACCTTCTTGCCGGTTT
This sequence comes from Acetobacterium sp., assembly GCF_030652775.1. Lineage (GTDB taxonomy): Bacteria > Bacillota > Clostridia > Eubacteriales > Eubacteriaceae > Acetobacterium. The sequence continues at coordinate 11,466 of NZ_JAUSPS010000018.1, read as the reverse complement.
CATTTTTGGCCGCTTCAAGTATTTCGGCATAAGATAATTCTGCGGTCTGGGCTTTGAATGGATCCAATCGGGCCTTTCTCTGAACAGTGGTCTCGTTGAAGTAACCCATGTCAAAATTACCCTTGTAAATCACCTCGCCATAATAGTTGTAAAGCGTACCCTGTCCATCATAACGATTATCGGTATAGTTACCGTCATATAAGAGTATCTTATCGAGGTATTCTTGTCCCTGTCCATTTAGAAGATCATTCTGGTAGTTTCCTTCCTGCATGAACCCATCTTCCCAAACGGTTTCTCCCATGCCCTGAAAATGGCCTTGTTCCCATGCGCCTTCATAGGTCCAGGCGACTTCATCCTCGTTGGAAACGGTAAAGACACCAGTGCCCTGGGGCAAACCTTTGACCAATTGACCGGTATAGGTGCCGGTTTTCTCGCCAAATGACAAGGTCAAAGTGATTTCCTGATTTTTTACCGACTCAGACTTATTACCAAAAATCCCCGGGATCAGCGAACAGCCTGACAGGAATAGGGCTAAACCAACAGCTGCCAGTACCAACATTAACTTTTTCATGATTGACCACCTTTTTTCTTTTTATCAAATCTTTTCGTAAACCTAAAAATTAATACTTCCAACCCCGCTGATTCATCTCTTCAATAGCGCTGGCAACCAGATCAACAAAGATCTCCAACATCTGCTCGCCTTTTTCAATGCTGGCTTTGGTGGGATCACCAGTGGCTCCGGTGCCGGTGAGTTCCTTGATATCCCAGATAATATCCACCTTTTCATTGATCTTAATGACGTTTTCCGGTACCTGGGATACCGCATCTTCCAAATTCACCAGTTCCGGCCGCAAGGCCATCATAATCGAGGTTTCGCCTTCACCACCGTGTCCCAGTCCATTCCAGACCTCAAAACGATCACCCATAATCGGGCCGACCTTGGTCCACCAATCTGGCAGATACAGAAATTTAGCCTCCCGATGGCGATTCTTGACCTTATGGGCGGCAATTTCCAATGCCGGGATATTGCCGTCGTGGCCATTTAAAATATAAATGTGTTTGATGCCGTTGTTAATAAGACTTTCGAAGATATCTTCGGCAATGGCAATTTCCGTTTCATAGCGCAGCGTAATCGACATCGGGTAACGGTTATAATGAATCGATGTGCCAAAGGGTACACAGGGCAGCACCACCACATTGTCCAGCTTCTGCGCCACTCGTTTGGCCACCTCTGATGGCACGAAAAAATCCGGCCCCAGGCAGCAATGCCAGCCATGGCTCTCGCAGGATCCAAAGGTCACAATCGCAGTGACTTGATCGGCCTTTTTTAACATCTCCTGAACTTCCAGTGCGGTCATTTCGTTAAGCATTACCTTTTTCATCATACAATTCCTTTCAAACAAAAAGTTTCTTCAATCAATTCTTCCTGATTTATATTTACCCAATTTTTCACCAGTCATTTGTTGTGAAAGCTAATTTTTATTAAATCCAGCCTTCCTCAGTCAGCTGTTTGAGCTGGTCCAGAAACGCTGCCATCCAGTGATTGTCCTGACGGATATATTCCGGGTGGGCCAGAACTTCTTCCGGTAACTGCACGTAATCACCAGGAATCATTTCATCACCGCAGTTTTTGATCAGATCTTCGATAATCGGCAAGGTGTTTTCCAGGTGAAACTGAAAGCCAAAAACTCTTTGTTGGTAGACGAAGGCCTGCTTTTTACAGGCGGCGCTGGCAGCAATGACCGTGGCTGCCTCAGGCAGCTCGACAAAGGTATCGCCGTGCCAGTGAAAGACCACCGGTTGATCCGGGAAAAATGCAAACAGTGCCGACGCTTTGGCTTTTTCAGAAAAGGAAATCGGAAACCAGCCGATTTCTTTTTGTTTGTTTTGAATGACCTTCCCGCCGATGACATCGGCAATCAACTGGCTGCCCAGGCACATACCGATGACCACCTTATCGGCTTCAATGGCGGCTTTGATCAATGCTTTTTCGGCTTTCAGCCAAGGGTATTGATCCACTTCATAAATGTTCATCGGCCCCCCCATAACCACCAGCCAGTCAAATGCGTTCACATCCGGCAGCGCTTCATCATTATACAATTGCGTTGCGGTAACAATCGCCTTATTGGCTTTTGCCCATTCCAGAATACTGCCGGGATTTTCAAAGGGGACATGCTGTAAATAGTGAATTTTCATCGGCGACCTTCCTATCTGATTATTTATAAATATCTTTGTTTTTTATGCAAGTATACCATTTTAGGGACAATTTAAAAATCTTTTTAAATTGGGAAGACAAACCGCACCAATAAAAAAAGCGCATCCGAAATCGAATGCACTTCTTTTATTGTTGCTCAAATTTTTGGCCAGAAAAATCTAAGCAGAAATGAGGAATAATATTCTATCAAAAATGTAAATTAATGAAAGCAAGGTAAATTCGGGGATGTCACACACCATCCCCGAGGAAGGGCATTAAATACTGACTTGGAGATGTCCTTCTATTCGAAGAGATTCTACTATTGGCTAGGAGAAATTAACCAACTCCCAAGAATCACACACTTCCTGGGTTCGCTTCCGGTCGCTGACGGCTAGAAAACGAAAAAAATCCTTCTCCAATGGAGAAGGAAAAAGAATCATACTTACAAATTTAAATATAATGCTCTTACATTCCTCTAAATCGGAGGTTTTTAAGAAATCACTACAAACAGGTCTTCTGGCTCAACAATCAACTTTCCATCTCCCTTCCCGCTAATTTCTTAACAGTGGTTATGAGACGGTCCTCATGTTTTACAGCTGCGATTACAGCAAAGGATTTACACCTTTTTCCCTTGAATATAGGACAAGTTCACTATTTAACTGAGTTCATTCTACACCAGGTTGTACTTCTTGTCAATAGCCTTTTGCCCCTTTAAATAGTAAATTTAATTGACATCCCCGGTGATAATAAAAATCGGGTTGGCGGCCTTCAACATCGTTAATCCGCCGATGCCTTCGCCTCGGCTGATACCCACCTGAACCAGTTCCACACTGTCAAAATACTGGTTCATCAGGGTGGTGGCCTGGGCGGCATTCTCCAGGGTAACAAAGTTGGCAATCACCCGGCCGCCGGGGCGGGTATTGGCTTTGCACCACTGAAAGAGACCTTCCATATTGCCGCCGGATCCGCCGATGATGACCCGATCCACGGGCTCTTTAATTTCGGTCAGCGCCTCTGGTGCTTTACCGCAAATAATTACGACATGGTCGGCCTTAAAATGTTCTTTGTTTTTTTGCACCAGCTCCAGCGCCGTTTCTTTGGCTTCCACGGCGTAGACCTTACCCTGATCGGCGGCATAGGCGGCTTCCATGGTGAGACCACCAGTGCCAGCGCCAATATCTACGACCACATCACCAGGGTTTATTCCCAGCAACGAAATGGTGAGGATGCGGATTTCTCGTTTGGTCATCGGCGCCTTCCCCCGAATATAGGCGTCATCCTTATATCCTGCAATCTTACTCATTGATTACCACCACTACTGCCAGTCCTTCCTCCTGATAGGTCAGGGCTTCCGCCACGGTTAAGCGGGTTATCTTTTCGTTGGGATAGGATAGCTCCTCCCCGACATAAAGAATGCTGTTCTCACAACCGGCCGATTGGAGAATCCCGGCAATAAATGCGGTATTATTATTTTTGTCAGTGAGAATTCCCAGCTTTTTATTTTCAGCCAGGGCTGCCGCTAAATCCTGATCGCGACCATGAAGGCTGACCAGCTTGGCATCGTCCCAGCTGATCGCCAGTTTGGCAAAAAAATACTGCAGCGAACTGATCCCGGGGATACAGACAATGTCCTTTTCCGGCACCACTTTTTTGGCATAGGTCAGGAGACTGTAAAAGCCGCAATCGCCGGAAACAACCAGCGCGGTTTTTCGGCTCTGGTAGCCCTTAGCAACCTTTTCCATCAGCTCACTGAGTGGGGTTCCCTTGCCGATAAAGAGCATTTCTTTACCGCTGATATCAAAGCTTTCGGCATGGCGGGTGCCACAGAGGATCACTTCCGCCGCAGCAATTTCTTTTAATGCGATCGGTAATATATAATCCGGATGTCCCGGGCCCAGTCCAATAATTTTTAATGGGTACATAATCGTTTCCTCAACTCTTCTGCGTCTTTACTTTGTCCTAAAAAGCCATGGATCTTGGAAAACAGAACTACTTCCATTGCAATGGTTCCGTAAACCCGGTCGGTGACCTTTTTCTTTACGACCTCGGCCAAATGATTAAAATAGTCTGGTAAATTTTCAGCCAAGATGATATCAGTGGCTTCATCGGTGGTTTTGGCGGCCATTATTTTTGCCATGGTTTCCCGGGTTGCCCCGAGTAAACCGGCATGGGCAGTCAAAATTTCCATCCGGCCGTCGGCAACGCTGCTGTGGGTATTAAAAATTCCCCCGGCCACTTTGACCAGTTTGCCCAGATGACCGATCAGCAAAATTTTCTCAAAGCCCATCCGTTCGGCCTCATCCAGCATAAAGCCCATAAAATTGCTGGTCTTCACCAGCACATTTTCATCCAGCCCCAATTCGTCTGAGAAATCTTTCCCATAATTACCGGGGACAAAGATGATTTCTTTAAAGCCTCGGGCCTGGAGCACCGAGAGCTCCAGTTTTAGCGAAGCCTTGAGAGCATCTTCACTCATCGGTTCGACAATCCCCGAGGTGCCGATAATCGACAGCCCGCCGGCAATGCCCAGCTTGGGATTAAAGGTTCGCCGGGCCAGTTCCACGCCCTGGGGAATCGACAATTCCACCCGCCAGCCTTTGGGTAAATCTGACCGCTGTCGTACCGCGTCAGAATTCAAAATCGTGTTAATCTCATGGGCAATCATTTCTCTGGGGGTCGGATTAATCGCCGGTTCACCGGGTGGAATACTGAGTCCCACCGAGGTTACGGTGCCAACGCCAATGCCGGCGGCAAATGCGATCCCGGCCTGATCAGATGGCGTGACTTTCGCAAAAATCTTGACGCCATTGGTCACATCCGGATCATCTCCCGAGTCTTTGACGACTGAACAGGAGGCTTCATTTTCTGAAAAAATCTGATCGTGCAGCACCAGATCCAGCGTCCAGCCCTTCGGCGTACTTATTTCAATGGTTTCCCATTTCTGCTGATTTAAAAACATTAACAGTGCCGCCTTGGTTGCGGCCGTGGCACAGGAACCGGTGGTATAGCCGTAGCGTAGTTCCTTACCATTTTTCTCGATGGTTTTATTTAACATCGTTTACCTCCCTTACTGAAGGGGATAATTCTTTTTGATTAATAAGGTTGATAAGTAAGGGATCTTACCTTTTAACACATCAATATCCCGGACTACCTGCTGGGTTTCCATGCCGATATTGGATACCAGCACAAAGCTTTTTTCCAGTCCGCGGGCTTCCAGTTCTTCGGCCATCCAGGCATTGTTGGCAGATATTTTCATCACCACAATGTTCTTGTGGGCATCCAGGATCGCCCGGATTTCTTCCACCGGCTGAGTCATCGCCACAATCCCCAAAGATTCTTCGCCCTGGGTCAGCGGAATGTTCAGTTGTGCGCCGAGATTACAGAATGACGGCACTCCTGACAGGGTTATCACTTCAATATCTCGTTTTAGCAAATATTCCATCACATAAGAATAGGTACTGAAGACCATTGGATCGCCCAGGGTAATAAAGGCAACATCCTTACCCTGATTGAGCAGCACTTCAATTTCATCGGCATTCTCTTGCCATTGTTTCTGTAACACTTCCCGCTCCTGAGACAGGGAAATCATGGGAAAATTCATTTCGATAACCTTGGACAGATCGGAAATATGACTTTTGACAATTTCAAAGGCCACACTGGTGCTGCCCATTTTTTTCACCGGGGTAATTACCATATCACAGGCATCTAAAACCTTAGCGGCTTTAACAGTGAGCAGATCGGGATCGCCGGGACCAACCCCGATGCCATAAAAAACTCCTTTTTTTACTGCACTCATCGTCATTACCATTCCCTTCCCAGTTGATAAAGCATGGCGTTAAGAATCGCTGCCACCACCGGGCTGCCGCCTTTTCGTCCGTTGATCCGGATGATCGGGCTGTCGATCTGATCCAAGGCTTCCTTGGATTCGGCTGCCCCGACAAAACCAATCGGTGCGCCAATAATCAGGGCTGGTTTGGTATTACCCAATTTGACCTGTTCAATCAGGGTATATAAAGCGGTGGGGGCATTACCGATGGCAAAAATACCGACGCTGTCGTCCTTCAAGGCTTTTTCCATGCTAACCGTAGAACGGGTCACGCCCCGTTCTTTGGCTTCGGCGGCCACATCGGCGTCGTGGACAAAATTGACAATTTCAATGCCATGATCAGCCAGGGCTTTTTTATTAACGGCGACCTGAATCATCCGGGTGTCAGCATAAATCTTCTTACCCTGTTTCAGAGCTGCCATCCCGCTTTCATAACCATTGTTCAAAATTTCCAGTAAATCCGCATATTCAAAATCAGCGGTGGTATGAATAATCCGTTTGACCATCGGGGCAATCGCTTCCGGGAACACCTTATCGCCCATTTCGGCGGTGATAATCTCAAAACTGCGCTCTTCAATTTCTCGGGGGTTGTTAATATATTCCATTTTTTCTCACTTTCTTGAATGCATTTTTTGTTTTTATTTCTGGTTAAATCAATATTTTATGATTACACCTCGTCGGTGGTAATTTTTATTCCGCCCGGTATCAGGCGATTTTGATATAGCTCGGCGTAGACCGCTTCGGGAACATATTTTTTGAATGCTTTGAGGAACCCCTCTTCCTGAAAATCGCTCTTGTCATACATAATCCCAATCACGGTACCGCTATGGCCGATGACAGTTCCCAGCCCGCCAAAATCACAGGACAGACTGATCAGGCAATCCAGATAGTTCTTTTTTAAGCGTTTTTGGTTAAGGATAGCGCTCTTGGTACAGGCGGCGCCAATGTCCTTAAGACTTTTGGTGCGAACCCCTTTTCCGAATTGAGTGACAATTTCGGCAAAGGTATCTAAGTCATCTGAGGAATAGTCGTCCTGGGTTTCATTAAAGCTCATCGTATCAATACCGCCATGAAAATCAATGATCAGGATATCCGCTTCCACGGTGCCATCGAATTCCTTTAATACCGAACCACTGATGTGATTAAAAAGGTTCAAACGCTCAAACATCAGATTATCGGACGGCTCAATGCCAGTGCAGAGCGAACCGATATCCCCGGGGGTCAGTTCCAAGCTAAAATAAGCAGAAAGACCGGCAGCCATTCCGGCGATATCGGCGGTGCTGCTGGCCATCCCCTTTTCCAATGGAATGTCGCTACTCATAGTAAAATGCAAATGCTTTTTTTCCGCCTGGGGAATCGCAAAGCGCCGGAAAATTTCAGCTACTTGTTTTTGAGTTTTGGGTTTTAACGTATCCAGATTCCCCGGACCTTCGGTGATGATAATCCGGGAATACCGGTCAATCGGGCTAGATACTAGACAAGGACTGCCATCATACCAGCCCTGAATATATTCGCCGCAGGTTCCCGGGGTTTCGACTCTGACCCGCCTCATGCCTGCCCCGCTTTATGCTCCAGGACGGCATTTAAGAGACTGGTTAAAAACAGAGGGTTGCTGTAAAAATGAATATGAGGATAGCCGGCCAGGACATTTTTCTGACGGTACCCGCAGGTCCAGGTTTTGCCATTTTTTGTGATCACATAGGCGGTGGGCAAGGTCTCGGCGGTAGAAACCAGACTGTGATGAAATTCATGTCCGCGAACTGCGATGGTTTTGCCACCAAAATAGGCATCAATATTAACATAGCCAAACCGCTGTAGCCGTTTGGTCATTTTAGAATCGGCAGCGAAAAAGCCCACGGCCGGATTTGTTTCGCCGCTGTTTAAGGTCATCGAGTTGGTCAGATACATCAGACCGCCGCACTCTGCATAACAGGGTAGCCCGGCTTCCAGTTTATCTTTGATATCGGCGATCATCGCCGTGTTGGCCGCCAGCTCGGCGCCGAAAATTTCGGGAAAGCCCCCGCCGATATATAAACCATCGAGATGCTCTGGTAAAGCAGCATCATTCAAGGGACTAAATTCGACCACTTCCACCCCGGCGTTGGCCAGAGCCATAAAATTGTCATCATAGTAAAAATTAAAGGCCCGGTCTTTGGGTACGCCGATCCGCAGCCCCTGATATTTGTCAGCTGCACCTGAAAAGGGATCCACAAAGGCACTCACCACTTGGTCATGCTGACTGATTTCCCATAATTTATCCAGATCAATATAGGCTTCGGCCAGTTCCCCGGCCTTATCCACCTTGTCCCGAAAATCGGCGATCTCTTCGACCGGAACCAGTCCCAGATGACGGCTGTCCATGACGATGTCGGGATTATTAGGAAAGTATCCCAGGCAGGTCACATCGTTATAGGCTTCAATCATTTCTTTTAATAAAGAATAATGGGATTCCGATGAAATCCGATTAATGATCACCCCGGCAATCTTGGTGTTTGGATCAAAGTCCACATAGCCTTTTACCAGCGCCGCGGCACTTTTAGCCATGCCCCGGCCATCGATGATCAAAATCACCGGGGCCCCGATGGTTTTGGCCAGATAGGCACTGCTGCCGACGTCCGATTCCAGACTATGACCGTCATAGAGACCCATGACCCCTTCGGCAATCCCCAGCTCATTTTCATCCAGCCGTCTAAAAAAGAGGCCCCGGATCGTTTCTTCGTCCAGCATCCAGGTATCCAGATTAATCGACGGTTCGCCAGTTACAAAACGATGAAACATCGGGTCAATGTAATCCGGTCCGGTTTTAAAGGGTTTTACCCGCAGACCCCGTTTCTTGAAGGCCGCCATAATACCCATGGTGACGGTTGTTTTTCCGACATTGCTGCTGGTTCCAGCCAACATAAAATAATTCATAATTCTGCCTCCTTTTTTAATGACACGATCTATCTTAGCAATTTCGCAAAGCGGCTACCAACATGCCAACCCCTTGCCAAACTATATTTCTTTAATTAGGGTCAATGCTTTGATTATTTCGATAAATTCCTGATGGTCACTGATTTCATTGACCGCCTTTTTCTTTTTAATGGCCTCAAGGCGCTTTTTCAGCTCACCTTCAGTAAAATCATTGTTCAGACAATTCCGGTGGAAATAAATCTCACCGTTCAGATTTTCTAACCCGATCAGGTTATTGATATTGCCGTGGCCAAAGGGCAGATCGGAAATCAAAATCAGGTCACTCTCAGCCATCACGGTCAGGTTCTCGGCCTGTTTTTCGCTGCTGATGGCGGTAAATGGGCTTTCTTCAATCATCGGTATCCCCAGCACATCACAGATGATCCAGTCGTCACTGCCCTGGTTGACCACCCCGGCGGTAACCTGATGACCCATGGCCTCCAGTTCTTCTAACACCTGGGAAGCTTTGTTGCCACCACAGATGACATGAATCCGCAAACTGCGATAGTCTTCCGATTCTTTAATCACCCGGAGCGGAATGATCTCCGGTTTTCCAAACAGCTTATTCTCCTGAATAAACATTTTCATCTCATAGACTTTTTTGAGATTGGCTTCGGTGATCACATCTTTGGGGGTGCCGTCCACAACCACCCGGCCGTCTTTCATTAAAATCAGCCGGTTGCAGTAACGCGCCGCCAGATTAATATCATGAAGCACCGCCACCACCGTCATCGATTTTTTCAGATTGAGATTGCGAATCAACTCCATCACTTCAATCTGGTGGTGAATATCCAGCGCCGATGTCGGTTCATCCAAAAGAATGATATCCGGTTCCTGGGCAATCGCCCGGGCAATAATCACCCGCTGTTTTTCACCGCCGCTGAGATTATTGTACAGCCGTTTTCTAAAATTAAGGGTCTTGGTGGCCCGCATCGCCTCAGTCACAATCGCATAATCATTCTGACTTTCCTTGATTCGATAACTCAGATAGGGGTTTCGTCCCATCAGGACGATGTCCTCGACGGTAAAATCATAGTCGATATCAAAGGACTGGGGCACCACTGCAATCATTTGAGCCCGTTCCCGTTGGGTATAGCTGGTGTTGTCCTTTTCTTCCAGAGTAATAACCCCGGATTTCACCGGCAGCAATCCCGATAAACATTTTAACAGGGTTGACTTCCCGGTGCCGTTGGGACCGATCAGTCCGACAAACTCGCCCTGGCAGATGGTGGCGTTAAATCCCTGCAGGATATCTTTTTCGCCATAGCCGGATACCACATCCTTGAAATCCAGCATGATTCTTGGCATTAACCGTTCCATATCAGGCACCCCCTTGCTTGCGTTTTCTCAAGAGATAGACAAAGAAGGGTCCCCCGAAGGCGGCGGTGATAATCCCCACCGGGATTTCCTGTCCGGCCACCGTTCGAGCCAGGGTATCGCATAGAATCAGAAATGCCCCGCCAAAGAGCAGTGAAAAAGGAATCAAAACCCGGTGTTTAGGACCGGTTACCAACCGGACAATATGGGGTACCACCAGTCCCACAAACCCGATGATCCCGGTAACCGAGACCACCGCAGCGGTAAGCAGCGATGAGGTAATCAGAATTTTCTTTTTCAAACGCTCGGTATCCACTCCCAGCTGGGTTGCGGTTTCCTCGCCCAACAACATAATATCCAGCTCCCGAACTGATGTCAGCATCACAATCCCGCCGACAATAACATAGGGTAGCACGATTAAAACCTGGCCCCAACCTTTGCCATTTAAACTGCCCATAATCCAGAACATAATCTGGGTCATTTCTTCCTGATTGAAAATCATCAGCAGATACATAATCGCACTGATCGTTTGCCCAATGGCGATGCCACTGAGTAGCAGCGTCGCTACCGGAACCTTACGGCCGACTCGGGAAATATTATAAACCACCAGAATCGATGTAAATGATCCGACAAATGCTAAAATGGCCGTGCCATTCATCCCAAACAAACTGCTGGAAAAATTCATCACAATGCCAATCGTCGCCCCCAGAGCCGCCCCGGAGGATACCCCTAAAATATAGGGATCGGCCATAGGATTTTTAAAGATGCCCTGATAGGCAGCACCGCAGATGGCCAGCACCCCACCGGTAATAAAAGCCAGAATAATCCGCGGCAGTCGGACATTCCAGATAATGGCGATAGCCCCGTCACTGATATTCTCCATGCCTAAATCGATATGAAAAATCTGATCCAGTAAAATTTTATTGGCATCCCAAAAAGAAATGGATGCGACGCCCAATAAGGTACAGACGTAAATGATGATGACACAAATTACAATCGATATGATGATACTATATTTTTTGACTCTATTTTTCATTATTTCTCCAATTAATTGTTTTGTCTGTTCACCCCCTGGGTCTCTCACTTAAGAAAACCAGGGGGCGAACAGCATTCGCCCCATTTAATACCGACTTATTTAGTGAATATTTCCGGATAAATACTTTCAGCAATCAGCGCC
>NZ_JAUSPS010000093.1 GCF_030652775.1 Acetobacterium sp. | reverse complement strand
TTGAATGTTTTGAAGAACCAGGTCATGCTGTCAGAGTAGGCGAGATCCTGGAGAAACAAAAAGAGCTATATGCTGCGATGGATATCCGGCCGCCAGTCTCGTTATGAGTGGCCGGGAATCCAGGATATCAGTTGCAGGCTGAAACCCATCATTATAGTATCCCTTTTGTTTTTATAGGGGATACCTGCATCGGAGGATTTTCCGACCTTAAAGAACTTGACGAAAAGGGTGCATTGTCGGATTTGATTGAAGAAAAACAGGATTAAGATGTTTAAAAGAACTGCTACAACAATAGCAGTTCTTTTAATTAACTCAAACTTCGCACAAAATCTAAACCACTTTTTTTCAGTGTCATCATAATGACGAAAAAACGACTGTCCTTCGTAGTCCTTTTAGAACCATTCTGTCAACCAATTTCGCATCATATGAATTTCATTTCGCTGGGTGTTTCGGATGGTTTCGGCAAAAGGAATGATTTCCGAATGTTTAGCCAATCCGCTGGTGATCTAGTTGTTGAGACATCATTACAGCCCGCACCGTGGACGAACTTGTAAAAAAGGGATATTTCCAACGGACCCCTTCACATGAAGACCGACGCAGTGTTGACATATCCCTTACTGATTCTGGTCGAGTTTTTTTTAATTAAAGCGGATGGACATGGTCTTGATTGCGGCTACAACAACCGCTGATGATATCACGACAATATCAATCCCCATCGGCAATCGCAAAAACGAACTGATTACAAGATAAACACAACAGACCAGTGTCATTTTCAGAAACACGCTTAAATGTGCGGCTGCATAGGCTTTTCTTTTTTCACTACCCGCTGCTTTAGCTTCCTCAAAGCTGGGTCCGCCATTAATCCAATAAACATATTCGCCCGCATAAATCATAACCATTAAACCATCAATTGCCATAACCATGAATATCAGGATCATTCTAACCTCGGCACCCTCTCCCCAGGTTATCTGGAACAGCTGCCCAAACATTCGATTAATAAATGTTGGCAAAAAGCTACTCACCGCTATGAATAATAACAGCCACAGGAATAATGGTTTATAGGTTTTTTTATAAGACCGCTGTTCCATCATTTTTTCTTTTTCTTCGGCTTGGGCATTGGTAGTTCCTGATAGCTTGCCCGCAGCAATTCGGCTAACCATTCCTGATCATCCAGCGAATCAATCAAAAACTGTGGCTTGGCACCCGGGTATGGCGGACCTTCTTCAACGGTTGTTATGCGTTCTTCAATCATGACTCGCCCCGCTTCCGTTTTCTTAAGAAAAAACTGATTATCACAGATCAGTCCAACAATCTTTTCGTCAAGATAGACGCCATATTCGCCAAACATTTTTTTGCAGCTGATGTTTCCTGCTGCTATTAACTGATCGCAGACATAGTCTGCAAATTCCTTACTGGTTCCCATTATTGCCTCCTTAATTTAACCTCTTACGTTCTTTTGATCTGGGTATGACTTAATTTGCCGCTATTATCGGTTAATAATACGGATTTGCATGCTTGCCATCACATCCAACGCCGCCTCATTAAGGCGGTCTTCATTACTGGCGACACAGCTGGCATCGACAATAATTTCGGCTTCAGGCAGGGCCGCCTTTGCCAGCACGGCATCCGAGATCAGACAAATATTTGACACCACACCGACCAGCTCGACCCGGTCATACTGGTTCGCCGCCAGAAACTCAGCGAGCTCCATTGATCCAAATGCAATCTTTTCAATGCAGGTGTCAGTATCCAGCCGCAGCTTTGCCACCTTGCCATAAAGCTCCCACCCGACGGTTCCCTTGATGCAATGAACAACCGGTAAATTTCTTCCTTCCTGAGTGTTTAGATAATCTGCCGTATGCGTGTCATAGGTAAACAGAATTTCCTGTCCTTTTTGGCGATATTCCAATATTTTTTGGGCAATCGGTTCCTCAAGACGAACCGACTGGGGAAAGCCAAGCGTACCTTCGACAAAATCTTGCTGATAATCTATTACCAATAGGATGTTTTTCATCTATTCAATCTCCCTTTTTTTCTTTATTCTACCACTTTTAAAATTAAATTTCAGCAAAGGAAATTAAAAAAGAGCATGAAGCATTTGAACAAAACAGACTTGATGAGCTCGGTGATCTGTTTGACGGAGGATACAAAGATTGAAAACCAGCCTGTAAAAGTACCAGACCGCAAGCTGATGTATAATATCGGCTATATGCCCCAGGAAGATGCCCTTTAATATGCGATGGTTATCAGATAAATTGCTGCGATGATCAGCAAGATAATGCTGTTCCACTTCAAAAACTTAATGTCCGATAAATCAAAACCTTCTTTTTTATTAACAATCATTAAATTGTATATACCGCCACCGGCAACGATTAATACAATCGTTAACGACATCGGTCCCATGGTTCCATAGGAATCCAAAATTACCAGTAAAGCAATCAGAACATATAGAATCCCGCAAACATTAAACTGATCTTTAAATCTTTTGGCCGTCGCTCCCTGTAAAACATTTCCGCCCAATTGCTTTTTATATTGCCGGTAAAAAACGAAGGACAGAACGCCCACCACCAGGCTTAATAATGGAATCATAATAATTAAAAGCTGATCTCCGGTAAAACTCATTTTTGCAGCACCTCTTCTGATTTATATTGTTATATCTTTTTAAATATTTTATTTGATTATAATACCTTTGGAATTAAAATGCTACAATAAGCCAAAAGACGGGGATTTGAAACAACACCTAACTCTCCCTTATCTCGATAAAACGGGTTCTTCTTGACACAGTTCACTTCATTGGATATATTTAGATCAGATCATGCGATTTATCATAGGCAGAATATTCATCCGTGTGCTGATGCCATTGATGCTTAAGGCTGCTACTGTCCAACGGTCATAAGGAGGTTTTACTATGCATTGGTTTTCAAATCTCATGGGAACGAACCACCGGCCCACACTGGGTCTAAAAAATCTACTTAAATACATCGGACCGGGTCTCCTGGTCACCGTGGGATTTATTGATCCCGGAAACTGGGCCTCCAACATTGCCGCCGGTTCTACCTACGGGTATACCCTGCTTTGGATGGTCACCCTTTCCACCATTATGCTCATTGTTCTTCAACACAACGTCGCCCATTTAGGTATTGTCACCGGCGACTGTCTGGCTGAATCCGCAGTTAAACATCTGCCCAAACCTTTGGCCCGGTTTACGCTGGGAACGGCGATACTGGCGACGATTTCGACCTCACTGGCGGAAATTCTGGGCGGCGCCATTGCCCTTCAGATGCTCTTCAAAATTCCCATTCGCATTGGCGCTATTATCATTCTGGCTTTGACATTATGGCTATTATTCAGCAATTCCTATGGTCGGCTTGAAAAACTGATCATCGGCTTTGTTTCGGTTATCGGCTTATCCTTTCTCTATGAATTGACCCTGGTTGATGTCAACTGGCCGGCAGCGCTTTCCGGATGGACCACAATCAGTTTTCCCGATGCTTCGATGCCCATTGTTATGGCCGTGCTGGGAGCTGTGGTCATGCCCCACAATCTGTTTCTTCATTCCGAAATCATCCAAAGCCGCCAATGGAATCTCGAAGATGAGTCGGTTATTAAAAAACAACTTAAATACGAGTTTTTTGACACCCTGTTCTCGATGATTGCCGGCTGGGGCATCAACAGTGCCATGATTATTCTCGCCGCTGCGACATTCTTTAACCGCAACGTTGTGGTGACCGAGCTGTCTCAAGCTCAGGATATGATGATCCCACTGCTGGGCAATGGTGCCGCAGTTATTTTTGCGATTGCCTTGCTTTTTTCGGGCATCTCATCGACCACCACTGCGGGTATCGCCGGCGGATCGATTTTTGCGGGCCTTTTTGGCGAGCCCTATGACCTGAAAGATAACCATACCAAGTTTGGTGTTGCGATGATTCTAATTCTGGGAACCCTTGGTATTTTTGTCATTTCCGATCCGTTTAAAGGGTTGATCTACAGCCAGATGCTTTTGAGTATTCAACTGCCCATTACCGTTGTGCTACAAGTATACCTCACATCATCCGAAAAAGTCATGGGTTCCTACAAAAACCCCATGTCAACCCGAATTGTCCTCATTGCTATTGCAGTTATTCTGACGTTTTTAAATCTGATGCTTTTTTCTTCCCTGATCTGATCATGAAGCCTTTCGAAAGAGGCGAAGCGCTATTCCCACCCGGGAGTTCCGTTGATACAATGAACAACTGGTAACTTTCTGCCTTCCTGAGTGTTTAGATAATCTGCTGTATGGCTGTCATAAGCCAATGTTTTTTGCAATTATACATGAAAAAACAGCGGTCAAAATGACCACTGTTTTTTTGATTGGATTAAGTCGCCACCTTGTTAAGGTCCATCAGTTCAGGGTAATGACTTGACCTTCGGCCCATTGGGTGACGGTTTTGTCGACGGCATACTGATAGAGATTGACGATTACAGCATCAGAATCGGCTTTGGGGGGTGAAATCACGACAAAGTTCATGGTTGGATTCCCCGTTGCATGATCACTCCAGGTGCCGGTGTTGGCATAGATGGTTTTCTGACTGGCTGGATTAGTCATCGACGTGATCCGGGCATGATGGGTATGTCCGAAGATTACAATCCGTTTAGTTGGATCCGTATCAAAAATCTGAGTCTGAGCCTGCGAATCGATAAAGGCCGTATCGGCTGATTTGGTAATGGCATCGCTAGTCGCAATGTTTACCTTCACCCCGTTAATCGCTTCGCGTTGCTCCCAGGTGCTTTCGATGTCTTGATAGAGATTCATCCCCAGAGTGCCATCGGCATTCTGGTGCGGTAGAATATCGTTAACGGCGTAGGTCTGGGTGTAGCCGTCAATATTTGTTTTGATGGCGGCATCGGCAAAGCTTTCATTAACCGGCACGTTAGTCAACAGCGCTTTCCAAAGCTGTGCATAGCGATAAATATTCAGCTGGTCGGCATCCGTTTTATCCACCGATAATTCCGGAAAGGTGTTGGTTGATTTGGGATATCCTTCGATAATTGAAGATACTCCGACCCGGGCATAAAAGTAAGCCGGGGGCAAAATGGAAGTGCCATTTTGGGTAATGTCCCGGTTTGAAATAGGATCCGGGGCCGAGTAAAAATCATAGCGGTGGCCATGTTCAATAACTATTTCCGAATTGGTGCCAGTGACATAGGACCCCAGCCCCTGCATGCTGTCCCGAGCCTGGTTGATACCGGGAAAAATCCGCGCCAGATCGGCATCGGTGGCCAGCAGATCGTGGTTCCCCGGAGTATAGGTGACTTTGATTTCACCGCCCTGGATGATGGCATTGATGGCATCAACGACGGTTTTATTATTTGCCGCCACCGCATCATAAAAAGCAGCTTGGGAATCCGGCATGGTATAATCCATCGGCAGCATCCAAAAATCAAGGAAATCCCCGGCAATCACCAGCTCTTTCACATTGGGAGAGGCCTTGAGCTGACCCAGATAATCAACCAGCGGTTGGCGGTTGGCCACGGTTGAGGTATAGGCATCATCGATTCCTAAATGGATGTCACTGATGATATGAATCTGGGTGCGCTCATTGTTCAGATCCATATTTCCAGCCAGCTTCAATTGATAATTAGTGGCAAAATATCCCACAAAAGCGTTGACCAGACTTGCCCCAGTCGTGGATTTTAAATCACGGCTGATGGTCAGCTGATATTCCTCCCCCTGGGTTAAAGGGGACATTGCATTGTTGTTGATTTGAATTGCCTGGGGATCAGCGGCATCTATTTTGATAGTGCTCGGCTCTTCTACCGCATTGCCATTTTTCTCGATGCGATAGAGTTTAATTGCATCGGTCATTGTTTTGGGATCAATTTTTTGGGTGAAGGTCAGGCTGATCGTCGTCACGGTATCATTAAGTGACGGTTGAGTCACATCCTCGGATGTTGCAATGTTCGTCTTTACGGTCATGGCCCCAGCGGCTTTCGGCGCCCAAAGCATGCATCCCAGGCTGATCAACAGAACCCCGGAAGTAATCAGCAGCAGTTTTTTCTTTTCAGTCATCAGTCAATTCTCCTCTTTGTAATTTTCCATTCGGCAACAGCCCTTCAACTTGCAAATAAATTGACTATCCTTTATGGCGTTAGTATCATTCATTTTGAAATATTGTATCACTAAATAATTTTCTGGGAAAGTGCTTTAAAAATTAATTTAGGTCCTATAACAAGAGGATGTTACGAGACCAGTGAAAAACACAATTTGCTGAAACCAGGCAATATCATTTAGTTAATCAAGCAAAACGATCGTTTCAGAACAGTGTATGTTTGAAGATACACACGCTGTTCTTTTTTGATAATTCTCCCGATCACAATTGATGTTAACTAGAATCAGTTACACAACAGGTTTTCGGGGTTGAAAAATGTATTTACTCTTTACAAATGTTATTTGAAGAAATAAAATGGAGTAAAAACAGAAGGACCTTAACTCTAGGAAAAAGATAAAATATACCTAAGATTGGGATGTGAAAGATTGATGGTAATTAATGATTCTGAAAAGAATAATGAAATTTTTATAGAAAATGAGGACAAGGCGAATCAATATGCGGCTAAATGTTTGATCATTGTTGCAGCTATTGTTGGAAGTGTATGGATTTTAAATTCCATCAATTTTTTTATTATTTCAAAAATGCTGATGAACATAGCCATGCCGACAAGTATAACATTGTTTCTTTTGCCATCGTTGCTGGTTAAAATGATTAGCGGTCAAAAGTGGTACCTGAAATATCTGATCATGGCTTGTACCATTATGGGAATGACCAGTCTTTCGACAATGATGACGTATCATACGATCCTTGCCTGGATTTGTCCGTTATTGATTTCCTGCCATTACTATTCTAAAAAATTTACTGCGTGGACTTTGGCGGGAAGTGTTGTTTTTATGACGATGGCTATTTTTGCCGGACTTTATGTTGGTTTATGGGATTCAAATATGATGGCTGAAATGGATGGCGTGAAAGAGCGGATCATTACCGCAAGCATTTTGATTAGAACCTTTAAGTTCTATTATTTGCCGCGAGTATTTACCCTAATCGCATTCGCGCCAATTTGTTTTACCTTGATGGATCGGACGCGGGCGCTTCTGAATAAACAGAAAAAAGATAATGAAGAAAAAGAACGAATTTCAGCTGAACTGAATGTGGCCACGGAAATCCAAACATCTATGCTGCCCAGTATTTTTCCTGACTTCACGAATCGAGCCGAATTTGAAATTTATGCGACGATGAAACCGGCTAAAGAAGTTGGTGGTGACTTTTATGACTTCTTTTCCATTGATGATGATCATTTGGCGGTAGTGATTGCCGATGTCTCGGGGAAAGGTGTTCCAGCGGCGTTATTTATGGTAGTTGCTAAAACGTTGATTAAAAATCAAGCCCAGGTTGGTCGTACGCCGGTTGAAATTTTTACATTAGTGAATGCCCAGCTTTGTGAAAATAACGAAGTGGGGATGTTTGTCACCGCTTTTATGGGGGTATACGAAATTTCGACACATCATTTTGTTTGTGTGAATGCCGGACATAATCCGCCATTGTTAAAAAGAGCAGATGGCAGCTTTGAATATTTAAAATTGCATACCGGCTTTGTGCTTGGCGGAATGGAAGAGATTAAGTATAAACAGCAAGAAATGCAGCTGACAAGTGGCGATGAATTGTATCTCTATACCGATGGCGTCACCGAAGCAACGAATATCAATGATGAATTGTATGGTGAGGATAGATTGCTTGCTGCACTCAACAACAATATGGACTTAAATACAGATGAGTTGCTTTCAAGTGTAAAAAATGATATTGACTGCTTTGTTAATGGAGCCCCCCAATTTGATGATATTACAATGGTCGCCTTTAAAATTGGAAGTTAGTATGCACTAGTACTTAATAAAGAAGTATTGAAGACACTTTTTCACACGAACGAAAAAAAGAAAAACTAGCTAATTTCAGGCTTTATGGAATGGCTACTGAGAACACGGCATCTGAATTGTCGGAACCTTTATCAAGTTCATGCATATCGAATTCGACGACGGCAGTTAATACAGTTAGTGTTGCGGCGATGTCGGTTACCGCCTTCATGCTTGCCTTTGGTCTATTTACCTTTGCTATTAACTGATCACAGACATAGTCCGCAAATTCCTTACTAGTTCCCATTGTTGCCTCCTTGTGTTTTGTTTATTATAGCTCGGAAATTTCAGCCATGGAATTGAAATTTTGCCAGTTTTATATAAGGTATCGAATGAAATTATGACCTATACCGTCCAGATAATAAAGATGGTCCAATTGAGAGTCGCTTACTAATCCGCATGAATAAAACGATTAAATGCCTCATCGATTTTCCCTGAATTTCCCGTCATTAAATGTCCTCCCGTTTTGCATGACACAAACGTACAATTTGGTATTTTCTCTGACCATAAGGCGGCTTTACGATAATCCGCCAATTTATCATCTTCTGCATGCACAATTAATACGGGAACACTCAATTTGCTCATATCATATTTCTCATAGTGATTATCCATATCGGTATTGGCAATTTTTGCATCTAAAACAATGCCGTCATGTCTTTCACTTAAGGGCATAATTAATCCGATCGTGTCACGATCCATTCCCATCAGTGGTCCAAATAATGGGCTAAAAAACCACATTGGAAAATCATAACAGATTGCTGAAGGTGGTCCAACATAGGTTGCTTCGTTGTCTGGCTTTTCAATTGCCGGATAACCCGAGCAGTATAAGATCAAGCCCTTAGTGCGTTCTGGATGCAAAAGCGCAAATTTAATTGCAACTGCTCCTCCGGCCGATGTGCCAAGCACATATACTTTATCAATATTCAATGCATTCAATAGTTCGACAAAGGTTTCTACTTGACTATCAATACTCGGATTCTCAGCCACATCACTCCCGGGATATCCAAATCGAGAAGGCGCAATCACTCGATAATTATCTGTTTTATCCGAAAGTGTATCATAGGCTTGATCATAGCCGCCGCAGATACCATGACAGCTCAGTATGACTTCACCCTCACCTTCATCAATATAGGTTATTCTTCCATATGATGTTTCAACGGTTTCTGCTTTATTCTGGTATGTTTCAAATCGTTCAGACGCTTTTTTCAATTCGAGATTAAATTTTATTACGATCACAACCGCCAATACAACTAAGATTCCGCTAATAATCAAGATAACTTTTCTCTTCTTCAAATAATCATACCGTCCTGCTATAATTTTTCCCAAATACTCTTATATGTTCATTTAAGTAACCCTTAATCTGATCTTCATTCTCTGGATTACAGTCGTATTGTTGAAACAGTAAAAGAATCGGACCATAAAATTGAAGCGCAATTATTTCTGGATTTTCTTCCCTAAACAATCTACCTTCAACTAGCTTTACGAAAGTCTTGCTTTGTTTATGAACTACCCCTAACAAATATGACTCACCATACTGCCTGGCTGCCTGTTCATTCCCAAACTGTTCTCTCATTAATAATCTTCTAAAATTTGATACCACAGGATCTTTAGTAAAAAGAGAAAACAAATTCCAGGATATTTCACATAATTTTTCAACCGATAATTCCTTATACGCCTGTGCGACATCTTCTGTCATGACCTCGGGAACTTCATTTTCCTGATAAACCAATTCGATTCGCTCTTTCATGATCACCATAATACTGTCTAAAATGTCTTGTTTGTTTTTGAAATGCTTATATAATGCACTTTCACGTACTCCTACTGCACTTGCAATGTCTCTTACGGATACTCCCGAAAAGCCTTTCTGTGCAAACAACTCCAAAGAAATATACAATATTCTATCCTTCGTATTCATAATCGCTCCTCTAATTACATACCACAAGTGAACAAGTGTTAACCTAATAATAGTTAACATTTGTTCACTTGTCAAGTGCATTAATAAAAAATACCCCCCCACTGTGCCCATAAATAATCAACTCAACATAGGGCATTTCCTATCTTGCAGCCACAAAAAAAAGGCCACCCGAAGGTGGGCAAACAAACCAATAAAGAAAACGTGGGGGCGTTTCGTTTGTTGTGCTTCATTATTTTCAAAAACAATTGTAATAAAACCAAATTTTGGGGTACTAATAGTTTAAAAACTCCTAGGAGGTCATGGCATGTCAAATTATGAAACCCCTGAATACGCAGTTGTTGAAAAAGATGGTGAAAAATCATGCCCTAACTACCACCAAAAGTCAAAACCGTTTGCCGAAGACGTGGGCAAAACGAGAGGATGTATGCGTATATGACAAGCAAAAAAAAATCAAAAGGGAAGATCAATGGAACAGATTCACTAACCGCTAATAATGCGGCGCTTAGTAAAACGTTTGAAACACTGGCTCGCTTAGGCTATGCAGCACGCGGAATTATCTATTGTGTAATTGGATTGCTGGCGGTTCTTATGGCAGTTGGATATGGTGGGAAGATGACCGATCAGCAGGGTGCTATCTCGATGATTGGAGCCCAACCTTACGGCCGAATTCTTTTATGGCTTGTGTTGATTGGATTGGTTTGCTATTCATTGTGGGGACTAATCCGAGCTATCTTTAATCCGTTCCACCAAGATCATGATGCAAAGGGTTTTGCCCTCAGAATTGGCTATCTGGTAAGCGCAACTGCCTACGGGCTACTGGTATTGCCAACATATGCACTCATCTCGGGCGGAGCACAGCCTGCTCAAAGTGGCGCTCAACAAGGCCAAATCCAGCAATATACTGACCAGATTCTGGTGATGCCATTTGGACAGTTGTTGGTGGGTATTATGGGTATAATTTTAATCTTAGTTGGTCTCATACAAATTTTTCAGGGATTCAGCTCGGGTTTTGAACGGCGGATTCACCTCACAAAACTGAATCCGGTTCAATTGAGACGGGTCAGGTTTCTCGGCAGATTAGGTACCATCGCCCGGGGAATCATCTTTACGCTGATCGGTTTCTTCATCGTTATGGCTGCCTATACCGCCAATTCACAGCAAATTAAAGGTTTTGACAGCACTTTAACATATATTCTGCAGCAGCCTTATGGGGGCTTACTAATGGGTGTGATTGCGTTGGGTCTTATTTCTTTAGGTTTGTATTCCCTGTGTATGTCGATATTTTTCAGATTAAAAAAATAATCAACCAAGACATCGTTATTTGAAAGGTCGTGTTTTTATGACTGCGAACACTGTTCACCCCGATAGAAAGAAGCGCAGAAAACCAGGTGGCCTGCAAAGTCCGGATTTTCTGATGCGACATCCTGTTTTTAGCGTCACAATAATTCTCTTGAGCATTATGATTTTTGGAATACTCGCATATTTCGTGCTCCAGCAAGGATCCCTGGTAAAGTGGGATTTAGATGTCGTAAACCGTATGCATACAGTGGCTTTATCAAGTCCTGAATGGGTTAAAAATGTCATGCTTGCCGGGGATTATCTGGGAAAGCAAGGATATATGGTGGCTGGCGTAATATTGGGTCTCTATTTTCTGATTAAACGGTTTTGGAAAGAATTCTTTATGGTTATTGTCCTTTATGCTGGGCAGGGTATCCTATTCTTAAGTTTAGGCAGTCTTATTGCCCGTCCGCGTCCTGTATTTTCTGAAAATATTGGAAGTGTCATTTCATATCCAAGTTTTCCGAGCGGCCATATGATGAGTGCGGTTATTATGTTTGGACTGTTGGCTTATTTCATTGTGCCAAAGATATCATCATGGGCAGGTAAGGCAGCAGCGATACTGCTAGCCGTATTTTTGGTTTTCTTTATTGGTTACAGTCGGTTTTTTATGGGGGTACATTATATAACCGATATTATCGCCGGAACCGCCCTCGGTGTCGCTTGGGTAACCCTTGTTATTTTTTCTATTGAAATAATATCCAGAAAGGTAGTGAAAGAAAATGAAAAAGAAAAAGAAAAGTAAAAGTAAAAATAAACATATTCGTGCCAAATTGATAGCGAACCCGGGGGCCGGAAATGAAGTGGATGCGCCTTCTCTTTTGGAACAGGCAGTTCGCTGCCTGACCAATCATGGAATAAAAGTAGACGTTGCGTATGCATCGCCCAAAAAAGAGTGCCGCATCCTTGCCAAAAAAGCTGTTGAAAAGGGCTATAAAATTGTCATTGCCATGGGTGGAGATGGAACGATCGGGGAAGTCATTCGCGGTATCGCCGGCTCAGATGTGACCCTGGGAGTTATTGTCGGTGGAACCATGAACGATATTGCCGCAAGTCTTGGTATCCCTGAAGACGTTGAGGCGGCATGTGCATTAATCGCCAAGGGCGATATGCGTGAGTTGGATCTCTGGCAAATCAAAACCCGCAAACATAAGAAATTCTATTTCTTTATGGTAACTGTCATCGGCCTGACGGCAGCTCTGTATCCTGATGTCAAAAAAATACCCAAGGGTAAATTGAAGGAGAAATTTTCTTCTATGAAGGATGCAATTGTGACATTAGTAGAACATGAAGCAAAACCTGAAGTGTTGCTGACTTTAGATGACGAAAGCAAAATAAAGGTCGATACGATGGTGGTAACAATAGCGAATACCCCGCTCATTGCATCCAAAAATCTGGTTGCTCCGGACGCCTCAATGCAGGACGGACTCTTTGATATCTCGGTATTTCCGGATTATAACAAGGCGGAAGTGCTTAGCTATTTTCAAAGAACTGCGGAAGAAAATCTGATTCCAGACGGAAAACTTCAACGTTTTCGCGCTCATAAAGTAAAAGTCAAATCCAAACCAAAGTTGGAAATTTCAGCAGATGGGATTTCCTTAGGAACAGGCACGTGTACAATCAAAATGCATAGAAGAGCACTTCGTGTATTTGTGCCGCCGATCGGCTTAGGTGCTGAAAAGTCGCAGGAGGATGAGGAAGAAGAATTATCTGCCCCACTATCTCCTTTTATTAAGCAAAACAAAGAATCGTCAACCTAAGAACGATTCTATGTCAGGACGAGATAATTTTAAGGTGGTACAAGAAAATGAAAAAATCGATCAAACCCGTTAACCCTGATAAACCTGAAAATGCTGCTGTAGAAGCGGTTAAAGACAAGACTCCCTCGCCCGTTGAAAGTCGTAGAAAAGCCCGTCTGTTTCAACTGAGTGTTGGAATAATGCTTGCCGCTTTTGCGGTTTTGACATTCTTAGTTATCACCGTTCCTTCATTTACGATTGATTTAACTATTTCGACTGGTTTGCAATTGATCGATAATCCCGTCTTTTCCGGGCTGATGACTGTCATCAGTTGGGCTGGGAATTCACCGCAATCGTCGATAGTAATTGCCGTTATTATTGTGACTCTTTTTGCTCTGGAGTTTCGGTGGGAATCCACAGTCGCTTTGATCATTGCGGTGTTTGTTCCATTACTCAACCTGCTCATAAAAACTTTGGTCCACCGTCCTCGTCCGGGTGTAGATCTGATTCACGTCGTCAATGTACTCAATAGCTATAGTTTTCCTAGCGGACATGTCATGTTTTATACAGGGTTTTTCGGATTTGTCTGTTTCCTGACTTATACACTGCTCAAACCATTCTGGATACGGACTTTGCTGTTAATTATCTTTGGCAGTCACATTGTTCTGGTTGGACTATCTCGCATTTATCTTGGCCAGCACTGGGCCAGTGATGTGTTAGGAGCCTATCTATTGGGAGGGTTATGTCTTATTGCGGGTATTCATTTTTACCGTTGGGGAAAAACACGCTTTTTTGTTCGGCAATAAAATGATGACACAAGTGGGGGACGTTTCGGGATCAGTGAAAAAGTCATATTTGGGGGCTAATTTCTAAAAATATGAGTAAACTATTTTAAGAAAGCGAAATTTATTTAGAACCATTCTGTCAACCAATTTCGCATCATATGAATTTCATTTCGCTGGGTATTTCGGATGGTTTCGGCAAAAGGAATGATTTCCGAATGTTTAGCCAATCCGCTGGTGATCAGTTGTTGAGACATCATCACAGCATCCATATGATGGAAAATCATATCTTGCAGGAAAGCCTGATCCAGCGCATCACCCTGAAGATTCGTAAGATCCCGCATCATTGGCTGGTAATCAACCGCATGATCTTCATTAGGATACCAGGTATTAAGCCAGATCTTCATTTGTTCAATTTCGGCACTCTGGGTTTTAATAATATCGTCCGCAAATTTTTTCATTTCTTCACGCTGCGTATTCGCTTTCAAAATATTGGCAGACGAAACAGCTTCCTCGTGATGTGCAATCATATGCACTAAATAATCATGTTCGCTTTCAATCGATTC
>NZ_JAUSPS010000085.1 GCF_030652775.1 Acetobacterium sp. | reverse complement strand
GATAAAACCGGTATTGTATCAATTGTTTTCTTTCGCATAATAAACCACCTTGTATATAAATGATAAGGTCATTATGCATCAAACGTTGAGAAAATGATAGCATTAATTTATTCATAGTATTTTATGCAACGTTGTACTAGGCCCAATGACGGTGATTACCTCATTGGGTCTAGTTTTGAATTTATGACATGACTGAGAGTTGGCGACCGCCTGCAAAATGAAAGATTAGTGAATAAAAGTGGCTTTCTTTTCAAACAGATTAATTGTGAAATGGAGATTATATGAACAGCAATAACATAATTGAAACGGGAAAAACAAGTATGGTCAGTATTAAAGGCGAAATCGACATTTATTCCATCGAAAAATTCAGAGCGTCAATTGAAAAAGAAATTATGACCCAGGCAACGCAAATCATTCTGGATTGTTCCGAATTGTCCTATATGGACAGCACTGGTATGGGCGTTTTAATCGAGTTGCGAAATAAATCAAAAGAAATGGGACAACGGATTATCATGATGAATCCGCGGCCAAATATTAAAAAGCTATTATCACTTACTGGGGTCGATAAAATAATTGAAATTGTAGACAATCCTGCTAACTAAGCAAATTGAGAAGGGGAAAAAGAATGGATAGTATAAAACTGACACTACCAACAAAACCCGAATATGTCAGCTTGGCGCGTCTTACAATTGCGTCAGTGGCAAACAATATGGGCTTTTCGATTGGCGATGTGGAAGATCTGAAGGTCGCAGTATCCGAGGCCTGTACAAATGCCTTGAACCATAGTAAGAATCCAGACACGACCTATGATTTGACCTATGTTGTGGAGAATCAGAAGTTAGTCTTTAAGGTAACAGATCGAGGCGTTGGTTTTGAACCAGAGGCAGTAGCGATGCCGGATCTTAACGGTAAACAATTAGGTGGCTTTGGTTTATTTATCATCAAATCACTAATGGATAGGGTGGAAATTATTAGTGAGAGAGGATCTGGAACCTCAATTACCATGATTAAGAACCTATCGACGACCCATGAAATATGAGCGAAAAATCAGTAAAGAAGATGTCAAAAAGTTATTTGCCGAATACGAAGAAACAAGGGATCGGGAGTTAAGAGATCTGATCATTGAAAACTATCTTTATATACCCAAAATTTTGTCGCGAAAATATGGGCATAAAAGTGGCGATAATGAAGATATTTTTCAGGTCGCCTGTTTAGGATTAATGTATGCGGTGGAACGCTTTGATGTTAGTCGCGGCTATGAGTTTGATACCTTTGCCACACCAACAATTATTGGCGAAATTAAACGTTATTACCGGGATCGGGAATGGCTGATCCGAATTCCAAGGAAGGTTCAGGATCTCAATCGGGAGATTAATCAAACCCGGACAACCCTGGAGCACAAGCTAATGCGGTCACCAACCATCTCTGAAATTGCTGTTTATCTGGAGATCACGGAGGAGAGCATTATCAAAGCGATGGAAAGCAGCAATGCCTATTATCCCAAATCACTATCGATGGAATACGAAAGTAATCAGGATGGCCAGGAGGTCAGTTTGATGGATCTGTTGGGAAACCTGGATAACAACATGGAAAATGTCGAAAATATTGATCTTTTAAAGCAAAAAATTCAAGCCCTTAATCCAGTCGAGCGGATTATTGTGGAGCAGCGGTTTTTTCGCGGGAAAACACAAAAAGAAGTGGCAGAATTTATTAATAAATCGCAGATGACAGTATCGCGAATTGAAAAGAAAGTAATGAAAAAAATAAAAGAGGATCTATAAATGATTTTTTTGTAGATTATTTTTTAGAAATAATATAAAATAGCCTTATACCAAAAAAAAACAATTAAATCATTGGCAAAATAAGCGAGGGGGAAACAGCATGAAAACGTATCCAACAAAGAACATCCGTAACATTCTTATACTAGGTCACGGTGGGAGCGGAAAAACAACCTTGACTGAAGCATTGGCATTTAATGCAGGTGCCGTTGATCGTATGGGAAAAATTGACGAGGGAAATACCCTATCGGACTTTGATCCAGAAGAAAAAAGACGAAAGTTTTCAATTTCTTCATCTATTATTCCGTTAGAATTTGGTGGACATAAGATCAATCTTATTGATGTGCCAGGTTATTTTGATTTTATTGGTGATGCATATGCGGCACTTCGAGTAGCCGATGCCGTTGTTATCGTCGTTGACGCACTGTCTGGCGTTCAGGTGGGAACCGAAAAAGCCATTGAGCTTTTAGAAAAAGCAAATATTCCAGCATTTATCGTTGTTAATAAAATGGACAGAGAAAACGCCACCTTTGCCAAGGTCATGGACGAATTAAAAGAAACCTTTGGCAATAAGGTCGTGCCCTTTGAATTACCAATGGGTGAGGGCGAAGAAATGAATGGTGTTGTTAACATCGTTGATATGACTGGTAGTCAGAGAAAAGAGAACCGTTGTTTTGATGTGGCGATCACAGACGAAATGAAAACAGAACTAGAACCCTATCGGGACATGATCATGGAGTCAGTTGCACAGACCAGCGAGAGCCTGATGGAAAAATATTTTGAAGGCGAAGAGTTAACCCGGGATGAAATCCACAGCGGCATTCGAAAAGGGGTCATTGACGGCGAACTGATGCCGGTATTATGTACCTCAGCAACCCTGAACATCGGGGTTGAAACGCTCGAAAATATGCTCATCGAATATCTCCCGTCACCAGGAGAAGGTAAGTTTGAAGTGGGTAAGGATCCCCGGGATAAAAAAGAAATCGAACGGAAATGCAGTAACAGTGAACCTTTTTCGGCACTGGTGTTTAAAACAGTTGCTGACCCCTATGTTGGAAAATTGTCGATATTTAAAGTCATGTCAGGGGTTCTGGATCATTCCGTAGAAATATATAATGCGACTCAGGAAGTAAAAGAAAAAGCCAATCATATTTATGTTCTCAGAGGTAACAAACAAATTGAGGTTGAAAAAATGGAGGCTGGGGATATCGGTGCATTTTCCAAGTTAAGCGATACTGTCACCGGGGATACCTTAACCAGCGCCAAGTCACCGATCGTATATGATAAAATAGAATTACCTAAACCGATTATCGCCATGGCCATTGAACCCAAAACAAAGGCTGATATTGACAAACTGGCCACCGGCCTGCATCGGTTGGTGGAAGAAGATCCAACCATGATGGTGAGCCGTAATAAGGAAACCAAGCAAACCCTGGTATCTGGTTTAGGTGAAATGCATCTGGAAATTATTTCTCAGAAACTGAAACAGAAATTCGGGGTTGATGTCAATCTGGTTGACATGAAGGTTCCCTACCGGGAAACCATCAAGAAAAAAGCAACCGCTGAAGGAAAACACAAAAAACAATCCGGTGGCAGCGGCCAGTTTGGTCATGTCTGGATTGATTTTGAACCGGGTAATGATCCGAATGCACCATTCCAGTTTGTTGATAAGGTTGTTGGCGGAGCTGTTCCCCGAAACTTTATTCCGGCCGTTGAAAAGGGTCTGGAGTTATGTATGATTGAAGGCGTTCTGGCTGGCTACCCGGTAACCGGGGTTAAAGCCACCTTATACGACGGCTCCTACCATGCCGTGGATTCTGATGAGATGTCCTTTAAAATGGCCGCTACCGCAGCTTACCGAAAAGGCATGAAAGAGGCCACCCCAGTTATCCTGGAACCTATTTATCACATCGATATCACGGTGCCGGAAGAGTACATGGGTGATATTATGGGAGATTTAAACAAAAAACGTGGCCGAATTATGGGAATGGATTCAGCATCAGGCGGAAAACAGCGGATTCTAGCTGAAGCACCGCTGGCAGAAATGTTTAAATATGCCACCGAACTACGCTCGATGACCCAAGCCAGAGGCGAATTCGCCATGGAATTTGTCCGTTATGAAGAAGCGCCGATGATTATTTCAGATAAAGTCATCGCTGCAGCACAAAAAGAAAAAGCACAATAAGTAATAAACGTAACTTGAGCGGGAAGAAATTCCCACTTGAAGTTGTCGATAAACTACCGTACCGACCAATTGTTAATCTGTTGTTCGCTGCGGAATCGGACAGGCTACGCCGTGTCCGCTCCGATGCGTACAACATGATATAACAATTGTCGGTACTGGGTTATCTATTTTAACAGACTGAAGCGGGAAGAAATTCCCGCTTTTCTTTTTTGCGTGAAGGCTAACGAGCCAATCGCAAGCTTGCTTGCAGTTGGCGACTGCCCGCGAACTACGATGTAGCAAAGCGGAATCGTAGTTGTCCTAATTGACGAGAGTATGTTATAATAATTCGATTAGGATACGAAGGAGCAGTCAATGGAATTATTAGAGAAAAAAATTAGACAAGAAGGTCGTGTCAAAGGCCAGGGAATCCTCAAGGTGGATTCTTTTTTAAATCACCAGTTGGATGTAAAACTATTTGAAGAAATGGGAAAGGCTTTTGCCAAACGCTTTGCCGGAGAGGGAGTCAATAAAATCCTGACGATCGAGACATCGGGAATTGCCATTGCAACCAGTACGGCCAGATATTTTGACTATTGTCCGGTGGTTTTTGGAAAAAAATATGTATCATTAAATTTAGACGAGGAAATCTATTCCAGTGATGTCTATTCCTATACCAAACAGCAGGCTTACAAAATTATGGTATCAAAAAAATATTTAAACCCGACCGATCGTATTTTAATTATCGATGATTTTCTGGCAAATGGTAAGGCCGTCGAAGCCTTAATTGATTTGATCACCCAGGCTGGTGCCTCCTTGGTGGGCGTGGGCATTGCCATTGAAAAAGGGTTTCAGGATGGCGGGGCAGTAATCCGTGAGCAAGGAATCGCACTGGAATCTCTGGCAATCATTGATGACATGAGTGAGGAAAAAGGAATCGTATTCCGTGATCAATCAGGAAAGATGTGAAAAGATGGACAACAATGGACCCATTGGCGTCATCGATTCGGGCATCGGTGGTTTTACCGTACTGAAAGCACTTCAGAACCGACTGCCCAATGAAAACTATCTCTATTTTGGTGATTCGATGCGAATGCCTTATGGTGAGCGGGAAAACGACGAACTAATCATGCTGGCTAATACCATTATCAGTGATCTGGAAAATCGCGGGGTTAAAGCCGTGGTTTTAGCCTGCAATACCCTTTCATCATTGATTGTTGAGCTGAGCGCTCGGGTACCGCTGTTTAGCGTCATTGAAGCCGGTGTCCAGGAAACCCTGAACTGGCGGGATCGGGGTCTGGTTGGATTGATTGCCACCACGGCCACAGTAAAAAACCGCAGCTATGAAAAGGAACTGGAGCTTTGGACAAAAGAGGTCGAATACATTGCCCAGGGGACGCATACACTGGCCAAGGTGATTAACGATGGTCAGGGTGATTTGAAAATTTTAAAAAATAATATCAGAGAAGCAGTGGAACCGATTTTATTAAAGGGCATCAAAAGAGGAATCGTCATTGAAGAACTGTTACTGGGATGTACTCATTTCCCGATTGTATCGGTAACCATCCGGCAGATGTACCCGGAACTTGAGCTGATCAACCCGGCCAATGGCCTGGTTAGACAACTAAACAAACACCTGACCGAGTTTAACTATTTCAACACCCAGGACCAAGTAGGCAACACCCAAATTCTCACCACCGCCGATTATGATATTTTTAAGCGAATGATCAAAGAATTGGAACTCAATTGTAATTCTCTGGAAATGACAGAACTAAAATTACCATAAACCAGCTTAGTACAAAATATTAAAGAGATCATGGCAGTTGCTATTTGATTAGCGGATGAACTGCCATTAAAATAAGGAGTAACTATGACAACAGAAGCACCTGTAAAAAAAATAGTATATAGTGGCATTCAGCCATCAGGAACCTTTACCATTGGAAATTATTTTGGCGCAATGAAAAATTGGGTAAAGATGCAGGAGGATTACCGCAGTCTTTTCTGTGTGGTGGATCTTCATGCCATCACCATGCCCCAAAACCCGGCCGATCTGCGCAGGCGAACCTATGAATCCATTGCTCTGCTATTAGCCCTGGGTATTGATCCGGAAAAATCGATTCTTTATGTCCAATCGATGGTGCCCGAGCATTCGGAACTGGCCTGGATTTTAAACTGTTCAACCTATATGGGCGAACTGAGCCGGATGACCCAGTTTAAAGATAAATCCCAAAAACAGGGTGAAAATATCCGGGTTGGTCTTTTTGACTATCCAGTCTTGATGGCTGCGGATATTCTTCTTTATCAAACCGATTTAGTGCCAGTGGGCAATGACCAGCGTCAGCATGTGGAACTGGCTCGGGATATCGCCATTCGTTTTAATCAGAATTTTGGTAATGTGTTTAAGGTGCCAGAAGCTTATTTTGGCGAATCCGGAGCCCGCATTATGAGTCTTCAAGAACCGGGACGGAAAATGTCCAAATCGGATGAAAACACCAATGCCTTTATCTCATTGCTGGATGACTCCAAAACAATTGTCAAAAAGTTTAAACGAGCGGTCACCGATTCGGATATGGCCGTTTATCATAACCGCGAAGAAAAACCTGGAGTTTCTAATTTAATGGAAATCTATTCCTGTGCCACCGGAAAAAGCCTGGATGACATCACCCGGGAATTTGACGGCAAGGGCTATGGCGACTTCAAGTTGGCTGTCGGCGAAACCGTGGCTGATACGTTGCTGCCGGTTCAAAATGAGTATCATCGGCTGCTGGGTGAAAAGGCTTATCTGGAACAGATCATGCATGTTCATGCCGAAAAGGCTTCCCAGATTGCCTGGAAAACCCTGTCAAAGGTGCGTAAAAAAGTTGGCTTTGTGACCGTATAATAAAGGTTTGGCGTAATGCTACCGTACCGACCAATTGTTAATCTGTTGAATGCGCACAATTCGTACAGTTGCATTTACAAGCTAGGCCAATTTAGACGTTTGCATGCAACTGTTCGCCTTGAGGCACACAACATGATATAACAATTGTCGGTACTACGTTGTTCTTTAGTGACAGTTTTGATCACCATCTTTTAAAAAGGGATGGTGATTTTTTAAAATGGCGGATAATTCGTGATGTGAAAATTCAGAAAGGAAAAACTGATGGGAATTACAATGATCGTTGGCCGGCAATCTCAGCTGTTGAGTGAGGCGGTTTACCACCAGATCGGTGCGGCGCTGGATGTGGGTAAAGAAAATCTCTATTTAATGGTTCCGGAACAGTTTACCCTCGGTGCCGAAGAAGCGCTGATCAAGGCCAATGGCCTGGCCGGGCTGCTGAATGTGGAAGTGCTGAGTCCCAAACGTCTGGGAAACCGAGTCCTACAGGAAACTGGCGGTCTCACGAAGACCTATATGGACAGCCACGGCAAAAATATGCTGCTCCAAAAAACACTGGGGGACATTCAGGAAGAACTGACTATTTATCGCTCCAGCGTTAAAAAGCCCGGTTTTCTGATCAGTATTTCGGATCTGATTGGTGAACTCAAACAGAATGAGATTGCCCCGGAAAATTTGGAAGAAACTAGAAAGACCCTGAATCAGGGAATTATGCCCCAAAAATTGGGAGATGTCATTAAAATCTATCGCCATTTTCAGGAATTATTGGGAAATGATCGTAAAGATGAAGAAGACTTTCGCAATTTCGTCTGTGAAAAGATACCAACGGCAGAATTTCTGCAGAATAGCGAAATCTGGATGGATGGTTTTCAGAATTTCTCAGCCCAGGATTACCGCATGATTGGAAATCTGGTCGATACGGTTAAGGAAATCCATATAGCCCTACCCTGGGATCCGGATCCATCCGCACGGGATCAGGAAGTTTTTCAACTAACGGCCAACACCATGGACAACCTCAAAGAAATTGGCGCCAGAGCGCAGGTTTCATTTAAACTGGAAGAGATTTCTGAAAAAAAACAACAAAAGCAAAAAAGACCGGAGCTTACCCATCTGGAGGCCAATCTCTTTGCCTATCCCAAGGTGGAATATCTGGAAGCGGTCAAGCAAATCAGTCTGACCCAATGCCAGAATACCTGGGAAGAGGTAGAAATGGGCGCCCGCCAGATTCTTACGCTGATTCGGGAAGAAAAGCTGTCTTTTCGGGATATCGTGGTTCTGGCCGGAGATCTGGACGAATACGGCAGTATCATCAAGCGCATTTTTGCCCAGTATCAGATTCCCTTTTTTATGGATGATCTGCGTGCCATCGGGGATAACCATCTGGTCGAAGCAGTCGTAACGGCGTTGGAGGCGATCCAGAATAATTACCGGCTCGATGATGTTTTCGGTTTTGTGAAAACCGGATTTTCACCGATTACCCTGTCAGAATGTGAAGATCTGGAAAACTATGCCCTGGAGTTTGGGATCCGCGGAAAACAATGGGAAAAGGAATTCACCAAAGTCAGCCAGAACCCCGCTCTGGATCTGGATAGCCTTAATGCGCTGCGGATTAAACTGATGACCCCGCTAATCCAGCTCAAAGCAGAGCTCACGGCCGGCCGAAGCTGTCAGGATTATACCAAAGCGCTCTATGAATTTTTAGTGGTGATTAAAACCCCGGAAAAAATAGATGTCCTGGTGGAACAGCTTTCACTAGCCGGCAATTATGAAGCCATGGAAATTTATCACCAGATCTGGAATATCCTGATGGAAGTCTTTGATCAGATTGTCGAAACCATGGGAAATGATGAAGCGACCAGTGAGGAATACCTGCGGATTTTAAAAAGTGGCTTTCAGGGCTATCGTTTGGGAATAATCCCGCCCTACCGGGATTATGTCAGCATCACCGATTTACGCAGGAGCCGCAGCTCGGCCTTCGAGGTACTGATTGTGTTTGGCCTGAACGAAGGGAAAATCCCCGGTAGCGGCAGCGAACCCAATCTTTTCTCAGATCTGGAACGGCAGATTCTCGGCGCTCACCAGATCCGGCTGCAAAACAATCGCAGTTTTCAAATGGATCAGGAACGGTTTCTGGTATATGATCTGTTATCCAAGCCTAAATCCCGGTTGGCTCTCCATTGGGCTTTAGCCGACATGGAAGGTAATAGCCAGCAGCCCAGCATTCTGCTGAGCCAGATTCTGGGGATCTTTCCGACGATCGATATTTTATCAACCCTTAATGATGGGGTGGCAGCATTCTGGAATACCCTCAGCACGCCCGATGCGACCCTCTGGCATCTGGTCAGCCATCTTCGTAATGGTCAATTCGAGGCCGGTTCGGAGCGACAGCCGGAAGAGGCTTTGTGGGCAGCGGTACAAGACTGGTATCAAAACAACCCGGATTACCAACAAATGATCGGCAGTCTGACTGAAGCCCTGAACTATTCCGGGGTTTCTCAGGCTATGACTGGTTCGGAAGCCGCCGTTCTTTACGGTAAAAACCTGCGAACCAGTATTACCCGGTTGGAAACCCACCGCCAATGCCCCTTTTCCCATTATGTCAGATACGGCTTAAAACCCGAGAGCCGGCCTATTTATAATATTGCTGCCCCAGAAATAGGCACCCTGCTCCATGAACTGATCGATGGATTTTTTCGGGAAGTCCACGAACAAAAACTTGATCTGCGCACCCTGCCCAAAAATCAGCGTGATACCCTGCTAGAAGGGGTGATGGAAAGCTGTCTGCCGCAGATAAAAACCAATGTCTTTAACAGTACCGGACAAAATCAGTATCTGGGAAAAAAACTGGAACGGGTCGGTAAAAAGTCGATTGATATCCTGGTACAGCAGCTATGTGCCGGGGATTTTGAACCCCAGGCCACCGAGTTCAGCTTTGAACAGGAGATCAGCCTGCCGGATGCAAAACTGGGCGAGGTCAAGATCTATGGTAAAATCGATCGCCTGGATCTCTATGAAAAAGACGGCCATACCTGGGTCAAGGTCATTGACTATAAAACTGGCAGTAAGAAACTGGGCTATGACGATATCTATTATGGCCTTTCGCTCCAATTGCTGGTGTATTTGGATGGGGCCATGACCGTTATCGATGCCGAGGATATCCTGCCGGGAGGAACATTCTACTTTTATGTGGATGACCCGATGCCGCGGTTGGATTTTGGCGAGAATGTTCAGGCGGCTATTAATAAATCCTTTAAACTCAATGGTCTGCTGCTGGACGACGAAATGGTTATTGCCGCCATGGATCATGACGCCGACGCCAAAACGTCGGATATTCTACCGGTTTACCGATCGGAATTTAAGCTGAATCGAGAGGAATTTGCGGGTATCATTGACTATGTCCGTAAAACCGTGGTTCGGCAGATCAAAAACATTTATGAGGGTGATATTAAAGTTAGGCCTTATAAAAAAGGCCATGACTATGCCTGTCAGTATTGTGATTACAAGGGTATCTGCCAGTTTGATGACGCGATCACCCGCGGTGGTTATGAGGTGCTTAACGCAACGATGAAGAAAGAACAGTTTTTTACATTAATCCAGGAAGGTGAAACCAATGAAATGGACCAGTGATCAGTTAAAAGCAATCGAAAACCGGGAAACCAACATGCTGGTTTCAGCCGCTGCCGGATCAGGTAAAACAGCCCTGCTGATCCAGCGGATTATTCGGATTATCCGAGAAGAAAAGGTGGGCGTCGATGAGCTGCTGATTCTGACCTTTACCCGGGGCGCCGCCGGAGAAATGAAAAATCGTCTCAGTCAGGCTCTGGCTCGGGAACTGGAAAACCCGGAAAATGATCGCAGCTTTTTAATGAAGCAGATGAATATTTTAGGGGGCGCTTCCATTTCCACTCTTCATTCCTTTTGCCTCAGCGTTTTACGTCAGTATTTTCATAAGGGTGACATCGATCCCGGCTTTGCCATTGGCAATGATACCGAAATCGCGCTGATGCTCAAAGAGACCATGGAAGAGGTGTTTGAAGACGAATACCAGCAGGCCATCACCTTGAAAAATTCCGCTCAGAATAACCCGGATCAACGGGTTCAGAATCAGGAAAAAAGTCAGAAAAAAAACGAACAGGTCATCGATTTTCTGGATTTAATCGAAAAATACAGCGGGAATAAAAATGATCAGGCCTTAAAAGACACGGTCGAAACCCTATATCGGTTTCTGGCCACGCAGCCCAACCCGGAAAGTTGGAGCCACCAGGCCTTGGCACTGTTTGATTGCGATCAAAAAAGCCTGGAAGCCTCGGTGTGGGGAAGCGCCTTAAAAAAAATCATTAAAACCGAGCTTCAGGGCGCCCTGGATTCGGCCATCAAAGCCAGTGACATCAGTGCTGCTGGGGGTTTTGAGAAAACTCATGAGCAGAACAAAAGCGAAGTGCTGATGCTGGAAGCACTGGAAAAAGTAATCCGGGACGATCTGGTTGCGGGGCTGGAAACCTTGAAAACCCTGAGTTACGAGCGCTTCAAAGGGGCGGCCAAAGCGGATAAGGAACGTAATGAGCAGATCAAAAAATATCGGGATGAAGCCAAGACCAGTATCGCCAAGCTGCAGAAACGTTTTGCCATCAATATCGATGAAATGGTGCAGGAGCTGAATGATCTACAAAAACCGATGGCCGATCTGGTGATATTGACGCAGAAATTTTGGACGGCCTTTCAGGCCAAAAAAGCCCAGAAAAACCTGGTCGATTACAATGACCTGGAACAGCTGACGCTTAAAATTCTAATGGATCCGGAGGTGGCCGATGAGGTCCGCACCCGCTATCGCTATATTTTTCTGGACGAGTATCAGGACACCAATGAAATGCAGGAAACGATCCTGCAGCGGATTGTGCGAGATAATAATTATTTTATGGTTGGCGATGTTAAACAGAGTATCTACCGGTTTCGGCTGGCCGATCCAACCATCTTTATCGGCAAGTATGAAAGCTTTGGCAAGGATGAAAACCCCAATAACTGTCTGGTCACTCTCAATCAGAATTTCCGATCTGCGCAGGGGGTGATCAACAGCGTCAATGCCATTTTTGAGAAGGTCATGAGCACCGGGCTGGGGGAAATTAATTATGACGAACAGGCTCGGCTCAATAAGGGTCTGCCCCATGAAGGTCCTTATCAAAAAACCGAAATCCATATCATTGAAGAGCAAAAAAAGGAAGCGGAAGCCGGTGATCTTCAGGTTTTTGACGAAGAAGACCGCGAGGATCTGACCGCCGTCGAAGTTGAAGCCCGATTTGTGGCCAATCAAATTCAGACGTTGGTGGGAACAACTTTTTTTGATACCCGCCATAATCAGGAGCGAGCCATTAACTATGGTGATTTTGGGGTGCTGATGCGGAGTGTTGCCGGAAGAGGGGATGTTTATCTCAAGGTGTTTAGTGAAATGGGGATTCCCACCTATTTTGATGGCGGCACCAATTACTACGAATCGCTGGAAATCACGATGATTTTAAACCTGCTGAACCTGATGGATAACCAGCATCAGGATTTGCCGTTGTTGAGTATTATGACTTCACCGATCGGCAATTTTAGCACCACCGAATGTACCCGGCTGCGGATTGCCCATCCCCAGGGATTCTTTTATCAGGCGGTGGAAGCTTATTGTCGGGAAGAGGGCGATGAACTGTCCCAAAAACTGGGCGGCTTTTATCAAAAACTGACTGCTTGGCGGTATCAATCTAAGCTGATGGCGGTGGAAGATTTTCTCTGGAAAATCTATCTGGAGTCCGGCTATTACGCCTTTGTCGGCGCCCTTCCTGGCGGCGAACAGCGGCAGTGCAATTTGCGAATCTTGTTGAAGCGAGCCGGGGACTATAAAAAATCAACTTTAAAAGGACTGTATCAATTCATCCGCTTTGTCGAAAACATGAAAAAACACAAACAGGATATTTCACCGCCAGCGATGGTCAGCAATCATGAGGCAGTGGTACGGCTGATGACGATCCATAAAAGCAAGGGGCTGGAATTTCCGATTGTAATTCTTTCCGGTGCCGGGAAAGGCTTTAATAAGCGCAGCAATTATGCACAGGTGTTATTCCATAAGGATTTGGGAATCTGTCCGGACTATGTCAATCTGGAAAAACGGTATAAGCATAATTCCCTAGCTAAAGAAGTCTGCAAGGCGCAAAGCAATATCGAAATGCTCTCTGAAGAAATGCGGCTGCTTTATGTGGGGATGACTCGAGCCGAGGAAAAACTGGTGATTGTCGGGACCGTAAAAAACCGCGATAAAGCCTGGCAAAAATGGCATAATGAGCCCGACGAGTACCACCTCCTCAATGCTGCCAGCTTGCTTGACTGGGTGATGATGGGCGTATTGGCTGGTCGCGATCCGGCGCAGACCAATCTGGAGTTGGTAGATTTCAACATTTCTTACCATCAGGCTAATCAGTTCACTGATAAGCGGGATCTGGAAGAGCAGCGGGACAGCGCTGAGGCGTTATCAGAAAGCGACGAGGGGAGCAAGAACCCGGAAGCAGTACCGGAAAAGTTCGCAATCAGTATTTCACAGGCTGACCAGGAGGCCATTCATCAGCGCTTGGATTTTCGTTATCCGGCCAAAGCAGAGAACGAACTTCCCAGTAAGATGAGTGTTACTGAAATCAAAGAGTATCAAAAAGGGGAAGGGTCTGATCAGCAGGAAAAAATCAGGACGCTTTCAAAGAAGCAGGACAAGCCCAAGTTTCTGGAACAAAAACAGACTGCTTTCACCGCTGCCCAACGGGGATCGGCGCTCCATCTGTTAATGGAAGTAGTCGATTTAAAACCAATCCGGGACGAATTGCTAAATAATGGCCAGTCGCTATTGCCGGAGTTTCTGGAAAAATATCTGGCTGCGGAGATTGAAACGCTGATCCAAAAAGAATTCTTGCCAGAGGCACTGGCCAGAACGATCAGCGTTGATAAACTGATCAGCTTTTATACCTCGACTCTGGGGATCAGGCTGCTGTCTGCTGAAAAAATCAGGCGGGAAATTCCCTTTAACTATGGCTACGCACCGGCTGAGATCCGGGCGGAATGGGTGGATATTCCGGAAAAAATTATCGTTCAGGGGATCATTGACTGTGCCTTTATGGAAGATCACCAATGGGTCATTATCGACTATAAGACCGATTATTTTAAAGACCCTCGTCTGCGGGAGGAAATAATTAGTGGCTACGAGATTCAGATCAATCTTTATGCCAAGGCTCTCACTGCATTAACCAGTATTCCGGTGAAAGAAAAAATAATCGGACTGATTACGATGAACGAAAATATCATCATTGAGTGAGGGGCTAAATTATTTAATTGTGAATGGGTGTTTTCTTAATAAAAACATGATAAAATACTAAAAATAACCGTGTTTTAGCATCGCTTTATGGAATATCAAACTGCGGCTAGGTCTTTGACCCGAGGCTGTGGCCAACAATAATCAGTGGTAAAGCAGATAATTCAATTTTTATTTTTAAATTTTTATTAAAAAGGACATATCAATGAAAGCATTGCAAAAAGATACATTCAGAGAAATAAAAAAATCGATCAACCGTTTTTTATCCATTGTCGCCATCATTGCGCTGGGCATCTGCTTTTTTGTGGGGGTTAAGACAACCGGCCCGAGTATGAAATATACCGTCAGTGAGTACTATCAGAACCAGCAGCTGATGGATATGCGGCTGGTTTCGACCTATGGTTTTTTACCGGCGGATGTGGATGCCATCAAAAACACCCCCGGGGTGGCGACCGTGATGCCCAGCTATTCGGCGGATGTGATCATCGAGCGGGGTGATAAGCGGCCGGTCATCAAGCTGATGGCTTTTCAGTCAGACCAGACTCTGAATCAGCCAGTCTTGGTAGCCGGGCGGCAGCCAGAAAATGAGGGTGAAATTCTGTTGGAGCAACCCCAGGAAGATAAAGGCATGGGAGTTTCCAGCCATATTTATCAGCTGGGTGAAACGATTAAGCTCTTCCCGGAGGTAGGCGATAAAGCTTTGTCCGAATCGATCAAACGGGATAATTTTACCATCGTTGGTTTTGTCAGATCGCCCCAGTTTGTTTCTATTGAGCGCGGCAGTACCTCGGTCGGTCGGGGTGAAGTGGATTATTATGGTTTTATTCCCACCGAAAATTTTGTCTTTGAACGTTTCACTGAAGTTTATCTCTTATCTCAGGCCTCTGCCGACGGCGTTAATCCCTTTTCAGCCGAATACGAAGAAGTGATTGGCAGTCTGGAGAAACAATTTGAAGCCTTGGGTCTTCAACAGCTGGAAATTAATCATACCGATATTCTGGCCAAGGCCCAGGCCGAACTGGATAAGGGCCGGGCCAAGTACAACGATGGGGTGACCCAGTTTAATGAGGGCATTGCCCAAGGCGAGGCTAGTCTGGCCGATGCCAGAAACCAGTTGGTTGACGGTGAGGCCGCTCTAAGCGCTGGCTGGGATGAGTACAACACCACAATTGCCCAGACTCAGGCTCAGCTTGCCGATGCTCAGAATCAGATTCGCCAGGGTGAGACCGATTTAATTAATGGTGCCAGCACCTTAAAACAGGAACTGGCCAAAGGTGAGGCGCAACTGGAAACCCTGCGTCAGGGCATCGCCGAGTTAAGAGGCGGGATTGCCCAAATGGAAGCCCAGGATCCTTCCGGTCAGTTGCCATCGCTGGAAGTCCAGTTAGCTGCGCTGGAAAACCAGATAGCCCAGGGTGAAAGTGCTTTGGCAAATCTGACGGCCATGAAGGCCGGAGTCGAAGCCCAGATTCAAAGTCTGGATCCGGCCGCCCCAGATTATCAGGCGCAGCTGGCGGCCTTAGAACTCCAGTTGGCTGAGCTTAACAGCCAGCTTGCTGAAGTCGAAGCGGGTTTAGTCCAGGCTTACGCCGGAAAAGACCAGGTTCAACAGGGCATTGATGAGATCTACGCCTTTCAGGCTCAGCTGGCGGGGATGAAAACGCAGTTGACTGAGTTGGAAGCAACCCTGCCCCAGGCCGAAGCTGCTCTTGCCCAAGCCGCCATCGATGGGGAGAATAAGCTGTCAGCCGGATGGGCGACCCTGGCTGCCAGCAAGAACCAGCTGAACGCCGGAATTGCGGCCTTTGAGTCCGGTCGCAAAGAAGGGCTGAATACCCTGATTGCCTCACAAAATCAATTGGATGCCGGATGGGTAGAGCTCCGTGATGGAGAAGCGCAGCTGGCGCAGAAACGGGCAGAGGGCGAGGCCGAACTGGCCAACGCTGCCAATGAGCTGGCCAAGGCCGAGGCGAAAATTAATGATCTGGAGTTTGGAAAATGGTATCTGTTCAACCGCAATGATAACCCCGGTTATACCAGTTACGGCGAAGATGCCCAGCGGATTGACAATATTTCCGGTGTCTTTCCACTGATCTTTTTGTTAGTGGCAGCCCTGGTCTCCTTCACCACCATGACCCGGATGGTGGAAGAGCAGCGCACCCAGATTGGTACCCTGAAAGCATTGGGTTACCGTCATGCTCAGATTGGGTCGAAGTTTTTTGTCTATGCCTTATTGGCTGGCAGTATTGGTTCAGTCATCGGTTTGATTGTTGGCATTAACACCCTGCCGCATTTAATCGCCGGCGCTTACGGACTGCTCTACCAGGTTCCGGATTTAATCATCGCGCCACCATGGTTGCCGATTATCATCTCCTGTTTGATTGCGATTTTCTGTACCGTGGCGGCGGCTCTGATCATTACCCATTATGAGCTGAAAGAACACCCTTCAGAGCTGATGCGTCCCAAGGCTCCGAAAATCGGAAAACGGATTTTTCTCGAGAGTATGCCTTTTATCTGGACACGGCTGGGGGTGATTGAAAAG
>NZ_JAUSPS010000098.1 GCF_030652775.1 Acetobacterium sp. | reverse complement strand
AGCTCCGAACCGCCAAGCTCGGCCTTGGTCAGGCCCAGGACGTACACCAGCTCACCCGCGGCCTTGAAGTCCGAGGTCACGGCGCATTTCACGTCCGGCATCTTCGCCACCACGGAATACAACACCGTCGGGGGTATGGATATTTTGACCCCGCCGCCCTTGTAGTCGTTCTTCATGGAGTCCTTGCCGGACACGCAGGGCACGCCGAAACCTCGGCAGAAGTGGTCGAGCGCCTCGTTGGCGCGCACCAGCTGGGCCAGCTTGTACTCGCCGTCGGGCGTGGTCTCGCTCGCAACCGGGTCGCACCAGCAGAAGTTGTCCGTGCCAGCCATGAAGCGCAGGTCGCCGCCGACGGCCACCGCGCCGCGCACGGCCTCGTCAATGGCAGCGGCCATCATCCAGTAGGTGTCGAGGTCGCTGTACTTGGGGCAGATGCCGTGGGAAAGGACCAGGCCCTCGTCCGTGCCGAAGTCCGGCCGGATCACCGCCGCGTCGGAGGGGCCGTCGCGCTCCACGCCCACCAGGGGCTTGATGATGCTCTTGCCCTGGACCTCGTGGTCGTACTGGCGGATGACGTATTCCTTGCTGCAGAT
This sequence comes from Acetobacterium sp., assembly GCF_030652775.1. GTDB lineage: Bacteria > Bacillota > Clostridia > Eubacteriales > Eubacteriaceae > Acetobacterium. The sequence continues at coordinate 1,215 of NZ_JAUSPS010000098.1, read as the reverse complement.
GTTCAGCCGCGAGAGCATGCGTGAAAGCAAAGCCTCGTGGTCAACGTCCATGGGCAGCGGGTCCGTCGGGATCACAGGGCGCTCCCAGCGGGCCTTGATCTCCATCTGGGGCAGCCCCTCGTGCAGGAAGTCCATGGGCAGGTGCGTCACGCATTTGTCCGCGTAGCGCACGTGGAAGGTGCCGGAATCGGTGTAGGTGCCCAGGGCCGTGGACTCCACGTCCATCTCCTCGGACAGGGCCAGGAAGGCCGCCAGCTTGTCCGGAGGCACGGCGCAGGTCATGCGCTCCTGGGCCTCGGAGATGAGGATCTCCCAGGGCTTCAGGCCGTCGTACTTGAGCGGGGCGCGGGACAGGTCGAGGTCGCAGCCGCCGCAGTCCTGGGCCATCTCGCCCACGCTGGAGGACAGCCCACCCGCGCCGTTGTCGGTGATGGCGTTGTACAAGCCCAGGTCACGGGCGCGCATGAGGAAGTCGTACATCTTGCGCTGGGTGATGGGGTCGCCGATCTGCACGGCCGTGGCGGGCGAGCCCTCGTGCAATTCTTCCGACGAGAAGGTCGCGCCGTGGATGCCGTCCTTGCCGATGCGCCCGCCGATCATGACGATGTGGTCGCCGGGCAGCGCGCACTTCTCGTGGCTCAGGCGTCCGGCCACCCTCACCGGCATGGTGCCCACCGTGCCGCAATAGACCAGCGGCTTGCCGAGGTAGCGCTCATCGAACACGATGGACCCGTTGACAGTGGGGATGCCGCTCTTGTTGCCGCCGTGCTCCACGCCCTCGCGCACGCCTTCCAGCACGCGGCGGGGGTGCAGCAGCCGGGGCGGCAGCTCGCCCTCGTAGAAGGGCGAGGCAAAGCAGAAGACGTCGGTGTTGCACAGGAGGTTGGCGCCCAGGCCCGTGCCCATGGGGTCGCGGTTCACGCCCACGATGCCCGTGAGCGCTCCGCCGTAGGGGTCCAGCGCGGAGGGCGAGTTGTGCGTCTCGACCTTGATGCAGATGTTCAGGTTGTCGTTGAAGCGCAGAACGCCCGCGTTGTCCTTGAACACGGACAGGCAGAAGTCGTCCTTGCCCTTGGCGGCGCGGATGGCCTGGGTACTGCCCTTGACGCAGGTCTTGTACAGGCTGTCGATGCTGCGCCTGGTGCCCTGCTCGGCGTCCTCGTAGTCGATTTTGGCGTTGAAGATCTTGTGCTTGCAGTGCTCGCTCCAGGTCTG
>NZ_JAUSPS010000097.1 GCF_030652775.1 Acetobacterium sp. | reverse complement strand
CCAACTCCGACCTTCGAAATAAAAGGTCAAACAAAATGTATTTAATGCGGACAGCGTGTAGGAATATTAGCTTATATCATGGATAAAGCTAGTAGATACGGGTGTTTTGTAAGGGAACGGAATAGGCCGTTCCACACAAATACCTTTCTAAATGGTACTTTTGTGGAATTAATATTTATCCATGTCCATATCACCTAGGTCGATATTTGGTTCAGGCGCTGGTTTGTTATTTTTTTCCAATTTTTTTTGGGGGGCTGCTGAAGCAGTATTAGCTTTGCTTTTACTTCGGAGTTTAAAGGTATCAACCAGTTGTTTAAGCAGTTCGGCCTGACCGGAAAGCTCTTCGCTGGCGGCAGCGCTTTCTTCGGCGGTGGCAGAGTTTTGCTGAACTACCTGGGCGACCTGCTCGACGCCAGTATCAATTTGGGCAATGCCTGAAGCCTGTTCGTTGGAAGCCACGGCAATATTGCCAACCAGGGTGGTGACCTTTTCGATGCCGGCGACAATGTCATCCAGAGCAGCAGCGGTATCATCAGCAATTTTAGTTCCTTCCTGAACATTGTCGATGGAGCCTTCAATTAAGGCAGTGGTCTCTTTGGCGGCCTCGGCACTCCGGGCTGCCAGGTTCCGAACTTCCTCGGCAACAACAGCAAAGCCTTTGCCATGCTGACCGGCGCGGGCAGCTTCGACGGCGGCATTGAGCGCCAGAATATTGGTCTGGAAGGCGATGTCATCAATCACCTTGATAATTTTAGAAATATCGTTGGATGACTGGTTGATGGATACCATTGAATTCTGCATCTGTGACATTTGGGCATTGCCTTTGGCGGCGTGATCTTTAACCATATCGGCTAATTCTCTGGCTTTATTGGCATCTACGGCATTGTTTTTGGTTTGATCAGCAATTTCGGCGATGGAGGCAGTGAGTTCCTGAACCGAGCTGGCCTGTTCGGTAGAACCCTGAGCCAGGGATTGACTTCCCGCTGACACTTGGCCAGAACCGGAGGCCACCTGTTCGGAAGCCACATTAATGTCGCCCATGACATCATTCAGGGAATCGATGATCACATTAATAGCATTGGAGATGGTGATGAAATCACCACGGAAGGCGCGGGCATGGTCAATATCCAGATTGCCCTGGGACAATTGTTCAATTTTCTCGGTAATTTCACTGACTACGACTTCCAAGCGGCTGGCGGTGGTGTTAACTGTTTTTTTGAGGGCATCAATATCACCTTTATAATCACCGCTAATCCGTGTCTTGAGATCGCCGTTTGAGATGGCATCCATCACAACCATTACCTCACCCAGCGGCTTATTGATTTCGTCCAAAATGGCATTCATGCCACCGACAAGTTCTTCCCAGGCACCATTAAATTTACTGGCATCGGCGCGGGTCTGGAGATTTCCGTCAATCACCGCATTGGTGATCATCGAGGCGCCATCAATCATGTCGCCGATCGATGCTTTTACAGCGGATAGATTCTTGCTGATTTCGTTGAACTGAACGCTGACTTCGGTGGTATATTCGTCAGCTTCACTGATATTCATATCAAAGTCGAGATTTCCATCGGCCAGACGCATCAGATTATCACCCAGGCGGGAAACTTCAGCATGGGTATAATCGCTGACCCGAATAATTGGAGTTAAATCAGTGACGATTTCGACGAAGCCAATGTTCTCGCCTTTTTTATTTTTGAGGTAAGCAGTATCCTGCTTGTTGTTTCGTCCCACCCATTCAAAGTAGGAGTCAGCTAAGCCCTGATCGACCAGCCGACGGATGCCACAACCTTCGGTCTGGCAAATGTTAGCCCCGGCATTGTAGCAATCCATGCCACAGGCGGAAACCCGATCTTTGATGACACCGTTTTTGATCATCAGAGCTTCAAAGGAATGATTCATAAAGGTCCACTTCATATCCATGTCAGTGACGTGAACCGGGAAGGGGATCCCATCAATAATGGCTTCGTACCAGAACATGTTGTCGACGACCGTATCCAGGGTCTGGTTGACGCCGGAAATAACTTTGGCATACTCGCCGGCGTGTTTACTGACCTCGGCCCGTTTGGTAAAATCGCCGCGAATGGCTGAATCGGATAGCATAATGGTATCGGAAACCAGGCTGCCAATGGCACTTTTAATGGAAACCATACTGTTGCCGAGGACATCATTTTCCGACTTGGGCTGGATATTGATCGATAAATCCCCCAGCGCCATATTTTGGGCAGCTTCGGCCTGATCCCGGATATTTTCGGCCATGTTGACAAAGGACTTGGTTAGCTCGCCGATTTCATCGGATTTGGCGTCATCGGCGATGGTATAGTCAATATCAACCTCACCCAGAGCAAGATGATCGGCAGCCTCAGCCAGTTTGGTAATCGGTCGGATAAAGCTGCGGGTGGAAATAACGATGAGTCCGACGATGACCAAAAGACCGAGGCCAAAGATGACCAGCATCATCGTCTGAATGGTAGCAAATGATTGGTTGAATTCCGCCATCGGCAGTCCGGTGGCCAGCACCCAGCCGGAATCTCCGATCTCGGTGACATAGCCCTGGCTTTCAGTGTCAGCAGATGAATAGGAAATCGGGCCGGTAGTTTTATCGGTCAGGGCAGCGATAATATTTTCGGAGAGATCGGTATCGCTAAGTGGACCGTTGTTAAAGTCGGGATTGGGATGATCAAAGACGATGCCACTGTTGGTCGAGACAACGAAGAAGCCGGTTTCACCAATTTTATTTTCGGCAATGATTTCTTTGATCCGATCAATCGATACGTCCACACAGGTGGCGCCGATCAAGTCCTTGGTGCCCGGTTTAAAGACCGGTGCAACCACGCTCACAATAATTTGATTAGTGACAACGTCTAAATAGGGTTCGGAGATGAAGACCTCTTTTTTGGCTACTAATTCCTTAAACCAGGGTCGTGAATTAATATCATAGGTGCCATCGGATGAGGCTCCGTCGGACTGGGTGAACTGACTGGAATCGACATCGGCAACCCAGGCTACCCGGATATTTTCGGGATCGGTGGCAACCACATTGTCGAGAGCCTGTTTGATTTCCGGGAAATTCGCGGTTGAGGTGATCCCGGTTCCCGGGGTGACTTGATTAAATAGGTTCTGAATTTCGGGATTGGTGGACATTTGGTTGGCGGCCTCCAGATACCTCGTGAAATAACTATCTATTTCATTGGAAACCGATTGGGAGCGAGCCGACAGCTCATTGATAGTAATTTTGGTAATCGCCTGGTTCACAACATACAGGGAAACCCCGGCCACAATCGCAAAAATAAGGGCGACGGGCAAGCCGATGGACAGCAACATTTTGAAGAGTAAACCTTTTTTCTTATTCATTTCATTTCTCCTTTGACTCATCATGATTGATGATGAATTTGATTGTCGACTTGGACAGGGCTAGTGCAGGATCAATTTCGCTAAAACCGAGAATGAGATGCACGTTATTTATTAGGCCTTATACACCCGATTTTTACCCTGCAATTACAAAAATAAACAGATAATCAGATGCGAATAAATAAAAATTATAATATGAGATTTTAACAAGCGAAATGGCTTTAATATATTGAATGTAAAATTCAGGATAAAGGCACTTTATTGGTTGTATTTCTTTTTAAAACAGACTAAGATAGGTTAAAGAAAGTGTCCATAAATAATCGATGAATAATTTCATTAAATATTGGGTATATTGGTATAAAATGATTTTAAATTCAGTTCGCTAGAATCTTCACGTGCCCAAATACTAAACCCTGGAAAGGAGGCGTTGGCCATGAACCAAAAGAGAATATATTCAGGTCTGATTCTGTCCATCATGATAGTTTTGACCCTCACTTCCTGTATTCAACAGAAGCCGGTCACCATTGGTTTTGTTGCCAGTCTCACCGGAAGTACATCAGAGTTGGGCGTTAATGGTCGCAATGGTCTGATGATGGCGGTGGAAGAAATTAATACCACGGGCGGTATTAATGGCAAATTGGTGGAGGTTGTGGTTAAGGATGACCAAAATGATCCGGACACCGGGCTGGCTGTTGATCGGGAGCTATACGAAGACGGCATTTCATTTATCATCGGTCACATGACCAGCAGTATGGCAAAACTGAGTCTGCCCTTTGTCAACGAAAACAAGCTGTTGATGATCAGTCCAACGATGAGTTCGTATGAATTGGCTAATCAGGACGATCATTTTATCACGGTGGTATCTTCTAATGATATTGAAGCGGATTTTATCGCCGAGAGCATCCTTAAAAATGGCGGGAAAAATATCGCAGTTATCTATGAATCCCAAAATCGATCATACACAGAAACTATCAAAGCTTTTATTGCTTCAGAACTGTCTGTAAATGGTGGTGGTATTATTTATGAAGAAGCCTTTCAATCCGGAGATAACCCTGCTTATCTGGAGATATCAAACCGGGTAATAAATGCAAAGCCCGATTCCATTGTTATTTTGGCCGCCAGTTTTGATGGGGCGATGTTTTGTCAGCAGTTTTACAAATCCGGCAATCAAGTGCCCATTTATCTGCCGCTCTGGGCGATGAATAATGATTTGATCTTGCAGGGTGGCGATTCGGTGGAAGGGGTTTATATCCCCAGTTTACTTGATCGAGAGTCGCAGAAACCGGAATACCTGGCTTTTGAAAAGGCTTATCTTGATAAGTACAGTGCTGAACCGACCTTTGCAGCGACCTACTCCTATGAATCAGCGATGATCCTGTTTGACACACTGAAAAAGGCAAACAGTTATGATCCCGATATAATCAAAAAAGCCATTATCGATAAAGGTCTTTTTCAGGGACTGCAAGGTGGTATTACCATTGATGAATGGGGAGATGCCAGCAGAAGCCTATATTTATATAGTATCAAGAATGGTGAATTTAAAAAGGTGGAATAGATAATGAAGCGAATAAAAAAGCTGCGAGATTTTATCCTGATCAACAATATGCTTTCCATTGCCATCCCGCTGATTCTCGTGGGCCTTATAGTAACGCCTTTGATCTATAATTATCTCATCAAAGATATGCATGAAAAAAACACCATAATTGCGGCTACCATTGCCAATCGGATGACAGATTTTATGGATGAATCATTTCAATTTCTGTATCAGTTAAGCGGTCTTCTGGAAACGGGTATTCTAAAGGATGATCCGGCGGTTATGACTGGTTTGAATGCGATGCTTGAAGGTTCTGATTCAGTCGAGGGATTTGAAGTTCTTGATGCTAATGGGATTGTCAAAGTCAACGCACCTCAAAACACGAATATTCTGGGGGTCAATCGTTCCAGTCAGCCATTTTTCAGCGAGACAAAATCTACCGGTAAACCCTTTGTATCGTCTTCTTTTATTTCTCAACAAACCGGCCAGCCTACCGTTACGATTGCCATCCCGCATGGCGAAGGAGTGCTGGTGGCCTACTTGAACTTGGAAGAAATCAGTATGCTTTCTTTTAATCTGATTAAAACATTTGGGGATGAGGTAACGGTCGCCATCACCGATGACAACGGCGTATTTATTTCGCATCAGGATATCAACAAGGTTTATCAGCGGGAAATTGAAGCTAATTTTCAATCAATCCACCAGAAATCAGAGACAGGAGACAAGAATCCGACCTTCACCTATGAAGGAAAAACAGCGATGGTCAGTCATGTCAACGTCGACAATGCCAATTGGCAGGTCTTTGTCTATCAATCCTATGATTCAATTCTTGTTGCGCTAAGATCTTTTTTAGGGATGATGCTCCTATTTACCTGTTTACTAGTCTTATTCTCCCGGATTATTGCCCGGTTGGTTTTTAAAGACATTAACCATTCGTTTGGTGAGCTGAATCAGCAGACAAAAGAAATTGCCGCTGGGGATTACCACCCAATTAATACCGACAATCGCTTTGACGAATTTAATCGGCTCACTGAAAATTTTAATGGCATGGTAGCTAGTGTCAAGGAACGGGATGAAGCCTTAAAGAATCTGGCTTATTACGACGCTCAGACCGGACTACCCAATGCCGCTTATTTATTGGAGAACCTAAATCAATTGATTGTCGATAGTCACGGTAAAATTGCCGTAATCTGTTTTGACATTCATAATTTCAAGCGAATCAACGATACCTTTGGACCATCCTTTGGGGACAAGATCCTGGAGATGATGGGAGGCCGGTTGCTGGCGCTTAAATGCTCACATGGATTTGTTGCCCGAATCAACGGCTCCAATTTTATCCGGGTGCTGACGGATCTTGAGAAACCCGAAGATGCCCTGACCGAGATTGAAAAGTTACGGGCGGTTTTTAACCAGGCCATGACCTTCAATGAGAATAATGTTTATCTCCGTTTTCACGTCGGCATTGCGCTCTATCCCGATGATGCCCGGGAGGTCGAAGAATTACTTCAATATGCCAACACGGCGGCAGATATGGCTAAACAACGGGGGCGATCCCAGTATGCTTTTTTTGAGAACACCATGAAGCAGAACCTGCTACGAAATATGATGCTGGAGAACTCCCTGCGATCAGCCCTTGATAACAATGAGTTTTTTCTTCATTACCAACCTCAAATCGAAGTCGAAAATAAAAAAATCCGGGGGTTTGAAGCGCTGATCCGCTGGGATCATCCGCAATTGGGGCTAGTATCGCCGTTGGACTTTATCCATATTGCCGAATCTACCGGCCAGATTGTTCCGATTGGCGCCTGGGTATTGGAAACCGCCTGCCGCCAAATCGTAAAAATCAATCATAAAATGGGCACTGATATTATGATTTCAGTTAATGTTTCCCCGGTCCAACTGAGTCATGAACATTTTCCGCAAATGGTTGAAGAGACCCTCAAACGATGTGGACTTGAACCGAATTTGCTGGAACTAGAAATTACCGAGAATCTGTTTATCCATTCCTTTGAAGAGGCCATTAAAATTTTCAATCGACTTAAGACGATTGGCATCCGTATGTCACTGGATGATTTTGGCACCGGCTATTCGTCACTGGCTTATTTAAAGAATTTGCCCATTGATACCTTAAAAATCGACCAGGCCTTTACCCGGGATCTGTTGATTAAGAAATCCAATGAGCATTTAATGGAGTCCATCATTATGATGGCTCATACTCTTCATATGGATGTAATTGTCGAAGGGGTTGAAGAATTAGAACAACTAGATTGTTTAAAAACCTATCACTGTGATCACGTTCAGGGCTATTATTTCAGCCGTCCCATTGGGGAGTCGCATCTGGAAGGATTGCTGAATGAGTTGAAAAAAGGCTGATCTTAGAACTCGGACGTAAAGAAAAAGCATGAAAAATTAGACCAAACAGAAAACGCCGGGTATATTGTGAAATCGGCGATAAGGAGAACAATATGAATAAACCAATACTGGCAATTCCGATTGGCGATGCCGCCGGCATCGGCCCGGAAATAACGGTGAAAGCTTTGACCGACAGTGCTGTGCACGACATGGCGCGACTGGTGGTGGTGGGGGATCGGAAGGTGCTTCAAAAAGCGATGGATTTTTCAAACATTAAGCTGGCCATCAATTGCATCAATGATCCCCAGGATGGAAACTTTGCGCCTGGGGTACTTAATCTCATTGACCTGGATAATATTGAAATGGATCTATTGAAAATGGGCGTGGTTCAGGCGATGACGGGAAAGGCGTCCTATCAATATATCGAAGCAGCGACCCGGCTCTGTCTCGATAAAAAAGCTGACGTATTGACCACCACTTGCATCAACAAGGAATCTCTGAAAGCCGCAAAGGTTCCCTTTATCGGACACACCGAAATTATCGGGGCATTAACCCGAACTAAAAATCCCCTGACGATGTTTCAGGTTCATAATCTCAGGGTGTTCTTTCTGAGCCGCCATGTTTCGCTGCGACAGGCCTGTGAACTGGTCACAAAGGATAATATCTCAGCCTTTATTGATCAGAGTGTGGCAGCACTGAATATTCTGGGGGTGAAAAATCCCCATCTTGCCATTGCCGGTCTTAACCCTCACAGTGGCGAACATGGCCTTTTTGGCAGGGAAGAGATCGATGCCGTGATGCCCGCCGTGGCGGCGGCTCGAAAGCGCGGTATCGATGTTGATGGTCCGATTGGAGCCGACAGTGTTTTTCATTTTGCCTTAAAAGGTAAATATGATGCGGTCTTATCGCTTTATCATGATCAGGGTCATATCGCCACCAAAATGGTTGACTTCGAAAAGACCATTTCCATTACCATCGGCATGCCGATCCTGCGAACCTCGGTGGATCATGGGACGGCGCTGGATATTGCCGGGAAGGGTATTGCCAGCCCGGTGAGCTTAATTGAAGCGATTCGGCTGGGGGCGGAGTATGCCCCTTTTTTCGATCAAGTTCGGTAAGAACGGCCGGAGATCGATGTTCGGTGAGAAGTCAGATAATGGTCTTTTAACATAAAATTTAGCAATTGACTAATATCTTACAGAATAGTATAATTATTCCTGCTACTGTTTTATAATTAACAAAAAACGAGATCAAGTTAAGTCTGGTTCGTTAAACAGCGAGAACGGATCCTAAGCCTTCGCAATTGACTTTATTTCGTTCTTTTTTTATGCCAAAATGTAGCGGACACTTGCCGTCAAATTTAGATTTGCAAATTAGCAACATCGATATTGATAAAGAATCAGAAGGAGAAAAACATGCAATGGATGTATAACATGAAAATTGGTGCGAAACTACTGGTTAGTTTCATTATTATTGCCTTGATTACCGGGATAGTTGGAGCTGTCGGGTATGTCAATGTGCAAAAACTTGAAGACTCAAACATCATTCTCTACGAAAAAATGACCCTGCCAATTGCTGCGGTCGGGCAGATCTCCACATCCTATCAGGAGATGCAAGTCATTGTCAGAGATATGATTGTTACGAATGATCCGGCCTCAATTTTGTCACATGCCGATCAGGTCGGCGTTCGCAATCAGGAAATCGATGAGGCAGCGGCGGCTTTTCAGGAGACCCTGATTGATCCCGAGATGCAGGCGATTTTTGAAGAATTTGTGGTATCTCGAAAGAGTCTGGCAACCGAATTAGAAAAGGTGAAAGCGCTGGCTCTTGAAAATAAGGATGCTGAAGCCTTTGCACTGCTGGCGGATGAAGGTTCCTATGGAAAAGCTGCTTCCGTAGAAATGGCTGCCATCAATAAACTGGTGCCGATGAAGCTGGAGGAAGCGCAGGTTTTTGAAGAACTTGACGTAACTACAGCCAGTACCGCAAAGAACACCATGATTATTGTTACCTTGATCTCATTTGCCGTGGCAATAGCCTTTGGTTTGATCTTGCGTTCATTGATCAGCAAGCCTCTGCAACAGGCAACCCAGATGAGCAAAGAAATGAATATGGGCCATTTTACGATGCGATTGAAGATGAAACGTAAGGATGAAATTGGCGAAATGGCCGAGGCGATGGACTCCTTCTCGGATGCCATCCAGAACGTTGTGATTGGAACCATGAATCAGCTTGCCAGCGGAGACGTCAGTGCGAATATCGAACCCAGAGATGATCAGGACGAATTGGCACCAGCCATCAAGTCGACCATTGAAACCATTCGCACACTCATTGATGAAGCGACGATGCTGGCACTGGCGGCTATCCAGGGTCAATGGGAGACCCGCGGTGATGCCGGAAAGTTTCGTGGCGGATATAAAGAAATTGTTGAAGGGGTCAACGCTACCCTGGATACAGTGGTTGACAAAATGGTCTGGTACGAAGCCATTATTGATGCGGTACCATTCCCGATCCACGTTACTGATAATGACATGAAATGGATCTTTATGAACAAGTCTTTCGAAACGATGATGATCGCCAATGGGGTCATCACTGATCGGGCTTCCGGCTGTGGGATGGATTGTTACAATGCCGGAGCGAGTATCTGTCAGACTGACGGCTGCGGGATCCGACGACTGGTCGATCAGGGACTAGCAGAGAGTTATTTTGACTGGTATGGTCGCAACTATAAACAGGACACGGCCTACCTCAAAGATGCCAAAGGTGAAAATGTCGGTTTTGTCGAAGTCGTCTCAGATTTAACGCCGATGATTCGGGTCAGTGACTATACCAAAAATGAAGTGATGCGACTGGGTAATAACCTGATCCAATTATCAGAAGGCGATTTGACCTTTGATTTAGAGATTGGCGCAGCCGATGAATACACCTCTGAAGTCAGTGCTCAATTCAACGAAATCAGAAACAGCCTGGAAGCGGTGCAAACTTCGGTTGAAAATCTGATTAATGATGCCAATATGCTGGCACAAGCTGGTATTGAAGGGCAACTGGATACGAGGGCTGATGCCAGTCGACATCAAGGTGATTTTGCTAAAATTGTTAATGGGGTAAATGCGACCCTGGATGCTGTGGTCGCTCCAGTCCAGGAAGCTTCTGCGACACTCAATGAGTTGGCAAAAGGAAATTTAAATACTGGAATGACTGGCTATTATAATGGCGATTACTCAGAAATCAAAGCGGCGATGAATAATACCGTTGCCTTCTTGAAACGCTATGTGGATGAAATCACCCAGACATTGGAACAAATGGGTCAGGGGAATTTGGATCAGGAGATCACCTCCGAGTATTTGGGAGACTTCCAGGCCATCAAGATCGCCTTGAATGATATCACCACCACCCTCAGCACGACCATGGCCGAAATCAATGACGCGGCAGGACAGGTTGAAGCCGGAGCGGTACAAATATCCGATGGCGGCCAGGCACTGTCCCAGGGAACGACCGAACAGGCTAGCTCGATTCAGGAACTGAACGCCTCCATTGAAGAAGTGGCCGGAGAAACCAAGAAAAATGCCATGCGCGCCAATGAAGCCAATCAACGGGCTCAGGAGGTTCGCGGTAATGCTGAGGTTGGCAACGTCCAAATGACAGAAATGGTGACAGCTATGGTGGATATCAACGAGTCCTCTAAAAACATTTCCCGGATTATCAAAGTCATTGACGACATCGCCTTTCAGACCAATATTCTGGCGCCCAATGCAGCGGTAGAAGCCGCCCGAGCCGGCCAGCATGGTAAAGGTTTTGCTGTGGTTGCCGAAGAAGTTCGGAGCCTGGCCGCCCGCAGTGCCGAGGCCGCCAAGGAAACTACCGGTCTGATTGAAGGCTCCATCGACAAGGTTGAAACGGGAACAAAAATAGCTGACCAAACGGCGGAAAGCTTAAAAGAAATTCTCAGCGAAATTGAAAAGGTCACCGGACTGGTAGGCGATATTGCCCAGGCATCCAATGAACAAGCATCAGAAATCGCCCAGATTACTCAGGGAATCGAACAGGTATCAACCGTGGTTCAAACCAATTCTGCCACGGCCGAAGAAAGTGCTGCCGCCAGCGAAGAACTCACTGGTCAAGCGGAAATGCTCAAGCAGATGGTCGGAGCCTTCCAGCTTAAGTCTGCTGCGAATAAATCAAAACGAATCAATGCTGCAATTCCCCCAAAAACGATAATGGTAGATAATACCCCAGCACCGCAACCAAAAATTGTTTTGGATGACATGGAAATGGATAAATACTGACATTAACCCAAAAATAAGCAGAATAAAAAATGATTGAAATGGCCTCCTCATTGAGGGGGCCATATTTTTATCCAATTGATTATCGCGTCGCAAAATAGTATAATGTTAAGTACTAGCATTGATCAATTATCGTCGAGGAGGACAAATGACACTTCAAAATATCATATCCATGACATTCTATCTTACATTTGTCGTCTATGTTATTTTTGGAACCTATAGTTTAACCGTCAACATTAAATCGAGACTCAATCGGGTGTTTGCCTGTCTCTGTTTTTGCTTTGCCTTGTGGGGATTTACATTTGCGGCCATCAATTCTTCACTCACCAGCGAAGAAGCGCTTTTATGGCGGCGCATGTCAGTACTTGGCTGGGGAGTGGTTTACAGTATCATGCTTCATTTTAGTATTGTCCTGATGGAATCCAGTTGGAGTCAAAAACAAAAAAAAACGCTGTTGACGTCATTGCTTTATCTGCCTGCGGTAATTAACGTCATCGTCTTTTTTATTTATAGTATGCCTGAAAATGGACATGTTCAAATGATCTATTCCCCGGCAGGTTGGATCACAACAACGGATGTGATCTGGTATGACCGGATGTTTTTAGGTTATTATCTGAGTTTTTCCCTGGCATCGATGATAGTAATTGTCCAATGGTATCGGCAAACGGATAGCGCAATTAACCGAAAAAAAGCGCTGGCAATTCTTTCATCCTTTCTGGTGGCTTTGGTGTTGGGAACTCTGACCGATATTATAACCGTTAGTTACTCAAACGTTCAGCTACCGTCTTTGGCGCCGCTGATTATCATGATACCGGTGGTTACAATTTATTGTATCATCCGTAAGTATGGTTTGATGCTGTCTCCCCAGAATATAAATGAATCACAACCAGAAGGAATAATTCTCAGTACGCTCAGCCGCACGAGGCTTTTGAAATATGTCAGTATCGTAATGATTGTCGGGAGTATTCTGAATTTCTATGACCGGATCAGAGCTGGTGAAAATAGTATAACCGGGCTATTATTAAGTTTTACGCTGGTATTGATGGGAGCCGTTGTTGTGGGCATTCCCTATCTCTTTAAGTCCATCAAAGTTCAGGAGACGGTCCTGGGGCTTTTTCTGGGAATCCTGATGCCGGTTGTGATGCTGGCCTATTTCAACACGGATTTCATCAACATTATCTGGCCGGTTCCGATATTTTTTATGATGATTACGGTTATTTTTAATAATAAAAACATTTTTTTGGTGCTAGGTGCTTTAAGTCTGCTGATGGAAGTGATTCTATGGATATTGATGCCAGATTTATGGCTGATGGTTGATCAGAAGTTTTATTTTTACCGACTGCTGTTCTACATAATCGGGATTGGAATGACGGCCATCATCACCCAGATTTATGTTTTGCGATTACAGGAAAATAGTAAACAGGATGCCTTTCAGAAAATGATTTCACAATTGTCGTCAGATTTTGTAACCATGAATCGCACCAATTTTGATGAAAAGATCAATCAATTACTTAAAAAAAGCGGCAATTTTACCAGAACCGATCGGGTTTATATCGGGCGGTTTTCGCAGGATGGAAAAAAGCTGTTTTTTACCCATGAATGGCTCAAAGAAGGAATAACACCCCTGATCGGTGATACCGAAAATAACGTGGCAACGACACTTGCCTGGAGTATCGGGCAGCTTCTAAATAATGATATTGTTTATATTCCCAGTGCGAATCAGCTTCCGGTAACGGCTGATGAGGAACGACAATGGCTAAAAAAGCAAAAAGTTCGATCCCAGATACTCGTTCCGATTCAGAGTAATCACAGTATCATCGGTCTGATCGGATTTGATGAGATGCATGGGAGCAAGGCTTTACGGGTCATCGACCAGGATTGGCTTAGAGTGCTGGCCAATCTTCTGGCGGATGCCATTGCGAAGGTGGAAACCGAACATGACATGAATTATCTGGCCTATTATGATCCCCTCACGGGGATCCCCAATCGGGTTTTGTTTTATCGACGATTGGAGCAGGCTATTGACCTGGCCAGAGAAACCGGGAAAAACCTGGGGGTGATCTTTATCGATCTGGACGGTTTTAAGGAAGTGAACGATACCCTGGGTCATGACTGGGGCGATCAGCTACTGAGTCGGATTGGGAAGCGGCTTACTGATTGCCTTGGTGAAGCTGATCTGGTCGGTCGGTTTGGCGGTGATGAGTTTCTGATTATGGTTCCCCAGATTTCACATCATCTGGAGCTGGAAAAAATGGCCGGGCAGGTCATGTCAATATTTCATCGCCCGATGCTGGTGGCTGAACAGGAACTGTATATTTCCGGAAGTGGTGGGATTGCTGTTTACCCCAAAGATGGGGAAAATGTCAATAGCCTGATTAAGAATGCTGATCTAGCGATGTACGCCGCAAAAAAAAGCGGAAAAGGCCGAATTTCATACTGCTCAGGCGTTATGAAAGAGGCGGTTCAGGAAAAGATGACCCTGACCAACAGCCTTCATCGAGCCCTGGAAGAGCAGGAGCTGTTTCTCCATTATCAACCCCAGGTATCAGCTATTACCCATGAGATAAGCGGTTTTGAAGCGCTGCTGCGGTGGCAACATCCGGAACGGGGTGTCATTTCTCCAGAAGTATTCATACCCCTGGCTGAACAAAGCGGATTAATCAGCAGCATTGGCGAATGGGTGCTGAAAACTGCCTGTGCCCAGAACAAGATCTGGCAGGATCAAGGATACAAGCCGGTGCGGATGGGCGTTAATCTGTCGGTGGAACAATTTCGCAGTTCCAATCTGGAGCGTATTATCCGCAACTGTCTGGATGCTACCGGGCTGGAACCACAGTATCTGGAACTGGAAATCACCGAGGGGATTGCCATGAAGACCTCCCAATATGTGGTTAGGCAGCTGGAGGCATTAAAAAAATTGGGCGTGACCATCAGCATCGATGACTTTGGCACGGCCTTTTCTTCGCTGCGCCGGTTAAAAGATCTGCCGGTGGATCGACTAAAGATCGACAAACAGTTTATCTGGGGGATCGGCGAGAATCCCCGGGATGAAGCGGTTATATCGGTGATGATCCATCTGGCTCGGGAGCTGGGCTTGGAAGTTACTGCCGAAGGGGTGGAAACAGCTGCGCAGTTAGCATTTCTAAAGGTGGAGGCTTGCGATGAGATCCAGGGGTTTTATTTCTCGAAGCCGGTTTCTGCCGCTGCCATCAAAGAGGACATTTATCAGAACCAATTTTCCAGGATAAAAAATAATTCCCGGTGCGTAGAAGCACTGGCTGGTGGAGTTCTTTCATAAAACAAAGATAAACTTTAGGATTACGATTGTTAAGGGGATAAAAATGCTGCAAAATCAAATATCAATGCTATTCTATTTAATTTTTATCCTGTATAGCAGTCTGGGATTCTTTTGTCTGTTTCTCAATAAAAAAGAGCGACTCAATCAAGTGTTTTTCTGGTTATGTATGAGCTACGCCATCTGGTCCTTTGCTTTTGCCATTTCTAACTCGCTGAGTGATGTCCAGAGTGTGCTGATCTGGCGCCGGATTGCGGCCTTGGGCTGGGGAATCGCCTTCAGTTTTATGCTGCATTTTATGCTTGTGCTAACCGAAAAGCAGGAACTACTCCGTTCCCCGAAAATACGAGTAGCCATCTATCTGCCGGCGGCCATCACCATTACTGTTTTTTCGCTGTTTCCTGATCTGGCCAATGCCCAATATAATCTGGTTCAGACCCCGGCTGGCTGGGGAAATATTCCCAGCAACAATTTTTGGGATAGCTTCTATAACCTTTACTATCTGAGCTTTTCGCTGATTACACTGGGAGGGTTGTTTAAATGGTATCGCACATCTGCGGATCGACAAAAGCAGCAGCAGGCTTTCTGGCTACTACTGGCATTTTCCGTGTCGATTGCTTTGGGCACGGGATCAGAAATGTTGGCAAACAACATGCTGGCCTATAAAATTCCCTCCATTGCGCCCATTATTATTCTCATTCCGGTACTGGCATTTGGCTATGATATCAAAAAGTATAAACTGATGGCTCCAGAAACGGCAACAAAAAAAGTAAAGATCAGTGAAATTCTCAGTAGCGATGCGCACTTAGCGCTATTCCGAGGTATCGCAATTATATTAGTTATCATCAGCGTCTTAAATCTCGGTCACTTCTTTTTGCACCCAACTGTATTATGGCGAGTGATGTTAGTCAGTACCATTAATCTGGCTCTGGGTCTCGGTATTTACAGTCTGCCCTTCTCCGGTTTATCAACGACAAGCCAGGATCAGATTATGACGATGCTGATGGCAGTTGCCATTCCCTTGGCGCTCTTTAAACCGCTGGATAATCTAGCCAATACGGTGTGGGCGGTGCCACTAATTTTTATGATGACCACCATTATTTTTAGACGCCAGAAAATGTTTGTTATTTTTGCATTGGTAATGCTTATTTCGGGTTCGATCATCTGCTTATGGAAACCGGGTCAGTGGTCACATATTGGGACGGCAGATTATTTGGCCAGATTTTTCATCTGCATTGTTGCCATTCACCTGGCGGGCTATACCAATCGCATTTATATTGCCAGACTCAAAGAAAATGATCGACAGATTGGTTTTCAAAAGATGATTTCTCAGGTGACTACCCATTTTGTTTCGGTATCCGCCAGCAACTTTGACGAAAAGGTTCAGGATCTGTTAAAAACAAGCGGGGAATTTACCAATTCGGATCGCACCTATGTGGGGATGTTTTCTGAAGACAAGGGTGAATTTTGTTACATCGATGAGTGGTTAGCTGGAGTCAATTTGCCGTCTGTGCAAAAGACCGTAAAGATTCCCCAATCTGCTTTCCCATGGTGTGTCAAACAGCTTTTGAACAATCAGCTTGTTTATCTGGAATCAATTGACAAATTGCCTGATGAAGCGATAGACGAAAAAGAAAAATTGCGAGAGTATCAGATATCGGCGCTGATACTGATCCCCATTCAAAGCAGAGAAAAGATCATCGGGTTTCTGGGATTTGACCAGATTCAGAAAAAAAAATACTGGCGGATGGATGACCCGGAACTGCTCTGCGTACTGGCCAATATTCTGGCCGATGCCATCGTCAAGATTGAAAACGAAAAAGAAATGCATAACCGGGCTTATTATGATAGCCTGACCGGCTTGCCTAACCGGATGCTGTTTCATAACCGGCTGGAGAAGTCGATTGAAGCAGCGAAAGCCGATGGCAAGCAGCTTGGGGTGATCTTTGTGGATATTGATGGATTTAAGGAAGTCAATGATACCATGGGGCATGACTGGGGTGATCATCTACTAAAACACATCGGCATGCGTTTGTCGGAAAATCTCAGACATAGTGATTCAATGGCGCGGTTTGGCGGGGATGAGTTCCTGATTCTGGTGTCGCAGTTAACCGATAAATGCGAACTGGCGGAGGTAGCAAAACAATTAATGTCGGTCTTTCATCAGCCGGTAAGCCTTGGTGAACAGGAATTTTATATTTCCGGAAGCGGTGGAATCGCAGTTTTCCCGGAAGATGGGGACACCGTCCAGTCGCTGATCAAACATGCCGATCTGGCGATGTATGACGCCAAAAGAAAAGGTAAGAGCCAGGTTGTTTTTTGTTCGGAAGCCATGAAAAAGGATGTCCGGGAGAAAATGATCCTGACCAACAGTTTGCATCGAGCGCTGGAGCGACAGGAGCTATACCTGCACTACCAGCCCAAAGTTGAGATCGAAAGACTGACAGTGGTTGGCTGTGAAGCCCTGCTCCGCTGGGAACATCCCGAACTGGGAAACGTATTGCCAGAGGTATTTATTCCCTTTGCTGAGCAGAATGGTCTGATGACAGCGATCGGCGAATGGGTGTTGCTGACAGCCTGTGCCCAGAACAAGTCCTGGCAGGATCGCGGCGTTAAACCGCTGCCGGTGTCGGTGAATCTATCGGTGGATCAGTTTCGCAGTGATCTGATCACGGTCGTCAAGAATTGTTTGGAGCAAACCGGTCTGGATCCGGAATATCTGGAACTGGAAATAACCGAAACCATTGCTATGGAGGAGTCACAGGATGTGGTCCAGACTCTTCGCCAGCTGAAAGCCATGGGTGTACGTATCAGCATTGATGATTTCGGCACCGAGTTTTCTTCGTTGAGTCGGATAAAAGACCTGCCGGTCGACAGCATCAAAATCGACCGACCTTTTATTTGCGGAATTGGGGTTCAGCCTAAGGACGAATCAATCATTTCGGTGATGATCCATCTGGCCAAAAAGCTGGGGCTACGGGTCATTGCTGAAGGGGTGGAAACAGAAAGCCAACTCAATTTTCTCAGGGTCCAGAGCTGTGACGAGATTCAGGGATATTACTGCGGCCGACCCGTGTCAGCTGAAGCTTTTGAGAATAAACTAGGGTCCGTTCAGGTGCGATAAACGATAAAGAATTTCTGATTTATTATAGTGATATTCAAAAGGCCTCCACGTGTAAAGCGTGGAGGCCTTTTGCTTTAAGGGTGCAATCTATCATTATTAAAAGCATTCATCAAGGAGATTTCTGATAGGTATTGCTTCAATCCAGCTTTTTGGGGTATTAATGGTATCGTAGCAGCAATTTTATTTATCAGTCAGGTTGGTTACAGCCTTGGTCGATGACTTCAAAGAAATTCAGCAAACAACAGGAAAGTGTCGGTAACGCTCATGAAATTCATAAAAAATTTAGGTGAATTATTTCAGACTAGAAGTGATTTTTTTATCGAACTGCTGCTGCAGCACATCGTGTTGAGCTTAATTGCAATTGTGATTATTACGGTAGTGGGAGTTGCCACCGGGATTATGATTTCCAAATCAAAAAAAGCCGCCAGCGTGGTGATTGGTCTCACCAATGTGCTCTATACCATTCCTTCGATTGCGATGTTTGGTTTTTTTGTATCGATCACTGGCATCGGCAATACCACGGCGATCATCGCTCTGGTGATTTATGGACTGCTACCGGTGATCCGCAATACCTATGTGGGGCTGATCGAGGTGGATGATCAGATTCTGGAGGCGGCCGTGGGGATGGGTAGCACCCCCTGGCAGTTGCTGTCAAAGATTCAGTTTCCCCTGGCGCTGCCGGTGATCATCGCCGGGATCCGCAATATGGTGGTCATGACCATCGCTCTGGCTGGGATTGCTTCCTTTATCGGCGCCGGCGGACTGGGCGTGGCGATTTGGCGGGGCATCACCACGAATTTTGATGAAATGACGGTGACCGGCAGTTTGCTGGTGGCCTTACTGGCCTTTGTGGCCGATGGTTTATTAGGAATTGTAGAAAAAAGATTATTAAGGAGGACAAAATGAAAAAGTGGATGGAGTTAGGATTAATCGTCGTACTGGTTTTTTTAGTGGCCGGTTGTCAAACTGAGAACAAGAAGGTGGTTATTGCCTCAAAACCAATGGCCGAAAGCTATATCATTGCCGAAATGATGGGTCAGCTGATCGAAGCCAATTCTGATATCACGGTGGAGTATAAAATGGGCATTGGCGGCGGTACATCCAATATTCAGCCAGCCATGGAGGCCGGTGATATCGACATGTACCCGGAATATACCGGCACCGGCTGGCTGTTTGTGCTAAAAAATGACCTGGTGACCGATCCGGAAGCGCTTTATGAAGGGGTCAAAAGCCAGTATCAGGAAAAATACAATTTTGTCTGGCTGGATCGCTATGGCTTTAACGACACCTACGCATTGGCAATGGATAAAACCAAAGCCGATAGCATGGGGATTAATACCTTCTCGGATCTGGCCGCCCAGAGTGGCAGTCTGGTGCTGGGATCGGAATATGATTTTTACGAACGGGAAGATGGCTATCCCGGACTGGTTACGGCCTATGGTTTTAATTTCAAGGAAACCAAAGAACTGGATATCGGTCTGAAATATAAGGCCATCGGCGAGGGCCAGGTGGATGTGATCAATAATTTTTCCACTGATGGACTACTGGCCGAATATGATTTAAAGGTGCTAAAAGATGATAAGGGATTCTTCCCGGCCTATGAAGCGGCCACCGTGATCCGTCAGGAAACCCTGGATAAATACCCGGAACTGGAAGCGATTCTTAACCAACTGGCGGGACAGATCAGTGACGAGGAAATGCAGCAGATGAATTATTATGTGGAAAAAGAAAATCGGGATGCTGGCAACGTTGCCGCTGAATTCCTGAAAGCCAAGGGCTTGTTATAATTCGATGATTGAGTTTCGTGATGTCAGCCAGCAGTATGAAGCCGGGAAACCAATTATCCGGCATTTGAGTCTGATCGTTTCACAGGGCGAGTTTGTGGTGTTGATCGGTCCTTCCGGTTGCGGCAAAACGACGCTGCTAAAAATGATGAACGGCCTGATTCAGCCAGACAGCGGAGAAATCCGGATCAAGGGAAAAGAGCTCAAAGAGTGGGATCCGATTACCCTGAAACGCAACATCGGTTATGTCATCCAGCAGGTGGGGTTGTTTCCCCATCTGACCATAGAAAAAAATATTGCTTATGCCCTGGATATTCAAAAAGCCAGCGAAACCGAGAAAAAGCAACGGGCCCGGGAGCTGATCCAGCTGGTTGGCCTAGCGGAAGATTATCTGCCCAAATACCCCAATGAATTAAGTGGTGGCCAGAAGCAGCGGGTCGGTATTGCCCGGGCGCTGGCAGCTGATCCTGAAATTATTTTGATGGACGAGCCCTTGGGCGCAGTAGATCAGATTAATCGGGGGGTGCTCCAGGATGAAATCATCCGGATTTATCAAACCCTTAATAAAACCATTGTCTTTGTCACCCACGACATTGAAGAAGCCATCAAGCTGGGGAGCAAAATTGTGGTGATGAATCAGGGTGAAATCATGGAAGTGGGTTCCCGGGATGCGATTGTTTTTCATAGCAAGAGCCATTTTGCCGATGATTTTATCGGTAACAAGGGCTTTTTATCCTATTTGAATATTGTCAAAATCGAACAAGTGGTTTGTCCCTTTAATGGTAGCACGAACGGCAATGCCGCTGAAAAAGAGATGACCCATTGGGTTAGAGCCGATGATCCGCTGATTGTTGGCATCCGGATCTGTCTGGAAAACGGCGTCAATCAGATTGGCGTCCGGGATGCTACCGGCCGAGTTGTTGGCGCCTTTGATTTGAGTTGTTTATCACGATTGAAGTTTTAAAAAGGCTGTCAGGTCTAAGTAAGTAACACGCTGGTACTGGAAATAAATTAACAATGGCGATACTTCCTATTTAAAAGGAAGCATCGCCATTGCTGTTTTAAGAATGAATTTTTTTAGGGGATATCGGTCTGGTCTCGGGCAGTGTGATTTCTCCAGCTTTAACCAGAGCATACTTGGCGGCAATCGGACCGATCACTGAATAAATGAAGGTAGAACATAAAATAACGACCTGGATCTGTTCAGCATAAAGGGGAACTATTTTAGCAGCAACGACCACCAGCCCTAGTGCGACGCCGGCCTGGGGCATCAGGGTTGGTCCCAGATATTTGCAGATATTTTCGTTCTGATGGCTGATTTTGCCACCAAACCAGGCCCCGGCCATTTTGCCGATAACCCGGACAACCACATAGATGATCCCGATCAGCCCAATCGCTGGCAGGGCGGAAACTTGAAATCCGGCCCCGGAGATGACAAAAAAGACCAAAAAAATTGGTGGGGTAAAGGCATCGGTGGTTTTCATCAAGGCATCGATATGATCGCGGTAAATGTTGACCAGGACACCGCCCAGAGCCATGCAAGCCAGTAATGGGGAACCATGAAGCAAATCAGCGACCCAGTAGGTCAGTAAAATAAAGGCAATGACGATGCAGATTTGATTGGAGGGTTTCTTGAAAAACCGAAAAAACAGTTTCATCAGGATTCCCGCCGCAGCGCCCAGCACAAACGAAATAATGACCTCATAAAAAGGGGCCAGAATCGAGAGGATCAGGCTTGTTTCGACGGTTGAATTCATGGCATTGACGATGGTTGCGGCAAAACCAAAGGCGATCAGAGCTATAGCGTCATCAATCGCAACGACACTCATCAGCATCGAGGTCAGGGGGCCTTTAGCATCATATTGCTTGATCACCATAATGGTTTGAGCTGGAGCGGTGGCGGCCGCAATCGCGCCCAGCATAATCGCAAGTTTGGGATCAAAACCGAAAAACATCAGGACCAGAGTGACCAGGACTACCGCCAGCAGGGCTTCCGCAGTGGCAATCACAATCGGGGCAATCCCAACCTTCCGGAAATAGTTGAGGTCAAACTGACTGCCGATGGAAAAGGCAATGAAACCCAGGGCAATATCTGAGATCACCACAAAACCGTTGACCATATCAATCGAGATGATATTCAGAAAGGAAGGTCCTAAAACCAGTCCGGCAATCAGGTATCCGGTGACATTGGGCATTTTGAATTGTTTGGCCAGTCGTCCCAGCAGGATTCCGGCTAACAACATAATCGCTATTTCAATGATAAGTTTAGCTTCCAATTGAACACAGACCTTTCGCGAAATCGACGGGGATGGTGAAGACAATGCCCGAATCTGGTTCGTCCAGGGGTAAAACAACCGATTCAATGGCCGCAAGGACACTGGGAATTTTTTCATCCTCAATGACGATCAAAATAAGATTACCCTGAGTCACTTCCGGATTCAGAAAAGATCGCAGTGAACTCAGAATGGGAATTTCGTCGGCATCGTGGAGATGGCTGAGATGTCGGGCCATGCCCCGGCTTTCAAGCACCGTGGCACCGCATATTCGTTCGGCCGCCAATGCTGCCAGCAGTGCATCCAGTTTGTCAGGCTGGCTTAGGACATAAACAAGTAACTTCATTGATTTCCTCCTCTTTTGATGGTGATAAAAATTAGTGTTACTATCAGTATAGCACTTAATATCAGGAAGTTCAAAAAAGATTGGTTTGAAGACTTGACCAATGAACACTGACAAAAAGGGAACCTAGACTAAAATTTGCCCCAGAAAGTTCTGCAGGCGTTCATTTTCCGGGCGATCAAAAATATCTTCCGGGGTTCCTTCTTCGGCAATCTGACCGTCATGAATAAAGATAACCCGATCCGCCACTTCTTTGGCAAAGCCCATTTCGTGGGTCACAATAATCATCGTTCGGCCTTCTTTGGCTAGGTCATTCATAACCCCCAGGACCTCGCCGACCAACTCCGGATCGAGAGCTGAGGTCGGTTCATCAAAAAGAATCACTTTCGGCTCCATCGCTAAAGAGCGGGCGATCGCTACCCGCTGCTGCTGTCCACCGGAAAGCATGGCGGGGTATTCGTCAGCCTTATCCAATAGGTTAACCTTTTCAAGCAGAGCCATGGCCAGATCCCGGGCTTCTTTCTTAGCCATTTTTTTAACCGTGATAGGGCCTTCCATCACGTTCTGAATGACCGTCATATGGGGAAAAAGGTTGAATCGCTGAAAGACCATACCCACTTTTTGGCGGATATTATTGATATCTTTTGACGTGACCAATTGGCCGTCAATGTAGATTTCACCCTCGTTTTTTTCTTCTAGGAAATTAATACAGCGCAGCAGCGTGCTTTTTCCCGATCCACTGGAGCCGATCAGGCAGACGACCTCGCTTTCGTCAACGGTTAAATCAATACCGCGTAAAACTTCCAGTTCGCCAAAATACTTGTGTAAATTTTTAATTTCGATCATACTCATTGTTTACCTCTCATTCACTTTCAACTTTTGTTCGACCATACTAAGAATTTTAGTCAGCCCCATGGTAATAATCAGATAGTAGACCCCGGCGGTGAAATAAATCGGGAAGACATTAAAGGTGGCGGCACCAAACTGTCGCGCCAGCAGCATGGTTTCGGTGATGGTGATAACACTAGCCAGGGAAGAGTCCTTGACGGCAATGATAAACTGATTTCCTAAAGCCGGAACCGAGCGCTTAAAGGCCTGGGGTAGCACGACTCGTTTCATCGCCTGCCATTTGGTCATACCCAGCGACCGGGCGGCTTCCCGCTGACCATAGTCGATCGATTCAATGGAACCCCGAAAAATTTCACTGATATAGGCACCATTATGGAGAGCCAGGGCAATAATCGCCGAGGGAAAACTGTCAATCATGATGCCCAGGCTAGGGAGTCCGTAAAAAATAAAATACAATTGGAGCAATAGCGGGGTTCCCCGGACGATGGTGATATAGACGTTCATGATTTTTTTTAACCACTTATATTTGGTCAGTTTTAAAACGGCTACCACCAGTCCGATGATCATCCCCAAGATGATGGAAAAGAATGCCAGCTGCAGGGTTAAGATCACGCCGGGAATAAACTTAGGCGCAAATTCGACCACGGTTTTAAAAAATTCAATACTATTGTTGGCCAGATTTATGATAGCATCCATGGGATACCTCCTGTTTTTTGAATAATCATAAAATGATGACATCCGTATCGTCTCTCTAAAAAAAATACGGATGTCACAGTTTTAGATTTGGTTTAAATTTAGATAATACTTGGTTAGCGTAAAAATGGTTTCAGGCAGTTCGGTTAAGACCCGGACTGCCTGAATAAAAAGCTTCTATTTTTCAAGAATATTCATACCAAACCAGCGATTGCTTATTTCGGCATAGGTGCCATCGGCAATAATGGCAGCCAGAGCCTTGTTGACGGCTTCCAGCAGCTCCGGGTCATCCTGACGGATAGCGATGGCGATGTTTTCGGTATAAAGCAGATCACCGACCGGCTCAATGGCAACCCCATAATCAATCGGAGCGCGAGCGCCAACGACCTTGCTGGTGACAAGCCCATCAGAACGGCCTTGATCGACACTTTTGAAATTATCCACATCACTCTGGAATTGAAGAATTTCAGCAATATTTTCCATCCCATCCAAATATTCATGGAAGGTGGTACCGGTGACAACCCCAACCTTGCCATTTTCCAGTTCGCTAATACTGTTTAATCCCGAACCGGCTTTGGCAAAAAATTGTGCGCCGTCATAGTAGTAGGGATCGGTGAAACTAACCTGTTTAAGCCGCTCTTCCGTAACTGCCATACTCCCGATGATCATATCAAAGCGATTCCCGGTCAGTCCGCCAATGATGCCATCCCATTCGACCGTAATGGGTTTGGCAGTAACCCCCATTTTTTTGGCGATGGCATGGGCGATTTCAATATCAAATCCGGTCAGCTCACCATTTTTATCGATATAGTTAAAGGGCGGATAAGCACCAGTCATGGCAAAGGTCATCTCACCAGTTTCGATAATCTTAGAATAGGTCGTTTCGTCAGCGGATGATCCGGAACACCCACTTAGAACACCGGCCAGCATCACACCTAAAACCATTATCATTAATTTTTTCTTTTTCATTTCTTCCTCCTGAATGTAAGTAGTAAATCTATATTAACCTGATTTTTATCCTTTCACAATTGTGTGATAATAATCAAGGAAAAGTAATATGTACCGAGTTCGTAGAGAAATCCAAACTACAAGGAAAAATCTATAAAAAAAGGGCACCCTAACTCTGAAAATACAGAGTTAGAGTGCCCTAGCTTCGCTATATAAATAACTCACAATATACCATTTGTGGCGAAATTGCCCAATAGTATAGTGTATGACCTCACGATCCTACACAAGCCCCAGTTCCATAAAAATGTTTTTTTATACAGATTTCATTTATTTATCATCCGGCTTACATATTTCCACGTTTCTTAACACGTAAATATGCTCACCAGAAAAACTACTCAAAGTATATACTTCACAACTTTATTGATTACATTATACCAAAGCTCTATCATTATGTCAACTTAAAATCATTATTACTAAAAAAATTAATAATAGCGGCTTACTTGGGGCTGCTTTTTTATTGTTTAACTGCGGTATTTTTACTGCCCACCCAAACAAAAGAAAGAATTCCCACAACGATCAGTCCGATGCCGCCGATAATCCCTGTGGGCAAAGGCCCGATGAAAGGGCTGGGGGTGCCCAGGGTAAACCAGATCGAAATAGCGGCAAATCCGTTAAGGGAGCCATGGGCGATGGATGCCGGCAAAAAGCTTTTGGTGCGAATGGCCAGAAATGAGAAAATGGAGCCAATAAACAAGCAGAAGAAAACCATTGCCAGGATGCCGCCCCAGGGAGCGGTGGGATAACCGGTGCCGTAATTATGCCCCATGGCAATGATCGGGGCATGCCATAGACCCCAGATGATCCCGGAAATAACAATCGATACTCGGGGGCTATACCTTTCCATCAGCTTTGGCAACAGATAACCGCGCCAGCCGATTTCTTCACCGGAGGTGGTGATGATGTTAAGCAGGGGGGCCAGGAAGATACCAAGCAACAACTGGCTCAGAAAAATCGTGAACAGGGTACCTTCTGGTAGGGTTATTCCCTGGGCGGCATAGATCCCGGCCATCTGACTCATAGTGGGGTCAAACTGGTTGGGGAACAACAGAAAATAAATTAGCGCACCCAAAGCAATCAGCAGCGCCGGGCCAAACCAGGCCGCCAGATAATAACGGACATTGCCTTTGAAATGGGGCTTCAGTCCAAAGTCCTTAAACCCTTCCTTGGTAATCAGCCGGGTGGCCACCACCGCAAGAGCAGGCATCAGCATCACTGCTGAAAGGACAAAAATGGCGTAGCTGCTGGACAGCCCACCATTGGCCATTAAGGCGAATTCCAGGGTCCAGGTCAGAAAAAAAGCTAATCCTAAAAAAAATCCAATTCGTTTCATTGATTGTCTCCTTTGTTGTTTAAATGTGTTTCTAATTGTGTTATCAGATCCTTAAAGCGGCGATCCCCTTTAATAAAGTCAAACTGGGGGTTAGCCACCAGGCCATCCAGCATGCTTTGTTTGATGACCTCTTCGCTCCGGGGTGCACCCACCCCCAGGTCGAAATCCTCAAACCAGGGCTGGATGGCGTCAAAATAGTCGTCACCATGGAGGGAGTAGGGGAAAAAGTCAGAAACGCAGACCTCAGTATAGTCAGCCAGATAAGCCAGGGTGGTGTCGGTATCCTGATGGCTGGCATAGACCTGAGCGGCGGCGTAATAAACCTGGGCCATGGTATTGGGATGGAGGGCATTCAGATCGTAGAGTGCGGCCACCCCCAGGGTTCGGGTCAGAATCATTTCCACCCGGTTGAGATCACCGGCATTTAGCATCAGATAGGCTGAAGCCGTGGAAACCAGAAATAGCAGATGCTGATACATGCTGATCTGCAACACCTGTCTGGCCTTATCCGGGTTACCCGCCATCTGATAGGCCTGAGCCAGCATTTCCGTATCAGTGGGGAAGGGGCGGACAGTTTCACCTACCAATTCCATGACCTGATCAGGTTGGTTCAGCATCAGATAGCAGATGCCCTCAACCGCTATCACATCCCGGGTCAGGTTCCGGTCATCGCTTTCGGCTCTGATCCGCTGGCAAAGCGTGACCGCCTTTTCCAGCATTGCCTTGGCGGCTGCCGGGTCAGTCGCCAGCATATGATGGTTGGCCAAGAGTACGGCCATTTGCAACAGCAAGGGAAAACAGGAGTAGTATTTTTTAATAATAGTTTCGCATTCGGCCAGTACTTCAGCAACCGGTTTAGCGGCAAAATCATCAGCCAACCGATGATACAGAGTTTTGATATCCACTGGGGTCAGCTGAGGTGAATAACCCATCAGATCATCGATGCTGATATTGAAATAGGCGCTAAGCTGGGGGAGAAAGGTAATATCCGGATAACTCTGGCCAGTTTCCCATTTGGAAACAGAGGCCTTGGAAACCCCAATATAAGCGGCCAAATCTTCCTGAGTCAGACCCTTTTCGCGGCGTTTGGCGACAATAATTTTACCAATATTGATTTCTTTCATTTGATCACCTCACTCTGATTATAGAACCTTTCACAAAAAAGTTCAATGGATTTGCGGTTG
This sequence comes from Acetobacterium sp., assembly GCF_030652775.1. Taxonomy (GTDB): domain Bacteria; phylum Bacillota; class Clostridia; order Eubacteriales; family Eubacteriaceae; genus Acetobacterium. The sequence continues at coordinate 142,622 of NZ_JAUSPS010000097.1, read as the reverse complement.
ATTCTGGTTGATGAAATCAACCAATAGGTGATTTTATTATGATACATAAAAAATAAGATATTAATAATCAGGGTCTTTTAAATCGATCAAAATGGGGTATAAAACTAACATCGTATTATCAGAATGATTGCAGGAGCGAATAGAAAAGGAGAAATCAAAATGGTTGAGCAGATATTTAAACTAACGGCTGGCAATGACAAGGTGGTTGAAAAGGTGATTCTCGATGAAAATCTTCATTATATGCATGCGATTATTAATCAGAGTGATGGGTTTCCTGAGCATTATACCAATGCGGTGGTCTATATGACCGTAGTTCGGGGGATCGTTTCACTACAGCTGGATGATCAGGATTATTATGCCTATCCGGAGTGGACGGTGTTAAAAATCCCCTCCAATACTAAAATGGTTCTCAATAACTTCAATCCGGAAACTCTGGAGTTGATTCTGATTAAGGCTCCGCCACCGGATGTGCTGCCAGAGTAAAGAAAGAAATTAGGAAAAATGAAAAGAATAAACTCAAATTTACACAGAAACAGGTGACAGAAATGAAGATTGTCGTTTTGGATGGATATACACTAAATCCCGGAGATCTAAGCTGGGATAGTCTGAAAAAAATGGGAACGGTGACGGTTTATGACCGAACCGCAGAAGCCGATGTAGCCCAGCGGATTGGTGATGCCGAGATCGTTATGACCAACAAAACCCTGATTACAAAAGAAACCCTGGGGATCTGCACGCAGCTTAAATACATCGGGGTGCTGGCAACTGGTTACAATGTGGTGGATGTGGCGGCGGCAAAAGAACAGGGTATCACCGTCACCAATATTCCCAGCTATGGCACCGATGCGGTGTCTCAGTTTGCCATTGCCCTGCTGCTGGAATTGTGCCACCGGATTGGCGATCATGCCCAGTCAGTGATGGCCGGTGATTGGAACAATAACCCGGACTGGTGTTACTGGAATTATCCACTGATTGAACTGGCCGGAAAAACCATGGGGATCATCGGCTTTGGAAAAATCGGCCAGCGCACTGGTCACATTGCCCAAGCCATGGGGATGAAGGTGTTGGCCAATGATGTTACTAAATACCCGGAGCTGGAATCGGAGACGTGCCACTACGTGAGTCTCGATGAATTGTATCAAGGAGCGGATGTTATTGTTCTGCACGTGCCACTTTTTTCATATACCCGGGAGATGATCAATGCCGCAAGTATCGTTAAAATGAAAGATGGCGTACTGATTATCAATAACTCCCGGGGCCAGCTGATAGCTGAAAAAGATCTCAGCGATGCCCTTAACAGCGGCAAGGTCGGGGGCGCAGCGGTGGATGTGGTCTCCACTGAGCCGATCAAACTGAACAACCCGTTGCTGCAGGCCAAAAACATCATTATTACCCCCCATATTTCCTGGGCACCCCAGGAAAGCCGACAGCGGCTGATGGACATTGCAGTGGATAATCTGATCCATTTTATTAATGGGGTTGTCCGCAATCAGGTTAATAGTTAAAATTTTTAACCAAATAAGAAGGCGTCGTTTTGTTAAATACAAACGACGCCTGATTTTTGGGAAGGTGGAATGAATAATAGTGTTAAGAAAAATATTTTCGTGCTATAATTCAACTATTAGTTAAAACGCATCATTTTCAGTTTGATTGACTAAACGATAAGGATAAACGCTAATGGACAGAGAAAAAATAAAAAAAAATTTCGGAAAATTGATATTTCGGAAAATCGATGTCAACGATGATACTCACGGTATTAAATTCTGGAAAAATAGAATCTTTTCACTGCTTTCTTTTTCACTTGTTTTTTTATTCGGACCGATCCTTATTTATGGGGCATATTTGTTCTATACGGGTGGGAATACACTGCTTGCCATTATTGAGGCTTCGATCTTTGGCGTCATTTTATATGCAGTCAGCAAAAAGAAAATGAGGATCGCCACGAGAAAGTATATTGTTATTATCAGCATCTACGTGATCAGCATCATTTTGCTGATTTATACGGGCCCCGTGGGTGCGGGGATGATCAGTGTTATCTTTTCCTTTGTGCTGGCGGTATCATTATTGAATAAGCAACAGAATAAGGTCTTTTTTGCCATTAATCTGGTGACTTTCTTTGTTTTGACGGTGATGTTCCTGGCTGGTATTTTGAAAGGCTTGCCGATTGAAATGTATGGCGATTTCTGGCTGGTCAATGCGATCACCGCTCAGATCATAATTATCGTTTTGGTATTTTTATACAATATGATTTATGAAGGTCTGGAAAACCAGACACAGGAAATCCTGGACTCCAGGACATCGCTGGCGGCTAGTGAAGAAAAATATCGATTGTTGGCTGATACGATGGCCGATGTAATCTGGGTATTCAACGTGGATTTGGGGAAATTTGTCTATATCAGTCCATCCATCCAGGATCTGCGAGGGTATACGGTAGAAGAAGCGATGATGGAAAACTTTGTTGATAAATTGGCTTTTAACAGTGCCCCTAAATTTAGGGAAGAAATTTCCATAAGGAAAAAAGAGTTTATCGCTGAACCGGATATTTCCAAGACCTATATCTATGAGATCCAGCAGCCGTGTAAAAATGGCGCAACCATCTGGGTGGAGACCGCATCCCGATTTCGTTATAACGCCCAGAGTGAGATCGAAATTGTCAGTTCGAGCCGGAATATTAATGAACGAAAGATGAAAGAAGAACAAATCCGTTATATTGATTTCCATGATCCGCTGACAGGGTTGTTAAACCGAAAAGCGCTGAGGCAGAAGTTTCTCGATGGGAAAGCGGATAAACGACAAAAGTCAGTGATTATCATCAATATTGATAATTTCCGGATTATCAATGATGCCCTGGGACATCAGGAAGGGGACGATGTTCTTCTGGACATGGCGACCAGAATTTTAAAAAGTGTTGGCAGTAATGGTTTAGTTTATCGATATGGCGGGGATGAGTTTGTAATTATCGTTGAGTCCAGTGATTATCTGTTTGTTCACGGGCTGGCATTACAGGTGCTAAAGGCAATTTCAACCCAATTTATGGTAGTAAAACGGCTTTTCTATTTAACCGCCAGCATTGGCATCGGAATTGGATCAGAACCAGAAGACTTGGAACAAACCGTCAAAAATGCAGATACCGCATTATATGTGGCCAAAAAAGAAAAAAATAAAATTGTTAGATACATTCCTGAAATGGATCAAACTCGAACCAGGGAAGCAATTCTGGAAAAAGATTTGAAGATAGCCCTTGAAAAGAGTGAATTTGAACTTCATTATCAGCCCATCTATGATATCAATAGCGGGATCATTAATCATGCTGAAGCGCTGCTCAGATGGGATCATCCCTATCTGGGGAGGATTTCACCCCTTGATTTTATCCCGATTGCTGAAAAAACAAAACTCATTATTCCCATCACCGATTGGGTCATCGGGGAAGTGTGTGAAAAAATCAAACAGTGGCAAAAAGCTGGGATGTGTGATATGACTGTCAGCATTAATGTTTCACTTTTGTCATTTGAAAACCGCGGTGCTGAACTGACGGAGTCGGTTTCTGGCGGTATTCGGGAAGCGGGCATCGAACCCACCTGCATTAAACTTGAAATAACTGAAAGCATTTTGATTCGAGATACCGACGAACTGGTCAAAGTTTTTTATGAATTAAAAGAAATTGGCGTTAAACTGGCGCTGGATGATTTTGGAACCGGTTATTCTTCCTTTGGCTGCATGAAAGATCTGCCCCTGGATATTATTAAATTGGATCGGTCGCTGATCAGTAATATGGTAACCGATGAGCGGGAGCAAATGATTGCAGAATCGATGATTACGATAATTCATGGTCTTGGCATTCAGGTTGTTGCCGAGGGTGTCGAGACAGCGGAACAACTGGAATTCCTGAAAAAATTCGGTTGTGATTTTATCCAGGGATATCTTTTCAGTCGTCCGCTATCAGCAGATGATTTTGTGAAATATTATTTTGCAATGAATAAAATGACGTAATCAAGAATTTTTTCTTCAGATTGAAAATCAACATGGGTTCTCTTGTCAAAGGTTGATTTCAGCCAGCTTAACAGAACCGTTATTTAAAAAAGCAATCGAAAAAACAGTCAGGAATCACTTGTGATTCCTGACTGTTTTGGTTTTATCAACAGTTGCGAAAACATAAAAAATAATCAATATAGGATCATTAAACAATTGATTTACAGCGATTGTATGGATGTTCGCAGATATTCTTTGCGGTCATAATCCGGTTAAATAGAAACCTGATCCGATTTTTTTAGTATTTTTATCAGTTTCACCAATTCATACCACAAAACCGAGATGCCAGCAATGGCAAAGACGATCAGGAATTGACTGACGGTGAGAGGGGCAAATTTCAAAAACGCATTCAGCGGTGTATATAGAATAATAAAGAGCCCAGCCACAGTTCCGATGTTGACAATCCACATAACCTTATCTTTAGCCAGCCGTTTCATGGATTGGAAGGCAAAATCATGATCCGAGCTGTTAACCTGAACCAGGAAGAGATTGGCCAGCATAATGACTGCAAAACCCATGGTACGAGCCAGCTCCGGGTTGTCCGGATGTTGCCCCAGCATATAGAGATAGGTGCCAAATGAGGCCGCAAAAAGCACCACACCCTGGGTGACGCTTTTTAACAGGATTTTGGCATTGAGAAGCTTTTCTTTGGGATTTCGGGGCGGTCGCTCCATAATATCAGTTTCGGCGGGCTGCCGTTCGAGCACGATCGAACAGGTCGGATCAATGATCAACTCCAGCAATACCACATGAAGGGGCAATAACAGCAGGCTGCCCGGGGAAATACCCATCAGCGGTGCCAGCAAAGCGGCGAAGGCAATGGGAATATGAATGGTAAACACGTAACCCACCGCTTTGCGGATATTGTCAAATATACGACGGCCGTCTTGAACCGTGTCAACAATGGTTGAGAAATTGTCGTCCATCAAAATAAGATCAGCGGCCTCCCGGGACACTTCCGAACCCCGTTTGCCCATGGCAATCCCGATATCTGCATATTTTAGAGCCGGAGCATCATTGACGCCGTCGCCAGTCATGGCCACAATTTCGCCGTTTTCTTTAAAGGCTTTGACTATCCGCATCTTATGTTCAGGTACCACCCGGGAAAAAATGCTGACATCCTTGACCTTTTCACGGAGTTCTTCGTCAGTCATTTCGCTCAGCATGTCGCCGGTGATGATGTGATCGGAATGGGGCATGCCGATTTTTTTGGCAATGCTGGCAGCAGTGATGCCGTTGTCCCCGGTTATCATCACCACTCGAATGCCGGCCTGATTACACATGGCAATATCTTTTTTCACCGATTCTCGGGGCGGATCAGCCAGACCGACCAGACCGCATAAGGTCAGCTGACAATCCTCAATGTTTTGGGGAATATCGGCTTTGGTTTGGGGTTTCATCAGTCCAACAGCAATCACGCGTAAGCCCTGTTCGGACATGGCCAGGATTTTTGCATCGACGATTGCTCGCTGATCGGGAGAAAGGTCGGAGATCGTCAGAATCCGTTCTGGGGAGCCCTTTGCCGCAATGATAATTTCGTCATCGTGAAACCAGACATGTCCCATCATTTTCAGCTCATTGGTAAAGGCATATTCGGTGATGAGTTCACCGCCAAAGAGGTGGTCTCTTGAAAAACCCGATTTGTCACAGTGGTTGAGCATGGCTTTTTCCATCGGATCGTAGGCATCGGTTTCGCAGCCAAGACCCATAGTTTCGCATAGCGTATCAACATCGCCGTCGAGCGCCCAGGTGTCCTGAACAGTCATCTGGTTCATGGTGATAGTACCGGTTTTATCGACACAGAGCACCGATACCGCACCCAGGGTTTCAACTGAAGGCAGTTTACGAACCAGGGATTTTTTCTTGGCCAGACGCCAGGCGCCCATGGAAAGAAAGACGGTGAGAATGACCGGGAATTCTTCGGGTATCATGGCCATGGCCAGGGTGATCCCTGACAAGATACTTTCGGTGAGCCGGTCACCCAGGGCATGGTCGGGAATATTGATATAGGTAACTACCCCAACCAAGGCACACAAGACTGCGGCAAGACCGGCGCAGAGTTTCACCAAGCTGCCGGTTTGCTTCTGGAGCGGCGTGGGCTCATCCGGAGCTGATGCCACATCGATACCGATTTTTCCATATTCGGTGGATGGACCGATTTTATCAATCTCAACCAAAGCGGTCCCCTGGGTCACCAAGGTGCCACCATAACAATAGTCTTTACGCCAATGATCGGTTGACGGTTCGACATTTTCAGTGGCGATTTTCCAGACCCCTTCGGCTTCGCCAGTCAGGGATGATTCATCGACACAACAATCATTGCAACGGATCACGATGCCGTCGGCGGGAATTTTCACTCCCTCATAAATCATCATCAGATCGCCGGGAACCAGATCGACACTGGCAATGGTGACTTCCTGACCATCCCGAATGACTTTGATATGGGGCGCGGATAAATCTTTCAGGGCATTGAGGGTTTTGTCGGTTTTCCATTCCTGAATCACATCAATACTGATGATGCCGATGACAAAGATCAGCATAATGGCACCGTCCCGGGGTTCGCCCAGAATAAAATAGATGGCGGCGGCCACTAGCAGCAGCACGAACATCGGCTCACTGATGATGTGCAGCACCTTGTGAAAAAAGCTTTCTTTTTTCTGGGGTGCCAATTCGTTTTTTCCAAATTGCTCTTGCCGTAGGCTCGCTTCTTTGGTGGTCAGCCCCATTGGGCTGGTTGAGTTTTCGATCATAATAGTCCTCCATTTTCTGTTTTTGCATGTACTAAAATATATTCTCAGCACGCAGCTAATGGCTAAAACCAGCATATCTGTTCTCAAAAGGGTATAAAAAAACACCTGTGAGAACGTTCTGTCCCACAGATGCGAAAATTCAAATCTGTTGCCGTCGTGACGGCCCGGCTCCATGAGCATAAATGGTCATGGCCTGATCAGGTTGTACTGTAGATTAATATGCAGTGCAAAGAGATACTTTAATTTTAAGGCCGGTAGATTCATTTGTCAAGCATATTTAGCCAATTATTGCTCCTGAAATCATGAATCCCCCATAAAAAGCCAGAAAACTCAAGACCAGCGTAGCCAGCATATAGACAATAGCACTGAGAATCCGGTTATTTTGGAGCAGTACAAAATCTTCAAACATAAAGGTAGAAAAGGTGGTATAGGCTCCCAGAAAGCCTTCGGCAAATAAACCATATAGCAGGGTTGAGACATCAAAACTGGTGACGACACCTAAAAGAAAGGCACCGGAGACATTAATGACAAAGGTTCCAACCGGGATGTGCTTGTGCCGGGAGGCAAAACGTTTGCCCAGATAATAACGGGTGGTGCTGCCTAAAGCACCGCCGACAATGACGCATAAAGTTTCCATGAACTATTTTCCTTATTAATAATCGATGCTAAATCGAGCCACCAAATTTTTGCCAACCGGATGCAAAATATGATGGCCGATCAGATGACCCAGGTAAACAGCGCCGACGCCCAGGGTAACGGAGGCCGCCACATAGTAACAAAAAAAACGGAGATAGCCAGCATCCAGAATCGTCAGACTTTCTTTGCAAAAGGTTGAGTAGGTGGTAAAGGCGCCCAATAGTCCGGCCGTGAGTCCCAGCTTGACATCGGTGCTGATTCGTTCGGTTTTAGAGAAAATGGCATTGAGCATCCCCAGCAACAGGCAACCAATCAGGTTGATGACAAGAATGGTCAAGGCCAGATTGATGAGCTGATCGGCAGATTGAAAAAGGGTGGGAGCGCTTTTGATTTCGAATCGCAACAGCGCACCAACAGCGCCGCCGGCTGCGATAAAGTAATATTTTTTCATGACAGTCCTCCTGACTTAAGGGCAAAAAATAGTTTGACATGAAGGGTTTAGGGTATGATTTGGTTATTTCAGACAATAAAAAACCTGCAGCATTGAAAAATCCTGCAGGAGTCATCAGCTGGTTAGCAATTCAGGTGAACTCCATCACCTTGTATGAAATAATGTTATCATGTCGCAATAATTGTGTCAATCAAACGTGGAACTGTAATCGAAATCAGAATTAATAAAAAAGATAAAAAAGCCCGAACATCGTGAGAAAAAAATCAGATGTCGGACTTTACTAAGCGTTTGTGTTAGGATATTTTGATTGTTATCAGTGTTTAAGTTCTTCTTTTTTGCCAAAGTCAGATTTATAGACAAACCAGTAGTAAGCAGCAACCAGCAGGCCACCGCCGACTGCATTGCCCAAGGTCACTGGCAGTTCGTTGTTTAGAAAAAAGGAAGTCCAGTTGAGAGCATCCAGTTTTTCTGGGGTGACACCATGGGCTAGGGCAACTTCAACCCATTTTGGATTGGCTTTGGCTAATATCCCGGCGGGAATATAATACATGTTAGCCACACTATGTTCAAAACCAGAGGTGATGAACAACCAGATAGGAAAAAAGATGGCCAGAATCTTGCCGGTTATGTCTTTAGCAGCAAAGGCCATCCAGACTGCTAGACAGACCAGCCAGTTACACATAAGCCCCAAGAAGAAAGCTGACATGAAAGGTAAGGTAACTTTGCCGACGGCGATTTTGATGGTCATGGCGCCCAGCAGGTTGTCACCGCTGTTGAATAGACCGCTCTGGCTCATCATATAGGCCAGAAATACGCCGCCGACGAGGTTGCCGATCCACACCAGTCCCCAGTTAACGAGCATTTGAGAAAGACGGACTTTCTTGTCCAATACGGCGGCAGTGATCAGGGTCTGACCAGTGAACATTTCCGCACCAGCAATGATAACCAGCATCAGTCCAGTACCGAATATTGCTCCGGCAAGGCATTTGCCAAGACCATAAGTCCCTGGATCTGCCAGTAGATTGAAAGCGGCCATATTGGAACCTTCTGATGCAAAGCCGATAAAAACACCGGCCAGTATTGCCAGCATGAATTCTTTTAAATAGGGGGTTGAGACTTTTTTTATCCCCGCACCAATGGCAACGTCAACAATTTCCGATGGTGCAAAATATTTTTTGGTTTCCATATTTCCTCCAAAGTTTTTATTCTTTCATGATTTCCGATGATCTGAATCGTGGATAGAATAAACGGTGTTAAGAAGAGTCTGATGCTAATGTGATTGAGTCCATTAATTGAAACCTCCTTTCATCTGATGGTGCATAACAAGTCGGGGAAGCCACTTCCCCCGGAATCATTAAAACAAAAATAAAAAGAAGACCAGTTGGTCTTCTTAAATTAACGCAATCAAATCATAGCAAGCCGAAGCAAAATAAGCATACTGAAATAGAATAAAGCATACCAAATCAAAACAAGTATGCTAAATAAATCAGAATATTGCTTTGTGATTTGAAGAATTAACCCCTTCCCAACGTGGAGGCGCAAACGTTTCCATCTACACCCTATCGGCCTGATCCCATAGCAATGCTTTAGGTAATCAAGGCTCGGAGCTATCTTTCTATTTAGTTAAATAATTCACAAGCTAATTCTATACTGATGTTGCAAAAATGTCAACAAAAATTGGATACTTTATTCAAAACAGACTGTTATCAATCGTTAAAACTGCTATAATAAAGAATCAAGACTTTATAGCCAGAGCTGCGGCGATAAAAAGGGAGAAGAGTGATGTTTGAAAAAAATGATAAAAAACTGGAATTGTCAACGGCGATGCTGATTAATGCGGCCGAGCACAGAGGGATTGCGGTTGAGATCCTGGATGCTGAAGACAATTTTATCCGGCTTAAAAAAGGCGATAAAATAGAGTATGTCAAACAGGCGACCCGGACATCAGCCGACACCTATATCGCACCGCTGATTATGGAGAATAAAGAAGTCACCAAGCTGGTGTTGCGTGAAAAGGGCATCAACGTGCCGGCCGGGATTAAGGTCAAATCGGCAGCCGAAGCGATGGTGTATTATGAAGAATTTCGGGGCAAAGATATTGTGGTGAAGCCCAAATCCTCGAACTTTGGGCTGGGGATTGTGATTCATAAGAATCTCCAGTGTGAAAGTTGCTACCAGATGGCAGTAATCCAGGCTTTCACTCATGATACCGCGGTGCTGATTGAAGAATTCATACCCGGCAAGGAGTATCGCTTTCTGGTTATCGGCGATGAGGTAGTGGGGATTCTTCATCGGGTTCCGGCCAATGTGGTGGGCGATGGGGTGCATACCATCGAAGCACTGGTAGCTGAGAAAAACCTGAATCCGCTGCGGGGTAAGGGCTATGTCACACCATTGGAGAAGCTGCGGTTGGACCACACTGAAATTGCCTTTCTCAGCGAGCAGTCTAAATCGATCGAGACCATTCCCGGCCCTGGCGAAACCGTCTATCTGCGGGAAAATTCCAACATCAGTACCGGCGGTGACAGCCTTGATTTTACCGATGAGATCATCGCTGCGTACAAAGCCATTGCTGTTAAAGCTGCGCAAGCGGTGGGCGCCAAAATCTGTGGCGCGGATATCATTATCCATGATATTCAAGAACCCCCCACTGACAACAATTACAGCATCATCGAACTGAACTTCAACCCGGCCCTGCATATTCATAATTATCCCTTTGTTGGCAAGAACCGCCATGTCGATGACAAGGTGCTGGATCTGCTGGGATTTTAAATGAATCTAAAAGTAAACTGCAGAATTCTAGATAACCGGTAAAACAGAATAAAATTGAGGAAATCCGTGGCCTGATCATGAACTGATAGGCCACGGCATTTTTTAACTTCTATAATGATATAGGGTGCGTTTTTTACCTGGATTATTGTTGTTTTCTTTTACAACTGCTACAGATTTTAAGGGACTGTAATTCTTCTTCAGAAATATCCGGTATTCTTTTTTTGATATAGTCCATTTTTATTGGCTTGATTTTACGACCACATACAGGACAGCTATCAATTTTGTTATAATCATCCTTAGAAATATTCAAGAAAGCACCTCGATATTGTTTGCGGAATCCAAACTGGAGTCCAGATTCAGACCCAGTCTTTTTTCTTCAATGATACTGATGATTTTGTCAGCCGCTTCTTCGGGATCTTCTTCAACCATGAAGTAACCGTCAACGATATTTTTTAATTCTGAGGTTAACACATTGGTTACCAGACTGCTTCCAGTAACAGGAGGCGCCAGCCCAACATGAAGAGGAATTCCCAGGGTGACCACCCAGGATCCGATGGAAATTGATTTTTCACTCATGAGCTCTGGTGCTGAGGCCACCAAAGGCAATTGATTTAAATCGACGCCCAAACGATTGGCAATCGCCACGGCCAGATCAACGCTTCGGACATTGTCAACGCAGGACCCCATGTGTAAAACTGGCGGTAAGGGGGCATTTAAACCGGCTTCAAAGCCCAGAAAGGTTAGAACCTCTTTTAAGGTGTCACCGGCATAAGCTTCAGTTGCTTCGGAATTCATCAGCGCATTTTTGGCAAAAGCCCCAGCACCGCAGCCGGTTGCCAAGATTAAAATATTATGCTTCAGTAATTTCTGGGCCATGGTAACAAAATTATGATCCTGTTTGACTTTAACATTGTTGCATCCGGCAAAAAGGACAATGCCTCTGATCTTGCCATTGACAATATTTTCGATCAGCGGGCTTAGCGGATCTTCACTGTTGATTGAACCCAGCAGATCAATAATGGCTTCGGCACTGAAACCGGCGATGACCTTATTTTTTTCCGCCGGGATGGAAAGCCGATCATCATCTCTGTTCTTATAGGCATCGATTGCTTTTCGGATAATCAATTCAGCCTTTTTCAAACTGTCGCCACTGCCCAATTCAATATGGGTTACACCGGCAATTTTAGCATCGGGCATGGTTGTAATGAGCTCGGTATGATAGCAAGCAGATACCTTGGCGAGTGATGGCATTATACATTGGACATCAACAATCATGGCATCTAAAGCACCGGTTATTATTGCCAGTTCCTGGGACAGATAATTTGTGGCAAGGGGGATTCCGTGTCTGAGCAGAACTTCATTGCCGGTACAGCAAACGCCGACAATATTGATGCCATAGGTGGCGCCGGCTGCGACAGCTTCCGCCTGCATTTTATAGGCAACGTCGACGATGATTTCACTCAACAGGGGATTGTGACCATGGATGGCGATATTGACAGCATCTTTTCGGAGGACCCCCAGACTGGCCTGGCTAACCACCGGTTGCGGGGTTCCGAACAGAACGTCAGAAAGATTGGTCGCAACCTGCATCCCCGAATAATCGGCCAATGCACAGCGGAGACCGGCAAGCAAGATATTTACCGCATCAGCATCGGTTCCCACATGAGTTCGGGCCATGATATCACTGATGGAGCCATCAATATTACTGGTGGTGATGCCAAGTTTTTTTAATTTTTCCAGTCTGGCATCGGGAATCGTGTATTTAAGCCAGTTACAGATTTCTTCATCATCCATGCGACTGTAATCCATCAGGCTGCTGGCCGCCACAACGCCAGCCAGAGGGATTAAATCATTGCCATCGGTTTCGATGTTTAACTTTTGAGCAATGCTGCGCAGCTTGATCGCATCTTTGACCGAATAGATAGCGGTCTCGCCCCTAGCGACATGCATCAAGGTTTTGGCCACTTCTTTGCCATGAAGCGAGTGGGCTGCTGTACCGGAAGCAATCATTCTGACCAGGTTTCTGGCAACGATAGTATCCGCTGAGGCGCCGCAGATACCGACACTGCGTTTTTTACTAAAGGGGTTGATCCGGCAGGGACCTTTCATGCAAATCCGGCAGCAGATGCCTTGTTCACCAAAGCCACACAGGGGTTTCATCTTTTCGTATCGTTGCCATACTAAATCTATTTTTTCGCTTTCAGCTTTTTCAATCAGACTCTGGTCGGAACAGTTATAACAATCATTCATAAATTTTCTCCTTCATTTCAATTTTGAGTACAACCTGGGTAGAGACAACAACTCAAATAAGTGCTAAAGCTTTGGTGGGACAAGCCGCATAACAGGCTGGTTCTTCATCGTTAATTCGACGATCGATACACAAGTCACATTTAGTAGCGAGCTTCTTCGTTATTTCATTAATTTTAAATGTTCCGATGGTGATTACGCCATAGGGACAAGCCTGTTCACAGATACCGCAACCATTACATTTAGTCTTATCAAATAAGATAACGCCATTTACTTTTATTGTCGCATTGACAGGACAAAGCTTTTCGCAGAATGCTTCGCTACAGTGTCTGCAAAATGCAGGTTTGCTTCCGTTGCCATCGTGCCCAATAATAATATTTGGCATAATCCTAATATCACCAGGCTTAGCTTCATTACCATAATGCTCTACCTTTCGGGTACAACAGGCTAATTCACAGTTTCGACACCCCATACATTGGGATGCATCCACCGCCAGGAATTTCGATTCTTTTGGTATGCACATATTTTCACCGCCTTTCAAATTTCAATTAAAAAATGTGGTCATTCTATAGTCAACGCAAATATCGTGCCAAAAAAACACACCAACCCACCTATGGTTAAACTAGGTGGGTTAATGTGTTTTTTTAATAAATTATTAGGTTTGAAAAGTGTCAAATATACAAAGGTGTCAAGTAAAGGTTTACACTTTTGACACTGCCCATTGCTGTTGATTATAGCAGCTGATACTTTTTAATTTTATTATAGAGGGTCTGCCGGGTAAAACCCAGTCTAAGGGCGGCATCAGATTTATTGTTATTGCAGTCCTTGATCACTTTGAGGATCAGGTCTTTTTCATTGAGATTGGTTTCCCTTGCCAGTGGGGCTCTTTCATAGCGATTGAGACCATCGGCAGCAGTGAGTTCTTTTAAAATAATATCCTCACCAATGACATTTTCATCGGCCAGGAAGAAAAGACGCCTGATCAGGTTTTCCAGCTCGCGGATATTGCCAGGCCAATTATATTGGATTAAGTGTTTTATCCCGGTAGAATCAATGGTTTTTGGTTCCGATCCGGTTTCGGCACTGATTTCAAGGAGCACTTTATCGATTAGGCCAGGTATTTCGGAACGTCTTTCTTTCAGTGATGGCATCATCACATTAATAACATTTAACCGGTAGTACAGATCTTTTCTGAATAAGCCTTCCCGGATCAGCGTTTCAAGCGGCTGATTGGTTGCGGCAATGATTCGGACATCGACACTTCGGGTTACCACTGAACCCAATTTTTCAAATTGTTTTTCCTGGAGGAAGCGCAGCAATTTTGATTGGATCTCGATGGGGATTTCCCCAATTTCATCCAGAAAAACGGTGCCACCCTGGGCCATTTCCAGTTTGCCGATTTTTCCACTCTTATTCGCACCAGTAAAGCATCCTGGTTCATATCCAAACAGCTCAGTTTCAAAAAAATTCTTGGGAATGGTGGTACAGTCAATATAAACAAAGGGGTGTTGACTGCGGCGACTTTCCTGGTGAATCTGTTTAGCAAAGAGGGTCTTTCCGGTTCCACTTTCACCACGTATTAAGATGGAAGCATCGGTTCTTGATATTTTTTTGATATAATGAACGAGCTCTTTCATCGCAGGACTGTCAACAATAATATTTTTATCACATAGACTTTCCTGTTTAATGGTTCGCTTTTTACGGGGCATCACTTCAGGTTCTGCGTCAGGTATCTTATCCAGCAGTTGTTTAACGAATTCAGATTCTAATGGGATGACCTGTCTTAAAACAGTATTTGATTCGATAATCGGGCTTTCAAAGATAATGTGTTCAGCACCGTAAATCAGCTGCTGCCAGATAGCCGGTTTCCCGGTTTCCAGGACTTCGGCAAATTTTGATTCCCATTTTAAATCAGTGATACTGGTCTCGCCGATAAAAGCAGCAGCGAGGGTTTCGCGATACTTTTCATTAATTCGGATCACAGAACCGTTACTGTCAATCACGGCAACATAATTGGGGATACTATCGAAAATATGTTGATTGAAATTGTTCAATTCCAGAGCATTCTTCAGGGCTTCGTTCAGTTTATGGTTAGTTTCTTCTGAACGCTGACTTTGGGATTGTATCTGATTGTTGATTTTAGCTAAAGTTAATGAGTTAATGGTTAAAAACAGCAGATTTATATTATCTTGATCATCTTTTTTTTCAGCAGTGTCATCGATTTTGTCGGGAATTCCTCTCGTAACTTCGAATTCGCAAAAATCATCGCCCAGGGCATTGCATTTCACTTCGTTGGCATCCATGTTCTGTTTGCGAATATTCGAGACAGCTCCCGCCAGGATACCCGCCTCGAAAAAGCAGATCGGTTTGCCAAGATGTTTCATATCAGAGCAGGTAAAGCAGTCAAATAACCGAAAGATTATCTTATCGTCTGTCATATCGGTGATGACGATTTCGCCGATCCCCAATTCCATTATTTTTGCCGATAAACTGTTGTAATCAGTAACATTGAGTCGGCTGCCAATGTTTTTTGCGGTATGATAATAAATTTCTTCCTCAACGGCCTTTGAATAATGATCGGCGTTGGCTAAATTCAATACATTTTTCAGGTTCTTTTCGACTTGGTTATACCGTTCATAGTCAACAATACCATTATACATAGCGATTTCTCCTTCTGTTCATCTTCTTCTGGAATCGTCAAGATAGAAGATATCTTTAATTTTAAAATACAGGTGGACGGGGTAGGCGATCCTTCAAGTAGTCAAATTTATAGCTGTAGTTTATCTTATTTCCAGATGGGTGTCCAATCATATTAGCTTAACTTGAATGGATTAAAGGAAAAGTCAGAATAGCAAAAGTGAAATGACCGTTTTTCAGGTCGTTTCCTGATTTGTTTTACGGTAAGCAAGATGCCGTGATCAATCCGCAAGATCCGGTTTTTTTAATGAGTGCTAGGATACCTGGGGCTACCTGACAAAATTCTCATAATCCCTATAAACCTGGCGGGAATAGCCATAGCACCACTTAACAATGGCCTTTTCGAAGTTGTCAGACTTGCCCATGTAGCCGGCGACGTAGTTGGCGTTGGGGCTTTGAGCGTGGGCCCGGGCCAACATCAGGCCGCAGCCTTCGACGTAGTCGAGAAAGCCCTGGTTGGTCAGTTCATTCATTTCAAAGGAGCCCTTCATATCCCGGAATTGACGGACGTAAAAATCCCGGCCGTTGGCCTGAAAGTGCCCCAGAAAAGGATCCGAGTAGGCCTGCAGAATCTGCTGATAGGTGGTGACCCGCAGGCCGTTGTTTTGTTCGGGGTTCAGTTTACCCAGTGGTGAGCCGACAATGGGATTATAGCGGGACACCACCGAAGGGGATGCCTCTTTGATCTGGAGCACCAGATGGCTGGCGTTTTCACAGGTTAACACCAGCAGATAGCATCGGGTGCCGACACTGCCGACGCCGACAACCCGCCTCGCCACGTCAGTTAAAAGATGCTGAGACAGCAGCAGGGCGATATCCGCGCGGACGGTTTGTTTATAAGCTTCAAAGGCCGCTTCAACATCACCGGCCAGGGCGGCTTTGATGGCGGCTTCCTTGACTTGAGTATCGCTCAGTCCCAGGTCTTCGCCACAGAGGAAAATGCTGGTGATGAGCCGTTTCAGATCCCATTCCCAGGGGCCGGGGGCGGCTTCGTCAAAATCGTTGAGGTCAAAAGCCAGCCGCCGTTCGGGGGAGGCGTACAGTCCGAAGTTGTTGATATGGGCATCGCCGCAGATAATCAGCGGCGCCCCGGTGATCGCCTGGTGGGACAGGTCATGGGCCATGATCAGCGCGGTGCCGCGGTAAAAGGTGAAGGGTGATACCGCCATCCGTTCCCGCCGCAGGTCGATGAGTTCGGGCAGCCGGGTGCGGTTCTGCTCGTCGATCATGGTATTGACATCCCGGTTAACCGGATTAAAGGTACCCTGGTTTACAAAAGTAACAACGGCCCGGGCGGCTTTGCCTTTTTGCCGCAGAGCCTGGGCTGTAGGGATCATTTGATTGGGATTGAGTCCATATAAAATCATTTCTACCTCCGGTGATAAATTGGGGATCGGGTGATTATGAAACGGATAAACAAAAATAGGCTGCTTGCGTTCTGGTGGTTTTATTATACCTGTTGACAGCCAGAATAAACGAGGGCTGATCAAAATCTCGAAAAAATTGCGCACTACACCGGGCGTAATTGTAATGATTCGGGGTATGAATAGATAACAATAACAAAAAAATGAGCGCAAAGAGGGTAGAGTTATGGAATATGATGCGATTATTATTGGCGGCGGCTTAGCCGGTTTGACGGCCGGGAGTTTGCTAGCGAAAAGTGGTTTGAAGGTGGCGGTAGTAGAAAAAAGCTATAATCCCGGCGGTTCCTGCGGGGTGTTTAAACGCAATGGGGTGACCTTTGATATTGGCGCGGCGATGCTGTTCGGTTTTGGCGACAAGGGCTTTAACGCCCATCGCTTTGTTTTTGATTGTCTGGAGGAACCGATTGAGGTGGTCAAGCACGAGCTGTTGTACTGCATGCATTTTAAGGGTCATGTCATTCGCTTTGGGGCTGATATCGATGATTTTGCCGCGCAGCTGGGTACGGTGTTCCCCTCGGAACAAGTCAATATCCGGCGTTTTTACCGGGATCTGGAGAAAATGTATCGCGATGTGATGGTGGCCAGTCCCAATTATACCACCCCGGATGAAACCGAAGCCCGGGGCGCCCTCAAGAGTCTGATCAAACACCCGCTCTCCTATGCCCGGTTTTTGGGCTATTTAAATAAAAGTGCCCGCAGTCTGCTGGCCGCTTATTTCAGCGATCCGGAAATTTTCAAGTTTTTTGATAAGATCACCTCCACCTATTGCTATGCCACCCTGGAAGAAGCACCGGCGGTGCTGGCAGCGGTGATGTTTGTCGACAACCATGTGGGCGGTAGCTATTATCCCGCCGGTTCGACCATTTTTCTGCCGGGCAAGCTGGAGAAAGTGATCGAAGAAAACGGCGGCACAATGGTGCTGGAACAAACAGTCACGGGGATTAATTTTGAGCATAACCGGCCGGTGGGGGTGGAGTTGAGCAGTGGTGAAAAATTATTTGGCCGGGATCTGATCTATTCGGGAACGGTCTGGAATTTATACGGCAAGCTCATCGATCGGCAATATCTGAGCCTGGAACGGGCCCGCTGGGCGGCCCGACAGGTGCCTACCTATCCCAGTGTGGTACTTTATGCCCAGGTCAACAAAGCGGTGATCCCGCCGGACACCGAGCCGGTGGAAATGCTGGTGGGCAACCCGGATCGGCTTGATGAAAGTGAGGTTACGGTCTATATTTCCAGTCTTGATGACCACACTCTTTGTGATGCCAGCAGTCATGTGGTGCTGGCTATCGGCCCCAGCTTTGAAAACTGGCAAACGGGTGAGGAAGCCGATTATCTGGCCAGAAAAGAACTGGAACAAGCGCGGCTGATCGCGGTGCTGGAAAACCGCTTTCCCGGCTTTGGCGAAGCGATCCGTTACGTTGAACTGGCCACGCCCCGGACGATTGAGCGTTATACCAATAAAAACGGCGGGGCGGTGGCCGGTCCCAAACAGATGCTGGGGCAGCACATGTTCAAACGGCTCCATACCCGGACCGAATGGGACAATCTGTTCTGCTGCGGCGAGTCGACGGTGATGGGCACCGGCACGCCAACCGTGACCACATCGGGGATTTCGGCGGCCAATGCCGTGCTCAAGAAACGGGGCCTACAGCCCTATGTCTATCAGCCAGAGCTAAAGAAGATGGTACGGGTCCTAGACAAACCGGTGACCGCCGAAAAACTCTATGCCGATGTCCCGGTCGAAATTCGGACCTTGATGCAGAAGGCATCCCGTTGTGAATATTGCGAGCATCCCTATTGTTCTCTCGGGATGCAAACCCAGGGGACCAATCTGGATATCCGCGGAATCATGCGCCGGGTCACGGTGGGGAATCTGGTCGGGGCCAGAAAACGGCTGGCCGCTTATTGCGAGGAACACCAGATCAGGATTGAAACAGAACCGTTGGATCTGGCGCTTTGCGAAAGCCGCTGCATTCAAAACACCAGAAATGGTCAGTCGGTTGAAATCCAGGCGGTGATCGATGGGTTGAGGAAAAAAGTTGATTGATTCATTTACGGGTAAACGGGTAAAGACAATAATAAGAAAGTCGTTATCCGATAAATTAAGCCAAGGGGAATGAAGATGAGTAATCAGAACATAGGTAGTATTCAATCAATCAGAGGCAGCGTCATTGAAGTTGTTTTTAAAAATGAACTGCCCGGTATTAACAATATGCTTCTGGCCGGAAAAAAGCAGGAAATTATTATGGAAGTCAACGCTTATGTGAATGATTTCACCGTAAAGGCCATTGCCCTGACCTTTACGTCAGGCATTGCCAGAGGCGACCGGGTCATTGACACCCGTGGGCCGATTTGCGTCCCGGTGGGGAAAGTAATCCTGGAAAAAATGTTTGATATGTTTGGAAATCGTTTGGATAGTGATGAACCATTAGGCGAAAAGGTGGTATATGAATCCATTCATAAAAAGCCGGTGCCTTTTTCCAAACGGGTGACTTCGGATGAAATTTTTCTAACCGGAATTAAAGTGATTGATCTGCTGATGCCCCTTGCCAAAGGTGAAAAAGCTGGTTTGTTTGGCGGTGCCGGCGTCGGTAAAACGGTATTAATTACGGAGTTGATCAACAATACCGCGCAAAAAACAAAGGGTTACAGTATTTTCTGTGGGATTGGCGAACGGTCCCGGGAAGCCGAAGAGCTGTACCGGGAGGTGCGGGAATCAGGGGTTTTTAAAAATGCCTCACTTATTTTTGCGCAAATGAATGAACCACCGGGGGCCCGTTTCCGGGTCGGCCATGCCGCCTTAACCATGGCCGAGTATTTACGGGATGTCGAAAAAAAAGATATTTTATTGCTGATCGACAATATTTTCCGGTTTATTCAGGCTGGCGCTGAAGTTTCGGGACTGATGGGTAAAATGCCATCCCGGGTCGGTTATCAGCCCACCCTGGAAACTGAATTATCCGAGCTGGAAGAGCGGATTTCCAGTACTGCCAACGGTTCCATCACCTCCATTCAGGCGGTCTATGTGCCGGCCGATGATTTTACCGATCCATCGGCGACCCATACCTTTCATCATCTTTCGGCTTCGGTGGTGCTTTCCCGAAAGCGGGCCAGCGAAGGGTTGTACCCGGCTATCGATCCCCTGGAATCGACCTCAAAAATGCTCAACAAAGCGATTGTCGGGGCCAGACATTACCGGGTTGCGATGGCAATCAGAAAGACCCTGGCGACCTATAAAGAATTAAAAGAAATCATTGCCATGCTGGGGATCGAAGAATTGTCCCCGGAAGATCGCAACGTGGTTTTTCGAGGACGGCGTTTGGAGCGATTCCTGACTCAACCCTTTTTTACCACCGAACAATTTACCGGAATAAAAGGCCAGTTGGTTGATCTGGGAGACACCTTGTCAGGATGCGAAGCGATCCTCAACGATGATTACATGGATTATGATGAAAGTGATTTGTATATGATTGGTACCATCGATCAGGCTGATGAAAAACGCAGGGAAAGGACCAAAAACGATGCTAATTAAATTGGTGCTTCCCAATGAAACCCTTTTGGATCAGGAAGTCGATAAAATTACGGCGCCGGGAACAATGGGGAGCTTCCAGGTTTTGCCCCGACACATTGACGTGGCCTGGAGCCTGAAACCCGGCATCTTGATTTTGGCGAAGGATACGCAGGAAGACTATTACGCTATCCACCAGGGGATTCTGGTGAAGGAAGGGGCGACCGTTTATGTTGCTTCGTTTCAGGCCATCAAAGGAAATTCGCTGGAAGACCTATATCAGGTCCTGGTGGAAAGTTTTAGGGTTCAGGACGACCAGGAAAAGAAAGCTCGGGAAATTCTCGTCAAGCTGGAAGCCGATACCATCAGGCGGTTTATGGAAATCGAGTGATAAGGAGGGGAATGCGTTGGACAATGAAAAAAATTCGCCAGAAAAGAAAATCGAAAAAAAGATCCAATCCGATGTGGAGAAGAAAATAAAAGCCAAAGCTGAGCAGGATGACATCATGTTTGGTCTGGGGGTGTTTGGCATTATTGGTTGGTCGATCAGCATTCCCACGCTGTTAGGCATTTTTCTGGGGATTTACCTAGACGATACTTTTTCAATGGGGTTTTCCTGGACCCTGACGCTATTGTTTGTTGGCGTGATTGTGGGGTGTTTAAATGCCTGGTATTGGATCAAACAAAAAAGTGACAGTGATAAGGATTAAAAAGGGGGGATGATCGATGGTGATTGGATTTGTGGGCGGGATGCTGTTGGGGCTGGTATTTTTTGGCGGACTTTACTGGACGGTGCAAAAAATTGGACAGGTTAAATACCCCGGCCCGTTAATGTTAATCAGTGCAGTAGGGCGAATGGTCGTGCTGCTGTTGGGTATTTATTTTTTGGGAGGTAACGACATGAAGCAGTTTTTGGCCGTGCTGGCAGGGGTTATTCTGGTTAAGTTTTTAATCATTTTAAGCGTCCGAAAAAAATCCCGTTCCCCCGAGTAATAAGTAAAGGAGTGATTTTATGAGTATTGATCCCAGCGAGATTGTTTATTTCCAATGGGGCTTTGTCAGTATTTCAGCGACCCTGGTATTTACCTGGATCACCATGGTTATTTTGTCTTTGGGCTCCTTTCTGATTACCAGGAAGTTAAAACCCGGTCCGAAAATGACCAAAGGCCAGAATATTCTTGAGGCTGCGATTGAGACCATTCGCAAGCAGATTCGGGAGGTCAGCAGGCAGGAACCGGGCCGATATTTACCTTTTATCGCTACCCTGTTTATCTTTATTCTGGCCGCAAATATCCTGTCGGTGGTGCCGGGATTTATCGCCCCAACCGGCTCTTTAAACACCACCATTGCGCTATCACTGTGCGTGTTTTTTGCCGTTCCGGTCTATGGGATAAAAAGCCTGGGGCTGTTGGGGTATCTCAAACAATATATTAAACCGACGGTGCTGATGCTGCCGTTTAATATTATCAGTGAGTTGTCGCGAACCTTATCGCTGGCCATTCGTCTTTACGGTAACGTGATGAGTGCCAGCATTATTGCGGCCATTCTAATCGGTGTTATTCCGATTTTTTTTCCGATTGTGTTGCAGCTCTTAGGGTTGCTCACCGGCGTCATCCAAGCTTATATTTTTGCGATTTTAGCAATTGTCTATATTGGCTCGGCCACCAATAAAAAGAAATAAAAAAACGGGCACCAAGTAAAAAATTAAATTAATTCTAGGAGGCTATCTTATGGATTCGATCAGTATTATTGGTATGGCATCTATTGTGACGGCAGGGATTACTATGGCAGTGGGTTCGATTGCACCGGCTTTTGGTGAAGGCAAAGCGGTTGCCCAGGCCCTGCAATCAATTGCCCAGCAGCCTGACGAGGCGAACACCATTTCCCGAACCCTTTTCGTGGGGCTTGCGATGGTTGAATCAACAGCGATCTACTGCTTTGTTATTTCGATGATTCTGCTGTTTGCCAATCCGTTTTGGAATTTCGTAATCGGATAGGTTAGGATATGCAAATAAAATGGTTTGAAATCATTGCTCAAATTGTCAACTTCTTTATTCTGCTTTTTATTCTGCAAAAGCTTTTTTACAAGCCGGTTATGAAGTCGATGCAAGAGCGACAGCAACGGATTAGTGATCTTCAAAATGAAGCTGATGGGAAAATGAATGAAGCGGATCATTTAATTAAAAGCTATCAGCAAAAACTGGCAGAATGGGAAGCGAACAAAGAAATTAAAATGGCAGCAGCAAGCAGCGAAGCACAGGAAAAAAAAGAGGCCTTGATCCAGATCTATCGGGAAGAAGCAGAACAAAAGCGCATCGATTATTTTAATGAAGTAACCGAAGAAGAGGAGCGCTTTTTACATGAATTAAGAACGGTATTGGGCCAAAGCGCAGTGACGATTGCGGCTGAAATCCTGAGCACGATTGCCAAAGAGGACCTGGACGGCAAGATTTTTGCTGCTTTTATGGAAAAAATTCGAGCTCTGGATCGGGAAATGCTCCAGCAGGAAATCAAATCCACCGAGGACAAGATTATTTTAATCAGCGCAACACCATTAATAAAAGCACAGCGCAATCAATTGGAAACTGCCCTTCGGGAAAAATTGGACAACTTTGGCACAATCAGCTATGAGGTGGATGAAAACCTAATTCAGGGATTTGAACTAAATCTCCGCAGCTTAACCGTTCATACAAATATGAATCATTATCTGGAAGAAGCGGAAGCGACGATTCAAGCGATACTTAAAAAGAAGATAACTTAACGCGAGGGAGGGAATACAATATGCTGAAAGAACAACTTTCCTTGCTGGAAGAGGCGATTGACTTATTTAGGCAGGAGTCCCTTGGAAAAGCGGATATCGAGGAGACGGGCACCATTATTTCCATCGACAGCGGGATTGCTGTGATTAAAGGATTAAAATCGGTACAAAACCAGGAATTGATTGAATTTCCAGGAAATGTTATGGGGATGGCCTATAACCTGGACCCCGATTCGGTGGGGGTGATTTTACTGGGCGAATACCAGCACATTCAATCAGGGGACCGGGTCAAACGGAGTTTCAAGGTGGCGGATATCCCCGTTTCCGATAACTTTTTAGGCCGGGTCATTACGCCATTGGGTGAACCGATTGATGATTTGGGTCCCATCGAAGCGGACAAACGCCTGCCCATCGAACGCGAAGCTCCGCCAATTATGCATCGCGCCGCAGTGAACAAACCCTTGCATACGGGCATCAAGGTCATCGATTCAGTGGTTCCAATTGGCCGCGGACAACGGGAATTAATTCTGGGAGACCGACAAATTGGTAAAACCGCCATTGCCATTGATACCATCATCAATCAACGGGAGGAAAATGTTATATGCATTTACTGTGCCATTGGCCAGCAGGTCACCGGGGTTGCCAAGCTGATTGACGTGCTTAAAAAAAACGACGCCATGGCCTATACGATGATTATGGTTGCCGGGGCAGAATCCCCTCCGGGAGTGGCTTTTATAGCACCTTATGCGGCGACTTCGATGGGCGAATATTTTATGGAAAAAGGCCATGACGTTCTGATTATCTATGATGATCTAACTCGACATGCCCGCTCTTATCGGGAACTATCGCTGCTTTTGGAGCGACCGCCTGGCAGGGAAGCTTATCCGGGGGATATCTTCTATATTCACTCGCGATTTCTGGAGCGATCAACCCATTTGAAAAAAGAGTATGGCGGCGGCAGCCTGACGGCATTGCCAATTATTGAAACCCAGGCCGAAAATCTGGCTGCTTATATTCCCACCAACCTTATTTCCATTACCGATGGTCAGATCTATCTCTCACCAAAGCTTTTTCAAAAGGGACATTTCCCGGCGGTGAAAATTGGCGCTTCCGTTTCCCGGGTGGGTGGCAAAACCCAGGTACCGGTCTATCGTCAAATTACCAGCGCGCTCAAGCTCACCTATTCTCAGTTTGAAGAATTGGAGGCCTTTGCAAGTTTTGGCACCCGTCTGGATGAAAGTACCAAACGAACTTTGGCAAGAGGCATGCGCATTCGGGCGGTGCTTAATCAGCCGCAGTATGCCCCGGTCGAGGTTACCGAACAAATCGCCGTGTTGATGGCGGTTACCTCTGGCACCTTGGATGAGGTTCCGCTGGAGCGGATTCACCAGGCCGAAGAATGGATCAGGGCGATGATCCGCGAGGATACCGGGTTTAGGAATAAGCTGTTAAATGAAAAAAAACTAACGGAAGAGGACCGCAAAGAATTCTTGCTTCGGGTCAAGACAAAATTGAACGAGGAGTTGAACTTATAAATGGAAGATCTGCAAGCGCTTAAAAGACAGATCAATTCGGCTGAAAATCTGCGGTCGATTGTATCAACCATGAAAGCCTATGCCGCGGCGAACATTACCCAATTTCAAAATGCCGCCAGTGCTTCAATGACCTATCGTCAAGTATTGGATCTGGGGCTCTATGTCGTTTTGGCCGGCGATGAAGAACCTGTAAGACCGCAGTTGCAACAACAGGGGCGTACTATTCACATTGTTTTTGGATCAGATTACGGGCTGGCCGGGCGGTTTAATGAACGGATTGCCGAGTTTTCCTTAAAAAAAATAACTCCGGGTAAAGAAGATATTATCATCGCCATCGGTCAGCAGATCCTGCCCCGGTTAGCGGATCAATTCACGGTTTCCCATACTTTGCATGTACCACAAACAGAAGAAGGGATTACTGCGATGGTGCAAAAGTTGTTATTTGAAATTGATGAAATTCGTGATGAAAAAGCCATTGACAAAATCATGCTTTATTACAATAAGCCGGTTCAACTGACCCTTTTTGAAGAGGAGTCCGAACGTCTTTTTCCCATTGATTTTAAAAAACTGAAAAAAAATAAGGTTGAGTGGCAGTCCAACTCATTGCCCACCTATCTGATTGCCAAAGAAACGCTTTTTTCCGATTTGATCCAGCAATATTTTTTCATCACCCTTTACCGCAGTTTCTGTTATTCGCTGGCGTCCGAGAATGCCAGTCGACTGGCCTCCATGGAAGCGGCGGGCAAAAATATTGATGAGCGCCTGGAGATGTTAAACGCCAGCTATCGACGGCAGCGTCAGGATCAAATTACCGAAGAAATCAGTGATGTTATTTCTGGTTTTAAAGCAATTAAGAAATCACAAGACTGATAAATGGGATAGTTTAGAAGCGGTTATGGTTACAAAGACGTTTAATGGCAGGGAATCCCTTTTGATACAAGGTTTTATCAACATTTTCACTTCGGCGAAGCCATTCCAGGAGAATGTAACGGGTAAAAACAATGGTATGAACCTTTCCTGTCTGATTTTTGTTTGGTTTGCATCTACATTATATCAGACGTTGGGTGCATTTTTCTGTCAACTTCTATATTTTTAGAAGTTTAAGTGGCTATGTATAATGGCTCAGCTGTATTTTTCAGCTGGGAAAGTTGAGTTAAGAAGCTATAAAAAGGATTAGACGTAAGAATATTGGTTAAATAAGTTATAGAACACAAAAAAATGATTGTAGTGATGCTTAGAAGTTAGATAATTGCCTAGCGGATACGGTCGTTTCGCAAATATTTAATTACAAATACGAAGGAGAAAATTATGAAAATCGAACCTTTGAAATGCGAAAAAAAAGCTGCTATCGAAGGCTAAGAATGGACACTTACGAGTAGCAGTGGCGGTTGATCAGGATAATTTGAAAAATGTCGAAGCTACATAGAGGAGGGGCTATATGGAAAAATATACCGAGCTGGTGACGAAAAATCC
Organism: Acetobacterium sp.; assembly: GCF_030652775.1. Classification (GTDB taxonomy): domain Bacteria; phylum Bacillota; class Clostridia; order Eubacteriales; family Eubacteriaceae; genus Acetobacterium. Next base: position 116,339 of record NZ_JAUSPS010000097.1, on the reverse strand, counting down.
ATATGTACTACAACTAATAATGGTTGTAGTAGGTGTGATCTTCATTTTGACGGTGAAAAACCTGATTCGATCGCGCCTAATCAGACATATTAAAGATAATAATAATTCCTACCGAAGCAAAAAAGCCATCAACGCTGTGGGATATTTTTTAATCCTGTTGTTGATCTCTATCATTTATCGCGAAAGTCTGGGAACCCTGGCAGTCTTTTTCGGGATTGTCGGAGCAGGGATTGCTTTTGCCTTACAGGAGGTAATTGTCAGTATCGCCGGATGGATTTCGATTTTGTTAACAGACATATATAAGACAGGGGATCGGGTGATGCTGGGAGGCATTAAAGGGGACGTAATTGATGTCGGCGTATTGCGAACCACTATCATGGAAATCGGCGGATGGGTCGAGGCTGATTTATATAATGGCAGAATTGTCAGAATCGCCAATAGCTTTGTTTTTAAAGAGCCCGTATACAATTACTCGGCGGATTTTCCGTTTCTTTGGGATGAAATTAAAGTTCCGATTCAATACGGAAGTAATTACACTTTGGCAAGAAAAATTATTTTTGATGTCGGTCAGGAAGTGGTTGGTGAATATTCAGTTGAAGCAGAAAAGCAATGGGAAATCATGCTGAAAAAGTTTATGATTGAAAACGCCTCAACCCATCCCACGGTAACCATTATTGCTAATGATAACTGGGTTGAGTTTAGCCTAAGATATGTGGTGGACTATAAAAAGCGAGTCGGGGTAAAGGATCAATTATTTACAAAAATTCTTGAGCAGGTTGAAGCCAGTTCAAACCAGGTAGAACTGGCTTCGACAACGATTGCGCTGACAAAAATACCGCCCTTGGAAATGAAATTATAGAAAACGGTTAGTGATGACGAAAGAATATTTAATGATATAAGAGAGATATCTAAAGATTAAGAAGATTTAAATCGGAGATGATCGATGCAATAAATGGTAATGATATACTTTCGCAGTTCCAGCGGTCGAAGACCCGATAGCGATGGATGTAAATGTTTCATATGTTTGTGATGGTTTTAAAGTATGTTTAGGGTAAAGTATGTTAAGAAATTTGCCATCACTTAAAATTTTTTTAGGCGGTATGACAATAAAATAGCCCTTCAAAGTCAAATCAATTCAAATCTTTTCAAGGAGGTTGACGATAAAGATGATGTCAAAGAGAATGAAAGTTTCCCTATTAACTGGTGCTGTTCTGGGTGTATTTTGTATCATTGGTGCGTTGGTAAGATTCGGGTTTCAAATGGAAGTCTACTTGCTGTTTGCCCTGTGGTACAATCGGCTGTTGATGGGACTTGTGATCGGCTTGCCCTGGTTACATACCGGCATTCCAAAGCTGCTTGGCCGCGGCGCCGTTCTGGGCCTGATCGTATCCTTTGCCTACTACAGTTCGACAGGTTTCATCGACATCGTGAGCTTTTTAGCGGGTATTGCATACGGGATGATCATTGAGTACGTGGCATTCCGGTTTGGAAGTGAAAGAACGGATTCAGATTAGGGTGAAGTCATGGTTCAAAAAATAATAATGTTGTTTAAAAATAACAAAATGTGGATTATTTTAGGTGGGTATCTTTTGGGTTCTTTATTATTGTCGATTCTTGTCATTCTGATCGACAACAGAACCTTGCCAATTCAACCCTACATTCCAGAATTATTGTTTACCACCGTTGCTTTGGCAAAAGAGATTTTGGGATTGCTGGCCGGGGTTCTTTTGACCATCACAACCTTTACTTTTTCAACGATTTTAATTGTGCTGACGATGTACTCCTCGCAATTTTCCCCCCGGGTGGTGGAAAATTTCCTGACGAATAAAAGCACCATGCAAGTTATGGGAATCTATGTCGGCGGTTTCTTTTACTGCATTACAAATCTGTTGTTTATGCGCAATGTTCACCTCAATTATTGGGTGATTGGGGCCACCGTTGCCGTACTATATTCCATCCTCTGCATTATCTACTTCATCATTTTTGTCTACACCGTGTCGTCATCGATACAAGCCAATAAACTGATTGAACGATTATATAATGAATCAAATCAAGCCATCGAAAGTACCCTTGCATTCTTAAAAGACAAGAAACGAATGGACCAGTACAGTTTTGATCCCCGTGATTTTCAAATTGAGATCTTTGCCAGAAAAAATGGTTATTTAGATCTAATGAACTTTGATTTGATGTGGAACTTAATTAAAGACCTGGACTGCAAGATATTGATCGATTCGAAAATTGGGGATTATCTGTCGGAAAAGCAACGAATCGCCTATTATTATCCTCAGGGCAAAACAGATGAGAATTTAAGCAGCCAATTAGCTAATTGTTTCTCGATTAAAGATGAACGATACGCCTATAATGATTACATTTTTTCATTGCAGAAGATTATCGAGATTTCATTGCGGGCGATTTCGACGGGCATTAATGATCCTTACACGGCGATCCGCTGTATTCGGATGCTCGGCGTGCTGCTGGGAAAATTGGCGGGCATTGATGGTCATTATACCATCATCCAGACGAAAGAATCAAAGGCTGCCATTATTTATCAAAGCGTGGATTTCCGCAACGATATCTATTTCACCTTTTACCAGATTGTGCACTACGGCAAGGCGGATTTATCATTGGTACTAGCCTTATTTGAGGCCCTGGAAATCATCAGCAGACGGGCATCCCTGTATAATCAGGTGGTGCTAAAAGAATTTTCGGAGTATGTCTATTCGAGTTGTATCTCTGAATATGTTCACACAATGGACATCGACCTGATCACGAAAAAAAAGGATGGTATTATGAATTTACCAAGCAAGAATGTTGGTCAGCGCTGAAACAGGGAACAACCCTGGGATGGCGGTCTTGCGGGGGTGGCACACATCTTTCACAAAAGTCAGCCATTTTGTGTCTAGTGCATATTCATTCACGATTTAAGAAAGCGAGCTTTTTTATAGCCGTTTTTCGGAGGGTGCCCGGTTACTTGACTTATAAAAGGACCAGCTACTCGTTTTCTTAGAAAACTGGGTAACTGGTCCTTTCAGTTTGGGCGTGTGGGTATTATTTTACGCAGGCATTTTTAGAATCGGTATACCGCTGCAATATCGCTTTCGGTTGGCATATCAGCCTTCTTTATAATTAACAATTCGCCACCTTGACTAAGAACTGCTTCAGCCATTTCGTCGTAAATGTCGCCGATGTAAGAATCTGGTGACACCCCTTCGGTAATGGTTCCGAGACTCAGATCATAGCTGCCCGGGCGGACGGTGTTTTCTTCTATATAAAGGACTTCCACGCGTTTTTCCATGATGGCTCTGGCAATTTGAACCGCATCATCCGAACCCATATCTTTTGCATGGGCCTGGTTAAATATTTCCATGCGTTCTTTTAATTGCTGGTTGAAAAGTTTTGTCATGACATTTTGAACCGATGCATGAAGCATTTTTTTGTCCATTGCGTCAATATCAGTTTTAATGCCTTCTTTGATTAGATATGGATTTTTTGATAGCTTTCGTAGTTCGCCCTGATGTTCGTCGAGCCCAACGAGGATGAGGGGTATTTTATACGGCATGGAATATTTCTCCTGAACGAAGTTATCCACATGACGAAAGAATTTTTCTTCATCGATTTTTTTCTCATCCTTTGCGCCGCCATAGCCATGATAGGTGGCTTGATCCCCACCCAGACTGGAATGGGACAGGTCGCTTGATGTTAATTGAGTTCCTAAAACACCTTCAAGGGTGGAGTCCTTTTCATCCAATGAAATCTCATGAATGCCATTAAGATCAGCATTATAGAGAAAAAAACGATCGCGGTTGAGACCGAGAACGTGGTACCGGCCTTTTTGCTGATAGCTTTTCAAAAGCGGATTTATATAGAAGCTATCGGATACGATGGCTCGGCTGGTAACGTCGATGGGCAGTTTATAAACAATACATTCTTCTTCATCCGCCAGAATGGCCATTCCTTCGGTAGCACCTTCCCAGAAGATAGCATTATCGACCATTTCGTCGAAAAGAGAAAACAGATCTTTAAAGCCTCGAACTTCTTTTTTCTTTAAAGCGTCCTGGGCTTCTCGCACAAGATTCTTGAAACGAATCGGATTTTCATGTCGATCCGGTTTTGGAATATGGGTATTAATATAAATGGAGATAACCGGGCGTTTTCCTTTTTCCATAATGGGATGGGGAAATTCTTTAACAAATTGATATTTCATATTATTGAGCCTCCTTAGGTATAGTTATTACTTACCCGATTTATTGATAAAATCACGCCAACCACATGGCCTTAAGATAACGCTAAAAACTAATTTATCAAAAATCGGCTTTTAATTTTTTCTCAATATGAGTAAAAACTGACGGTTCCAGGCTTGCTTAACATGTTTTTCTCTCAATGAAACGTGTGAATCTGAGACTGAAAGATACTGTTATCACAAATAAAAAGAGGCGAATTTATGCACAGAATGAAGAGCTCGAATTTAAAAAGGCGGCGGTTCTGGAAAAAAACCAGCGAATCAAAGGCGGCCTCCTCAAACTGACCATTTTAACAGTAAAATTAGGTAAACCTATGTTTTTATGATAATGATTCAGGGTATGAAATGAATAGATTACAAAAATATAACGATCAGCAAATCGGTTAAATGAAAGCCGGGATTGACTGATTGATGACGTAAATGGAGGCGGTTGAGATGAAAGATTTAAAAACAGCAGATAAAAGGGAAACCAGAGAAGCAGGAAACACTTACGATGTGATTGTCGTGGGCGCCGGGATGGCTGGTTTGACCAGCGCTGCTTATCTGTCCAAAGCCGGCTATACCACCCTGCTTTGTGAAAAAAGCGAAAAACCCGGGGGTCTAGTGGGGAGCTTTTGCCGCCAGGGCTTTAGCTTTGACGCCGGCATTCGAGCTTTTGAAAACTCAGGAATTGTTTTGCCGATGCTTGCGCAGCTGGGGATTGCCCTGGAGTTTGTTAATAACCCGGTGGTCATCGGTATTGAAGATACTCAGATGACCTTAGAAGGGGTAGAAAGTCTGGCTGCTTACGCCACCATGCTGAGCGCAAAATTTCCCGATAATCAAGCGGAAATTGCTGCTATTATCGACGAAATCCGTAAAGTTACCGGTTATATGGATGTGCTCTACGGCATTGAAAATCCGCTGTTTATGGATCTGACCATGGACAAGGAGTATCTGTTTAAAACCCTGTTGCCCTGGTTGCTTAAATATCAGGTGAATATCCGCAAAGCTCAGAAGCTTAATGAACCGATTGAAAGCTATCTGCTGCGTTTTACTAAAAATCAGGCCATAATTGATGTCATCAGCCAGCATTTTTTTGAAAAGATGCCGACTTTTTTTGCCCTCAGTTATTTTGGTTTGTACAGCGATTACAGTTATCTCATCGGTGGTACTGGGCGGCTGGTGACCGCCATGCGTGATTTTATTGCCGCCCACCAGGGCGAGCTGGTGCTGGGTACTGAAATCAGTCAGATCGATATCCGCACCCGACAGGTAATGACTCGGGATGGCCGTCGCTTCGGCTATCAGGAACTGATCTGGTGCGGCGATATGAAAGCGCTTTATAAGGCCGTTGATGATGCGAAATCAGGGGAACTTGGCTCCCGGGTTTGGGAACAGCAACAAAAGATCCACGAAAATTGCGGCGGGGATTCGATCTTGACCGTCTATCTCGGAGTTAATCTGGAACCCCCCTATTTTGCCCGGCGCTGCGGCCCCCATTGTTTTTACACCCCCAGCAAGGCCGGGCTTTCAGCTATCCAGTCGGAACACTGGCCGGCGGTGCTGGCCGATCCGACCCGGTCAGCGGCCGATCAACAGACCGCTTTGAAAGCCTGGGTACGGGAATATCTGGAGCTCACCACCTATGAGATTTCCTGCCCGGCGCTCCGGGATCCGGCCCTGGCTCCAGCCGGGAAAACTGGGGTGATTGTCAGCACCTTAATGGATTATCGATTAGTCAAAGCCATTGCTGAAGCGGGCTGGTATCGGGATTTTAAAGACTTATGCGAAGAGCAGATCCTGGCAGTGCTGGAGAACAGCGTTTTTCCCGGCTTGACCGAGCAGGTTGAGCAATGCTTCAGTTCCACCCCCTTAACGATTGAGCGACTCACCGGGAATTCCGGCGGAGCCATCACCGGTTGGGCATTTCCCGACGATGCGAAAGCCGGGAAATTACCGGCAGTGAGCGTTTTTCGAAAAATTGCCAAAACCATTGAAACCCCGCTACCCCATATTTATCAGGCCGGGCAATGGACATTCAGTCCCTCGGGGCTGCCGGTATCGATCCTGACTGGTAAGCTGGCAGCGGATGGGGTGATCAAACAGCTCAAAAAACAGCGCCGATCAGGTCGGTCCAGTGATGAATCGGGAGCCCGACGATGATCATCGTCAGTGGTATGATCATGCTGGGGCTGGCGGCCAGTTGGATTCTTTTTCACCGCTTTCCCGAGTTGGAAGGAGTTAATCCGAAAGAAGCGAACGGCCCGATCCCAAAATCGGCCCGGCTTTCGATTATTATCCCGGCTCGGAACGAAGAAAAAAACCTGGCCTTACTGCTGGGAGGTTTAAGAAACCAGACGCTCGACATTCACGAAATTATCTGCGTCGATGACGGCTCCAGCGATCAAACCGCCAGCATCGCTACGGCTTTTGGGACCCGGCTGATTACTGCGGCCCCAAAACCGGCCGGCTGGCTGGGCAAGTCCTGGGCTTGTCAGCAGGGCGGGGACGCCGCCACCGGGGAGCTGCTTTTATTTCTGGACGCCGATGTCCGGCTTAGCTTGGCGGGTCTCGGCAAGTTGTTAAAGGCCCATCAAAGGACCGGCCGAGTGATCTCGGTGATGCCCTATCATCAGATCGAGAACAAAACCGAAGCCTTGTCGTTGTTTTTTAATTGCATTCAGATGGGCGCCAATGGTCTGGGTTTGCCGGCGGGGCGTGATCAAAAAAAACAAGAGCAAAAAAATCTAAAACAAAAAAATAAAAAAAGCAGCCATCCCTATCAGATCGGCCTCTATGGCCCGGTGATCTTAATCAGTCAGGCCGATTACCAGGCGGTCGGCGGTCATGCCGCCATTAAAGACAGCATCGTCGATGATATGGCGCTGGGTGAAGAACTCCGTGAAAAAGACATTTCCTTTGCCCTGTTTCTGGGGGATCACGACGTTTCCTATCGGATGTATGGCGGCGGGTTGCGGGAGCTGGTTCAGGGCTGGACCAAAAATCAGGCCGCCGGGGTGGCGAAAACGCCGCTGCTGATTTTAGTGCTGGTCTTTTTCTGGATCACTGCGGTTGCCTCGGCACCGCTTTATCTGGCTCTTAATTTGGTCTGGCAGCAGTGGCTCTGGGCCGGGATACTGGCAGTGTTTTACGCCATTTGGGTGCTGGAGCTGATCCGCATCGCCCGGCATATTGGTAGCTTTTCGGTGAGCAGCATCTTCTTTTATCCGCTGCTGCTGATTTTCTATCTGCTGATTTTTTTGAGATCAATGGCTAAAAAAATATTAGGTCAGCCGGTTATCTGGAAAGACCGGGAAATTCGCCTGGATAAATAAGAGAGGAGAAGATCATGCAAATCATTTTTCTGCCCCAGGGGCTGACAATTCTCCTGTGTTTTATCGTTTGGCCGTTTCTGATGGTAAGCGCTGCCATGATCTGCACTCGCCTGCCGGATCGCTGGTTTGACTACGCTGCCTGGTTCTACCGGACGCATCCCTGGGAAAACGATGGCGAGATCTATGAAAAGTGGTTCCGGGTGCGACACTGGAAAAAATACCTGCCCGATGGTGGATCGTTGGTCAAGGGCGGTTTTGAAAAGAAAAAGCTGGTCAGTTTTAAAAAAGATAATCTTGATAAATACCTACTGGAATCCTGCCGGGCCGAAATGATCCACTGGCTGGCGATTCTACCCTTCTGGGTCTTCGGCTTTTTTACGCCGCCGATCGTGATTCTCTATATGCTGATCTACGCCCTGGTCATTAATCTGCCCTGTGTGATTGCCCAGCGGTATAATCGACCGCGGATTGTGCGGATTGTCGCACGAATCGGGTGTAAATAAGAAGTAGCTTATTTGTCGAACAATTGAACATGTAGGCTCCTGAAAGTCGAGAACATCAGAAAACCGACAGATGTTAAATTTCATCAAGTTGAAAAGCTCTTGCTTGAGGCCGAAGTGAAACATAATCTTTTATAAAGGTCAATCCTAAGCACTTAAGGATTGACCTTTTCTTTATTTTAAAGGAATAAACAGATCAGTGACTAAATAACTAGATAATGCTGTCGCATCAAAGTAAGGTCGGAATAATCCTATTATTGTCATTTCCATGTTTGAATAGTCCTTTTTTTATAGAACTCAAATAAATTTCGGAAAACAAGCTGCAATTGTCATAAAATGATGTGACTTTGTCCATTTAATCGGTGCTTTTATTTATATATAATACAGATATTACAAAATAAATAAAAAGGTGGTTAAGCATTTCAGATTTGGAGAAAAAGTATGTCCGAGACCTGATGAGCCAGTAAGAAAATAAACTGGATATTTCAAAATCGTTAGCCAACAAATTGACAAAAATCGACTATAATAGGAGGAAAAAAGGATGTCAAAAATTCAAGATGTGAAAGAATTGGTGGAAACAGGCAAGTCCAAAATGATTGGATTAGCCGTACAGGAAGCATTAGATGCCGGCGGCCAGCCAGCAGAAATTCTTCAGGCTATGGTGGATTCCATGAGCGTGGTGGGTGATAAATTTTCTGCTGGAGATATATTCGTGCCGGAAATGCTGATTGCCGCCAAAGCCATGTCAAAAGGGGTAGATGTGATCAGACCGCTGATGGCTGGCGATACTTCAGCGTCACTGGGAACCTGTGTGATCGGAACCGTCGCTGGCGATCTCCATGATATCGGCAAAAACCTGGTCTCGATGATGATTGAAAGCGCCGGGTTTACCATGGTTGATCTGGGCGTGGATGTGCCTGCGGCGAGATTTGTGGAAGCCGCTAAAGAAAATGAAAAGGTCACATTAATTGCCTGTTCGGGATTATTGACCACCACGATGCCAGCTTTAAAAGAGGCGGTTCAAACCATTAAAGCCAGCGGACTGACTGGATGCAAGGTGATTGTGGGCGGCGCTCCAGTAACGCCGGAATTCGCCGCCGAAATTGGAGCCGATGGCTATGCAGCAGATGCCGGTAGCGCTGCGGTAAAGGCCAAAGAACTAGTTAGATAAGATGGTATTGATAAACAAATAAAAAAATAACGGGAGGATAGAGATGAATCAGAGAGAGAATTTTTTTGCTATGATCGAGGGGAAAAAACCAGAGTTTATTCCCAATATTATGGAGGTATATAAAATCTGTATTGGTGGAGCTGATCGGGCAGATCAACCGACAATAGGTGGAGTGGATGTCTTTGGTGTCAATTGGATCTTGACTAAAGAAGGGGAGATGCCGGAGCCAAACAAGTTTATGTTTGAGGATATTGCTGACTGGAAAGACTATGTGAAATTTCCGGATGTCGATACCTTAGGAATTGAAGAAGCAGCAAAAATGGAACTGGCCGGTGTAAATCGGGATGAAGTCATCATCAATGTTTACAGTCCCTCCGGATTGTTCGAACGGCTGGCCGCATTTATGGGTTTTGAAAACACTCTGTGTTCACTGGTTGAAGATCCCGATTCCTGTCGGGAATTTTTCGAAGCTTTTGCTGACTATAAAATTGCCTGTATGAATCGTTTCATTGACGCTTATCAACCGGATGTTATCACCTATTTAGATGATTTAGCGACTGCCAATGGTTTGTTTATGTCTCCAAAAGTTTATCGGGAAGTCATCAAACCAGCACATCGAAGAATTATTGAGGCAGTGACTTCCCGAGGCGTGGTATTTTGCCAGCACACCTGCGGAAAATGCGGAAAGATCGTAGAAGATTACGTCGAAATGGGTGCTAAAATCTGGAGTTCGGCACAGATCAGCAATGATCTAGAAGCGATTATGGAAAAATATCAGGGTCAATTGATTGTCGAAGGCGGTTGGGACTCTTCAGGTCCAGCTAGTTATATTGGTGCTTCAACTGAAGAAGTCGTTGCAGAGACCATCCGCTGTGCCAGACAGTATGGAAAATACGGCAATTTCATACTTTTTCCAACTTTGTTGAATGAAAATGGCAACTCGCTGTTTGTTGGCGATTCGCGATTAGGACCAATGATTGGAGCATGGCATCAGGTAGATAAGCTTTAATTTGGTATGATGAGATGAAATATCGGCTTAGCTGGTAGACTTGATTAGCAAAATATCAAAAGGTTCAATAAATAGTTGGTAACAGGTGGTGAATGCATAAAAAATATAAATACAAGGAAGCGGTTATGATGTCCGGGATATTTTTTCCGGACATGAAACCATAAAATAAATGATAGAAAAGAAAAAATAGATAGGGGAAACATAAAAATGATCATCATTGGAGAAAAAATAAACGGTGCCATTCCAGCCACAGCCAAAGCCATTGCCGAGCGGGATGCCGAGTTTATTAAAAATCTGGCCAGAATCCAGACGGCGGCTGGGGTTGATTTTATCGATGTCTGTGCCTCAGTGGAAAATGATGTGGAGCTTGAAACCATGAAATGGCTCATCGATATCGTCCAGGAGGTAACCGACACCCCCATTGCGGTTGATAGTCCCAACGTTCAGACCTGCGTTGAGGCAATGAAGTTCTGCAAATGTCCAGGTTTATTCAATTCGGTTTCCATGGAAGGGAACAAGGCCGATGTGGGTTTTGCAGCAATCGCTGATACCGCCTGGGAATGTGTGGCGCTGCTAAATAGCGACAAGGGAATTCCCAAAACAGCCAAAGATCGGCTGGATGTGTTTGCTGATACGATGGCCAAAGCCAAAGCATACGGCATTGCCGCTTCGCGACTCCACATTGATCCGCTGGTCGAAATGCTCTGCACATCTGAAGACGGGGTTTCGATGGTCATGGATGTGATTCGGGCGATAAAAGCGCAGTACCCAACAATCCATGTGACTGGAGCTATCAGCAACTGTTCTTTTAATCTGCCAGCCAGAAAGACGGTGAACATGGGTTTTACCGTTATGGCCATGATGGCCGGGCTGGATAGTGGGATTCTTGATCCCACCGATCGGGATCTGATGGGCATCATTTTTGCTACTGAGGCATTGATGGGGGATGACGAATACTGCGTGGAGTATATCCGCGCTTACCGACAGGGGATTCATGGGCCAATAAAAATATAACGGGATGATATATAGATGAATCAGAGAGAAAATTTTTATGTCATGATCGAGGGGGGGGAACCAGAGTTTACTCCAATATTTTTGAGCTATATTAAGTTATGTTTACTCGGTACGGGTATAACCGACATGCCATGGCAAGTTGGGGGGAGACAAAGCACAGTCAAATAAAGAGTTAAAACAACACAGCGCATTAAACACGCTGTGTTGTTTTATCTTTGTAAAAAAGGCGGCCTTTGTATATTTAATATTGTTTTTAGAAAAATCATGCTATACTGATAAAAAAACAGAATTAAGTTTTGCAGGTGAAACAATGGACAGACAACCAGACCCTCTCCAAACAACTCAAAAACGCATCAGCGACCTGGTGGACATTAAAACCCTCCAGGAAATTCTCGACGCCTTCACCACCACCACCGGCCTGATGGCCAATATTGTGGATGTCGAAGGGGTTTCCATTTTCCCGCGAAAAGGCATCAAGAAATGCTGCAAATTCTGCCGCATCATTTACAATCTGGACGGTGGGAAGAACCGTTGTCAGGCGGCCTACAAACGGGCTGGCAAGCAGGCGGCGCTGTTTGGTGAGCCTTATATTTTTCGTTGCCCTTCCGGGCTGATTGAATGGGCAGCGCCGATCATCTTAAACGATGAACATGTTGGAACCATCATTTGCGGACAGGTGCTGATGTGGGAACCGGAAGAATTTTTCTGGATTGAGCTGCGCAAAATGAACCAGCCGTTGACCGATGACTTTGAGGAGTTGTTTGAAGCGGTGGGGGAACTGGCCATCGTTACCGGCAACCAGGTTCAGGCCTCAGCCTATCTTTTATATGTCGTGGCCAATTACATCATGAAAGCTGGTTGGGAGAATTACGAACAGTCCCGGGAATTCGCCATGCAGCGGACCCTCTATCATGCTGAAATTGAAAACCGAAAGAATCTTGAAAAAAACCATGAGACGGTTTTATCCGGTTTTTTGATTGATGAAGGCGAGATACTGCTACAGCTTCGGAACAATCGAAAAAAAGCCAAGGCATATCTGGAAGGACTCATTTCCAGCCAGCGCTATGAAGCCCACCAGAACCTGTCGTTAATGCGGGCAAAAATGACTGAGTTGCTGGTGATCCTCTCCCGGGTTGCCTGTCAAATGGGGCTGGAGGCCGACACCTTTCAGGGAATCAACAGCCAGGCCATCGCCCAGATTTATCAGAATGATTCGATCGAAAGCATCTGTGTTCTGGCATCTCGGGCGGTGGATGCTTATCTGGAAACCTTTGAGCAGTTTGGAGAAAAATCAGAAAATCCCAACATTGGTATAATGGTCGATTATATTGAAAACCACTATCCGGAAAATCTGTCGGTCGATGCCATTGCCGAATCAGCTTGTCTAAGTACCGGCCATGCGGGTCGAATATTCAAGGAGCAACTGGGGATGCCGATCATGGATTACGTGCTAAAGGTGAGAGTTGAGAAATCGAAAAAGCTGTTGTTGAATCCCCACTATCAAATCCAGACCATTGCTGAATCGGTGGGTTATGGGGATGCCGGCTATTTTACCAAGGTATTTCGCAAAGTTGAAGGGATTACGCCAACTCAATTTAGAAAAGTTCATAAACGATAGGTGCAGAATATGGAAAAAATACTAATCGAATTACAGCAGGCCATCGAAAACGGAGAAACCCAGATTGCCATGAATAAAACCAAAGAAGCCCTCAATCATGGGCTGCGAACTGATAAGATCATCCAAACAGCCATCAATCCGGCCTTTAAAGATCTGGGTCAGAAAATGTTTAACGGCGAAATCTACGTAACCGATGTACTGATGGCTTCCCGGGCAGCCCATGCTGCCATGTATTTGATGGAACCGATTCTTTCACGGTTTTCCGGTGTCACTAAAGGCATTGTGGCTATCGGTACCGTGGCCGGGGATCTCCATGATATCGGCAAAAACCTGGTAATCATGATGCTTCAGGGCAGCGGTTATACGGTGATTGATCTGGGGATTGATGTGCCGGCAGAAACCTTTATTAAGGCGATTCGGATGCACAAGCCTCATGTTTTGGCCTTGTCGTCATTGTTAACCACCACCCTGCCAGAACTGGATAATATGATGGATGTATTGATTGAAGAGGGGCTGCGATCGCAGGTAAAAGTAATTGTCGGTGGAGCACCAGTTACCGCCGAATATGCTGGTCGAATCAAGGCTGATGCCTACGCCAATGATCTATTTGAAGCGACTGAAGCGGTAGGTGATCTGGTGAATAACCGGATTGGGAAGTATGCAGTATGAAATTGGGTTAGCCGATAGAAAATTAGTTATGAATAATCAATCTAAATAAAACGGAGGAAAAAATGAGTGATGTGTTAGTCTTACAACAGCAACGGGGTAAACTGTACAGTGATATCTATGCCAACACAATTCCTGAGCGGATGCCAATCGGGATCACCCTGCCCTATCATCTGGTGGCCGAATATGGTAGTCAGAATCTGTTTGATTTTCAGTTTAACTACGCCATGCTGGCCGACCCGGCTCGGGAGCTATGTGCAAAAATATATTCGGATTCCTGTCCGGTAGCACCGACTAATTTTCTGCTGTCCCGGACCCCGTCGATGTATCAGCTCTATGGATCTCAGTCTTTTGTAATGGGGAATGGCGGCTTTGTGCAGCATCCTGAGGTGGTCGGAATGATGGATGACGAATATCCCCAATTGATTGAAAACACCTTTGATTTTTTGGTGGAAACTGTTATCCCCCGGCAGCACAAAAACCTTGATCCGAAGAATCCGATTAAAATGGCCACTGCTATCCAGATGGGTAAAATGGCCTTGCAGAATGACGAAATAGCCTTTCTGCCAACCTTTTTTGAACTGATCCAGACCCATGGCTATTACCCCGGCAGTCCTCGCGGTTCATTTAGTTTTACTGAAGCTCCGCTGGATTTTATTGCCGATCAGCTACGCAGCTTTTCCGGGATCAGCATGGATATCCGCCGTCATAAAACCCAGCTGCAGGAAGCGGCCGCAGCGGTGATGCCGTTGCTTTATCATTGGGGGTTACCGAGAAATATCCATCCCGAAGGATCGGTTTTTATTCCGTTGCATATGCCGACCTTTATGCGGGAAAAAGATTTTGTGGAGATCTATCTGCCTTCCTATAAAACTATGCTGCAGCAGTATGCGGCGGTGGGCGCTCGTCCCAATATGTTCTGTGAACATGATTGGAGCCGTTATCTGGATATCCTGCTGTCGGAAATCCCGGCCGGCTGTAAGATCGCTTTTGAATACGGTGATCCCCGAACCATCAAAGATAAACTGGGAGAAAAATTTATGATCACTGGCCTATTCCCCAGCAGTTCTTTGAAGACAGACACTCCAGCCCAGATTGTTGACCGCGCCAAAGCCTTCCTGGATATTATGCTTCCCGGTGGCGGTTATATTTTTGGTTTTGACAAAAACCCGTTAACCCTGAAAGAAGTGAATCTGGAAACCCTGGCCGCCTTAACCGAGTACATCCGGGACAACGCCAGCTACGAAAACTCTGGTGAATCTTTTGGTATGCCGCTAAACAGTGAAGGCTTTGTCGTTAATGAAAGCCTGGTGCCCAAGCCGCAGTCTCAATATTTGTTCGACTGGGATACATTCAAAGAAAGCTATCCGCTGACCCCGGATTTTGCCCGGGCCAATTTTGAGCGGTTCAGCAAAGAAAGCCTTGATTTTTATATGAACCTGCTGATCTAGGACGCAACAAAAAGGAGCAAGTGGCCTTTTCTTATTGTAGAATGCCAAAGGGTTGATCGCTCCCGACTTCCTGGCGGCCAAATTTTCGAGCCAGATCGATAAAACCCTGCATGCCGGTAGTGATCTGTTTATGTTTATGATAAACCAGATTAAAGCTTCGGTTCCACCTGTTTTCCGGGTGCCGGATAGCATAGATGCTGCCGTTTTTCAGTTCTGCCTCCACCAGTCGGATGGAAATGGCGGCCAGGGCGTTGTTTTTTTGCACGATGGTTTTGATGATTTCCGGAGCGGTGACCTCCCAGGTGATCTTTAAATGAAAGCCCCGGCTCTGGGCAAAGGATTCAAATAATTCTCGGGTACCGCTGCCATCTTCGCGCATCACGAAGGTTTCATTTTCCAGTTCCCGGGCGTCGATAAAAGTTCGCCCAGCAAACGGATGGTGGGGACTGCAGATAATCACTAAGTAATCCGGAATCACTGGCTCGACGACCAGATCCGGATGGCGAACCTCGCCCTCCACCAATCCGATATCCAGTTGGGACTGGAGCAGCCGCTCCTCAATAATCTTGGTATTGTTGACAAAGTTATAGGGATCGACAGAGGGATGTATTTTTTGAAAATCGACCATCAAACCGGGCATGATGCAGGCACCCACGGTGATGGTCGAGCCCACTTTCAGCATCTCTCTAGCGCGCATATTCTGCATGTTTTCTTCCAGCGTCTCAAATTGCCGGATCACCATTTGCGCCTGGCTGCATAGTAGTTTCCCGGCTTCGGTGATAAAGATCCCTTTGCCCAGGCGTTCAAAAAGTCGGCAGCCATAATGGTTTTCGAGTTCTTTAATCACCTGACTGACGGCGGGCTGGGTGATATACAACGTTTTAGCCGCTCCTGACATGGAGCCAGCTTCGGTCACAGCAATCATAATTTTCAGATGACGAATATCCATGGATCCTCCTCGCAGATTTATAATATAAGTAATTCTTATCGATAATATAAAATATTATCATTTTAATTATCGAAAGGCAAGTGCTATACTAAACACACATGGACATGAAATATAAAGAAAGTCAACAATAGGACCTATTAAGAGAAAAGCAAATGGCAACACTGACAATCAGCAATGAAGAAGAAAAAAGAGTTAAAGCCTTGGGGTTTTTAAGCAATAAAGGAACCGATGCGTTTTCTGGCCGGGTGATTACCCGCAATGGGATGGTTACCGCCGATGAAATGCGGTGTATGGTGGAAGCGGCCGAAAAATACGGCAATGGTAACCTGAGCTTGACCACCCGGTTAACCGTCGAATGTCAGGGAATCCCCTTTGAACAGATCGACAATTTTAGAACCCATCTGGCGACAGCGGGACTGGAAACTGGGGGAACCGGTGCTAAAGTTCGTCCGATCACCTCCTGTAAAGGCAGTACCTGCCAATACGGGTTGATTGATACCTTTTGGCTGTCCCGGGAAATCCATGAGCGCTTTTATACTGGGCTTGGGGATTTGGCACTACCCCATAAATTTAAAATCGCTGTGGGCGGATGTCCCAACAACTGCATGAAGCCAGATCTCAATGACCTGGGAATCATTGGCCAATCGGTGCCAGTTGTAAATCCCGAGCTCTGTAAGAATTGCAAAATCTGTGGCGTCAAAAAAAACTGTGGGATTGAAGCCGTCCAGTTGGATAATGGAGTGATTGGGATCAACCGCGAAAAGTGCAAAAACTGCGGCCTCTGTATTGGCAAATGTCCGTTTGATGCCGTCGTTGGCGGGGAAATCGGCTATCAGATTGTGATTGGCGGCCGCTGGGGCAAACAGGTCGCCATCGGTAAACCGCTACGTCGAATTTTTACCGAGCCGGAAGACGTTTTGAAGCTGGTGGAGAAAATTATTTTCTTTTATCAAGAACAGGGTCTGCCCAAGGAGCGATTTGCCCAGACCATTGCCCGACTGGGGTTTGAAACGGTGGAAGCGATGCTGTTGGCGAATCTGTAAAAAAGAAATAAAACAGCACCTGATCGTTTAAAATAAATAAACAGTGTTGGCAATCTGATCCCCGGATTACCCGACTCGCAAAAATGCTTTGCTGGTCTGGCTAAGCGGTTGTTCTTGACAAATCCAGGCAAGATGGGGTTTAATGAAGGAAACGACTAGCATGGGGAGGTCAGGCAGATGGATGCATTTTTAAGACTAGAGGGTAAGGCAGAAGAGGATTTTTACCAGGCCAAATACGATTATTATAAACGTTTTAATCTGGTAATCTTGTTTGTCTCGGCTTTGATATTTTTTATTCTCATAGTGACTGACTGGCAGGTGACCGAGCAGTTTTCCTGGCAATCCCTGTTAATTCGAAGCCTGGTGGTGATTCCCCTGGCGGTGGTGGTGCTGGCCTATCGAAAGACCAGCAATTATCGGATCATGTCGGCTATTTCGCTGATGATGGTCCATGTTGTGATCTGGGGAAACATCTGGGCAGGTTCCTACGTGGTCGATCAGTCCTATGTCAATGAAAGTTTTATGATCATGAGCTTTATCCTGCTGCTGGTCGCTTTCAGTGCGCCGCCGTTTTACGCCATGGCCGCTCAGTTGGCATTGATCGGCGATATCCTACTGGCGGATCAGCTTTATCATTTTCCCAATCTGGATGTGATATTGTCCTTTAATGTTCCGGTGATCGTGCTATTGTGTTTCTTGGATTTGATTGCTACCGGGTTTTATTATGATCATTATATTACCCAGAAAAAACTCGACTTTGCCCTGTTCCACGATCCTTTGACCCAGGTTTTCAATCGGCGGCAGCTCCATAAGATCATGGGTGAAGGGCATAACTTGTCTTTCATGAGTGATGCCATTGCCATTGTGATTATGGATGTCGATCATTTTAAGCAGGTCAATGACACCTATGGACACGATGAGGGCGACCGGATTCTGCAGTTTGTGGCAGACTGTATCCGCCACAGTCTCCGGGGACCGGATCTGGTGATTCGCTGGGGTGGCCAGGAGTTTGTCGCAATTCTGTTTGATTGCCAACGGGATAAGGCCAGCCTGGTGGCTGAACGAATCCGCTGCTCGGTGGAAAAGTCGGTTAACGGTGTGAGCAAGATCACCATTTCCCTGGGGGTTGCCATCTATGAAGGCGGTGATTGTTTCGAGACCATCAAAAAAGCCGACCAGGCGCTCCATGTTGCCAAGCGCAACGGCCGCAACCAGGTGGTCTGTTATGAGAATCTGGATCGGGAAGCACTGGATTTAGATGGGGATAGTGGGCATGTTGACGCCTGAACGGTCTGATAGCCCCGCAATTTGAATATTTAGTGATACACCTCGCCACTTTGCTGGCGGGGTTTTTGCGTTAATCTGGGGAAGTCTTTGACAAATGTCAAATAAGATGAATATGGAGAATAAGCATGGCGAAAAAATCGAATTAGGAATAGTTTTTTTGATGGCAGGGGCGTATAATAAAAATAAACTTTGAAATTTTGTACCAGACACAAGCTTAACATATCGATGTTTTTATTGAAAACAAAGGAAAATCTAACAAAAAATTTGGAGGGCAAATCCAATGAGTAACAAAAAAATGGTACAATACAGTAGCCAGTCTTGCGGCAAGCCTGTGCTTGACAGAAAGTATTGTGAGCATTGCGAAAAAGGAGAAAAAAATGAGCAAATTCGCTGTAATTGACACGGAAACGACCTGGGGTGATGCGGTTATGTCGGTTGGGATTGTCATCGCCGATGCGGTGACCTTCGAGTTGGTCGACAAACGATATTACATCCTCACACCGTTCAAGGATCATGGCGGGATGTACACATACGCCCTATATTCCAACGGCATCAAACCTGACCTTGAGTGTTCACGGGAAAAGGCAATGGCTGAATTGCGGCAGTTTCTTTCAGATCATGAGGCCACGGCGATGTTTGCTTACAACGCTGCGTTTGATTACCGGCATCTGCCAGAATTAAGGCATTTTACCTGGTATGACATTATGAAGGTGGCGGCATATCGACAGCACAATCACAGCATACCTGATTGTGCCGAATGCTACGGCACCGGCAGATTGAAGCGAGGCTACGGCGTGGAGAGTGTTTACCGGATGTTAAGCGCAGAGCTGGAATACTGTGAGTTGCATAATGCGCTGACTGATGCGATGGATGAGTTGACGATTATGAAGTTACTTAACCACGAAATGGATAAATACGCCTTGGCGAGGATATAAACAAGAAAGAAAACAATCAAACCGGTGTCTGATACTAAGATACGCAATCATAAATTAGATAGAAAGAAGGTATGACGATGCGAGAAACACATTTGATTCAAAGCCGGCAGACTTGTAAGCTGGGATTGATCATTGTAATCAGGCAGCTTTTTCCTCAAGAATCACTTAAAATCGCTTATTCAATTATGGAGGGAGTGTTTTGCCGATTTGCCGATTCTGCAATTTCAATCAGAGAAGTCTATCAGATTGAAAAAAAACTAAAAGAATGGATTTTGAGTAATCCTGATATTGACTTTTTAAAGCATGAGGGAGGCTACTACTTTTATCAGGTAGATGACTATGTTGTAAAAATGATTTATCCCTGCGAAACAAACGTTGAAGATATGGATCCTTTCTGTGTAATTCCTTATGCAGATGGTTTTATTGTCGACTTTGGAGACATTGACCGCGATTGCAACACCTCGTTAATTCCGCCGGATAAACTCTCGGCAATGTATGATAAGACACAAAAGTGGCTGAAAAATATTAATATTGAGTTGCTTAATGATGTTAACGACTTTGTCGTCAGCAGCGCCAGCCTGAAGCTGTTGGGGATGGCCGAAGCCCTGCACGAAAAAGAAATATCCGATATTGCCGTGATGATTCTGCAGCAGCAGCGGGCTCTGCGGGTACTGCTGATTTCAGGGCCATCTTCTTCAGGAAAGACGACATTTGCGCAACGATTATCGACACAGTTGAGTGTGAACGGATTAAAGCCGGTTACGCTTGCGATGGATGATTATTTTGTGAACCGCGAAGTGACGCCGCTTACTGAGGACGGCAAGCCAGATTTTGACTGTCTTGATGCTTTGGATCTTCCCTATTTGCAACAGCAGCTTGTCGAGCTGATAAATGGAAAAACGATTGAAACGCCGATCTATGATTTTAAAACCGGCCATCGTTCCAGCCAAACAAGGAGACTGCAAGTCGGACCCGATGAAATACTTGTCGTAGAAGGGATCCATGCATTGAATCCGGTATTGTTTTTGGGTATCAACCGGAACATGCTTTTTAAAGTCTACCTCAGCTCACTGTTTCAGTTAAATTTCAACTTGGAAAACAGAGTGCCGAGTTCTGAAGTACGGCTGATTAGACGAATCGTCAGAGGCGACCAATTCCGCGGTACGCATCCGGAGGATACCCTGGATCAGTGGGAAAATGTACGGCGCGGCGAGTATAAAAACGTTTTTAAATTCCAGGAAGAATCTGACGTGATGTTTAATTCGAGCCTTCTTTACGAATTAAATGCAATGAGAACTTTTGCCGAAGCATCCTTAAATAAAATAGATGATAACAGCCCCTATGTGAAGACAAGAGATCGCCTGCTTAATATTCTATCCTTCTGTGAGCCAATTAATACTGAGAAAGTCCCTTTTAATTCAATATTGCGTGAATTCATCGGCGGCAGCATCTATTTTGACTAATAATATCAAAACAGCCTTGCTGATGGTGAGTGTCGGGCACCCAACAGATGTTAAAGTAATTTCCGCCGACATTGATAATCCGCTCCAACTGAGGTCGAATTTCTGTTAAAATAGAGACAAAAACAAACGCTGCGGCTTTGTATTTTATATTAAGCGTTGCATGGTATCGTAATAATAACGCAAAGGGAGGAAAATAAATGAATGTAATTGTTTTTTTAGCAGCGGGATTTGAGGAAGTGGAAGCCTTAACCGTTGTCGATTATTTAAGAAGAGTCAACCCGATTAAGGTTGATATGGTTGCCATCGGCGACAGCCTTCAGGTTTCCGGAAGTCATCAGATCGAAGTAAAAGCGGACAAACACATCGATGAGCTGGCAGACCTTGACGCCTACGAGGCCGTCATTATTCCCGGCGGAATGCCAGGGGCAGCGAATCTAAGAGACGATCAACGGGTTGTGAAAATCGTTAGAGACATGCATACCGCCGGGAAATTAGTGGCTGCGATCTGTGCCGGGCCGATCGTTTTAGAAAAAGCAAAGATCATCGCTGGAAAAAAAGTGACATCTTACCCTGGGTTTGAAAAGGATATCCCTAATTCAATCTATCTACAGGATGCGGTCGTCAAGGACGGCAACATAATCACCTCGCGGGGTCCGGGAAAAGCGGTGGATTTTGCCCTGGAAATCGTGGCGGTTTTAGCTGGTGTGAAAGAGGCCGAGACCTTGCGTAAAAATATTCTTTATGACAAGTAGGCAAACAATCCGATCGCATCACTGATGTGATTTCTTCATTAGTTGACCAGATTCCAGAGAATCTTGGTTTTATATTTACCGCCGATCAGGCTGATGGTGGCATCAATGGGGAAACAGAAATGATTTTTTTCAGTCATTTGGGACTCCTTTAGCAGTTTTTTGAATACTTACTATCCTTTTGGGTAGTAAGTAACTAAATAGTACATACTTGTTTTTATGAAAATGATTGGTAAAATGATAGCATGAATAAGAGCAAGGCGCAAGAAATTACAAAAATACAATTATGAAAAATTTGGAGGAAAAAAATGAGCGTAATTTTTAATCGAACTAGTGTCAGAAAGTATGAAAATAAGGAAGTGGAAGCGGAAAAAATCGATAAGATTCTTAGAGCCGCCATGGCCGCACCATCAGCCGCCAATCAGCAGCCTTGGGAGTTTTATGTGGTCAAAAATAAAGAAACCCTGGCCGCTCTGGCCGACTGCAGTCCCTATGGCGGATGCATTAAAGATGCTGCCATGGCGATTGTGCCGGTTTACCGTAAAGAAATGATGATGCCAGAATTTGCCGACATCGATATGGCTGCATGCACCGAAAATATTCTGCTTGAAGTCACGGAACTGGAACTGGGAGCAGTCTGGATTGGTATTGCACCGCTGGCAGATCGAATGGAAAATGTCCGAAAAGTACTGAATGTACCGGATCATCTGACGCCTTACGCCATTATTCCGATTGGTTACCCGGTGGCTGATACCGAGCAGAAAGACCGGTTTGATGCCGAGCGGGTTCATTTTGAATAAGTCAAAGAAATCATAATTAAACGAACAAAAGCCGTATCGAACCAATAAAAAGGTTGATGCGGTTTTTTTGTATGTGAATTTCTAATAATGGGTTGAAAAGTGATTCCATAAATGTGCAAAATATTATCAGTAATGTGCAAAATATTATCAGTGTATTTCACAAAAGTCAAAAATAGAGTAAAAAACATTGGTATATTATTGCGAATAAGTTTATAATATCAGTAATCGATTATATAGTTGCAATATTTGCTGCTTGATAATTTAAATAAGAGTAAAAAATTGCCTTAAACTTTGATGATTAAGAGCGTTTGATCAATGGCATTCAGGATGATGTGATGCATCCGAAAAACTAGAAACCCAAAGCTGCGGTTAGTTTTTTTTAACATCATTTATTTCCAGTTTGATCTGAATAATTCGGTTAGTAAGGGTATAAATACAATTAGATAAACATCATGGAGGAAAAAATGAATAATAAAAAGAGTTTATTATCAAAGTTGTTATTATCGGTAGGGTTGCCAATCAGTGCGGTATTTTTAATTGTTGCCGGTCTGGTTGTGACAATGGGCGACCAGAACAACATGGTGTTGATTTTTGGTATCGGTCTGGTTGCAATGCTGGGGGTATTTATCATAGCGGTAAAAGGTGTCTCAAACAAACTATCAAGTTTGACCCTAGCTGCCAGTCGACTGTCCAAGGGCGACATTGATATGGTGATTGAAATTGATCATTCTCAGGATCAATTGGGTGAACTCAGTGCAGCCTTTGCAAATATTGCTGAGAATATCAAGATGCATACCGCAACTGCAAAGAAACTGGCGGAAGGGGATATGACGGTTGAAATCATCAGCGGATCGGATCAGGATGTCCTGGGGAATAGTTTGGTTACAATCAGAGATTCCATTAAACGCTTTGCCGGTGACACGGCGTTGCTGGTGGAATGGGCGCAAAGTGGCGAATTCTCGAAGCGAGATCCAGCTGATGATCTTGTCGGCGAATACAAAAATGCCGTTTTAAATGCCAACAAAGTGATGGATATTGTTGTTGATAAGATGGAGTGGTATGAAGCGATCCTGGATGCTATTCCGTTCCCAGTTCACGTTATTGACAACGATATGAATTGGACATTTTTAAACAAGCCGTTTTCTGATCTGATGATTCTAAATGGAGTAATAAATAATCGTGATGCCGCTTGTGGCATGCCATGTAGCAGTGCGAATGCTAATATCTGTAACACCGAGGGCTGTGGAATCAGACGACTGGTAGATCAAGGCTTGACCGACAGTTATTTTGAATGGGTCGGCAGAAACAACAAACAGGATACGGCGTATCTGGTCAACAAAAAAGGCGAGAAGATAGGCTATGTCGAAATTGTAACGGATTTGACATCCATTATCAGTGTGAATGAGTACTCCAATACAGAAATAAAACGATTAGAAATGAACTTATTGCGTTTAGCAGAAGGTGACTTGGATCTTGATACGAACATTGCCGCAGCCGGAGAATATACTGAGGAGGTATATCGCCAATTCAGTGAAATCGGCAGTAATTTAGCTGAGGTTAAGAAATCGATCGGCAATCTGATTAATGATGCCACCATGCTAACCAGTGCCGCCATTGACGGGGAATTGGATACCCGGGCAGATGCCAGTAAATTTAAAGGTGCATGGGAAGATCTTGTTGGTGGGATGAACAATATTCTTGATGAAATTGCCAAACCAACCCGAGAAGTGGCTAAAGTAATGGTTGAAATGGCCAAAGGAATTTTACATGTGGAAGTTGCCGGCACCTATAAGGGTGAATTTGATGAACTGGTTAAGTCTGTTAACTACACGGCTGTCCGGATTGAGAACGTTGTTCAGGAAATGTCAGTTGTTACCGGAGAAATTGAAAAAGGAAATCTTAATTTAGAACAGGTTCGTGATTACGGTGGAGATTTCCGAAAAATGTCCAATGACTTAAATGGGATTATTACTTCACTAAATAAATTACTGGGAGATATCAGTGATGCGGCGCAACAGGTAACCGCCGGTTCCGCTCAGGTTTCAATGGGAAGCCAGTCACTAGCGCAAGGTTCTACCGAACAGGCGAGCTCGATTCAGGAACTGACCGCATCGATTACCGAGGTTGCCGATCAAACCAAAGACAACGCCATGAATGCCAACAAAGCTAGAGAACTGGCCATGGATGTCCGCGAAAATGCTGCCAAAGGAAATGCGCAAATGACGGAAATGCAGGGTGCGATGGTTGAGATTAATCAGTCATCTCAGGATATTTCCAAGATTATCAAAGTCATTGACGATATTGCCTTCCAGACCAATATTTTGGCTTTAAACGCCGCCGTTGAAGCGGCAAGAGCGGGTCAGCACGGCAAGGGTTTTGCTGTGGTTGCCGAGGAAGTAAGAACCCTGGCGGCCAGAAGTGCAGAGGCCGCTAAAGAAACGACTGTTTTAATTGAAGGATCCATCAATAAGGTTCAACATGGGACGAAAATTGCGGATGATACCGCATCGGCGCTAGATGAAATCGTCGAAGGGATCAGAGAAGTCACCGACTTGGTTGGAAATATTGCCGAAGCTTCCAACGAGCAGGCGACTGGAATTGCCCAGATTAACACCGGCATCGAACAGGTCGCACAGGTTGTTCAACAGAATTCTGCCACCGCTGAACAGAGCGCCGCCGCCAGTGAAGAACTGTCCGGTCAGGCAGAAATGTTAAAACAAATGATTAATCAGTTTGAATTAAAAAGAAGATAGAAAACAGACAAACCCTTTGGAAGCACTATCAAAAAAATAAAGGAAGCCGTATTCAACCATCATCTAGGTTGAATACGGCTTCTTTAGATTTTAAGGTTTCAGCCGTATAGATGTTTGTTGTTAACACTGAAAGCGTTGACAGGCAAATCAAAATATAATATAATATTCTAAATTTAACCGGTAAAGTTTTATGACTGTTTTATGAAATGTGTCGGCAAAAAAAATGGAAAAGAGTATAGGAGAAAGTCTTGGAAAAGAGAAAAATTAAAGTCGCGATTCTGTCCATCTCATCATTATTGATGATATCAATGACCGCATCAGCGATTCTGGCCGATATTCAGGCCTATTTTGTGGGAGTGGACTCATCGTTGATTTCGATGGTTTTAACCATCCCGTCATTGATGGGGTTGGTGTTTGCTTTTGCGTCCGGGCCCTTATCGCTGCGGCTGCCGAAGAAAAACCTGGTGATTTTTGGCCTGGTCTGCGGATTGGCTGGGGGGATGATTGCCCTGCTTTTCGGATCCACCAGCATTTATGTGTTGCTGGGCTGCAGTTTGCTGTTGGGGATCGCCCAGGGGATGAATTCTACTATGTCCATGGCTCTGATTGCTGATTATTTTGTGGCGGAGGAAAGTGGCGCTCTGATGGGGCTCCAGTCGGCATTTGTCAACGGGGGTAGCATGGTACTGCTGTTCACCTCGGGGATGCTGGCTGGGATTTCCTGGCAAATGTCATACCTGGTTTATCTGGTTTTCATACCAGTGATTGTGATCGTCATGAAAAACCTGCCCATGGATCGTGCCCCGGCGCACACTGAAGAAAAACACACAGAAAAAAGTGTCAAGCTCAATGCCCGGGTTTATTTTACGGCCTTGACCATGTTTCTGTTCGGGGTCTTCCTGTTTGTTTTTCAAACTAATATCGCCCTCTACGTAGCCGGAAAGGGATTGGGGGATGCCTCCACCAGCGGGCTGATCAATACCTCGATGTCAGCCGCCGGGATGCTCACTGGGGTGTTGTTTGGACGGATGCAACGGGTGCTTAAGCAATTCGTCATTCCGGTATCCCTGTTGGTTGGCGCTTTGGGGATGCTGGTTATCTTTGTGATTGGCTCGCTGCCTTCACTATTTATCGGAGCGATGTGTTGTGGATTCTGCCTGGCCACTATTAATCCGGCGGGAACCTTTCTAGCTGCCAATGCCGTTCATCCCTCGATCAGTTCATTGGCCATTGCCATCGTCACAGCAGCTACCAGTGTGGGAATTTTTGTCTCACCCATCCTTTCCAATGGGGTAGCTAATTTAGCCGGCGGCAATATCGAAATCAAATTTCTGTTGGCGGCCATCGGTCTGGCTGCTGTTGGGGTGATGTCCTTTATTGGCAATGCCATTCTGGACAAAAGATAGACTACTAAATAACCGTCATCAACGCAAAAACCTCCCGGATTCAACTATGAATCCGGGAGGTTTTTACAGTTAAGAGTTAGCATTATTCAATCTGAAAATAAGGTTTAATTGCAAAGGGAACCTGTTTAAGGACTTCCTTACTTTCGGACAGAATGGCATCGATGCGGATTGGATCAATATGCATCAGCACAAAGTTTAGCCGGGTGATATAATCCAGGCAATCTTCCTGGGTGCAATTGAATTCGCCCCGGTTGTAAGCCCATAAAACAGAAAAAGAGGCACCACGAGCCGCATTGGCAATCATTGCCAATTCATCTATGTTGTTATGTATTTTAAGATGATAACGGCGATCATGGATTTTATAGAGACGGATGCTGTCCTGACTGAATAAATCCTCATATTTATCATCGGCCAGCTCTTTCAAAAACCGCATGGCATTGGGATCAGTGAGAAACATCAGGTTATACAGCCGGATTTCCACCGCCGTGCTGACTTGAAGATCGACCTTTCGCTCTTTGAAATAGTCAGTATAAAGTTTAAAGGCAACGTTGTTTTTAAGCTCGAAAAGGAAGGTATCTGAGACCGCCCGGGCCAAACTTGATTTTGATTTATAATAATAGGAAATCAGGGGTTTGGTAATTTCGCAGATCTCGGCAATTTGATCCAGATAAGTTTTCTTATAGCCTTGTTCATAAAACAGCTTGCTGGCCACCTGGAGGATTTGTTCTTTCTGGTTATTCATGGTCTTCTCTCTCATATTGGAATTTTTAGTATATTGTTTTATTTTAGCGTTTTGAGTTGATGGATGCAAGTTTTTTTATTGTACCGGTTCAAATTGAATTGGTGTTAATGGTGGATCTTGGTGTTGTGTCGGGGATAGACGCAATGATAGCCCTGATGGCAGAGTCTGTTACTGAGCATATCCATCAAATGTTTGCGCTAGTCGTTGATACGTCGGCATGGGAACATGGTAGTGCTCTCCCATCCGCAGGACTTCAAAAACCAGGCCATCAATTTCCGACTTTTTCCCCAGGTTAATATCACGTTGCATCGAGGTTGATGCCGTCGGCGCCAGCGAGTCCAGAATATCCAGATTAAACTCGATGATATCAACGTCGAAATGAATGTCCATGGCCAGCGCCAGGAGCTTGATTTCGCGCAGCAAATCAATATAGGTGTCTCTGATTTCACCAGGTTTCTGAACCGCTCCGGCCTCAACATGATAATACAAACCGCAGGCTGCCATTGCCGACACATAGGAAAATTTCTGCAAGGCGTCTTTGCGGATATCCGGGGACAGGACGCCCAGAATACCGCTGTCATTTAAATCTGCTTCAATTTGTTTCAGCACCGGCCGGAATTGAGCGGGATCACGGATCCCGAAAAAAACTCTGAAAATTTCGCCGTGCATCTTGATTTTTCCGGGATCAGTAATATTGGCGGAGATATAAATGCAGCCGTCGGTAACCAGCAACTCGGGAAGCAGGGCTTGAAGTTTTTCACCGGTACCATAAATGTTTAAAATGGGAATCACCACGGTATTTTTATGTGCGACCCGTTTGATAAACGGAACAATTTCGGCAAGTGAATAACCTTTGACGCAGACAAAAATCACATCCGGTTGATCCTCATAATGTTCACTGTCACAGGCCTTGATCGGGGACACGGTATAAGTCCCTTGCCAATTGGTTTCTACTTCAAGCCCGTTTTTTTGGATTGTGTCCAGGTGATGGCCTCTGGCAATTAAGGTCACATCTTTTTCCGCTTTGGCCAGATAAGCCCCAATGCATCCGCCAGTCCCGCCGGCTCCGATAACCAGATATTTCATAAGCGTTTCCTTTCTATTCATCAAAAACATGTCGTTTTTTAATAGTATACAGGGAATAAGAACAATCATCAACTGCGATTATGTCAGTAAAATAAAAAAAATACTCAGATGACCTTCAATCAAGTTTCAGCGTCGTCAGAAAGGGTAGACAAATAGTGAAAAGCAAAGCGCATCACAGTTTCCGGACTTGCGGTTTTGCTGTTTCCAATTGGTTATGGACTAAACAAATGGTTCAAAATAACAAGGAGGAAATGATCATGAAAACGTATCTGAAAAAATCGATTTGTTTGCTGGTAACGCTGATCCTGATCGGCTTATTACCAGTTACGGCGCTGGCCCAGGTGAGTATTTCGGGAAAGGCGGTTGAAGCGGATTTTCAAGTTGAAGAATATCAGACTGGGGTGAGAATTGTCAAATACCTTGGCAGCGGCGGCGAGGTGATCGTGCCATCAATGCTTGACGGAAAAACGGTGGTCAGTATTGGGGATTTTGCCTTTTCCAATTGCGTCAGTCTAAAAAGTATTGTTCTCCCTGACGGCATTCTTGGCATTGGCAGTGATGTATTCTGGGGATGTACCGGTCTGAAAAGCATTGAGCTGCCGCAAAAGCTTGAGACCATCGGGGCTAACGCCTTCTGGGAATGCAGTGCGCTGGAAAGTATCATCATTCCGGACACGGTGAAATCCATTGGTTATGGAGCCTTTGCCCGCTGCGACATGCTTACAAGCATATCCATACCGGAGCAGGTGACAGCAATTGATAATTATACCTTTGGTTCCTGTCGCAATCTGTTTAAGGTTGCAATACCAAAAACGGTGGTCAGCATTGCCGACAATGCTTTTGAATCCTCTCCTGATATCACTATTTTTGGCGAAGCAGGCACCTTTGCCCAGCAGTATGCCCAAGCCCACCAACTGCCCTTTGTGGACATCGCCCTGAATTGTTCTTATCACTCCCATGTCCAGAATATTGGCTGGCAGGAGTGGCGTCAGGATGGGGAATTAAGCGGTACCACCGGACAATCGCTGCGGCTGGAAGGTATTGAGATCAAGCAGAATGACGAGACCGTCGATGTTGGGATTGAGTATCGTACTCATGTTCAGAATGTCGGCTGGCAGGACTGGGTCAGTGATGGTGCCATGAGCGGCACCTCGGGACGGTCATTGCGATTGGAAGCCATCGGGATTCGACTAACTGGTGCCGATGCAGAAGACTATGATGTTTACTATCAGGTTCATGCCCAGAATGTGGGCTGGCTTGATTGGGCTAAGAATGGGGAAAGTGCCGGAACCTCTGGTCTGTCCTATCGTCTCGAAGGGATCAGGATTGTGATCGTCGCAAAAGGCGCAACCGCACCGGGATCAACCGCCCGACCCTTTATCGGAAAACTGACCAGCGAAGATTTTAGCAGCAAAATGGATGGACTCTGGTACACTTACATTGAACCCACGACGCACATTCTTTATTTCACCGACAGCTATTGCATTGACCGGATCTTTGCCGCCTCACTGGGGCAGAACCTCGGCGGTTATTATGAGGTGATTGCCACCACGGAAAATGGCGGGACAATTAGAATAAATACCTGTCACCTTTGGAAGTCGACGGTCTGGGATTACCATCCGACCGATCCGATGATTTTAGAAGTTGACTTTGGAACCCCCGGCGATAACAAAATTATTGTCACCGAGAGCGGCGCCAGTGATGCCCCCTATGACATTTACAACAGCAACGAGTGGATCGCCGCCCAACCCCTCGGTGCTGATCGGTACGAATTTCCCAATGTCATGTTCGGGGAGCTGATCGAAACTACCAATGTCATCCTGCACGATAGTAATATCGAATACCATCTGGAACACAACTTCACTGATTTTGACTGATTTTGGATTTTAAGTAGCTTGGATGAAGGGGTTTATAGATAGTGGTCATAACTGGAAAATGATTCCTTGATTTTGCCGTCTTCAAAGTCATTCATGGCCAGGTTATAGTTGGAAAGAAACAACTGCTCAAAGGTTGACAGCTTATGTTTGCTGGCATTGAGGCATTCCTGACACTGGTTGTCAATGGTTTCGGGGATCAGAATATCCTCGGATTTTTTGACCTCATTAAAATCAATATTGGTCAGGTCGCAGTGGTTTTCAATGTTGACGTCGGACCAGAGGCTCTTTAAAAATTTCAGGCAGGTTTTCTGGGGTTGCTCAAATACTTGCTTGATCTGGGTACGGCTAATATTATGACTGATTTTGGTCACGGCATTTTCCAGATCGGACAGGGTAAAGTAGTTGTTTAAAGTTAATTGATTCATTTTGATTCTCCTAATTTTATAATTATCAGGCATATACGAAACTGCGGTGAGTATCGCTACCGGTTTTGCTGGGGTTAATCGACTGCCATTGACATGGATATTGATTGAGTGTATGAATAAATAATAGCAGATGAATGTGAACGTTATGTTAACAAAAGATTACGATTTAATGAAGATTAAAGCAGTAATGTTTTAGTTGTTGCGGAATAAGACTCATTGCGCATGAAACAATAATTAACCAAAGCGATTATTGTATGAGCAGTTATGGGAATGGGGTTAAAAAAAAGAACCACTTTGGGAAAACATGGTAGATGATCCCAAAATGGTTCTTTATATTTGCATAATAATACTGATAATGGGTTTTAATCCCTATATAGTGGTATAAATCCCAATAGCATCGCTCATAAACTGAGCCAGGCCTTCGGCGTGAGTGTCAATGTTCGCCTTGAACCGGTCGTCATGGACATACATCAGCCCCAGTCCGGACAGAATTTCTTTGGTGCAATCGTAATAGTGGCGGGTGATGTGTGCCTGCCATTGAGCAACCAGATCCTGGACGGCCGGATCTGAGACCTCCTTGTCCATATGGGTAACAAAGCCGGCATAAATGGCTTCCGCTTCGTTGTGGATGGCTTCCCAGTTTTCAGCGGTATATTTATTGGTTTTCTGCTGACTCTGGCTATAGGCGTCAGTTTTACCCCAGCGGCTTTTCACCTCGGTTTCGTATTGTTTCTTGTTCGCTTCAATTTCAGTCATATCAAATGGTTTAAAATTCATGGTTGCTTCTCCTTCTAATTTTTGATCCAGCAAGGCAATCAGTTTGTCCAGACGGCAGCGTTTGAGCAGCAGCAGGTGGCGTTGTTTTTTAAAGGCATCCATTTCATCATAGTCGGGATCGGCCAGAATCCCTTTGATTTCCTGGATCGAAAAATCCAGCTCCCGTAAGAACAGAATAGTCTGGAGCTGCGCTAGGTTGGTTTCGTCGTAGTATCGATACTTGTTTTCGGTGATTTCGCTGGGGATCAGAATTCCTTCACGATGGTAGTAGTGAAGGGTGCGCACACTGACCCCGGTTAGCGTTGCCACTTCCTTAACTGTCATTTTCATTTTCTTCTCCTTGCTGGGATTCGTTTCGGCTTGGTTTTCCCTTGCCTGATTCTATCATAAGCTATGACCTAAGGTCAGAGTCAAGGGGGAAATTTAAAAAGTTTTCGTCAAAATGAAAAATATTTCAGACTGTGGGATTGATTTTATCTGGTTTATTGATCTATTTACAGGTTTATGTCATAATAAGATGTAAGTTTATTGAGATTAAGAAAGTGACAAAAAAAGAAGGAGATTAAAATGGGTAAGACAATAGCTGAAAAAATATTTGATGCACATCGGGTAGATGAGCCGTTTCCAGATACACATGTGTTAAAACTGGACCGGGTTTTCTGTCATGAAATCACCACACCAATTGCCATCACCGATCTGATGGCGCGGGGGATGGATCGGGTTTTCGATCCCACCAAGATCAAAGCCGTTATCGACCATGTGACCCCCGCCAAGGATTCAAAAACTGCGGCCCAGGGAAAAATCCTCAGGGACTGGGCCAGACGACATGATATCAAGGACTTTTTCGATATCGGCAAAAACGGCGTCTGTCATGCCATCTTCCCGGAAAAAGGATTTGTCCGGCCAGGTTATACCATCATCATGGGCGACTCTCACACCTGTACCCATGGGGCCTTTGGGGCTTTTGCGGCCGGAATCGGCACCACTGACCTGGAAGTCGGGATTTTAAAAGGAGTTTGTGCCTTCCATTTTCCTAAAACCATTAAAATTGTCCTCACCGGAGCACTGAAACCGGGAGTTTATGCCAAGGATCTGATCTTATTTATTATCAAAGAGCTGACCGTCAACGGTGCTACCAACATGGTCATTGAATTTACCGGTCCAGTGGTGGACGCCATGTCGATGGAATCCCGAATGACCCTGTGCAACATGGCTATCGAAGCTGGCGGCACCTGTGGGATCTGCTATCCCGATATGACCACCGTGGATTATCTCTGGGACTTCATCCAGGACGAGTTTGCCACCAAAGCTGATGCCCTGGCCGATTATTCCAAATGGGTTTCCGATGCTGATGCTGAGTACGAACGGGTGCTGGAATACAATGTTTCGGAACTGCAACCGATGGTTACCGTTGGTTTCAAGCCCGATCAGGTCAAAACCGTGGCCGAAATGACGGGCACCAAAGTCGATCAGATCTATATCGGTAGCTGCACCAATGGTCGGATTGAAGATTTGCGGATCGCCGCTGATGTTCTTAAAGGCAAAAAAATCAGCGACAATGTTCGTGCCATTGTCAGTCCAGCTACTCCAGCCATTTACTCCATGGCCTTAAAAGAAGGCATCATTGAAATCTTCCAGGATGCCGGCTTCTGCGTGACCAACCCCACCTGTGGTGCCTGTCTGGGCATGAGCAACGGGGTGTTGGCGGAAGGCGAAGTGTGTGCCTCAACAACCAACCGTAATTTCAACGGCCGGATGGGTAAGGGCGGCATGGTTCACCTGATGAGTCCAGCCTCAGCCGCCGCCGCCGCCATTACCGGAACGATTGTAAATTCTTTATTATTCAAGGTTTAAAAAGGGGGAACGACATGAAGACATTTATAGGAAATGTATTATTTTTAGATCGCAGCGATATTAACACTGATGAGATTATCCCGGCAAAATATCTGACCGAAATTACTAAAGAGGCTTTAAAACCGAATCTGTTGGAGGATCTGGTATTACCAGGCTTTTCCCGGGCAGATACCCAGGATAAGGCCGTGGTAGTGACCCGGGAAAACTTCGGTTGCGGTTCGTCCCGAGAACATGCGCCCTGGGCTCTGGAAGTTAATGGCATCAACGTGGTAATTGCTGAAAGCTTTGCCCGGATTTTTAGGCAGAATATGTACAACTGCGGGATGTTCGCCATTGAATTGCCCAAAGAAAAGATTGACGGATTGTTTCACAACTATGCCGGCAAAGCCGTGACCATGGAAATTGATGTGGATGGTAACCAGATTAACATTCAGGCCGATGGCAAATCCGAAACCATTGATTTCAAGGTTGGCGAATTTGACAAGACCCTGGTCAAAGAAGGCGGCTGGGTTGGCTACGCCGATAAGAATTACTAGAATCAACAAGCATCAAATTTAAATATTAAATAAAAAGGCTGCCAAACCTTTGGGTTGGCAGCCTTTTTTTGCGATGTGGTCAGGATAGCTATGAGCTGCGAACCTTCGCGTCGTTTTAAATAGGACAAAAAATCAGACGCAGATAGGCAACCACACAAAAACGGATTAATCCGGAGTCGCTGGATTTAGCCGGTTTTGTTTGCTATAATATAAAAATTGATGTCAGAACGCAGTGATAAATGCGGCGTGATTGCGCTTAGCATTCTAAATGAGAACAGGCAAGGAAAGATGCATAAATGATGAAAACAGCAGGCGGCAAAAAAAAAATTACACTCGCACTAATGGTGGCAATGTTTCTGGCAGCAGTGGAAGGGACGGTCGTTACCACCGCCGCCTCCACCATCGCCAAAGATTTAAATGGGTTTGAAAATATCAGTCTGGTATTTTCTGCCTATTTATTAACCTCAGCAATTTCAACGCCGATTTATGGCAAACTCGCTGATCTTTACGGCCGTAAAAATGTAATTTCGATTGGCATTATCATCTTTCTGCTAGGGAGCACCCTTTGTGGTTTTGCCATGACCATGGACATGCTGATCGGCTTTCGGGCCATCCAGGGGCTGGGAGCCGGTGCAATTTTCACCCTGACCTACACCATTGTCGGGGATATTTTCACTCTAGAAGAACGTCCCAAAGTCCAGGGCAGTCTAGGGACAGTTTGGGGGATTGCCGGTCTGGTGGGACCACTGTTGGGTGGCGTCTTTATTGATTTGCTTTCTTGGAATTGGATCTTTTTTATTAATATTCCCTTTGGCATCCTATCCATTTTCTTGATTCAGCGGAACCTAAAAGAATCCTTTGAAAAGAAAAAACAGATCATCGACTATGCTGGGATTGGCACCTTGACGGCAGCGATGCTAGTATTTTTTAATATTTTTCTGTCCGCCAAGTTTTTGAATTACAGTCGAAGTTTCATTGGTATGTCGGTTGTGGGAACACTTTTATTACTGGTTGTTTTTTATCGCATTGAGAAAAAGGCCGTTGAGCCGATCGTGCCGTTGGAAATTTTAACAAAAACCAATCAGATGGTGAATAGCATTAGCTTTTTACTGGCAGCTGTTTTAATAGGTGCGGATGTTTATTTGCCGATCTACCTTCAGAATGTGCTGGGATTCAGTCCCACTGTATCTGGTCTGGCGTTGATTTCCATGACCATCACCTGGCTGATTGCATCGGTGGTATTGGGGCGGTTGATCATTCGCCATGGCGGGAGAACCGTGACCATCATTGCAACTGTAATTCTATTATTGGGGATTCTGCTGCTGCCTACCATGGGAATCCAGACGCCGTTGATTCTGGTAATCCTCTATGTTGCTATCATTGGTTTTGGTATGGGCGGAGCCATGACTATTCTGACTATCCTCATCCAGGAGTCAGTGGGTTACAGTCAGCGGGGCGCAGCAACGGCGACCAATACATTGCTGAAGACATTGGGACAGACCATTGGTATCAGCATCTTCGGATCGGTATTTAATCTGAAGATTGTTCAGTATTTTAATAGTAGCGGCATTTGGGGAGTAAATCCCAATGATTTATATGAATCCACTGGTCAGGGGATCACACTTACTGGTCAACAGGTTGCTTTAGCGTTGAATGCCGCTTTGCATGTGGTTTTTATTATCCTGACTGTGCTTGTTTTTATAGCACTGGTACTTGCTTTAATGTTGACTAAAACCAGTTTGCCGATGAAAAAAGAAGGTGGAAATCGGGATAAAGCAATTGCTGAAATGAACGAAGGAGAGGTTTGAGTTCGCCTGATCACTAGCAACAATTGAAAACCCTGAGAAAACTCATAATGATCTGAGTTTTCTCAGGGTTTTGTGGTGGTTAAAGTATTTGCAAACTGAAAAATCCCGATCGACTATTCAAAAATAAAAACCACGATAATGAAACCGGTATTCTTCAAAAATGAGATTTTTCGTTTTTTATATCCTCTTCAGCATATTTACGGTAATGCTGATTCATTTTTTGGATAGAGCCGTTGGGGAGTTGGCCCAGTTCCTTTTGAAGCAGAGTCTCTAGATGGTCATAATAGCGGACAAAGGAGATAAAATCATCATCAAATAGAAATATGTTCAACAGGAGTTGGTGATAACTTTCATTGAGATTATCAATTTCAATCAGTTTTTTTAATATACGTTTAGTTGACATGTAATCGCGTTTAAAAAAATAATGCCGGGCCAGATCAAATACATATTTTTCAAACTGTTGTCGGTAGAAAGTTGATTGAGATAAAGCCCAGAGATAATCATTGTCGGCCAGATAATCACCTTCAAATAATAATATGAACTGTTCGATTTTTGGGACAGTCTCAATATCACAGGAATCATAGGGATTCACAGTGGTTTTGATCAAGTTGTTTAGTTCGCCAAGGTCGGAATAAAAGTGGTGTGAGTCGATACAATAAAAACCATTGATCAGCTCCAGTTGAAAGGATACATCAACCGCTTTTAAATTCTTTTTCAGATTGTAAACGGTGGTATGGAGATGTTTGTTGGCCTTTTCCGGTTCAAAATCCGGCCACAGGGCTTCCAGTATTTCAGTTTTTGATATACATTGAGATTCTTTATGTAATAAAAAAGCAAATAACTCTTCGGTTTTAGCGGTTCGCCATTTGATCGGTTTGAAGCCGTTTTTAGTCAATACTCTGAATTTTCCGAAAAAATAAACATAAAGCTCGGGCGTGCATTCGTTTAGTTGTTTTTGGTTGTTTATCAATTCTTGTTGATTGCGGATGGTATCAATGAGTTTCTTTTCATGGAGTTTTCGTTTTGTAATATCCCGGGAAACACCGATCACAAGCAGACTATTTGTAGCCAGATTCATTTCAAGTCGAGTTGAGGTTTCAATGATCTTAGTCGATCCATCTTTGCAATATTGGGCATATTCACTGAGGTCATAGACGATGGCATCACTTCGGTCGCCATCCATAAACCGCTGATATCGGCGAAGTCCGCTGTTTGTTATTTTCTGAAGGGATTCAGGGGTTAAGCAATCGGTCATGCTTTCCTGTATGGCTTCTTCCACAGTGAGTCCTCTTAATTGGTAGATGGAGGGACTGACATATACGAATTTTTCAAGGGCGACATCAAAGACCCAGATGTATTCTTTGAGTTTATCGACCAGAAGTTGAAAATCAATTTTCGAATTAGCTATTAATTGTTTGCTCATATTAATTACTACCTCCGTAGCATTATGATATAAGATTGAAGCGCAAAGAACAGGATTCCACAATCTTGTATTGTACTTTACGGTAAGTTTGTTGAGAATTTGTTGAGACCGTTATAGTATAATCCTAAACATTGCGGTTTTCAAGGTTTAAATACGACTAAATCCTAACTTTTAATACTAGTCTTTGATAAAGTAATCTTTAAATACTAATAAATTTAATTTGCTTTGCATCAAAGAGTGAAAATATACCAAAGAAGCATAAAAAAAGGGTGGTTGCATCCGAAAAAAATGAAGGAGTAAATGATGAAGATGGAAAAAATTGATTCAATTAACAACCAGAATGACGGTAGTAGCTTTAATATTAAAATGCGATTAACTACCAAGTTAATCCTTTTAACGGTGCTGACCCTAGCCGCAGCTATCATCACGTTGGGAATTCTGGTGATCAATACTGGTGCAACCATTATTGATCAGGGAACGGAAGTTGATGGGCTGGAATATGTGGAGGAATCAGCTAACCTTATTGGGGCTGAAATTTCAGGCAATCTGAAAACACTGAATGAAATTGCCCTTCGGGATCGTACCACCGGTATGGAATTTGCTACCCAGTTCGCATCCATATCTGTTGATGTGGAACGGTTAGGGTATCAAGATATGGCAGTGATTGGAACGAATGGCCATGGCAAGTATGTTGTCAGCGGCGGTGAATTCGATGTACCAAATGAGATTTGGTATCAGGAAGCGCTCAAGGGTAATGCGTACATATCGGATGTTGCTATCAGTCAGGTAACTAAAAAACCAGCAGTTTTTGAAGTGGTACCGATTAAAAAAGATAATCAGGTTGTCGGAGTCCTGCTGGGCAGACGGGATGCCAATTTCTTAAGTGCGATTACTAAAACGCTTGGAGATGGTAAAAATAAATATGGCTATGTGATCAGTGCCAGCGGCGGGATGATGGCTCATCCCAGTGAAGAAATAGTTCTGGACCAGACTAACGTCTTTGACAATATTGAAAAAGATGGACCCGAGGGTTTTGGTGCGATGTTCAAAAATCTCGGTTCAAATGAAGTTGCTGATTTTGAGTATCAATATAACGGCGACACCAAACTGGCTTTTGTGGCACCAATCCCGAAAACGGAATGGACCCTGGTCATCACTGAATCCGAATCAGTTATGCTGGCACCGATTGTGCAGCTTCGTAATACGATTATTATGTTTGCACTGGCAATTTTGGTGGCTGGAGCGGTGATCTCTTATATTATTTCTAAACGCATTGCTAAGCCGGTGATTGCCGCCAATCAGATGATCAAGGAAATAAATGCCGGGCATCTCGGCGACCGTCTGGCAATCACCTCCCAGGACGAGGTGGGAGAAATGACCGATTCCCTCAACCAACTAGCGGATACCTTTCAATTTGGGATTATTGGTTTAATGGAGAAAATTTCTAACGGCGATGTTTCATTAGACGTTGTGGTGACTGATCCAACTAATGAAGTGACCCCGGTTCTGAAACAGACTGTCGAAACGATTCGGGGACTGATTAGTGAAGCCACCATGCTGTCAAATGCAGCGCTGGCTGGTCAATGGCAAACTCGGGGCGATGCAGATGCCTTTGAAGGTGGGTTTAAAAAGATTGTTCAGGGCGTTAATGATACTTTGGATACAGTGGTCGACAAGATGGTTTGGTATGAGGCCATCATTGACTCGGTGCCATTTCCCCTACATGTTACTGATAATGACATGAAATGGGCATTTATGAACAAAGCATTTGAAACGCTGATGATTGAAAGTAAGGTTATCGCTGATCGGAAAGCGGCAGTGGGGATGGACTGCCACCATGCTGGGGCCAACATTTGTCAGACAGAAGGCTGCGGTATCCGTCGCCTGGTTGATCAGGGTATTGGTGAGACTTATTTTGACTGGTGCGGCAAAAACAATAAGCAGGATACCGCCTATCTAAAAAATGCTAAAGGTGAAAACGTCGGTTTTGTGGAAATTGTATCCGATCTGACCCCAATGATCCGAGTGAGCAATTATACCAGCACCGAGGTGGCTCGATTGGCTAATAATCTGACCTGTCTGGCTCAGGGAGATCTGACGTTTGACTTAATGATCGGTGAAGCGGATGAGTATACCTCTGAAGTCAGTGCTCAGTTTGCTGAAATCCGAAACAGTTTATCGGAAGTGAAGGATTCGGTTGAAAATCTCATCAGTGATGCCACCATGTTGGCACAAGCCGGGATTGAGGGTCAACTGAATACCCGCGCCGATGCCAGCCAGCATCAGGGTGATTTTGCCAAAATTGTTGACGGTGTCAATGCCACCCTGGACGCCGTGGTTGCACCAGTGCAGGAAGCTTCAGCAACCTTAAAAGAACTAGCCCAGGGGAATCTTAACACCGGCATGGTCGGCAATTACAACGGTGATTACACCCAAATTAAAGATGATATGAATCAGACCGTTGTCTTTCTGAAACGTTATGTGGATGAAATTGCTTATACGCTAAAAGAAGTGGGTGAAGGTAATCTGGATCTGGAAATTACCGGAGAATACCTGGGCGATTTCCAGGCTATTAAAACGGCGCTCAACGAGATTACAACCAACCTCAGTAACACCATGTCGGATATCAATGAGGCTGCTGGTCAAGTAGAAGCCGGTGCCATTCAGATTTCAGACGGCGGACAGGCGCTATCACAGGGAACCACGGAACAGGCCAGTTCTATTCAGGAACTCACTGCTTCTATGAAGGAAGTAGCTGGTGAAACGATGCAAAACGCCAAAAATGCCAATAACGCTAATGAACTGGCATCTGAAGTTAAAACCAATGCCGAGTTGGGCAATGTGCAGATGGCTCAGATGGTATCGGCGATGGTAGAAATCAATGAAGCCTCCAGCAATATTTCCAAGATTATCAAGGTTATTGATGACATTGCTTTCCAAACCAATATTCTGGCTCTGAATGCAGCGGTTGAAGCCGCTCGAGCCGGACAACATGGTAAGGGTTTTGCCGTAGTTGCCGAAGAAGTACGGACTCTGGCGGCTCGAAGTGCCGAAGCTGCCAAGGAAACAACGACATTGATTGAGGGTTCGATTTCGAAAACCGAAGTGGGCTCAAAAATTGCCGGACAAACAGCTGATAGCTTAAAAGAAATACTCAATCAAATTGAGAAGGTGACCAGTCTGGTCGGAGACATTGCCCAGGCATCCAATGATCAGGCATCAGAAATTGCCCAGATCAATCAAGGGATTGAACAGGTTTCCCAGGTGGTCCAGATTAATTCAGCTACCGCCGAAGAAAGCGCCGCTGCCAGTGAAGAACTTTCCGGACAAGCCGAAATCCTAAAGCAAATGGTGGGCGCCTTCCGTCTCAAAGGTAAAAGCTCTGGAAGCAGTATCAGAACCCTGCCGCAATTGGCACCAAAGCCAGTAAGCTCATCGTCACCACAAATTGATATTTTCCTGGACGAAGTGGAAATGGATAAGTATTAAATAACTATAATTAAAAAACAACCTGGGCGTTCAATACGTCCAGGTTGTTTTTATCATCAGAGGATTAAATCTTTCAAAATCTCCAGCACCACCTCTGGTTCCTCAAAAATTGGGCTGTGGGCGGAGTCTTCAAAAAGATAGAAGTGCTTTTTCGGGGCTTTGATTTCTTCCAGATAAACCTCAGTTAAAAGGTGGTTGACAGTGTAATCATAGGCGCCAGAGAAAAACAGAACGGGAATGTTTAAGCGGGTGACGATATCGCTGAGATTGGCCTGGCGAAATTCGTCATTAAGCACCGAGTTTTTAGAAAACGCTTTGCCCTGCCAGATGTGGAACTTCTCCTTAAGCATATACTCCCGGTGCTTCATCACGGCCAGAAAAATACCGGCAATCACCGAATACATCTTGTGGGTGGTACCGATACCGGCCTCATGCATCACCCGATCGCGGATGCGTTCATAGGCGGCGGTGCCGTAAGGGGCTTTTTTTAGTAGCTCCCGGTTTTTCTTATCATTGACATAGAAGTCCAGCATAAATTCATAAGCCAGCTCTTCTGACAGCGCCAGGTTGACCGACTGAGCTACCCCAATATAGGCATGGTAGAGCTCCGGTGCCTGGGCGGCCGCCTGAATCCCGATATAGGTGCCAAAGGAATGAGCCATCAGATAGATTTTATCCTGGCGAAATCGCTGGCGCAGATATTGGGTCACTGAAATGGTATCGGCTACCATCTGGGTGGTGGTCATGGTCTCCGGGGGGATTGCGTCGCTGTAAGACAGGCCGGCGCCCCGCTGATCCCACCACACCACCGTAAACAGTTCTTCAAGGTGGGACGGATGGCTTTCGTTAAGCCAATACTCCGGCATCCCCGGGCCGCCATGGACAAAGAGCAACACCGGTCGGGTCTGGTCGCGGGTTTTGATAATCATCCCCATTTCCACCCCGTTGATGGGTACCCAGGATTTTTCTGACAAGCTGCCCGGCAGCACCTGGCCGTTGGCATCGGCGAAGGGGATCATTTTGCCGGAAAAGAAGACCATCAGCAGGGCAGTGACGATACTGATGAAACCCAGAAGTAAAATAAAAAATAGCGCCACGACTTGTTCACCTTTCACAATAAAATTCGCTGATGATGGCCGTACTAAGACAACCAACCTAGGATATACAGGATGGTTCGATTATATCGAAACAACATGACGGCGTCAAGCTGGCAGACCGTTTCGATGAGAAAAATAGTAGATTGCGCATCATTCGAATCGGATCAGCTTATGCCAGCAAAAAAGTACTGAGGCTGATTCCGCATTGCTTGTGCAGAATCAGCCTCAGCTTCGTTTTTCCATTGTCATGGTTCGGACTCCTTTCTGTTTTTTAGCTGCAAATTTTGTTATTGTACATAGGTGCAAAGATAACCATTGATATAGATGGCATTGTCGCCCAACGGGTTACAGTCAATATACAGCTGGTCGCCACCGGTATAGATGGTGCCGATGGTGCCGTTTGTTCCCGTCGAAACTGTTGATGAGTAGTAATCATAATAATAGTCGCTGCCGCCGTCTGTCACCAGAAGCATTCCCCCACTGAACTGATAATAAAGCGTAAACCCGCTGCTGTCTGTCCACTTCCAGGTGCCGCTGATGTAATTTTCGAATTGTTGCCATTCATTGACTTCGGGCTCGACGGTTACAGCCGGTGTTGTGGTTGCGGTGGTTTGCTGCTGGGTCGTGGCCTGCTGAGTCGTTGTCTGTTGAGGAATGGTAATGGTGTAGGTACCTGTCTTGATGTCGCTTTTATTTCCGTTTTTGTCAATGGCAATGCTTTTTACGGTTGCCGAAGCGTTTAAAACGATGGGGGCTTCATACCGGCTTGACTTGTCAGTCGGGTCGGCTCCGTCAATGGTAAAATACACCTGAATCCCATCGCCCGCAGGTTTGTTGATTTCAATTTGCTGGGATGAGGTGTAGCTGCCTTCGTTTAAGGAATAGGAAGGCAGAGCGATTACCAGCTGTTTTTCGCCAGTCAATCCCTGAGTGGTCTGATCGCCGGTGGTTGCCGGATTACCGTTATTTCTGCCGTTGAGACTGAACCATAAAAATGTGGTGACTCCAATCAGAACGATTACGCCTAGAATAACAGCCAGGATGATGATCACGGTCTTCTGCGATCCGGACGATGTCGTTTTTGGGTATCCAGCCATTTGGGCTGATGCCATTTGAACCGGTTGAATCGAATCTTGAGGAACTGGTGTTGCATGGTCGGATAAATCGGTATCAAAGCCGCAATTCCCACAGAATGGTTCGCCAGGTTCCAGTTTTGCTCCGCACTTTGGACAAAATTCTGAATCTTTCATGAATTTCACCTCCCTTCCACAGTGTGAAGGCTTTTGCGGTCATCTATATTAATCTAATACCCGTTCAGTTTGTAATCTATCATCTTATTATTCAGTAATTAAAAAAACAGTGACAGTAAAAAATTTCTGTGCAATGGGGGGGCTTTTCTCATTTTAAATTATGCGTTAGGGTTGCTGGCAGCTATGGTTTCCATTGTTCTATTTGCCCGATTTGCCTGGGGTGATGTGTTGCCACAGTATTGATTTCCGATGAAGGACTTCGTGAATGGCTGATTTTCGGTGTGAACGGCGATTGTACATAGCTGATGAAAGGGTTAAACTTTGAGAGAAGGGGATTATAAGGCCTCTTATACCATTTCAATTAGCAGAGGAGTAGGATAATGGGATTTTTTGACAAGTTTAAACAGGGATCAAAAGATATGATCAAAAGCTATGACAAGGTGAAACTCAATCAAAAATTGAGTTATGAAGAGCTTCACGAGATTATGATTGCGGGAAACTATCCCTGTGGGGAACCCCAGCTGACCGGAAAAGGGATCATGCACTGCATTCAGTTTCCGCCGGTAGACAAATATGTTATTCAGGTGGCCTTAAGCGGAACCACCGTAACCATCATAAAAATCTACAATGGCGTCGGCGGCATCCTTAAAGAAACCGTCGGAGATGCCGTGACTGGCGGCTGGTATGACGTCCTCAATGGTGAAAACATTGACCTCAATCAGATGACCCGGATCATCGGCGAAGAGCTAACCAGGCTGTGTGGTGAAAAGGGAGTGCTTAAAACGGCGTAAGCTGTCAGGGGTAGTGAAAACAGCAAGAAAAAAATGTCGAAACAATCAAAACAAAGCGTCATTCGAAAAATGGATGACGCTTTTTTGCGAAATCCTGAAAAGATGGCGATGTTATTATCGTTACATATCGTTTATCTCCATATAACCAGCTAGTTCTTAAAATCAGATTGTGTTATAATCAAATCCAAAGATCAGTGACGGATCGTAAGATAGTTTAAGATTAGCACATCCAAAGATTAAATAAATTCAGGAGTATGACGATGTCAAAATTCAGTGAAAAAATTGATAACCTGATTGATGAAAGTGGTGAAAACGTTCAGTCTTTAGCCAGAATCGGGAATTTTAACCGCACCACCTTACAACGGGTTAAAACAGGAGAACGGTTGCCGACAAGAGCGTTTTTAAGGGAATTGTGCGAGACTCTGCGTTTATCAACGGCTGAGGAAGCAGAATTGTATGAACTGTATGAGATCCAGAAACTGGGTGCCCAACGTTATAACAATCGCCAGAAAATTGTCGCACTCATTGAAACCATTACCGAGCTGACCGAACAGGAAATCCAGTTTTCCAAAGAAATGTCTAAAACTGAATCGCGGCAGATTCGGGTGGATTGTCCCGTCACACAAACCATTTTCACTGATGAAATAGCGGTGCT
Organism: Acetobacterium sp.; assembly: GCF_030652775.1. GTDB lineage: Bacteria > Bacillota > Clostridia > Eubacteriales > Eubacteriaceae > Acetobacterium. The sequence goes on along the minus strand of NZ_JAUSPS010000097.1, from coordinate 72,158 downwards.
GGAAAGCGTTCGCAACGCCATTGACCGGGAACTTTTCAATACCGGCGTTCCCCAGATCCGGATGTTTATCGCAGGGGAAAAAGAGCCGGTCTACGACCATATTTTTCAGCAGCTGATGGGGAATAAAAAAAGTCTGATACTAGAGGATGTGGTCCACATGCCCCGGGTCAGTGACGGATCGGCCACGGATAAATATCTGTCGACGCTAAAATATCTGATCTCGATTTCGATTTTGAAAAATGTCTCCTATCAGTCTAACTATGCTTATTATGAAGCAGGAGAGATTGAACACAGCGCCTTGTTTCCTTACTATATTCTTACCTCAGACCGGACCCTGACCATTTCTGCTGACTTTAAACGGCTCGTCATTTATGAGGATGCCAGCATCCATAAGCTTTATCTGGATGATTTTGCCAGTCTTCAGGAGAAGACCGGTGCGTTTATTATAGAAAGTCGGGATCTGTACAAAATATTCGGAATGGATCAGTTCCGGGTGACCCATCAGCTTATGAATGCGCTTCCGGCCATTGGACTGTATTTTACGAGGGAAATGATTGAAGCCAAGATCAATCAAGAGTTGCCCTACTATGAATTATTTCAGGACGCCGTTGTTTCGACTTATGCCCAGTTGCAAAAGGGCAAGTCAACCATGACCACTTATTTTTCGCTGGATTATTTGCGGGGGTTTATCTCGGGGCAATGCATTTTCTTTCCACCGGATATCTGCCATCCCTTTACCCGGGAGGAAGGGGTTACGTTTCTTAAAAAAACCCGGGATGACCTAGCGGCTGGAGCGATTAAGGCTTATGCCATGTCAGACAAGCTTTACGCTAATTATGGCTTTTTTGAAATTCTTCTGACCGATGAAGCCATTCGTCTGGTGCTCCATTACGAAGATGCCGAAGCGGTTATTTTCAAAGCCATTGAACTCAAAGAAGAGCGGATCATCGATCTGTTTGCCGATTTTTTCATGGATCTGCCGGATAGCGATTACGTGTTGACTCGCAAAGAGACCATCGCCCAACTGGATGCGATGATTGATGACTTTGATCAGGCTGGATGCGCTTAGCTTTGAAAAGTGTTGAAATTCGGGCGGATCACTGATAGACGCAGTTGATTTCTGCTAAAAAAAACATTAAAATCCCCCTGATGCCTAATAATAACGGCATCAGGGGGATTTTTCAGGGATGAAAGCGGATAATCTGTGAGGGACATTTTGCTACAGCGTCCTTGATGGCCAGACCATCGCCGGACGACAGGGTCTGGCTGATGACGGTCGCTTTTTTGTCAACCATTTTGAAATGGCTGGGGGCGATTTTGGCGCACAAGCCACAGCCGACACAATAGTCGGGATTCAGGGAAAGGGGATCAACCAAAGCGGCGGCTTCATCGTCGGCGGGAAGATCCTCTGGTTTAACAAACCGGGAGGTGATATAGCCCATCAGAAAAATCGCCAGGGTGGTCAGTATCCAGCGGACGACCATAAATTCGGGGCCGAGAAATTTACTTTCAGTGATAAGCATCGGGATTTTGATCACCGCCCAGGTGGACAGGATAATGACAATGTTGGCAATGCTGGCGCCCTTGCTCAGCAGCATTTTACAGACCGGAAAGGCGGCGTAAATGGGACCGGCTGAAAAACTGCCCAGTAAAAAAGCAAACAGCGATCCTTTTATCCCCGAGTTTTTGCCAAATGCATTTTCAATGGTTTCTTTTGGTACCCAGGCTGAAATCAGCGAGGTCAACAGCAGGATTACTGGCATGATCATCAGCATTTCCTTGACATAATACCAGGTGTTGCCCAGGGACGGGAGAAATTTGTCCGGGGAAAAAATTCCAACTGCCACATAAGCCAGAATCACGATCATCAGAAAGCGGTTGTTTTTGAGTTGGCTTTTCAAAAATGTCATAAGATTACCCCCATCGTCAGAGCAATCACCAGGGCAAAGATTAAGCTTAGAGAGTTGCGGATCAGCGTGAATTTCAGGCCGAATTCTCGTTTTTCAAGCGGAAAGGTTACCACCCCGACCATCGTCAGCGTGGTCAGAAAAGCGACAATCGGAACGATACTGGCGCCGGCATCCACCAGTGAGGCTACTAGCGGAAAGGCCACAAAGGCGGGAATCAGGGTGATGCTACCCAGTAGCGCAAAAAGTACCGTAGAAACTACCTCGTTGGTCTGGCCGATAGTAGCTTTAATGGTCTCCGGCGGCACAAAGGTGAGGATCAGACCAATCAACAGCAAGATGCCGAGGATATCCCCGGCAATCCCTTTCATCATCCCCCCGGACATTTTTATGGCCTTCAGGGTTTTACCCTTGTCTTTTTTCAGTGAAAATCCCAGCCATACCAGGGTAATCACCCAGAAAATCAGTGTAAAAATATCCATCCTTCAACCTCCAAGTTGATCATGTGAATTGTAGCTTCAAAATTCGAATTTTCTATAGTATACTGTAGATTAGCAGAATAAAAAGTTACCACGGTCACACATAGGAGGTTTTTTTATGAATCACCAGGATTTAATGGCAGTTTTATCCAGTCACAGCCTTTTTTCTGATTTTCCGGATGAAGACCTGAATCAGTTTTTTAGAGCCCATTACTATGAGAAACGGGAGTATGAAAAGGATCAGGTGATCCATTTTCAGAACGAATGCTGCCAGACCATGGATTTAATTCTCAGCGGCCGGGTGGTTGTCCAGAATCTGGACAGCGAGGGGAATGTCCTGACCATCAGTATTTTTCAGGACGGGGATGTACTGGGTGCCAATCTGATTTTTTCCAGCCGCAACACTTATCCGATGACTGTGTTGGCTCAGTCGCCAGCGGTGATTCTTCACCTTCATCAGGAGCTGATTCTGGAGCTGTGCCAGATGAACCGCATTTTTATGATCGGGTTGATGAAAGCCATCTCCGATAAAACCCTGATTCTCACCGACAAGATCAATGCCATCTTGATGAAAACAATCCGCCAGTGCATCATTGATTTCTTACGGTATGAGTCCCGGGTTCAGAAAAGTCAGGTGATCCAACTGTCGTCATCAAAAAAAGAGCTGGCTCAGCGGTTTGGCATTCAGCGGTCGTCCCTGAGCCGGGAGCTCAATAAAATGCGGCAGGATGGTCTAATCGAATTCGATGCCAAAACTGTTACTATCAAAGATTTAGATGCCTAGAGCAGGTTGATAACCGACCAGTTAATATTTTGAGACTAATGGAAAAATAAATGGAAATCTGATTGCCAGCAGCAGCATCTCATTCCAACCCAAAAAAGAACTAGAACCGATTCCGCCATTTAACCTGCGAAACCGGCCTAGTTCACAATCTCAGTAGTCATCCGTTTGGACTCCTTCTTTTGATTTTATCAAAAACCTTCTTTTTCACTTTTCAGTTTAAACATTACACACTTATAAGGGGATATCCGGCTGTTAAAAAGATTTCGCTTTTTAATAGTTAGAAGATCTGACTTGTTGCAGATTGTTTTCCCGGCCTGTCAATCAATTATTTCATCATGGTCAAATTTTCACCTTCAACCTCGGGTCGGTACATTGATCTTATTGCCAGCGTCGCAATTGTTATTGAGTTGTTGACACATTGATTCTTTTCACTCGTTACTGAAAATGATTGAGTTGATTTTTGATATGTGCCTATTATATCACGCTACAAAGAAAAGTAAATAGACAAACTGTAAACGTTTGTATAAAATTCGTATACGCTTATAAACAATTCTTATTGGAACTGAAAATTATGGTGACAGTTGCTGACCGAGCGAAAGGCAGCTCGTCCTTCTTCAGATTAATCTAAAACCTCTTCTTGCATTTCAACTTGCTTTTTCTGTCCATTACCGTTGTTCTTACCGCCCGATCCCTGATCGTTGGTTTTTGAACTCCAGATGCCCAGCACCATCGATCCGACAATCCCGCCAATAAATACCGTCAGCATTACAATCGCCACCACGGCAATGGAAACCTGGGGGCTTTTTTGGGTGGCCTGAACCAACAGGGTTTCGGCTTTGGGACAATTCCGGTCGGAGGTGCATTCATAACAGCTGATACAACTGAGACTGGTAACCGTTTCATTCCGGCAGACATCAATATTCATCGGACAGCTGCGGCTGCATTTCTGACAGCTGACACAGGTCTCCGTTTTTCGGCGAATTTTAAAGATGCGGATCTTGTTGAAAAGACCCAGCAGAGCGCCATAGGGACAGGCATATTTACACCAGGGTCGTTCCACAAACAACGAGCCGATGGTAATCACGCCTAAAAGGATCAGGGCTGGTAGCGCCACCGTTCCCGTCCAGAATTTAAACAACGCATGATAGGGATCCAAATTAGCAAACAGCAGCGCTCCAGAGACCGCTGTCACCGTCAGTACCCAGACCAGCACCCCATAGCGTAAATAGCGCAAAACCTTGTCCACTTTGGGGGGGATAAAATGGTTATAGCGTTTCTTGAAAAGCTTTTTTCCGATTTTGCCGATCCATTCCTGAAAGGCGCCAAAGGGACAGACCCAGCCACAGAAAACCGGGCCAAAGAGCAGCGCCAGCAAAAATACCAGACTCATTAGAATAATTGCGGAAATCTGAGTTTTTGGTACAAACAATCCCGTTGTGACCAGGGTAAAGAAGGTCTCAACCCCGCCGAAGGGGCAAAGAGCATGAAGAGACGCCGCAGATAGGAAGGGAATCCCCATCCCCGTAGCTGCCAGGGTTTTATTCACTGAAATAAGGGCGATAAGGGCAAAGAAAAAGATCTGTACCATCAGCCGCAGGTTGAATTTTTTAGGTTTAGCCATGATGACCACCTCCAATCATTGTATGCCCATTATGCTAACCATTAATCATGTCAAAATGGTGTCGGAATTTTGCAGGGGTTAGTGGCAATGTGTACAATTACTCAGACGGTAGCTTTTATGACGGCGGATCTTTTTAATCGTGACGCTGTAATCATCAGCATCTATCAAAGAAAGGGTTGATCAAAACGATTTTCAAAACAGCCGTTTCTTTTGAGGTTCCAGTTCCAACCAATCTGATCAAGCTTTTTAACCAGGCAGGATTCCAACAGTCGCACCTGAAATTTTGATAAATAAACGGGATTACCCAGCTTTTCAACAAAGTTCGGATCGAATGATTCATTTTTTTCATACTCGGCACCCAAAGCTTTAAGCTGTTTAAACAGCTTGCCAAAGAAAAAATGGGGCAGGATTGAACAAGCTGCCGCATCACCCTTAATAACGGTGCCGAGGTAGGTATAATTTAAATAGTGGGCCAAAGATGAAAGATAGTTTTCCAGATACCGGGCAGTTGAACTTTCAATGAAACCAGCCTGGACAATAAAACCGATTTTTTTATGATTGGTGGGGTGGGGATTCATCGCCTCAAAAAGCTTCATCACAATCCCGGGCATGGCATGGATGTACAGGGGCATCGCCAGCAGAATGGTGTCATAGTCATTCATCTCTAGGGCTAGTGTTGTCGGGTTCTCTCGCAAAACATAGCGAACCGGCAGCGGTTGGGTCAGACCTGATTGAAAATGGTCAATAAATAATTGGGTATTCCCGTGATTGGCCCGGGGGGAGCCGTTGATAATCAGTGTTTTCATTTTCGAACACCTCGTTGTTCTCCAGTCAGGCTGATATTTTTGCTGTGAAACTGGTAAAATGTTCGCTGTAGATAATCTTCGAAGATTTTTTTTTCGGCCGCCTCTAAAAAAGTATCGTGATAATGAATTTCGATGTCCGGATAGCGCTCATAGCGCTTATCATGCATGGACTCACCTGAAGTATAATTGGTATAGGGCAGAAACAGGGGGATCATCCGGTCAAACAGGGTTTTTAGATTGCCACTGATAAAACCCTGGGATACGGTGAGATAAAAGATGACCTTTTCTGAGGTAATATAGTGACGATAAAAGAGATCCAGATCATGATGGACGCAGCGCCCCGGTGTTTTCCACCAGCATATCCAACAGCCGGTGCACCCTTTTATCTTTTGATCGCTCAAATCCAGTAAATATGAATCCGGCAGCATAAAATCATGAAATTCTCTGACAATCATTGTTTTCATTTGCAACTCCTCATTAACGATATGTCTAGAGTATAAAGCCGGGGGCAGCCCCCAGGTCAATAATTATTTTAGTCAATTATTTTGATCAATGGGGGCCCAGGCCTCCACAAAGGCCTGTTCGATATTGTCATGAAAGAGGATCAGACGGACATGCAGATAGACGGTTCCGGTTAACTGGAGCTGGTTTTCATTAGCCCATTCAAAGGCCGCCAGCCGCGTTTTGTCGATGACCTGATTGGTAGCATCACTGTACCGGCCGCCTTCAACAACAATATGAAGGCAGGAACCGTTGTCGAGATAATTTTTACCGATTTCCCGATCGGCAGCCGGGGCGACAAGATGCATCTCAGTATCGTGATATTGGGACGCATCAAAGGTGACACAGCGGATCATATTGGTAAGCAAATCCTCATCAGCAAGATTGAGATGAGCCAGAACCTTTTCCTGATATTCGTCGAAGGCGGAGATCGCCGAAAAAGAGCTGACAATCTCATAAAGTGGAAAGTCCATGATTGAAAACTGATTAAGGTGTTGGGGCAGTGACTGGCAAAATGCTTGGGTGTCGGTTAATTTTAACAGCAGCAGCTGCTGTTTTTTAATCTCCTGTTCAATGGCGGCCTGCTTTTGATTGAGGTTCTCCGTTAAACGGGTGAGCTGATCCTGGTCAAGGAGCTGGTTGATTTCAGCTAGGGAAAAACCTCTTTTTTTATAAAATTCGATAACCAGCAGCTTGTATATTTCATCAAAACCATACTGGCGATAGTTGTTGGTCTGATCATGACAGGGGTTGATAAACCCCATGGCCTCGTAATGTCTTAATGTATCCCGTGTAAAACCAAGGTAACGGAACAGTTCCCCGGTTTGAAAGGTATTGTTCTGGTTATTGAGATCAATGTCGTCGATATGTTTTTGAGAGTCATTTTCCATTGCGTTGCTCCTTGTGTTCATTAGATAAGATGATAGGTATCCAGAAAATCTTCAACCACCGCATTAAAAACAACGGGATTGTCGACATTGCCATTATGACCGGCAGCGGGGATGATTTTCAGGGGATAGCCGGTTTTGGCCGCCCAGGCCCAGTTGTATTGGGGGACTTTGCCGAAGCGGTCATATTCGCCCAGCGTCAGCAGCACCGGGAAGTTAAACGCCGTATCCTGGTTTTCCCGGAGAAAGCTGGCATAAGCGATCCCCATGATGCGGCAGAGTTCCTTCTTGCCATAGGGTTTTAGCATCGCCATCATATTATCAAATCCCCGTTTGGTATGAGCAACCTCTTTGGCAATAGCCGTCACCAGTTTATTATGGGGATAACAGCGGGACATCCACTCGACCTGCCGCACCCAGAATTTGTCAGACTGAGAATAGTAGGAAAGACCAAAAGGAGAGGTATCCACCCCGACAAAGGCCAATACCTTTTCCGGAAAATTCAGGGCATACTGCTGACAGGCATAGCCCCCCAACGATTGTCCGATGAGCACCGCTGCAGGGATACTTTCTTGACGGAGGATGGCATCCAGATCTGTGGCGACATGGTGAAATGAAAAATCCGCATAGGGACGGGAAGCGCCATGGAGAGGCAGATCCCAGCTGATGACGGTGTAATGTTTTCTAAAATAAGCAACCTGGTGATCAAACATCCAGTGATTGGCAGTAAGTCCGTGGGTAAACACCAGACAAACTGCCTGGGGATCGCAGTGTTGGGCGATCCAATAATGAACGGTGCCCCGGGGGGAGGTAAAAGTTTTTTCCTGCACGATGATGACCTTCTTTCGCAGATTATCCCATTCCCAGCGGAATGGGTCTTTTTTTAAGTTTAGCGATTAAAAAAGGGGAAGTCAATGGAAGAATTGTGAAGAATGGCGAAAATAATATTTAACAGCGTTTTGATTGACTGTGATGATTTATTAAGAGGGGCGATTCGTCAATTTATCGGACGATCTGCTCAGAAGGCTGGAGTGATCCATTGCTCATCAGGTAAAAATAAAGCTGCGACAACCTTATCAGAAATTAGGTTGCCGCAGCTTTTTTTAATAGTGGATCCAATCGATCAGCAGCTGCTGAGTTTGGGCTGGTGGTTTTTTATCAAGCCAGTCGGGAAACCAGGCATTGACCATCAGATACATCGGGTTGTGGGGTATCCCCTCGCTAAAGCGGGTCAGCAGAATATCGTCGACGTAAAAATCGATGGTGTCCGGCTGGTAATTAATCCGGTAGTGATGAAAATCGGCGGTTGGGTCAAAATTCAGATCTTTTGTCACCGATTCGGTCAGACCGCCATTGGCGTAGCTGGTAAACATGATTTTACCATCCGGATGATTATAGATTTCGATGTCGATTTCCTGATCATAGTCCGGTGGTGCATAGAGGAAAAAACCGGTGATGCTCGATGGCGCATCGGGCAGTTTCATGGAAATCTCATAACTGCCATAGCTTTTTAAATCGGTGCTGGAAACTTCGCCGCTGGTCATTGTCCCCGCCGGGATGGTAATTACCAACTGGCCATCGTTAACCGCCACGTTTTCGGGCTTGAACTGGGTCTGGCCGAGGCGATGGCTGGAAGTTTTAAAGACAGCGGGATCGAGACTACTTGTAAATTTGGGCACAATCCGGATCTGGATGGCTTCCAGCCGTTTGGATTCGCCTGTTGTTCCGGCGATGGCCCCGTCTTTTTTCCAGCCTTGAGACCAGCCGTAATCCTGAATATGAACCCGGTATTCAACGGCATAATCAGTTACTGGTTGTCCAGCGGCGTCAGTGAGTTGGAGCTGAATCGCTTCCAACCGCTGACTTTTGCCCTGGGAACCGGCAAAGTCACTATCATTTTTCCAACTGAGCGGTTCGTCAGTGCTCGCCTGCCAGCCCTCATTTTCTATATGGACATTATAGCGGATATGGTAATTCTCGGTGGCTGCGGCAGCTCCGGTTAACTCGACTGTCAGCCCTTCAATCCGTTTGCCTTCACCGGTAGTGCCCAGCAGGCCGCCGTTCACGACGACGCCGTTATCAGCTGGCAGATCCCCATAATCCTGAATGTGGCCGCAATAAGCAGCCCCCAGGGAGGCGGGAACGGCAGCCTGGGCGTGAAGGGGAACGGGCCATACTAACCAAAACAGCAACGCACTGAGCAGACCGATAACTGACATTATTTTCATGAGACACCTCCTCGCCATCGTTTACCTGCGATAACCATTCTTTATTGGGATTTTATCAAAGGAGTCTTAATTAAAGGGCCATCGTTGTGGTTTTGCTGCAGTCCGCCGAGATTTTTCCAGTTGTCGGCCGAGCACCTGGCAAAACGTTGACATGTGCTAATAAAAGTGAAAGTGGGGAAAAAGCGTGGCGGAAAAAGTACAATTTACAATAGCCATTTTTTGCTAAAAGGCGTATAATTATAAGCGAATGCAAAAATCAAAATTTGCCACGGCAAATATAATAGACACAGGAAATCAAGAGAAAAAATGATCATAGCCGAAGTAAAAAACAAAGTCGATAAAATATGGACCGATATCTGGGCCGGGGGGATCAGCAACCCCCTCACCGTCATCGAAGAGCTGACCTATTTGATTGTTTATCCGGTCACTAGATGAAAAAGAGCTGGAAAACTGGCGCCATACGTGATGTGGTTGCAGATGTAAAATATGGGACAAGCAAACCCGCTGTCGAAGGCGTTCATGTATCCCAAAGAAGACAAGACAAAGCGAGGCATCTTTCAGAAGATTATATTAAATGAGTCAGCTTTGTTTGATAATATGTGATATTTATCATAAAAAGAGAAGGGGGTGAACAAAAAAGAAGCCTTTGAGAAGCCAAAGAGAAAGGATCAAATGGCTTTAATAAGCCAAAGGAAGGTATCGAAGCCATTTTTTTACTTTTGGCGAAAATCTGTGATTAGATTTTTCTAATCATTATATTAAAAAAACCTGCCATTCAATACAACGAAAAGAGGAGAAGCAATGCATTTAAAAGACGTTTTCAACCAATACAGCCAGGATTACGATGCCAACCGACGGCATTTCATCCCCAGCTATGATACCTTTTACCAGTCAGCAATTTCAGTTCTGCAATTTGATACCGCCTCGCCAAAGATTCTCGATCTCGGTGCCGGCACCGGTCTGTTATCGGCCTTTGTGCTGGCAGCCTACCCCCAGGCGCAGATTACCTTAATTGATCAGGCCGAAAACATGCTCGATCTGGCCCGGGAACGCTTTGCCGGTTTGGAGCAGATTGACTATATCGCTGCTGACTATACGTCCCATCAGTTTTCTGAAAAATACGACGCCATTGTATCGGCGCTATCGATCCACCACCTGGCGAATGAAAAGAAGCAGGGGCTTTATAAGAGCTGTTTTGCAAACCTTAAACCGCAGGGAATCTTTGTCAATGCCGATCAGGTGTTAAGTCCTGATCCGGAAATCGAAGCCCAGTTTATCAGCATCTGGCATGATTTTGTCAAAACAAGACAAATTCCGGATGACGAACTGCAGGCTTACTATCACCGCACTTCGTTTGATCAAACCGCCCCCCTGAACGAGCAGATGGACTGGCTCCTTGCGGAAGGATTTTCCAAAGCCGATTGTATTTTCAAATATTTAAACTTTGCCGTCTTTTTTGCGGTAAAACAGGGCGTGTAAATCTGAGTGACTTGGTTAAGCTAGGCCAGCGCTGCTGATGCTGTTTTCAAAAATTCCAAAGTCATTAAAATAAAAATACGAGGTAATTATCGTGAACCAATCTGAAATACTTATATACCAGACGGACGACGGACAGACTAAGATTGAAGTCACTATGGATGGTAATACCGTCTGGTTAAGCCAGGCGCAGATGATTGAACTATTTCAAAGCAGCAAATCCAATATTAGTGAACACATCAAACATATTTTTGAAGAGGGGGAACTAGAAGAATCATCAGTTGTTCGGAAATTCCGAACAACTGGATCAGACGGTAAAACCTACAATGTGAATTTCTACAACCTCGACGTCATCATCTCCGTAGGCTACCGGGTTAAATCTCACCGCGGCACTCAGTTTCGCATCTGGGCTACTCAACGGCTGAAGGAATACATTATTAAAGGTTTTGCCATGAATGATGATCTGCTCAAGCAGGTAGGCGGCGGGAATTATTTCAAAGAACTGCTGGAACGAATCCGGGACATTCGCTCCAGTGAGAAAGTTTTTTACCGTCAGATTTTGGATATTTATGCCACCAGCATCGACTATGAACCCAACTCCGAAATCACCCGGGCATTTTTCAAAACGATCCAGAACAAAATGCATTTTGCTGCCCATGGTCATACTGCGGCTGAGATTGTTTATATACGATCAAACGCAGAAAAAGAATTTATGGGAATGACGGCTTTTGAAGGCGGACAGCTCAGAAAAGCTGATGCCAGCATCGCTAAAAACTATCTCAATGAAGACGAAATCAATATCTTAAACCGATTGGTCACTGCGTATTTGGAATTTGCCGAACTCCAGGCAATTCGACAGAAACCCATGTATATGAAAGACTGGATTGCCAAACAGGATGATTTCATTAAAATGAGTGGTAGTGAATTACTGAGCAATGCCGGAAAAATAAGTCATGACCAGGCCAAAATTAAAGCAGAACTGGAGTATGAAAAGTACCGGGATAAAACAAAATCCGAGCTTTCTCAGGTGGAGAAGGATTTCATTGAAAGCCTGAAAGTTACCCAACAGAAGATTGAAGGAAAGAAGCCGGTAAAATAGTTCTCAAGTGATAATACGCAGATATCAGTCAGAAGAAAACAAATATCAAAACGAGGTAACCTTATGCCATCAAATTATGAATGCCTGATTACTCAAAAAGAATACGCCCTGTTCGCCAATGCTTGCCCTGAGGCTGAGCGGGTGTTTGCGTCTTCACCGGCGATGTCGGCGGTGGGTTGCCGGAAGGCTCTGGAGCTGGCGGTGAAGTGCGTCTATGCGGTGGATACGACCATTGAGATGCCCTATAAGGACAACCTCCAGTCGCTGATCCAAGAAACCAGCTTCCGTTATGTCGTGGTCTATGACACCAGGAAAAAGATGCCCTTTATCATCAAGCTGGCAATCTGGCGATCCATACCGAAAAAAATATCTCCGGCAGCGATGCCGTCCTGGACCTGCGGGGTTTGTTTGAGTTTGCCCAATGGATCGATTACTGCTACGGGTCAGACTATCGCGAACGGCGCTTTGATGAGGCCGCCATTCCTCAGCAGAAGGTGGAGGTGGATACGGTCAAAATCCGGGTGCAGGAAAGCCTGCTGACCCAGAAGGACAGTGAGATCGAAGCCCTGCGTTTAAAAATTGCGGCTCTATCCCAGCAGTATACCGCCGAGAAGGATCAGCACCAGGAGCAGCGGGATCTGAACACCGTGGTGATCAGCAACGCTATCACCGACCGTTATTATCAGAAAGAAGCCATTAAGGCGGTGTGCAACAGCATCGCTCAGGGCCATCGCAAAAACCTGCTGGTAATGGCCACTGGCACCGGCAAAACCCGGACCGCCTCCAGAATTATCTGCCCCATCTGTCGCTGTGCAATCTGTTGTCCAATTGCGAGGATAAAAACGCGCGGATTGTCTTTTCCGCCTATCCCACCATGCTCAACGCCATCCATGTGGCCGGCGGTGACCGGATTGGCAAGACCATTATTTTTACCCAGAATAAACAACACGCTGAGTTTATTCTGAAACGGTTCAACCACCTTTATCCCCATCTTAAAGGCGGCTTTGCCAAGCGGATCACCTGTGAGGACAGCTACGCCCAGACGATCATTGACGATTTCAAAATCGCCGAAAAAAAACCATTCATCGCCGTGTCGGTGGATATGATGGATACTGGTATCGATGTCCCGGAATGCGTCAATCTGGTGCTGTTAAAAAAAGCCCGCTCGAAGACTAAGTTCTGGCAGATGATCTGCCGGGGTACGAGGCTTTGTCAGGGACTGGACTGCGCTGATCTGATCGACGGCAGCTATGCCGACAAGCGGCGCTTTTTTATCTTTGACTATCTGGCAATTTTGAGTTTGTCCGGGCCCATAAGGAGGGCATCGAGAGCTGCGAGACCGGGTCTCTCAGTGAGGCCATCTTTGCCAAACGGGTAGCGACTGATGCGTCACCTTCAGGTTAGCGCCTTTGCCGCGGACAACTATCTGCACTGGCGTCGGGAGCTGACAAAAACGGTGCTGACCCAAGTGCAGAGCCTGAACCCTGAGCTGATAAGCGGTCAGTTTAAAACGACGGCTTGTCGAGCAGTTTCGGCAGAGTGGTGCCTACATCTGTCTGAGCGAGCAGGATCAGGGTGCCCTGGTTCATGAAATTGCGCCGTTGGTATTTTATGGCAGACAGCGACGAGCCGGCCAAGCGTTTCGACAACTTGATCTACGGCCTGATGCTGAGCCAGATAGAAGCTCTGCAGACCTATAACACCGCCAAGCGTCAGCTTTGCGGCCTGATGAACGAGCTGGAGAAGAAAATCACCATCCCCCAGATCCAGACCCGGTTGCCGCTGATCCAGACCGTCACCACTGATGAATTCTGGGCCGCTGGGGATCTGCTGGCCTTTGAAAAAGTGAGGCAGGAACTCTGCGAGCTGATCAAGTTTATCATTGAAGAGGGCCAGGAAAAGTCTCCGGTCATCACCAGCCTCTATGATCCGATTCTCAACCGCAACGAGGGATTGGTGATGGAAGCGGCCTATGACTACGGCGATTATAAAATGAAGGTAAACTGCGATGTCAATGACCATCAGGATACCCTGGCGATTCAGAAACTGCGCAAAAATATCTCCCTGTCCCAGATGGACTGACCAGGTGCTGGAGCACATCCTCACCAAAGAACTGGGCAGCAAGGCTGATTAACAGTGCGAATTCGGCGAAACGCCTTTTGGCCTGCTGTTCCGCAAGATCGCCAAACTGGAACCCCAGGCGGCGATGGCGGCCTTCTCAGACTTTATCGACGACCAGACCCTGAACCAATCCCAGTTCGTCTTTGTTCGCAAGGTCATCGACTACGTGGTCCAGAACGGCTACATCGAAAACGTCACCGAACTGATGAAACCGCCCTTTGACAAACCCCAGAGCTTCGGCAAGCTGTTCGATCTGTCCAAACAGCAGCGGCTGGTGGAAATTGTCAAGGCGGTTAAGGAGAATGCGGTGCGGATTGGGTGAGGAAAGAAAAGAAAAGATACGTAATACAATTTAGATAACCAAGATTTTGCAAATGAAAGAGGTAAAGTTATGGGAAAAAAAGAAATGATTTTGGAATACTGTATGAAATGTGGTCGTGAGGTTACAGCAAGAGAAATTTTAGATGCACTTTAGCCTATGATCGCTTTTTTATAGATGGTCTGAAAAACAATTTCTTTTCAACATCTGTGTTTGGTCATGCCTCATTATCAGAATTAGCTAACTATTATCTAAACAATGAAGAGGAATTCGAATCGATTCGATTAGAATTAAAACGTTCAGGTTATGATTATCCACCAATGAAATTGATGGACATGTGTTTCTGGCAAGCAGAGTTTTCAAAAAATACTTCTGAAAAAAATTTAACCTAATCGCATTGGCATAGATAAAAAAGAATGGCAGTGACTTGTTCAGTTTAATCAAGACCTGTACCCTGTTGTTAATGGGTTTATGGGATAATGTCAACATCAATTGTATGATTAAAAGATGTCGACGAAAATAAAATTACAAGGTAGGAAGAAATGAAAAATAAAATTCAGTTCGTTATTGGTTTATTATTAACTCTCATGCTGTTGTTAACCGCTATTCCAATGGGAGTGATGGCAGAAACTCAAGAAAAATCTGATGTTCAAATACCTATAGTTGCTGAAGACAATGTTCAACTTAGTGAGGAAGCAGTATCAGTCAGCACCGATGCAATGACAACCCCATTGTGTTTATATCGCACCCATGTTCAAAACGAGGGCTGGCAGGACTGGAAAAGCAATGGTGATATGAGCGGCACTTCAGGAAAAGGTCTCCGTCTCGAAGGGATTGAAATAAAACTAGATCAGCAGGGTTACGATGTGGGAGTATCATACAGCACCCATGTACAAAATATTGGTTGGCAGGGATCAAAAGCAGATGGTGTCACGAGCGGGACCTTTGGACAAGGCCTTCGTCTTGAAGCGATCCGGGTTAATCTGACCGGTTCAGATGCTGAATTGTTTGATATTTATTATCAGGTTCATGCTCAAAACTATGGTTGGCTCGATTGGGCTAAAAATGGAGCAGAAGCGGGCACCCAGGGATTAGGTTTACGTTTAGAAGGAATAAATATCCTTGTTTTTCCAAAAGGAAGTGTGGCTCCAGGAGCAACTACGACACCATATGTCAGTGTCGATGCGTTCTTAAATAATATTAAAGGCGATTGGTGTAATCAATCATTGAACGTTGCTGGACCTCACCTAAAGATCAGAGAGCCAAATGTAGAATCTGGTCTATTGTGGTTGGGTATGAAATGGCATGAATATCGCTATCGGATTGTTTCAATCAGTCGAGATGGAAAATCTGGGACAATTGAAGCTTACAAGTGGAACTATTACAAACCATACACAACGAGTTCTGGAAGTACGGCGTTTCAAAAAGTTGAAATGGATGTAAACCCTCCCGACCGATATGTCTATAATTTTAATGCCAATACTCTAATAGAATCTAAACAAATTGGTAGTAGTAATCGTGTTATTGTATATACTCGAAATTGATTCCTATATGGAAGTGTAGGTTAAATTATTCCAAGGAATCATAATAAAGCTTTGAATGATGTTTTGGGATGCAAACATTTAAACGAGGTAAAACCATGTTCAGAAAAATGCGAAGATACAAACAATTATTATCACGGGAAGATACCATCGCCGTCTTGAACCGTTGCACAAACGGAGTTCTGGCCTGTTTTGGTGATGATGGCTATCCTTATGCTGTGCCTCTCAGCTACGTTTATTATAATGATAAAATCTATTTTCACTCCGCTAAAGCTGGGCATAAAATCGATGCTATTTTTTAAAATCCGAAAGTGTCTTTTGCGGTTATTGATGAGGATAGAATTGTCAGTGCCGAGTACACCACCTATTTTCGAAGTGTCATCGCTTTTGGACAGGCAAGAATGGTGGAAGGCGACGAATGGCAAAGTGCTTTTAAAGCCTTAATCGAAAAGTATTCCGGCGATCAGCCGGAAGCTGCCAAACAAAAAGAAATAACCGAATGCACCGAAACTTACCTAGTTGCCATTGACGTCGAATACATTACCGGCAAGGAAGCTATCGAATATGTCAGAGCAAAATAGGTGATAGCAATGATCGTCAGAACCATAACCAATTGAAAGTCAGCCAGTTACGGACTGGTTTATCAAGTACGATGGCGGTAAGAATAAATAGTTTAGATCAAGTATTAGATAAGGAGGAAGATGATGATAAACACAGATAGTTTAGCAGCAGTATTGGCGGCATATAAAAAACATTTCCCGATCCACTGGGCAGACGAGAAATACAAATGGGAGGCGATCAAGTGCTTCCAAGATCACTGGGATATCACTACTCTGAATTTTGCTGAAATGTTTCACATGGCGACAGGGAAAACATCCAACTTACTTGCTTCTACAAATAATTTCCCGCGAGGTATGATAAAAGATTTTGCTCAGGCTGATTCCGAAGCGACCAGAGCGATGTTTATCAACCTTTTTGATGAAGCAAAGGATATGGTTGAAAGAGTCGAAAAATTTCAGTCGGATGCTGAGGCTATCAGGTTCAAATACGGTGAGGGCACTTGGAAGCAGCATTATCAGAATTCAAACTCAATCAGCACCTACCTTTGGCTTCGCTACCCGGATAAATATTATATCTATAAATATTCAGAATGTCATGCGATGGCAAAGGCACTGGGAAGTGACTTTGTGCCGAAAAAAGGGGCAACCTCTGCTAATCTTGTTGGAGGCTTCAATCTTTATAATGAAATCTGTGATCAATTGCACAATGATGATTCCCTGATAGAACAGCTAAAATCCAACCTCACAGATACCTGCTATCCAGATGCCGCTTTAAAAACGTTAACGATTGATGTTCTTTACTTTAATTCCCATTTCTATTCAAAAAATGGGGATACCGCCGAGTGGTTCCCGACAGATTATAGCCCTAATATCTCAGTTGATGAATGGTTGGCCTTGCTTGCAGATGAAAATGTATTTGCAAAAAATAGTCTTGAAATCATGAAGCGCATGAAAGATTATGGCGGGATGGCCACCTGCACACAGCTTGCTATAAAGTATGGCGAAACAAGTAATTTTTATAATATTGGGTCATCTTCGCTGGCTAAGCGCATTGCCGATGCGACAAAATGTCCGGTTATGACTACGGATACTGATAATTCAAAGTGGTGGCCGATTCTGTATGTCGGCAGGTATGCAGATAAACGCACAAAGGGTAGCTACATATGGAAATTGCGTGATGAACTGTGTAAAGCATTGGAGCAGTTTGATTTATCCGAAGTGTCACTGGTTTCTCCGACGACTAAAATTCCAGATGCTAATGGATATTGGTGGCTGAATGCTAATCCTAAAATCTGGAGCTTTTCTGATATCGACATTGGCGAGATACAGAGTTATACTCTGTACAACGATAACGGCAACAAACGTCGTATTTTCCAAAACTTTTTGGACGCTAAAGCCGGTGATCTCATCATTGGATACGAATCTCAACCAGTGAAACAAGTTGTGGCACTTGCGAAAGTAACGCAGGAAAATGATGGCAAAAATCTTTATTTTGAAAAAATTGAGGGACTCACCATACCCATTGCCTATGCAACACTGAAAAACTGCCTGGAGCTGGAGCGCATGGAGTACTTCACAAATCCACAAGGCAGTCTTTTTAAGCTAACCAAGGGCGAATTTGATTTTATCATAGATATGGTTCGTGAGGAAAATCCTGTTGCTCGAGCTGGACCCATCGAAGCTTATTCCAAAGATAAATTTCTGGCAGAAGTTTATATGACAGGCGAACGATTTGATACCCTGGTCTCGCTATTAAAGAATAAGCAAAATCTGATTTTGCAAGGAGCTCCAGGTGTTGGTAAGACCTTTGCGGCCAGACGTCTGGCTTACGCCATGATGAATGAGAAAGACGATAACCGTATTGAATTTATCCAGTTCCATCAAAACTATTCCTACGAGGATTTCATCATGGGTTACAAGCCCCAGGGGGAAGGTTTTGAGTTGCAAAAGGGGATTTTTTATCGTTTCTGTCAAAAAGCAGCAAACGCACCTGATAAATCGTTCTTTTTTATCATCGATGAAATTAATCGTGGCAATATGAGCAAAATTTTCGGTGAGCTGCTTATGCTTATTGAAAAGAGTTACCGGGGCGAAAAGATAACACTTGCTTATGACTATAGTGGAAAGCCGTTTACAGTACCGAAAAATTTATACATCATCGGGATGATGAACACCGCCGACCGCAGCCTTGCGATGATCGATTATGCTCTGCGTCGGCGCTTTAGTTTCTTTGAAATGAAAACAGGGTTTAATGCTGATGGTTTCAAAGCTTATCAGGCGAAATTCGATTATGACACGTTCAATACCTTAATAGAAAGAATCAAAGAACTGAATAAAGAAATTGCTGCGGATAGTTCGCTAGGAAAAGGTTTCATGATTGGTCACAGTTACTTCTGCGAACAGAGTGAATGTACGGATGAGTGGATGATGGAGGTCGTTGAATATGACATTCTCCCGATGCTGAGCGAGTATTGGTTTGATGAGCCGGCAAAGCTGCAACGCTGGGAAAACATATTGCGTGGTGTTTTCAGTGACTAATGACAAAGGAATTTTCATCAGGAATATTTATTACATGCTCACTTACGCATTTCAGGTGCTAAAGCAATCAAACTACGATGAAGTAGCGTCGGAAGAATTTGAAAACATCCATGATCTTTTTGCAGCTATCCTTGCCAGAGGTATTGCGCAACAACTGAAGCAGGGTTTATATCGGGAATATATTTCTGAATGCGAAAATCTCTCTGTGATGCGCGGAAAACTGGATGTCCCCGGGACAATCATTTGCAAATTACAGCGAAAACAAAAAATCACCTGTAAATATGATGCATTATCCGAAAATAATGTATTTAACCAGATCCTGAAAACAACAGCTATCATCCTTTTGCGACAGCCATCTGTGAATGTCAACCGCAGAACAGCGCTGAAAAAAGTAATGCTCTTTTTTAACAGTGTCGAAATGATTGAACCATCTTGTATAAAATGGAACAGGCTAAGGTATCGAAGAAACAATCAGACTTATAAAATGTTGTTGAACATATGTTATTTTGTCCTTGTTGGGATGCTGCTCTCTACTGACAAAGGTGAATTCAAAATGGCAACATTTCTTGATGAGCAGCGGATGTCGCGCCTGTATGAAAAATTTGTGTTGGAGTATTATCGATATCATCATCCCCAGCTGCGAGCGGCAGCGACACAGATAGAGTGGAACCTCGACGCTGGCGTTTTTCATTTTCTACCGATTATGCAGACTGACATCACATTAAGAAACGGAGAGAAAATACTTATTATCGATACCAAATATTATGCCCATACTATGCAGGTTCATTATGACAGTCGGACGCTACATTCGAACAACCTATACCAGATTTTTACCTATGTTAAAAATCTGGATGTTGGCAATACCGGTAATGTTGCGGGGATGCTATTATATGCCAAAACCGAGGAAAACATTACGCCGGACAGTGATTTTAAGATGGGTGGTAATATCATTAGTGTAAAAACGCTAGATTTGAATATGGCTTTCGCAGATATAGCCGCTCAATTGGATAAAATTGCAAAATCGTATTTTGGCGAAAAAGCGTAGAAAAGATGCAGTACATAGATCCATTTCAGCAACACATCTTTAACAGCCTGATTCCCATTGCGCTCTTCATTTTCTCTTTTGGAACAATGGCCTATACGAATTACAGAAATGGAAAAGCAAACGGAAATAAAAGATTGAAGGGCTTGGGGATTATGTACCTGGTATTTATGATCGGTGGATTAATAATTATCGGGGTGATGTTCTACTTAGAATATAAAGAATTGGCCTTTGATATGGCTGCCAAATTAATGATTGGGGAAGCCTAGCTTATAAGCGATAACTCACAAAAAAAGGAGAATTAAACATGTCATTATTTACGCAAAGAATCGAAGAACTAATTTTTGATAGCGGCGAAACGGTGCAATCTCTGGCGGAGATTGGAAAGATCAACCGCTCGACCCTGCAGCGGGTAAAATCTGGCGAGCGTCTGCCATCGAAAACCTTTTTTAGTGGCATGTGCAAAGCGTTGCGCCTGTCGACTGGGGAAGAAGCGGAACTGAAAAATCTCCTGGAAATGGAAACCGTCGGTCGGCGGAATTATTATAATCGGAAAGCCATCGTCGGCCTGATCGAAACGATTGCCGAACTTACCGAACACACCATCCCTTTTTCAAAAGAAATCGCTTTAAAAAACGGCGAAGCCTTAAAGAGTACGGCTACCGATGGCATGGCGATTGTCAGAGGACAAACCAATGTCCTGCGAATGGTGGAAAATGCTATTGACTGCGAGATTTTTGCCAGTGCGACCCCACAAATTCGGCAGGTGATCACGTATGACTGGGATGCCATCTATGACTACATTTTTCAGCAAATGATGGGCTCCGGAAAAAATCTAATATTACAGGATATCGTCAGTTTTCCCCAAAATTGCAGTGAATCAGAAGCTGATCAAAGTCTGCTGGCCTTTAAAAAACTGGCGGCGCTGTCACTGCTGAACAATGTCGATTATCAATCTCGTTTTTATTACCGATCATCCGACAGACCCCAGGTTGATGGTGGCGTGTTTCCCTATTATCTGTTAACTTCCGATCGATTGATCACTCTGTCAAAGGATCTCGCCACCGCAGTGGTATATTGGGATGCGGGGCTTTATCAGGTATATGATGGTTGTTTTTCCGAGCTCCTAGAAAGTAGTAATCCATTTATTCAGGAAAGTCGGGATCTCTTTGAGATCTACGCCCTGGAAGAAGCCCTCCCAATGAAACATGTGGTGGAGCCGATACCCTGTTTTGCCCGTTATTATACTAATGAGATGATCGAAAAACAGTTAAACCGGGAATTTCCTTATTTTGAGGCTCTACTTGCGGCCGTGATTCCGTTTTATGATAAATTCCGGGCTGATAACAAGTGGATGGTCGATGTCTTTTCCCTGAAATACTTACGCCAATTTATGGCCGATGGCTATATTTATCTGCCCGAAGAAATGGTTCATCCTTTTCCCGCTGAAGAACGCCTGCACCTGATTAAACGACTGCATGCCGATTTGGTTGGCAATGAACGAAAGTGTTTTGCCATCAACGAGGATCGACTATTTATGAGCTCGGCAGTGGAATTTTCTAATGAAGACCCCACCCTCCGGTTGATTCTCCACTATCAGCGGGGTGATGAAACCATTTTTAAACACTTGGCCATTAACGAAGCCAATATCATCCATGCCTTTGATGACTTTTTTGACAGCCTGCCGGCTAGCGACTATGTTCTCAGTAAAGCCGAAACCATTGCCGGGATCGAAGCCATCATCAGGGATTATAGCGGAACTGAAATAGAGGCAAAAAATGAAAGTCAGAAATCGTAATGCTTACAGAACTTTCAGCTTATCGGAGAGTTTTACAGATATCTTTCTGTAACTGGCAATATTATACGGACTCGGTAGTCTCAGGTACCGAGCTCAACTGATCTTAAACCGATTACTTTTTCAATCGAAAGGAGAGTAGTGAAAAATGATTCAACAAAACAACAAAACCGACTTGGATTTACTACTGGCCATGCGCCATGACAATGGGGCAGACTTCTGGGCAACCTCGGATGGTCGTCTCGGCATTGAAAAACCAGTCAGCACCCTGACAGCATTGATGATCATGAGTGAATTAACTATTAGAGCGGATCATGAGGCGTTGCAGGGGGCGGCGGACTTGGTGCTGGCAGCAGTCAGAGAAGATGGCCGGGTGCGGATTGCACCAAAGAGTGCCATCTATCCCTGTCATACAGCGCATGTGGCAGCCGCCCTTTGTCGTAATGGTTATGCTGAGGACAAAAGGGTTCAATTGATCTTTGCCTGGCTCTTAGCCAATCGCTTTAACGATGGCGGATGGCGCTGTAATAAATTCATTTATGGCCGGGGTCCGGAAACGGAATTCTCAAATCCCAATGTTACACTTCTGGCTTTGGACGCCTTTCGATTTTCAAAAAAATATCTGGACAGCAAAGAACTGGACGATGCCGTGGAAACCCTTCTTGATCACTGGACCGTGAAAACACCGGTGGGACCCTGTCATTATGGAATGGGAAGCCTGTTTAATCAGGTTGAATATCCATTTTTAAGGTATAATCTTTTTTATTATACTTATGTGCTGTCTTTTTATCCAAAGGCTCAACAAGATCAACGGTTTAAAGCGGCTTTTGAGGCGCTCAGCCAAAAACTGGATGATCAACAGATGCTGAGAGTTGAGCATCCCAACCGAAAAATCAGTCATTTTAGGTTCTGTCAAAAAGGATGTCCTTCGGAATCTGCCACCAGCAGATATGCTGAAATCGTCAAAAACCTGGAAAAAGCAGAGCGGCAATTATTTTAAAATTAGGAGACTTTGATGAATATATCCAGGTTCTGCTGAGTTTAGTCTATAAAGCAGAGCAAGAAAAAGAGCATTCGGTTAAAAAACATTGTTATAAAAAGAGCGAGGATAAAATGAAGAGCATTAATACAAAAAACCTACTGCTAAGACCTTTAACCATGGATGATACCGCTGATGTTTTTGCCTATTCTAAAAACGAAAATGTCGGGCCTCGGGCGGGCTGGAAGCCTCATGAAACTATTCAAGAAACAGCAGAGATCATGAAGACAATATTTGTTGGACAGGAAAACGTCTGGGGAATTGAACGTGACAAAAGGATCATTGGCTCAATCGGATTGATTGAAGATCCCCATCGCCAGAACGATCAGGCACGGATGTTGGGCTACGCACTGAGCGAGGATTATTGGGGGCAGGGCATTATGACCGAAGCTGCCAAAGCCGTCCTGGCATATGCTTTTGACACCCTTGGCCTTTGTCTGATCTCGGTCGTGCATTACCCATCGAATTTGGGATCCCAGCGGGTTATTGAAAAATGTGGTTTTTATTATGAAGGAACAATCCGACAAGCAGAAAAGCTATATACCGGTGAAATCCGGGATGTCAAAGCTTACTCCATCTTTAGAGAAGAATTCCGTGAAGAAAACGAGCGATAATTAGAGCCTGAGAAATTTGGCAGATCACGCCTTGAAAGTGAGAAAAAATGCAATCAGATGAAAACTATCAATTTACTGCGAAGGTCTACGATATACTGGATCGAACCTACTTTAGAAAGGCGGCTTCCAGTCCCCGAAATGCTGTCATTTCGATATTAGGTGATGAACCATTAAAGATCTTGGACATGTGTACCGGAACTGGAGCCAATGCGTTTGCCATTGCTGGGGCAAGAAAAAATGCCAAAGTGATCGGTGTTGATATTTCGGCAGCCATGTTAAAAAAAGCGGCCGCTAAATTGGAACAAGAGAAGATATCCAACGTCAAACTGATTCATACGGATGCGTCAAAGCTGCAATTTCCAAACGAGGAATTTGATGTGGTGCTGATATCGCTGGTGTTACATGAGATCAGCCCTGATCTGGCGGGGAAGTTGCTTGGGGAAGCCAGAAGAGTTTTGAAAACAGCCGGAAAACTGATTGTCGTGGAATGGGAAGAACCAGTCAGTCAGTTAAAAAAAATCCCGTTTTATCTCGTTAAAAAACTGGAACCCGCAGCCTTTGAGGATTTTTTAAAATGTGAGATGGATCAGTATTTTTTTCAGTTTGGTTTTGAAATGATGCAAACAATTCATTGTGCTTACAGTAAAGTAATGGTGTTGAGCAAGAATGATCACATTTGAAAATCAAATAATTGTTCCAGAAAAAAAGGAGAAAATCGTGAAAATAATATGTTTTGGGGACAGTCTGACCTTTGGTTATCAGGTGTCCCGGGAAGAAAAATGGCATACAATTGCAGAAAAAAAGACCGGAATCCAGATGGTCAATCGCGGGGTTAGCGGGGATACCACTGACGGCATGCTGAACCGAATCCAGAAACAGGTCTTTAATGTAAAGCCCGATGGGGTGATCCTGATGGGTGGTTATAATGATATCTTTTTTAACCACAGTTGGGAGCGTGCCGCCCAAAATATGATCACCATGGTTGATCAGTCCAGCGCTAATGGTCTTCAGGTTTTTGTTGCCATCCCGCCACCGATTCATCTGCCGGTGGCTTTTAAAGAAGGGGGAGTGATGGTCGATTTTAAAAAATCGGCGGGGATGATTGAGGCTTACTGCCAGTGGTTAAGAGACGATACGGCATTATCCCAGATCTCAACCCTGGATTTCAGAGCTGCCGTCGATTGGAGCGACAAGGATTTGTATCTGGACGGGATTCATCAGAGCCCGGCCGGCCATCGGCAAATGGCAGACAGTGCCATCTCATTTTTTAAAAACTGGGTAAAAAATCAAAACGGCTATTGATAAAATCAGAATTATAAAGACATTGCGACTCAGGATTAATTATTTAATGCGATAATAGGTATTAATACAGATAACATAAAAAAGGAGATGGATGACCGTTTGATTAGATCATCCAAAAAGTAAGATGAAGCGAGTTGCAAAATGGTGTTTCTATTTTTTATTTGCATTAGTACTCAGCATCGGGATTATGCCTAATAATATATTGGCCGCCAGCACCCCAAATGTCAGTTATCGTACCCATGTTCAGAATGTCGGCTGGCAGGATTTTGTGTCAAATGGTAAGATGAGTGGAACCTCGGGCTTAAGTCTGCGCCTGGAAGGGATTGAAATCAAACTTGATTCCCCGGTAACCGATTTGGGGATTACCTATCAAACCCATATTCAGAATATCGGCTGGGAGGCCGATACTGCCAGAGGTTGGAAAAGTAACGGGGAAATGAGCGGAACCTCCGGCCAAAGCCTTCGTCTGGAAGGGATCCAGATTAAACTCACCGGCGTGAATGCCGAGCAGTTTGATGTTTACTATCAGGTTCATGTCCAAAACTATGGCTGGCTGGATTGGGCAAAAAATGGCGAAAGTGCCGGTTCCCAGGGCTATTCTTATCGCCTTGAAGGGATTTATATTGTCGTTCAGCCCAAGGGAACCGCTGCTCCGGGAAAGACGGACACGCCGTTTATCGAGGCAACCACGCCTTCTTTTGAGGCTCAGGTGATAGCCCTGGTCAATAAGGAACGGGCATCCAGAAATCTCGGCCTGGTAACGAGTGACGCCACTTTAACCCGGGCTGCGCAAATCAGAGCAGAAGAAATCATCCAGTTGTTCTCACACACCCGACCAAATCAAAGCAGCTGCTTTACCGTCCTGACGGAACTAGGTATTAATTACCAGGGGGCTGGTGAAAATATTGCTGCCGGTTATTCCAGTCCGGAAGCGGTTATGAATGGCTGGATGAATTCAGAGGGGCATCGGGCGAATATTTTAAATCCGGGATTTAACAAGCTAGGGGTAGGTTATGCCCAATCTGGCTCTGGATACAGTCATTACTGGACTCAAATGTTTATTTCAAATTAAAACGGTGGATGGGATCGATTGACAGCGATTAATGCTGTCAATCCTTTCCAAACAGCGGAAAGGATAACATGAAAGACTATATTATTCGCGAAATCAAACCGACAGAAATACCATTGCTCGCTGATTTTCTATATGAGGCCATTTTTCAGCCGGACGAGCAAAATCGGCTGCCAAGGGATGTGATCAAGCAGCCGGAACTGCAGGTTTACATCGAAAACTTCGGCAGAACGGATGACCATTGCCTGGTCGCCGAGTGCGATGACAAAATTGTTGGTGCCGTGTGGACACGCATCATAGCCGGAGCGGTTCGGGGCTTTGGAAATGTCGATGATGAAACGCCAGAATTCGCCATCTCACTTTATCCGGAATACCGTAATAGTGGCATCGGCACCGCACTCATGAAGCGGATGCTGCAACACTTGACAATAAAGGGCTACCGACAGGTGTCGTTAGCCGTGCAGAAAGACAATTATGCCCTGAAGATGTATCAGGCGGTTGGCTTTTTTGTGATTGATGAACTGGAGCAGGAATACCTGATGATCTGTCAATTATCTGGGGACAATTTTTAATGCAGGCACATTCAGGTCTTCAATATTTGTTGAACCGGTGGCTATCATATTATTTCAAACCAAAAATAATTGGAAAGAATCTGTACCCAGTCATATTAGCGTTGATGGTGTAAAAGCACCGGCACAAGGGAATTGAGAAAATTGCGGAAAGAGGCAAGGCGATGAAAGTTGGATTGATCAGATGTATGCAAACTGAAGATATGTGTCCGGCAACGACATGTTTCAAGGTAATGGATACAAAGAAATTGGCATTTGAAGGCGTTCAGGATGAAATTAAAATCATCGGCATCAACAGCTGCGGAGGATGCCCTGGTAAAAAAGCGGTAACACGAGCGGTGGAGATGGTTAAGCGTGGTGCCGACACGATCGTTTTGGCCTCATGCATCACCAGAGGAAATCCCATCGGATTTCCGTGCCCCCATGCGGAGCAGATGAAAACAGCCATTGAGCAAAAGGTCGGTGAGTCAATCAATATTATCGATTATACCCATTAATGTTGAAAAAGAAAGGATAGAAGTTGGATGAGTGCGTTTGAAATAATAGACTTGACCCCCAACAATATTGTGGACTATCGGGTATGTGGCTATTATGTCGGTCTGAAAAAGGAATAACAAAGGAAAAGCCTTTGGGACGGCGTTGATACAGGCCTGCATCGATGATGCGAAAAATACCGGTATGAAAGGTGTGGCAGTGGTGACTCGAAAAGGATCGTTCATGGCAAGTGATGCAATTTTTTAATTTTAGCATAGAAAAAAGGAGGATTATAAAATGGTAGAACAAATTTTTAAGCTGTCCAGAGGTAATGATAAGGCAGTGGAAAAAGTATTATTTGACGAAAACATCCATTATCTGCATATGGTATTTAATAAAGAAGAGGGTCTACCCGAGCATTTTTCCAATTCAAACGTCTATATGACCGTTATCAGAGGAACACTTTCAATTGGACTTGATGATCAGGATGTTCATGAGTATGAAGCAGGAACGCTGCTTAAAATTCCGTTTAAAACAAAAATGAATGTCAAGAACATGCACACCGAAACGCTCGAACTGATTGTTGTAAAAGCACCGGCTCCAACCAATTAAAAACAACATCAGCAGGTCTACGCTCGCAGTAAATCCAAGAAATTTTTCGACATTATCCTGTGCACAAATATTTTGCACAACTTAAGCGATAACCTGTTAACCCCTTTACCGATATCTTATTAATCGGTAAAGGGGTTTTTTATAACAGCTGGTAGCTCCTAATAAAAGAGTTCTGGATGCTTAGGTTCTTTAAACAGGGTGTTCAGTCGGATCGATGCATCATGTACCGGACCGGGTTTAATCGTTCTGGCGTGTTGGGGACAATTTTTGATGCAGGCACAGCAAGTGATGCATTTTTCCTGATCAATCAGGCGGCAGTTTTCGACATCGATGGCTCTTACAGGACAAGCCTCAGCACAGATCTGGCATTGATTGCAGTCATTGCTGACGGCAATAAAATCGACATCCCAGAGTTTGGTTTCGCCACGATAAGGGAATTCTCCAGGCACATTGAGATCTTTTATTTCCTGGACCGATAGAAGCGCAGCCAGTTTTTTTCTGAGTATTTGGCCAAATTCTTTTGCTTGGCTGAGATCCCGGATATCAGGTCGGCCGATGGCAATGGGTGTTTCATCACTGGAAAAGGAATGCTCACCAATAAATGCTCCCGCAGCCATGGGGATGCATCCGTCGGCGGTGAGAATGTCTTTCAGTTCACGCAGGGCATCATCATAGACCCGGTTGCCATAGACAACAATACAAACTGTCGGCGTGTTCAAAGCTTTGATGGACTGCAGCCACGCCCGGATCACTTCCGGCACCCTGCCCATGTAAACAGGCACCCCAACAATCAGTAATTCGTTTTCCCCGGTTTGCAATGGTTTCAACCGAGCAATCGGTTTAGTTAGATCGATCCGCTCTACTGCAGTTGCTTTAAACCCCTGCGCAACGCCTTCAACCACGGCTTTGGTGGTTTCAGTGGGCGAAAAATAAACAAGTTTTGTTGATTGTATCTTCATTCGATAACCTCCATCATTCAATTTGTTTTTCTGGAATAAGCATATTACAGATGCTATAATATTACCAGAAGTGTATTTATACTGGTATGAATTATAATAGAAAGGAACACACCATATGGATAGCGAGCAGCAACGTTATAAGGAACTGGGCGATTTCCTGAAAACCCGGAGAGCAAAAATATTGCCTTCCCAGGTTGGTCTCTTATCAGGCCAGCGACGGCGAACCCCGGGTTTACGTCGGGAGGAAGTCGCTCAGATGGCCGGAATCAGCCTGACCTGGTATACCTGGCTTGAACAGGGACGGCCGATTCATGTGTCCACGCCGGTGGTAGATAGCCTGGCAAAGGTATTTCAGCTGGACCGGGAAGAATGTCATCTTCTTTACCGGCTGGCAAACCAACCGCTGCCGATTCTGCTGCCTGTCGGTCTTAAGGAAGGCGGCGGAGATAGAGTCGATTTTGAAGAATCGGCTGAGCTGATCGAAGCGTATTGTAAATGGTTAAGGGATATTGCCGAAACTGCTCAAATTCCGGTCCTGGATTTCAGAACTTTTATCGATTGGGCTGATAAAGATTTGTATCTAGATGGGATTCATCAAAGTCCGGAAGGTCATCAGCGAATGGCAGACAGACTGATCACATTTCTGGAAAAGCAGTCTTCGCAATAATATTTAGTCAAATTTTCCGGAAATAAGCCGGGAACTTGTTGATTTGACAATTGGTTAATGTTTTGAGGAAATAAAGCAAGTCATTTCATTGTATATCCAGCAAAGAGAAAACTTTGCTGGATATTTTTGTAGTTGCTTTATGAAGATAGGAGCAACTGAAAAACGATTACCTTAGATTTAGAAAAATAGCATAATTTACCAGAAGCTTAGGATATAACTTGCAAGAGATGCTAAGGAGGCGATGAGTCCGCAAATACCGGCTACAAGGTTTGTCGTTGATTTTTCATGACGATATTTAGAAATGTAGGACATGCCCAGGTAGCCCCAGAAAATGGCGTTAAGATCGGCAATAGGTTGACCTTTAAAAAGATTAAAAACAACCAGTACGACAAATATTACTGCTAGCCCCAGTAAACCATAATCCTGGGATTTATCCATGACTACCGGCTGATCGGGTTTAGGATCCGACGTTACGTTTGATAATTCATCATCTTTCATTATTAGCCTCCTAGATTTTACTAACTTTACTATATCAGAAAGACCAGGCGTTGTCGAGCGATGATCCTTGAACTTGTATATGGTTGGTCGAAGGTACCTGACAAAGCAAGAAAAATGGACATGGTTTAAATAGATGAAAATAAGTCGGTTCTTAATTGACAACAAAAATATACTATGGTAGTCTAGGCATAGGAATTCTAGGTAAGGAGGTTTAGTCGATGCAAAATCAGGAATTGTTAAAAGGTAGTGCACAAATTCTTATTTTAAAAATGCTTGAAAAAGAACCTATGTATGGGTATCAAATGATCAAAAATATGGAAGAAAAATCTCAGCAGACATTTCAATGGAAGGAAGGCAGCCTTTATCCTATTCTCTATAGCATGGAGAAAAAAGAGCTGATTCTGGCGTATTGGGAAGATAAACCGCGAAAACGTAAATACTACAAGATTACCTCAAAAGGTAAAAAAGAACTCGTCAAGCTGGAAAATGACTGGCAAGTCTTCAGTCGATCGATGAATCATCTTCTGGGAGGTGCATTGTGAAGACCATATATATCGAGTATATACAAACTGTATTACAATCGGTCTTGGATAGGGAGAAACATCAGGAAATACAAGATGAACTAATGGATCACATGCAGTCTATAGAAGAAGAAATTACCAAAAATGGGTTGAATCCCAAAGAAATTGAAAGTACTGTGATCATGGAAATGGGTTCGCCTGATGAGTTAGGGAAAAGTTTAAACCGAATTTATGGACTGAACCAAAAACCTTTGTTCTTGGTGGGAATCAGTTCGCTTTTTATAACAGGATTTAACGGCTTTATGATGCTCAACTCCGAAAATTTTAAACTAAGTGATTGGGTATTATTAATTTTGGGTTTTGGGATAAGCCTATTTTGTGTTGGCGTGGTAGTCAGAATGAAAAAACTTCTGGATCAGGTTCGTAAAGAACGTATTTATTATTCCGGACATCCAAAAACCTATGTTGAAAAACTGACAGATAAAGTGTTTGTCAGAGGATTTGGTCTGTTCATAATATTTGTTATCGTTTTAGGTTTATTAGAGTATTTTAGTGATGGATTTGAGAGTAATCTGCTGGTAATGATGAGCGTGTATGTCAATAATCTGTTTTTGATCATTTTATATACCAGCTATCCAAAAATGATTTTTTCGGAAAATGGGGTTTATTTTATGCGGGATCTACCAGGATTTGTCAGTTGGGAAGTTGTCGACAATTATGAATGGAAGCAAAAATTCGGCGAGTATGAACTGCGTTTAAAAAACAAAGGCTGGTTTGGCAAGGTTCATATCAGGTTTAGTGCCAGTGAAAAAGAACGACTGGATAATTTTGTAAAAACAAGATAAATTAGTTGCCAGGAATGATTGGTCAAATGTTGGAATGTTTAAATTATCTTTGCATTAATTACAAAAAAATTGTTTGGATGCTTTCAAGCTGACATATAATAAATTTGAAGAAATGGCTTTCAAATTGTTTAATGGATATGAGAAACATTAAACAAGGGGGACGGTTAATTATGAATCGCAAGGCAATTTCAAAAACAACCGTCCCCCATGGCTCAGTTTATAGCTTTTGATTATGACTGGATTTTCCGGCATAAGGAAATATGGGGTCGCTTAAAACAAACGTAAAGGTTTCTCGGCTCACGCTACCCACCGTGGCAGAGTTATCGTAGAGATCCAGCAAAAAGGTGGACATCTCATCGCTGGTATGGTAACGCCCGAAGGTGTGGTCGTAATCATAGTCGGTGACGTCATTGGCAACCTGACCAAATTCGGTTTGAGTTGCAGCTGGTGCCAACACTTTTGCTTGAAGCTTGGCACCGTTTTCCTTGAGTTCCCGGGACAAACCCTCGGTGAAGCTGCTAACATAGAATTTTGCGGCGCAGTAGGTGACCGCTCCTGGGACAATGGTATAACCTCCGGCTGATGATACATTAATCAGCTGGGTGCCATCGACATTGAAATAGTCCCGTACATATAAAGATGAAAAGATGGTGAGAGCCTCCACATTCAGATGAAGCATAGTCTCAATCTTCTTTAAATCTTGTTCGGTAACCCCCGAGTAATTACCGCAACCCGCGTTATTGATCCAAGCTTCAATAAAATAGGGTTTCAGTTCGTCATATACCTGATAGACATTTACTAGGTGAGAAAGATCGACAGATTTCACCTGTATGTCTAATTGGGGATAATCCTCTAAAATTTCACTTTTCAAAGTCTCCAGCCGTTCACGTCGTCGGGCGATTAAAACAAGATTTTTACCTCTTTGGGCAAAGGCCTTGGCTGTTGCCCAACCAATTCCTGAACTTGCTCCAGTTATTACAATATATTTTCTTTTTCCCATTTTAAAATCTCCTTTTCTTTGATATGATAGTATCATACAATCTCGAGCTGACTCGAGGTCAAGTGTTTTTTTCAATTTAAACTCTAATGAAAATTCTAAATAAGAGGGAGCGACTGATGACTTATACGATTGGGGAGTTTTCCCGGTTGATCAATCTCAGTATCCACACCTTGCGCTATTATGAACAGCAGGAGTTGATCACGCCCCAGCGGCTTAAAAATGGCCGACGGTGTTATTCAGAAAGTGATTTGACCTGGATTCAGTTTATCAGGCGACTAAAGGATACCGGGATGCCTATTAAAGAAATTCAAAAATATGCAAAAATGCGGGCCGTCGGGGACGCTACCCTAGTAGACCGCATGGAACTATTAATTAAACATCGACAAATTCTGAGTCGGGAAATAATGAACCTCCAGGAACATCAGGTAAATCTGGATAATAAAATTGATTATTATAAAACTGCCATTACTGAGCGAATCGAAGATAATTAAAATTAAGAAAATTTGTAGGATCTTAGTTTAATAATTAAATTGCAAAACTGATTGATAGTGCGACAATACAAGTAACTGGTGGAGGAGCTATGAAAATGAACAGGAAAATTGCGGGCAAAGGCATCATTATGCTAAATCTCTTTACAATCTGCATGTTTTTATTGGTCATCCTCAAAATTCTGCCCTATGAATCGATCAGTGGTGGACTACTGGAAAGTTACGATGCGGCTGTTCGCACGGCAACCACCAGTATTGTGATGATGATTTATGGCATCCCGGTAATTGCGGCGGCATCTGGGTTAATCCGGGTGAAAGCCTATAAAAAATTGTATATCAGCTGGTTGGTTTTTGCACTGGTATTAATCGTTGTACTCTTTTTTGAAGCGTCCATTACCGGTGTGATTGTGGTGTGCTTTGGCGTACCATTGATTGCCGTGGCAGCGGGCGTTATTGATTATAAACAGTTTAATTTGTTTTCAAAAATATATCTCTGGCTGTCCTTTTTATTTGCCTGTGTTAATACCTTAGGTAATCTATTGGGGGCTACCTGGTTTGAGAAAATAATCATGGGTCTGGTCACCGTGATTCAGGCAATCCTGTATTTTTATCTGGCCAGAGGTAACCCCAAAAAAAGACCTGTGATGCGCAATAAGTAATGTTTAAAAAATCTTAATTTAAAACAGAAATGATCAACAAACAGCTCAGTAACACTCAGTCAGGTCTGGTATAATGATCCGGTCTATGTTATAATTTAAATGTAAGAATCATAGGATATACTAAACACTTCCTGATCTGCACCACAAATCTGGAAGTGTTTTTAATTGTGTAAAAAAAGAAATGGAGAATAAATGAGTATTTTAAATGTCGAGAATCTTTCTCATGGTTTTGGCGATCGGGCGATTTTTAATCAGGTATCGTTTCGGCTGTTAAAGGGAGAGCATATCGGTTTAATTGGGCCAAACGGAGAGGGTAAGTCGACCTTCATGAATATTGTTACGGACAGGCTGATGCCGGACGAGGGCAAGGTGGAATGGGCCAAAAATGTGCGTATCGGCTACCTTGATCAGCATGCCATTTTGAAACAGGGGATGACCGTCCGGGATGTGCTGACTTCGGCATTCGATTTTTTGCTGGATATTGAAAGTCGGATCGGTTTTCTCTATGAAAAAATGGCTGAGGACAGCCCTGAAGAGATCGAAAAGAGCCTGGAAGAAGTGGGCGACCTCCAGGAATTACTGGAGTTTCATGACTTCTATCTGGTCGATTCAAAGGTGGAAGAAGTGGGAAATGCCCTGGGCCTCAACGACATTGGTATGGACAAAGATATCACCGAACTGAGTGGCGGCCAGCGAACCAAGGTACTACTCGGTAAATTGCTGCTGGAAAAACCGGACATTCTACTGCTGGATGAGCCGACCAACTATTTGGATGAACAGCATATTGAATGGTTAAAGCGTTATCTTAACGACTATGAAAATGCCTTTATTCTGATTTCCCATGATTTGCCCTTTGTCGATTCTGTGATTAATCTCATTTATCATATGGACAACCAGAAACTGACCCGTTACGTGGGAGATTATGCTAAGTTTCAGGAAGTGCTGGAAGCAAAAAAAGCCCAGGAACAAGCCGCTTACAATAAACAACAAAATGAAATTGCCGACCTTAAAGACTTTGTCGCCCGGAATAAGGCTCGGGTGGCGACCCGGAATATGGCTATGTCGCGACAGAAAAAACTGGATAAAATGGACATCCTCGAGCTGGCCTCCGAAAAACCCAAACCGCGGTTTAATTTTAAAGAAGCCGGTGCAACCGGGCGCCGGGTTTTTGAAACCGCAGAGCTGATCATCGGTTATGATGAACCCCTATCCAAACCACTGAATTTAGTGATGGAGCGAAAACAGAAAATTGTTTTAAAGGGCACCAACGGCATTGGCAAAACCACGCTGCTAAAGAGTATTCTGGGATTGATTCCACCGGTTGCCGGTACGGTTGAACAGGGTGAAAAACTGCATGTCGGCTATTTTGAACAGGAAATGGATCAGGACATCCGCACCAGTTGTATTGATGAGGTATGGAACGAGTTCCCATCTCTGAATCAGAACGAGGTGCGTTCGGCTCTGGCTCAATGTGGTCTGACCCGGAAGCATATTGAAAGCATGGTTAAGGTTTTAAGCGGTGGCGAACAGGCCAAGGTTCGACTCTGCAAACTGATCAACCGGGAAACCAATATTCTAGTTTTGGATGAGCCCACCAATCATCTGGATGTCGACGCCAAAGCCGAACTGCAACGAGCTTTAGAAGCCTATAATGGCGGCATTCTGATGGTCTGCCATGAACCGGAATTCTACGAAAGCTTTGTCAATGAAGTCTGGGATTGTTCCCAGTGGACGACCAAAGTTTTTTAAATATTATTTGAGGATACCCCTTTGGTTGATGCCCTGTCATCAACCAGGGGGTTTTTATTTGAAATCATTTAATTTAGGAAGATGCTCGAAATCCTGTTAAAAAAAACATGAGACAAAGGATGATTTTATCGGCGTTGGTCTTTGACTAGCAGGACTAGACACGGTATACTGAAATAAAAAATTGGACGTTTTTTCAGAATTTTATCGGATGACGGTCAGTTAATCAAAAAAAACAATTGAAGTGACGAAAGGAAATCGAAGTGAAAAAAGAAATTTTTAATAAACAGAATTGCCACTGGGAGGACACATTTGCCAGCAAGCCCCAGATGTTCGGGACAGATCCCAGCATTGCCGCCATCAAGGCCGTTGAAATTTTTAAAAATAACGGCGTCCGGAAGATCCTTGAATTGGGCGGCGGTCAGGGGCGTGATACCCTTTACTTTGCCCAGCAGGGGTTTGAAATAACTGTCATCGAATATACTGCGGCCGGAATTCAGGCCATCGAAGAACGGGCACAAGAGTTGGAAGTTTCGCACCTGGTCACAACGGTTCGACATGATGTCCGTCAGGCATTTCCATTTGAGGCAGAGCATTTTGATGCCTGCTTTTCCCACATGCTTTATTGCATGGCCTTGACAACATTAGAATTGACCTTTATTTCGGCAGAAACAAACCGGGTGTTGAAAACCGAAGGCATCGCCATCTATACGGCTCGGAATACCGATGACGCAGATTGTGGCACCGGCACCCACCATGGCGAAGATATCTACGAATGTGGCAAATTTATCATTCATTTCTTCAGTAAAGAAAAGGTGGAAACATTGGCTGAAGGTTTCGAGATCCTTGGCATTGATAATTTTGAGGAAGGGGCACTACCCCGGAAATTATTTTTTGTGGTTCAGAAAAAGTTGGAAGATGGAAAAGCAAATGCGGCTAAAAGTTCTTGTTGATAACAACACCACTATCGACGAATATTTTTGGGGTGAGCCCGGGGTCTGCTATTATATTGAGGACGGGAAAGAGGCCTTTCTTTTTGACGTGGGCTACTCGGGTCTGTTCATCAAAAATGCCGCAAGCATGAACATTGATCTAAGCCAGCTTAATACGATCGTGCTTTCACATGGCCACGATGACCACACCCGGGGATTAAAAAGTCTGTTAGAGAAAAAAAAGACGAAACCCGTTCAGATCATCACCCATCCCCACGCCTTGAATCACAAAGAATGTGATGGCCTGAAAATTTCGGCTCCTTTTACCCGAACGGAACTGGCAGAAAGGTGCCAGTTGAAGCTCACCCGAACCCCGGTAAAGGTTACCGAAAATATCACCTTTCTGGGCGAAATTCCCCGGGTGATGGCTTTTGAAAAAGCGGAACCGATTGGAAAACAGCTGCAGGATGATGACCTGACCGATGATTATTTGCTGGATGATTCCGCCCTGGTCTATCACGGCGAAGCGGGAATTTTCATTATCACCGGCTGCTCCCATAGCGGTATCTGTAACATTATTGAATACGCCAAAGCCGTCACTGGAGACCAGCGGGTTTGCGGAGTCATTGGCGGATTCCATCTGTTTGAGGTCAACGATCGGGTGGTACAGACCATTGAATATTTTAAAAACAATCAGATCGAGCAGATCTATCCCTGCCACTGCACCGCTTTTGCTGTCAAAGCTGCCTTTCACTCGCACATTCCTGTGGTTGAAGTGGGGGTCGGTCTGGAGCTGAACTGGCAATAAAGGAAAATCACAAAAATCAATCGCATGGGAGTAATAATCGTGAAAAAACCGGATAAGCAATTTTCTGTACAAACCATTGGCGCAGTTGAAGACCTGATCTTTGGAGCTAAATCACTGGTGCAAAATAAATATCGGGAGACCGTGAATACCGATTATGCGTTGTTTATGGGAGCAGAAATTGAGACGGCGCTGATGGCTATTCCCATCGAACGCATCAATGAAGCGGGGCTGGGGATCCGTACCGCAGTCATCTGCGAGGCCGGTGTCGAGAACATGGCTCAGCTTCTGAAGATGAGTAAAAAGGAGCTAATCAAAATCCAGGGCGTTGGCGAGCGTAGTGCCTTTCAGGCGATGGCGGTAGCCCAAAACTTTGAGGATTCGCTTCGCAAAACGCTTTTTCCCAGGTTAAACCCGGATGCGCCGACTGCGTTTTCTGACCGACTGGTCAAGAATCTATATTGTCTGCTCCAGAGTAAAGAGGATTATGAAAGCTGCAAAACTATTCTGGATGAATTTGAAAACCAGCTTTATCAGGAACTGGAGCTGGCTCGGCGTGTCCAGAACTCTTTTCGGTGGTTATTCACTGGCACTGAGAAAAAGGAAGCGGCGCTTCAATCCCTGAATAATTTAATCCGCTTTCTTGATAGCGATGCTGGCTGCGATCTGGATCAGGCGGTAAAGCACTACCGCTTGATTCAGGGGACGCCGCTGTCAGAAGTATGGCTGGATTTTACCAGCAATGCCGCCGCTTACTATGCACTGCTGGAAGCGATCACCGGGGTCAAGGCAGATCGACAAAAACGTCAGGGCGATCTGCCGCTGGAGCTGGTGGAACGGGTGGAAGCCCTGAGCTTGAACACTGCGCTGATGAAATCCTCGCTACGGGGGTATCAGGAATTCGGAGCAAAGTATGCGATTGTCCAGAAAAACACCCTGCTTGGGGATGAAATGGGTCTGGGAAAAACCCTCGAAGCCATTGCCGCCATGGCGCACCTTCAGGCGGCGGGGAAAACCCATTTTGTGGTGATTTGTCCCGCTAGTGTACTGATCAACTGGTATCGGGAAATTATCCAGCACAGCCAGCTTATACCCAGTTCCATCCATGGGTCTGATCGGGAAATCCGTTTAACAGAATGGGCAGAGAAAGGCGGAGTAGCGGTGACTACATACGAAACGCTTAAGGTCATTGCGATCCCGGCGGAGATTTCTGTAGATCTGCTGGTGGCCGATGAAGCTCACTATGTCAAGAACCCTGAGGCTAAAAGGTCACAAGCCTTGTATCAGTTGGTGAAGCGGGCGGAGGCGGTTCTTTTCATGACGGGTACTCCGCTGGAAAACAATCTTCAGGAAATGAGCAGCCTGATACTAAGGCTGAATCCGGAGATTGCCGAAAAAATCAGTCAGAAAGAAGTTCTGACCAATGAGTATCAGTTCCGGCTTATGATTGCACCAGTGTATTTGCGACGAAACCGGGATGATGTCCTGAACGAACTGCCTGAGCTTATTCAAAAGGAACAGTGGGTGGATTTTGGTTCCCAGGAACAAAAAGATTATCGTCTGGCCGTCTTGGATGGTCAGTTTATGCTGATGCGCAGGATGGCCTGGACAGGTTCAGGGGTTAATGAATGTCCCAAGCTCAAGCGGTTGTTGGAAATCTGCGCAGAGGCAAAGGAAAATGGCCGCAAAATTCTGATCTTTTCCTTTTTTCGGGATGTGATTGACACGCTCAGTCAGGCCTTGATTGATCGGTCGCTGGAACCGATAACCGGCAGCGTCACCCCGGCCAGGCGTCAGGCCATCATTGATGATTTCGGTACCGCCCCGCCAGGTACCGCCTTGATTTGTCAGATTCAGGCCGGGGGCGTGGGTCTGAATATTCAAATGGCCAGTGTGGTCATCATCTGCGAACCTCAGATCAAACCAGCCCTGGAGACCCAGGCCATCTCCCGGGCTTATCGGATGGGACAAACCCATACCGTTTTTGTATACCGGCTGCTCACCGACAACAGTGTGGACGAACAGATGATGACAATTCTTCAGAATAAGCAACAGCTCTTTGATTCCTACGCCCGCGATTCAGTGATTGCGGAATCCAGCTTTCAGGCGGTAGATGTTTCAGAAAAATCGCTAATTGATCGGATTCTGGCTGAAGAAAGAAGACGACTGAGTTTACCGGACCAGCAAACAAGCTAGGGATGACCAGTGTAGGACGGGAGCTTTATTGCATTTGTGTTTTAATGCACTGATAGACGGAAATAATCATTAGTAATGTTATTTATTTGTTTGGGCTAACCATTCAAATGTAATTAAGAAGTGAAGAACGACCTTGTCTGGACAGTTTGTCAGATAAGGTCGTTCTTCACATTAACATTAATAAAGGATGGGGAGTCGGTGTTTTATGAAAAAGACCAGGAATTAGTTTCTGGAACTAGGATGAGTAAATAAATACGTCAAGCTCAAAACACT
Source organism: Acetobacterium sp. (assembly GCF_030652775.1). Taxonomy (GTDB): domain Bacteria; phylum Bacillota; class Clostridia; order Eubacteriales; family Eubacteriaceae; genus Acetobacterium. The sequence continues at coordinate 33,186 of NZ_JAUSPS010000097.1, read as the reverse complement.
GGAATTAACACCATGGGTCTAATTCAAGAACTTTGACCGGCTAAATGGTGGTTCAAGACAATAAAGCGTATTATCTTCAATTTCTTTGGTTAGTTCAGGTCGGTCAGGGTGGCTGTTATAAAGTTTTCGAATCAGGTCGTTATAGACCCATTCCAGATTATCCAGCTCTTCCAGCAGCGTCAGGGTGTCGGTGATGATCTCAGCGGCCTGGGTAAACTCGGAATTTTTTGAAAGTCGTTCATATTCTTTTTTACTGATTACATCAACCACTTGAGATGTGCGGGATTCGGCCTTATCGGCGGCAAAAAGTTTAATTCCTTTTTCAAAGCTCTCCTGGGACAGACCATCCAAGTCCTTACAGAGCTCCCTGATTTTTTCAAGCATTTTTTCTGAGATCATAAGGCTCCTCTTTTCGTGTTTTTTTAATGATAACCATCTTTTGAATAAACGTCAAGGATAAAACACTGTCATTTTAGCGCAAATTGTTTTTTCGAATACAATTAAAGGAACTATAAAGATCTGTTTTGCTAGGTTGGTTCAGAATTTAGCGCTGAACCCAAGTAAAGCATCTCTTTTGGGTATGAATACCTAACAACCTAGCCGGAATTTCGGATAATTTTTTAGTTAGTCAATAACGTTTGCAGTCAAGTTAAAGTTGCGTAACTTAAACATGTAAATACTTACATGATTTTGTTGACATCAGCAAAAGATCATGTTAAGATTTTATCAAATAGACCGCTTATTATTGACGGAACCAACGAAAAAATTTTAAGGAGAATTGACAATGCAACGAAAATATCCAAATTTATGTAAACCGATTAAAATTGGTAATGTAACCTTCAGAAACAGAATGTTTGGTGCACCCATGGGAGGCACCGATATTACTGCAGATTGTACCATCGGCCCAAAATCAAAAGCTTTTTATGAACTGCGAGCCAAAGGTGGTGCTGCTACGGTAACGGTCAGTGAATGCGTGGTTCATCCTGAAACCGAAGGATCTCATATGTATCATCTTGATCTGCAAACGGTTGATTCACTGGCCAGTTTTACTTACACGGCCGATGCGATTCGTCGCCATGGTGCCATTCCCAGTGTCGAATTATCCCATTCCGGACAGTATGCCGGCACCTATCTTACTGACAAGGATAAAAAAGGCGGCATGGCTCAATGGGGACCCAGCGTCGGAACCCGTCCTGATGGAAGACCAGTTAAAGAACTGACTCAGGAACTGATCGATGATATTGTCGCCGCTTACGGACGGGTGGCCGGATTAGCTAAACGAGCAGGATTTGAAATGATCATGGTACATGGCGGTCACGGATGGCTGCTGAATCAGTTTCTTTCGCCCTTTTTTAACCACCGAACCGACAAATACGGCGGCCCATTAGAAAACCGGGCTCGTCTGGCCTTAGAAGTTCTGGACAGCGTCCGCAATGCAGTTGGTCCAGGTTTCCCGATCGAGTTTCGGATGAGCGGTTCGGAATTATTTGAAGGCGGCTATACCCTGGAGGATGGGGTTGAAATTGCCAAGATGGTCGAATCGAAAGTTGATTTACTGCACATTACCGCAGGCACCTATCAAAGTGGCTTCGGCTTGACCCATCCATCAATGTTTGAACCTCATGGCCGAAATGTTTATCTGGCGGCTGAAATCAAAAAACATGTCTCGGTGCCAGTAGCAACCCTGGGCGGACTGAATGATCCAGCGATGATGGAAGAAATTATCGCCTCCGGTCAGGCTGATATTGTTGAAATGGCTCGGGCACTGTTGGCTGATCCCTTCTTGCCGCGAAAAGTCATGAGCAACCAGGATGCCGATATTATTAAATGCCTACGCTGTTTTACCTGCATGGCCGAACGGGCAGTTACATCCACCCGACGCTGTACCGTTAATCCTTTAATTGGTCGGGAAATGGATGGGACTGAAGTTATTCCCACTGCCAATCCGGTAAAGGTATTGGTGGCAGGCGGTGGACCAGCTGGACTGGAAGCGGCACTAACGGCGGCCAAACGGGGACACCAGGTTATTCTTTGCGAAAAAGGTGATGCCTTAGGCGGAATCCTCAAAGGCGAACAGGCAATACCATTTAAATATGAAATGTACGAACTGGGTGTTACCCTGGAAAAACTGGCTAGAGACGCCGGTGTTGAGATTCGTCTGAACACACCGGTAACAAAAGAATACGTCGATCAGGAAAATGTTGACGCCCTGATTGTGGCAGTCGGCTCGGAACCCATCGTTCCAGCAATTCCCGGTTTGGATGGTGACAATGTGATTGTCGTCAACGACTACTACAAGCATAAAGACCAGGTTGGGGATACCATCGTTGTTTTAGGCGGCGGTTTGGCAGGCTGTGAAGCGGCTATCCATTTTGCCCGGGAAGGGAAGACCGTACACCTGGTGGAAATGAGACCAGAATTGGCTCCAGACGCAAATCTTCGTCATCGACCGCTGATGATGAATGAAATTGCAAAATGTGGTTTTGAGGTTCATACTGAATTAAAAGGACTTAAAGTTACTGATCAGGGGGTTGTCTGTGAAGATACTGCTGGCCAGGAAGTGCTAGTTCCTGGAACGACAGTGATCTGTGCTCTGGGACAAAAGCCGCGACGCAATATTGCTGAAACCTTGGTAGACTGTGCCCCATACGTTATCGAAATTGGCGATTGCGTAAAAGCATCGACCATCACTACCGCTATTTATCAGGGCTACCACGCAGCTCTGGATATCTAATCCGAACCAGCATCGAAAAAGAAATTAAGCAATTAAAAAATGTACTAAATAAATGAAATGCGTGCTTATTAACAAAAAACCGCCAACAGGCGGTTTTTTGCATTTGTTCTGATAAGTGAACAGTTGCCATGCAAGAAATATGGAATAATCCATCGACATTTTTCTGTGATTGTGGTATCTTAATCATATGCGATGATATAAACGAGAAAAAACAGAATGGTACGATACCAAAGATTTTAAAGAGTAGCTGCCAATCTCAACAATTCATCAAAATACAGTTTGAAATGGAGAAGAAAATGAAGAAGAAAATGAAGAAGAAAATATCAAAATTTTTATCCCTGCTGATGGTTGCGGCGATGTTGTCGATGCTGATTCCGGTCTCAGCTTTAGCCGCTGGAGAAGCCGTAAGTGAAAAAGAACCAACCAACGAATTAGCTCTGGTTTTAGTAACAACTGAAGCAGTCGATGCGGAGACTGTGTTAACAGAAGAAACAGCCAACAGTACCGAAATTACCCCGCTGCCAGCGGTCGCAGAAATAACAGCTCCTACCGATAATAGCCTGGAAACCAAGGCCGTTTCGGAGCCACCGGTAGTAGAAAACCTCGAACCGGAAGCGCTTGAAACCCAGGCGGCTACATATTTGTGCTTAACCCAGAATGGTGTGATCATCGATGTTCTGGCCACCAACAGCGGTTCTGATTATGCATATGATTCAGCAACCAACGAACTGACATTAAATAATTTTATAGGCGAAAAGCTTGATGTCAAATCGGCAGCAGTTCCGTTTAAACTCGTTCTGCTTGGCACTAATATTATAAAAACAGATAATGGTTTTGCCGTTAAAGTGGAAGGTGATATGAATGCCAGCGGGACAGGCACGCTGATTGCCGAAGGACAAGCGACCCCTGATTTAATGGGTGGCGGCATCAATGTTGTTGGAAATCTGGTGATTGACAGCGGAACCTATGATATCGCTGCCGTCGGATATGAAAGTTCCAGCTCAGCTGTTGGAATCCTGACAGGTGATAATGCTGAAGTCATGACAATGGGTAATCTCACCATCAACGGGGGGAACATTGATGTGACCGCTTATAATAGTGATTATGCCGGTGCCTTTGGTTTGTTTGCTTTTGGCGATCTAATTGTCAATGGCGGAAATATTGATGTTTTCACCGATAGTCCAAGCAGTTACAGCCGTGGTATCGGAGCCTACGATAAACTGGTATTTAACGGCGGCTATACGGTCGTCGAATCGATTGCTGATCATGGCGATGCCGGTGCCTTATTCTCCTATAATAAAATTATCATTAACAATGGCATTCTTGATTTATGCACATCGGGAGCTATCGCTAAGGCCCTTGTGGCCGAAGGTAGCATTGATATCAGCCCGATTTATGGGGATGTCGACCGTGATGCGGCCTGTTTGTATCTTGAACCGCTTTCGGCGCAAACATTTAAAAAACAGCATGCCAGTTCAGCCAATCCCAAAACCGGGGTGGATACTAGCGCATCGGAAGCTGCCGTGGCGGGAGCAGCCCTGATCATGCTGATCGGACTTGCTGTTGCTGTTGGAAAAAGAGAGTCGCAGGCCTGAAAATTTGCGAGTAGCAACTGAACCGATAATTATCGACACTGTACAGCGGCCATTCTGGCCGCTTTTCTTTTATGGATCTGATAAAAAAATAACTTTTGGGAGCGTAACAAGATGGAAATTATCGAAAATGTTTATCAGCTTGATTGTGCCAGCCATGGACATGTGTTTTTTATTCGTTCGGATGAAGGGATTCTCATCGATACCGGTATGCCAGGCTTGGTAGAGAAGATTCTGGCAGAACTGGAAGCTCTGGACGGAGCGGTTCAGACGATAAAAAAGATTCTGCTGACCCACCATGATATTGATCATATTGGCAACGCTAAGGCCTTGCAGGATGCCACCCAGGCTGAGGTGTGGGCGCCTCAGGAAGATGTGCCCTACATTATGGGCGAAAAAAATCGACCGGGAATCAAACGAATTCTGCAAACAATATCCCGCCCCCCCAAGCCCCATATTTCTGGCTGCTATCTGGTCAATCAAAATTTTGGCGAGGTTCGGGTGATTCATGCCCCGGGTCATACACCGGGACACACAATTTTTCAATATCGAAATGTAGTGTTTATTGGGGATTTATTTCAGGAGATTAAGGGCAGACTAGACCTGTTGCCGCGCTTTTTTATCTGGGATCAAGAGGAAGCGAAACGATCGATTTCAATCATCAAAGAGCTCCAATACGATTGGATTTGCCCCTCCCATGGGATGCCAATAAAAAGAGGCACCGTGACGGAAAACTTTCTAAAAAATTTCTAGTTCCGCCGTAAAATATGATCAGCTATTTAAAATTGAAGACATTATGGGATTTATTTTGATTTTTACAAAGATGAAATCTACCGAAAGATATGGTATGATCATCAATGGAACAGATAAACGGATACGTATTATTATATAGAAAGGATCTCGTATTAGCGATTTGAGATTAATTTGAAAAGCTGATACGATGTGAAAATGATGGTTACTTACATTCACGAAACGGAACTACATAAGGGCATTGAGGCGGCGATGAAGGCTTTGAATCAGGCCGACGTTGTCATTGGGAAGAATCAGGATCGGGAAGACAGTTTAAAAGAAATTCACCTGCTGATGGATATCGACAGCGTGCAGGATATAAAAATTACCATGGCCATGCCAACCGGGCTGGAAACTCTGGTGGACTACGTCCTGGAGATTGTTGAAGGTACTAAGGATTTTGAAAAAGACATGTACGGTTATACCTATCATGATCTGTTTTCCCAAAACATTGATTTTATTATCAGCAAACTAAAAGAAGATCCCGGTACCAGACAGGCAACCCTACATGTGGCCAATCAGGAGGCCGCCAGACTAAATCATCCGCCCTGCCTGCAGCTCATTCATTACACCATTAAAGACGGCAAATTAAATACCGACGTGGTATTTAGAAGCAATGATGGGGTTAAGGCAGTCGCCATGAATGTTTTCGCCCTCATCGAACTGTCCAGGTATATCGCCAGCGAAGCAGGGATTAAAAAACTGGGTTCCTATACCCATCATGCCCTGAGTTTTCACGCCTACAGCCGGGATTGGAAAGCCCTGGAAGGCTATTGCAAATCTTTTGATGACCGCGATTGCACCATCGATTATGAAGATTACCGGGAAGCCTATGAAGATTATGCGGATGAATGCCGAGAAAAAAGTATTGAACTGAAAAATGCCCAGGAGAAAAAGAATCATTAATACAGCTTTAAAAATGGAAAACTAAAACAGCCCTTAAGTAGTCATCAACTATTTAAGAGCTGTTTTAGTTTCGGGAAGCGGAGCGTATTATAGTTTATGATAGCGATACTGGGGCCGACCCACCTTCACATATTCAACTTGTTTTTTGATTTTTTCTCTTTATTAAAGGGTTTAATCAGATAATCCACGGCTCCATAGCGAAAGGATTCCTGGATGCGGTCAATTGATTTATCAGCAGTGATTAAAATAATATCGACATCAATATTTTTTTCTCGGATCCATTTGAGAAAATCAATGCCGTTTTCATTAGGTAGATAGACATCCAGTAGAATCAAATCCGGTTTTTTAATGGCAATGTACTTCCGCGCATTGTCAAGACTTGCCACTGCGGCACAGAGCTTGAAACCCTCAATTCGCTCCAGAAATTTGGCGTTAATATCCCGAACCATCGGATCATCCTCGACGATCATTACCTCAATCATTTTTTTTACCTCGATTCATGGGAATAGTGATATCCCAGAAAACACCGCCATCACAGTTAAGGCTGATGGTTCCGCCGCCAGCGTCGATAATATTTTTGACGATAAACATACCGTTGCCGCGCTGGTCTTTTTTGGTTGAAAAACCCTGGGTGTAAAGCTTATCCTGATCGGCCAGGGGAATTCCCCCGCCGTTGTCCCGGATCTGAATGGTTAAGGTCGCATCATTTTGAAGGACTTTAATTTCAATCAGGCCAGTGCCATCGTTTTTAACCGCATCGAGAGAATTCTCGACTAGGTTGCCGATGATGGAAACAATGTCTTCGGCGGTCATATACTGGGGTAGCCGGGTTAACCGGGATTCGGCATCAATAACCAGCTTAACCCGGCATTCTTCGGCTTTGGCATATTTAGACAGTAAAAGTGCCGATACCGAGGGATTCTGAATGTTTCGGGTTAAAATATCGCTGATATTATTGCGATTTTTAGCCACGTCCGAAATAAAAACCAGCGCTTCATGATACTCTTCCAGCTGGATCAGGCCGGAGATAGTATGCAGTTTATTCATAAATTCATGATTCTGGGCTCGCAGTGACCAGGCCATTTTTTTAGCGCCGGTCAGTTCTTCAGCAAGTTTTGTAACCTCGGTTTTGTCTCGGAAGCTGGCAATTGCACCGATGATTTCAGAGCCATTCATTATCGGAATGCGATTGGTGACAATGATGGTGTGATCAATGCGCTGTTCCCGGTCAAATTCGGACTGACCGGTTTCCAAAATGTTAGGCATCCCAGTATTCGGAATAACCGCTTCGACATGCTGACCGAGAAGATTGGCTTTGTCAAATCCGGTTCCGAATTTTAGAATCTCGATGGCTGCGTCATTGATCAGGGTAATCCGGCCAGTGTTGTCAACGGCAATAAGACCTTCGTGGATGGCCTCCAGCATCCCCGTTTTTTCGGTGTATAGCTGGCTGATTTCTTCGGGTTCCAGTCCCAACAGAATCTTTTTGATGTTGTTCGATAAAAGAAAAGCACCGATCCCGCCGACGGCCAAAGCGCCAAGACTGATTAGAATAACATACAGAAGGGCGGTATTCTTGGCGGATTCAATGCTGTCAGTAAGGGTGCCCACGGCCACAAAGCCGATTTCTTCATTATTTTTAGAATCGTAGATGGGAGCAAAAGCCCGGAGCGCTTTACCCAGGGTACCGGTGGCTTCGGAGATATAGGCTTCGCCTTCTTCCGCCGCTCGTTGTTCATCACCGCCGACAAAGGTCTGGCCGATCATGGCCGGATTCGGGTGGGAATGGCGGATGCCATCTTTATCCACGACAATGATGTACTCAACTTGTTCCAGACCGGGGAGCAGGTTGTCGACGTAACTGCCAATCCTGCCGTCAGGATCTCTATTTTCCAAGGCCTGGATAATCTCGTCAGAATGGGCAACCATCATCGACACATTCATCAGGTTGGTGCGAGCCTTATCCTCAATCATATTGGTCATCCAGGAAACGGCAAAAGCGATAATAATGGAAATGGAAATGATGACTACGGTGGTGACCAGCAGAGCAATCTTGGTATGCAGTTTTATTTTTTTTCTCACATCAATTCACCTGTTTCTTTAATTGACAGAAAACACAACAGTAAAACGCGGAAACTAACAGACAGTCGCTCAGGAAAGATTTTGTTAATGACATTATATATCAAATCTTTCGAACGTGTCTTAGCTTCCGCGTTTCTATTTAGTGACGAAAATTTTATCAGGCGACTTCAGCCTGCGAGGTAGCGGCGTTGGCTTTTTTAGCCTGGTAGTTACTTAACAGCTTGAAGGCCGTGGTGACAATAAAAGGGCAGATAATGTCAGAGACCACACAGGCAGCGGCAACTTGGGCAGTGGCAACGGTGGCAATAACAGCCAAGGTGGGATCGGCAGCGGCTACGGCTGCTGGGGTCGCCACGGCGTTGCCAGCGGTTGAACCAGTGGCCAGACCTATAATCGGTTCTTCTTTAAACAGCTTCAGCATGATATAGGCGCCGATTCCAGTAAAGGCAGCGACGAAACCCAATAAGATGCCAGGACCTCCGGCGGTGACAATGGTCTGCAGATCCATACTGGCACCCAGCGGGAAGGAAAAGAAGGGGATCAGCAGCATTTTGCTGCTGCCCAGGAATGACCGCATATCGGCGTCCAGATTTCCCAGAATCATCCCGATGACAATGGGAACCAACACACTCACCAAGGCCATAAAAGGAACCTGAGCCAGACCGGAGGCACCGAGTGCCACCAGGGTAAAGAATGGGCCATCCTTAATGGAAAGCAGCGCATAGGCACCGACATCAGTCTCGTCCCCATATTGGGAGGCCAAAGAGGCATATAGACCGCCATTACAGTTGGTTAAGGCCGCCAAAATGGCGAGTGGGGATAAGCCAAGGACGCCGGCCGGGCCGAATACTAAACCAACAAAGATACCGATCCCGGCGCCGACAATAAACTTTCCGGTAATCAGTAAAGCACCTTTTTTAATCGCCTTGGGAGCCAATTTAAAATTAATCTGGGAACCGATTAAAAACATAAAACAGGCCAGGATGGTGGATGATGCCTTGGGGCTGAATAAAGCGGTCGTGAAACCTCCAATTTCTAAAAATTGAGGGAAAAAGGTATTGACCAGCACCCCTAAAAACAGGGGTACAACCATCATTCCGCCAGGAATCCGATCCAGCGTTTTTTTAATTGGAATTTGCATTTTTCTACACCTCATTTACCTTTCTTAAATTCGAGCGACGCCAGTTTTTCTGGCCGCTATTTTGATGGCACTGGCAATATTGCCGGCTACTGTTTTATCGAGTGCATTGGGAAGGATATTAACATCGGTTAAATCTTCATCTTTTATCATCGCCGCGATGGCATGAGCGGCAGCCAGCTTCATTTCTTCATTGATCTCGGTGGCACGGACATCCAGTGCCCCTCTGAAGATACCCGGGAAGGCTAAAACATTATTCACCTGGTTGGGAAAATCCGAACGACCGGTTCCGATGACCCGAGCTCCGGCTGCTTTGGCTTCATCCGGCATAATTTCCGGGGTGGGGTTGGCCATGGCAAATAAAATCGCATCTGGATTCATCGAGCGGATCATGTCCTGGCTGACAATCCCAGGTGCCGAAACCCCAATAAAGATGTCTGCGCCAATCAATGCATCCGCCAGAGTACCCTGGATATTTTTCGGATTGGTCATTTCGGCCAGTTCTTTTTTTGCGTCATCCAGACCGGCCATCCCGCGGTATAGGATTCCCGGTTTATCGCAGGCAATCAGGTTTGTTACTCCGGAAGAAAGTAGTAGTTTAGCAATGGCTGTCCCGGCGGCGCCAGCGCCATTGACGACGACGTTTACAGCGGCGATCTTTTTATCAACTACTTTCAGGGCATTGATGATGCCGGCGAGAACAATGATGGCCGTGCCATGCTGATCATCGTGAAAGACTGGGATATCGAGTTCTTTTTTTAACCGCTCTTCGATTTCAAAACATCGTGGAGCACCGATATCTTCTAAATTAATGCCGCCAAATCCAGGAGCGATGAGCTTAACGGTTCTAACGATTTCATCAACGTTTTTCGTGTCCAGACAGATGGGGAAGGCGTCTACACCGGCAAATTCCTTAAAAAGGATGGCTTTACCTTCCATCACTGGCAGACCAGCCATCGGACCAATATCCCCCAGACCAAGAACGGCGGTGCCATCAGTGACGACGGCCACGATATTGCCCTTTGAGGTGTATTTATAAACAGCTTCAGCATCCGCATGAATGCGTCGACAGGGTTCTGCGACTCCGGGGGTATAAGCAGTGCTTAAATCATCCCGTGTTTCGATTTTCACCTTTGAGATAACCTCAATTTTCCCCGAATGCATTTCGTGCATTTTCAAACTTTCTTCTGAATAATTCATTTCTTTTTCCCTTTCATTTTTTGAGATCGATTTTTAAAATAAACTTAAAAATAAATTTTGATAAAATTCTGCTACCGAACCGATGGCCACATCATAGCACCGGATTTCTATCAAGGAAATATTATGAAATTTAAAAAAGAGTTGTGGTCATAAAGAATACTTTGATAATTAATTAACGTTATTAAAACGACATTCGGACTTCCAGATGAGCGCTGCTCTGTCAGGAATGTTCTATTTTGGCAATAAAAAAACCGATCCTCAATTTTCAAGAGAATCGATTTGGATTATTGATTGATTTAAATCAGCGTCGGTATTTTGATAGCTCGCTTTGAACCCCATTGGTTGTCACGGCCAGCAGCAATTCCAGAAATTGCTCGGTCGGCAGGTCTTTGTCATTGGCATACCATTTTGCAATCATACTAAGCATTGCGGCACTCTGGTATTCCATTAAATAGCGTACTTCCAGCAGTTCCTGTGGGGACAGCTTTTTATATATTGATAGCACCGTCGGGGTGAGCTTTTTCAAGACCTTTTGCCTGTAGTGGGGATCACCGTTTTCACCTAATAAAACCGGGAGATAAGTCTTGTTTTTTTCGAAAAATTCAAGAATTGATTTTAAAATGGCTTTCTTGCGATGATCATGAAAAAGATTACCGTAAAAAAGGTTCTTAATAACAATGCTTTTAAAATCCTCCACCGTAATGGTCTGTTCTTCAATTTCTGCCAGAATTTCATAGGCATCTTTAAAATAAACATAAAAAGTTGAGCGATTGTAGCCGGCTACGTCACAGATTTCCTTGACGGTGATCTTCTCAATGCTTTTTTTGCAATATAACAGCCAAAATGAATCAATCAAGTTTTGGCGGGTAACTTTGGCGGTGCTTGATAAAGTCGTCTTCATGTCAGTTTTACCTCATTCACGGGATCATTCATTTTGATTATAAACGAAGCCGCTGGGATAAACAAGAAAATCCAACAGCTTGAAAAAGACTGTTGGTTGAATTTTAAAAGGAACAGGGCTAAAATGGGGATATTCATAAAATAAAGAAGAGGGATTTAGAAATGAGAATTGAAATTTTAGAAGTTGATAAATCATTCAAAAAACAGCGTGTTCTAGAACAGATTAGTTTGACAATTGATTCGGGTCGGATCTTCTGTCTGCTGGGGGCATCCGGTTCAGGTAAAACAACCTTGCTGCGAATCATGATGGGTGCCATTCCAACGGATGGCGGAATTGTAACAATCGGCGGCATCGCCGTGCCAAACCGTCAGCTGCTTGCGAAGATGGGTTATATGCCGCAAAATGAGGCCCTGTACGAAGAGTTGTCAGCCTGGGAGAATCTGAAGTTTTTTGCCGGCCTGCATCGGCAAAGTCGTAAAACATTTGAAGCAAATGCCGAAGAACTACTCCAGATTGTCGATATGGCGGCGTGTAAAAACAAATTGGTACGCGATTGTTCCGGTGGGATGAAAAAACGCATATCGTTGGCGGTAGCGTTAATTCACAAACCAAAGCTGCTGGTGCTGGATGAGCCAACAGTTGGGGTTGATCCGGTGCTGCGACGCAAAATATGGCTTTATCTCAGGCAGCTTAGAAATGAAGGAACAACCATTTTGGTTACCACCCATGTCATGGATGAGGTTACCCAATGTGATGATGCCGCCTTGCTTCGCAATGGTCATATCATTGCCAGGGATACGGTTAAAAATTTAATCGACCAGACCTCAGACGGAAACATTGAAGAATTATTTTTTATCGACAATCAGTCAGAAGCGGAGGTCACATTATGTTAAGCATTGTCAAACGGATCATTGGCCAAATGAAAAACGATCAGCGATCATTGGGGTTGCTTTTATTTGCACCGCTACTGGTTTTAACGCTGTTATTTTTTATCCTCGGTGATTCCAATTATCTGCCGAAGATTGCTGTCTATGATATGAATGAAAAATTTGTCACGGAGCTTGAGAATCATGCCGCTGTCAGTGAAGAAACAGAAAAACCCGAGGCCGTAGATTATTTGGAGATTAATGGAATCGATGCGCTGATCTGGAGTGATAGCGAGGGAACCCACATTGAATTACTGGAGAAAAATTCCAAGTCCGCGGCCGCCATAGAAGCCATTACTGACACAAATAAAGCCTTACAACCCGCACAAAACGAGATGATCATGGATTATGTTTATGAAACATCGGGGGATAATCAACTGGATTCGCTCGCCTATGTTTTTCTGGGTGTGATCTCATTTTTCTTTGTCTTTATTCTTTCCGGGATGTCATTTGTTCGGGAGCGTTTCGGACAGACCTTAGAACGGATGCTGATGACCCCGATCAGCCGGATCGATGTCATCGGGGGCTATACCCTGGGGTATGGTTTACTGGCAGCGGTTCAAAGCGTGGTGATTATCTTGTACGCCGTTTATGTACTGCAGCTTCAGGTCGAAGGATCGGTCGCCTTATGTACGTTGGTGATGATTTTGATGGCGTTTTCGGCGGTTTCCGTTGGCGCGCTGGTATCCATCTTTGCCAATAATGAATTACAATTGGTTCAGTTTATTCCGGTAATCATCATTCCACAGATCTTTTTTTCCGGACTGATCCCGATTGATACCATTCCCTTTGGGCTGGGAAACCTGTGTTATCTAACGCCAATTTATTATGGCTGCACAGCCCTGGAAATGATTATGATTCAGGGCAAGGGGTTTTTAGATATATGGCCCTGGTTAGCGGGATCGGTCATCTTTATTGGGGTGTTGTTTTTAGCAAATGTGACCGCATTAAAGAAATACCGTCGGCTCTAAACTTGTGATTGCGTATCAAACCTGAGTTTGATACGCTTTTTTAAGTGAGAGTTAGATTTAGTTCACAACCATCCTGTTTTTGTGATATTATTCACTTGTAATGTTTTTGAATAGAATATTATATCAGCACAAAATACAGTCAGAAAGAAGAATAATATGTTAAATCAGGAATACATCGATGCACAAACGATTATGAATCAAGCTAAAAAAGATCTGGAAAACATCTTCGACCAGGTTAAACCGCAAACACCAGAAGATCAGGAAGCGCATAACAGCTTATTGAAACTGATTGATCAATTAAAAAGCATGGATGCCTATTACAACCATTTAAAAACAGCCAAAATCGAAGCGTTGTCTCCAAATGAGCAGCTGTTTGTCAATCTCATCAAGAAAAACAAAGAAAACCTTAAATAGATCGGTCAACTGTTATTGCTATGGTACTTCCATTTAAAACGACAGTATTTATCAGGTCAAGCTTTATGAAAGTAGATCAGCAAAAAGATAATCATTGATGCGATCAATCAGTTCCCGCGGCCGGATCATTTGATCAACGATTTCCTGGGTCTGCGCCACGTCGTCGGTTATAATGTTATCAACGCCGATTTTCACCATTTTCTCGGTCGATTCCTGAGAATCGACCGTCCAGGCTAAAACTTCTTTGTTTTCCCGATGGATGGCTGTAACGATCTCCGGGGTGACGAAGGATGATTCGATGCTGTAAATATCGACCGGCAGTTTTTGAATATCACCAATCGCCAAAGCGGTAATATAAGCCCGTTTTTGATCAGGATCTACGGAACCAACCTTTTCTAAGGTAGGGTAATCCAGGGATGCCAGGACGCATTGGTCAGAAAAATCATGTTGCTTTATAATAGCAACAGTCGATTCCACCAGACTTGCTTCATGCCCGGTGGGTTTTAGCTCAATGTTTAAAAGGATCTTGCCCTGGCAAAGCTCAATCGCTTCTGCCAGGGTGGGAATACGCTCATTTTTAAACTGTGGATCAAACCAACTGCCGATGTCCAGATCTTTGATATCGGCATAATTTGATGACCAGATGTTTAAGTCCTGGCCTGATATACGTTTAATGTTATTATCATGAGATACCACAATGATGCCGTCTCTGGTTTGAGCCACATCGATTTCAGCATAATCGGCGCCTTCGTCGATGGCTTTTTGCAAAGCGGCCAGAGTATTTTCCGGAGCCAGGTTGGAACCACCGCGGTGGGCAGTTATTTGCGGCCCCGTTAAAAATTGGTCGTTGAAGGTCTCCGAAAAGGTATTGAAGATCGCAAAACTATTTATTGCAATAAACAGTAAAACCGTGATCATTCCGATGATTGCAATTGTTTTTTGCTTCACTTTTATTTTATATCGATCTTTTGCCAGCGGTTCGGGATTAACCATTATGTTAGCTGAGGCTGAATACGCATAATAAAGCTCGGAGACCACCGCTAAATTGAGGGATGTAGTGAGCAGCTGAAAGATGGTAAACAAACCAGACACCAAAAAACCAAAGGCGGCAATGAAAATGGCTAAAGCCAGCGGATGGTTCAGGAGCTGCCCCAAGATAAAGAAAGCGATTATTTCAAGCACAATCACCGCAATAACCAGCAGCATCAGAATCAGAATATTAAAGAATATGACGAAGAAAATAGTCTTCCAGAAATGCCCTTTAATCAGGACTCTACTTTTTTTGATCGCTTGAAAAAAATGTCTGCTTTCCAGGGTGAAATAGTGAAATGAAAAAATCCAGATGACTGAAAGCAGAAACAGTAACAACGACAGCGCTGTAAAGCCGGTTGAGTACAACGGGCTGGCCGTGATATAGCTCATAATAAATTCAGGAATAGAGATTTCCGAAATAAAATTAGAAGACAATGAAAACTCGGTTAAAGGAATGATGATAAGAATAAAAATGACAAATGGGAAATTTTTAGCCTTGACTATTTTGATTGCTCGCTTAAATCCCTCTTTACACAGCGGAATCAGTTGAACTTTTCGGCGAAAATGACTTTCATTAAATAACAGGATCAACGTGGTAAATTCCAGCAAACCAAAAAATGCGACAAAAAAAGCGAAACAAAGAAGGGTTACCAGACAAAGTGGATTGGTCATTGCCTGAGAGAAATTCGAGCCGCTTAAATAAGGAAACCCCAAAAGGGTCATAATTTTGTTGAACAGAAAAAAAACACCGGGATAAATGATCATGGTGCCAGCAACGGTATAGATTGCTTCAAAAAAGAGCAGATGTAAAAAATTAAACTGAATAAGCGTGAGTATTTCTTTAGTACGTCCCAAAATTACAGATTCTTTTTTATCCATTGTGATCAGTCCTTTCTCGTGTAAATAATTGGTTTTTGGCGAAACTAGTGAACTTTTCAACTGTCGTCGGCGCTTTTAAAACTAAGTGACTTTCGGCCAGCTGTATCGTAGCTATGTTTTTTGTGATTGTATCATGATAAACATCGTAAAACAAGAAAAAAGGTCAGGGTGCAGATTGACAATTTGGTAGAAATAAGCAATGAAATTGGAAATTATAAAGTAAAGTAAAGTGAGGTTAGTATGAAAGTAATTGCAATTATGGGAAGTCCCCACAAAGGGAAGGGCTTTGAGATCGTACAGAAGATTGAGGTTGAGCTCTCTCGTTTGGCTGAGGTTGAATTTTCATACATTTTTTTGAAGGACGTAAATTTGAAACTCTGTCAGGGTTGTTTTGCCTGCATTGGAAAAGGGGAGCAGTTATGTCCACTAAAGGATGATAAAAACAGCATTGAAGCAGAAATATTAAGTGCCGACGGCGTCATTCTCAGTACTCCAGGCTATGCGATGAATGTCAGTGCGTTGATGAAAAACTTTATTGATCGCTTTGCCCACAGCCTGCATCGACCTAAGTTTTTTAATCAATCACTGATGCTGGTAGCAAATGGTGGTTCGGGCTTATCCAAAGTTAATTCATCACTAGGAATGACCTTAGGAGGCAGTAATAAGGTTTGCGAATTAAAAATAACAGCAACCCCATGGGATGCCACCGAGGACTACGAGCAACGGGTTCAGAAAGACATCGAAAAAGCCGCTGGTCGTCTCTATCATTCCATGCAAAACAAAAAGCTGGCGTCACCATCGTTGGGTAACCTGATCTGGTTCCGGATTTTCAAAAAAATGGCCAGTCTTTCTGAGCAGAACCTGCCGGCGGATTACGAATATTATCGCACCAAAACCGATTATTTTTATCCGACCCGAGTGAATCCCATTAAAAACGGAGTGGCGGGGATCATCGCCAATATCGGGGTGGCGACCATGAAAAAGCAAGTCAAATTTAAATAATTATTATTAGAACGATCATCCCCAGATAATCTGGGGATTTTTTTTGATGTTATTTTTTATAAACAGCTTGATTAATGACAGGCGAGTAGGTATAATTAAACCCAGAGTACAATTAATGAAACGAGGGTTTAATATGGGGCGGCGAAAAAAAGAATTAACTGATTTTCATAGAGACAGTATTATAACAATTGCGGAAACACTCTTTGAAAAAAATGGCGTCGAGAATACGACGATGAATGACATCGCAAGGGAAGCCGAATACAGTAAGGCAACCTTATATGTGTATTTTAGAAATAAAGAAGAAATTGTCAATTGCATTATATTGAAAAGCATGAAAATGCTTTATGATCGCATTCAGACAGCAACCCAACCAGGGAAAGACCTATTTGCAAGGTATTATGTAATTTGTAATGAACTTACCGCCTATTGTGATGACTATCCTTTGTATTTTCAAACGGTACTTCAAGAAATCAATGTGGATGTTAACAACGAAGATACGCCGCCGGTTTTTCGAGAAATATTTGAATTGGGCGAGCAAATCAATGAACTGATCGGGACATTCTTTTTGGATGGGATTAAACAGGGCGTTTTTCGTTCAGATATTAAAATCCCGGAGACTGTGTTTATATTCTGGGCTAGTTTATCGGGGATCATTCTGATGGCTTGGAAAAAACAGCAATACATTGAACAGGCTATGGATACAACAAAAAAAGATTTTTTGAAATACAGCTTTGATACCCTGCTTAATTCGATTCTGAAGGAGAAACAAAATGTTTAAAACTAAAACGATTGTATTACCACTAATTATTACGATTCTGGTGATCGGAATCTTTTTTGGTGCCTGTTACCTCAGTGATGTAAACAACTATAAAAAAGCGGTTGCCAGCATTACGATTGCTAACATCGATCTATCGCAAATCCCTGATGGTGTTTATGATGGTACATTCGATGTCGGATATATCTCCGCAAATGTTGAAGTTGGTGTCGCTAATGGAGCAATTAAGACCATCAACCTGATTGAGCATCAGAACGAACGAGGCTCTGCGGCGGAGGTGATTACCGACACCATTATTAAGGAACAAAAAATAGATGTGGATACTGTTTCAGGCGCGACGAATTCAAGTCAGGTGATAAAAAAAGCCGTTGAGAATGCACTGCGACAAGAATAGTAAAGATATTTTTAGTTAAAGTTACACTTGTCTTTATAAAAGAACTTTCAATCGGCGGATCCGCTTTCATTTTTGTTAGGATTTACACTAAACCATGCTCCGACAGAATGGCCTTGATTTTTTCAAAAGGAAAATGCGTCGCCTCCCGTCGGGATTCAACTGGGCATGTCCGGATATCAATATGGGGGCTGGCATTGTCGCCCTTAGCAGGCCCACCGTCAATGTACAAATCAACATCTTTACCAAAATAAGCAATCGATTCTGCAATGGTTTTGGCGGCAAGTAAAGCTTTTGTATTGGAAGAACTAATTGCAAGAATTGTCCCGCAGCATTCGTAAAGATCGCGAATGGGGCTATCTTGAAAATAAACCACAATAGCATCAGAAGAAGCAGTGGCGGCGTCAAGTGGCGTCTTTTCTTTTTTTTGAACATACATACTAACCGGGGAAGGTGAAAAAATATCGATAATCTGTTGTTGACGTGCATCAATTACCGCATATTCCGGTATTTTGGATTTATCCATAACGATCGTAATTGGTTTATCAGCTGGGCTATGACGGATTTCTCTTAATCGTTGCAGTGCGGAAGCATTAAAGGCATCACAGACCAGCACATAGATAGTTAGGGTTGGCATCACAACAATCTGACCAGCTCGGATCGCCTGGGCGGCTTTTTCATAGGCCTCTGGACTGGCTTTCATAATTTGAACGTCGGGAGCAGTTTCGTTAACAGGGTACTTTATATCCATGATAGATGTTCCTCCATGTAAATTAATTTAAGTCGCTAATTTTGGGTGATTTCATTATATAATGGATAGAAATGATGTACAACACATTTATGGTATCGATGGGTTACCTTAAATTTGCGACAGTAGGTTTCGCTAAATATTGAATGAGTTACAAATGAACAGGCCACCAGCATTTAGCTGGTGACCTGCTTATTTTCTGATGAATTATAAACCATTAACAATATTTATCGGGTCTACTCCTTTTGAAACCGCCAGAATGTTTGCCCAGACCGTTTTATGCATTTTTTCAAAAGCCGGCTTGGTGGTTCCACCAATATGGGGGCTGAAAAGCAGTTTGTAATGACAGCTTTCCGGTAGATTAAGCAGCGGATTATCTGACATAACCGGTTCCGGGTACAGGGTGTCAAGACCAGCCCCTGCTATTTGTCCGGTTGATAATGCGGTGACCAGATCTTCCTGAACAACCAGCTCGCCACGGGCAGTATTGATCAGCAGGGCAGACGGTTTCATCAGTGACAGTAGTTTCGCATTGATCAGGCCGGTGGTTTCCGGGGTTACCGGTAAATGAAGGCTGATGATATCACATTGCATGCAGAGCTCTTCCAGCGGCAGATAGCTAAGACCCAATTCGTGCTCAACCGCACTTTTTCGGGAACGGTTAAAATAACTGAGCTGCGTACCAAATGGCTTCAAACGCTTAGCGGTCTCAAGGGCAATGGAACCCATGCCAACCAGCCCCACATGACTGGAACCCAGTTCCGGAATACCATCCATAATAAACGAACCTTTGGCCTGGATCTGCTGACCACTACGCACCATCTGATCCCCTTCCAGGAGCCGTCGCTGAAGACTCAGCATCAGCAGGATGGTTTGCTCCGCTACCGCAGCAGAGTTGGCGGCGGTGTTGTTGCAGACGTAGATTTTTTTTTCTTTGGCGGCCTGAATATCAATTTTATTATACCCCACACCTTCAGAATGGATGAGTTTGAGATTGGGCATGTTGTTAATCAGGGTTTTGCTGACTTCTCGGACGGCATCCGCAAAAATAAAATCAGCATCGCCGGCAGTTTGGAGTACCGCCTCATCGGTATTAAAGTCCTCACCAAAAATAAATTGCCAGTCGGTAGGGATGCCAGATAAATCAGAAAATTTTTCCATGCGTTTCGTCGATGTTAGAATTAGAACCTTTGTCACGGGATACCTCCACTTTACTAGTTGTTAATAGGCGTTTGCAAAACGCCAAATCCCGCATAATTACAGGATATTTTTGACATAAAAAAATATAACTCCTCACCAGATTGTGATAAAATTGAGTTGCTTAAAAACAAATCTATCAACCTGAAAGGAGTTATATTATGACTATTTTATCACAAAAACAGCTTTCGTTGGCTGAAATTTATTCTTATTGCACTCATTTTTTTGAGAGTGACAAACATCACTTTCTTTCACTACTGGAAGAGAATCTGAATCTTCATGCGTTGATTCGGCATTCTTTTTATCAGCATTACTATTGTGCTCATGGCCGATATCGGGATTTTGAACTTTATTCGATTCTCTGGGCGCTGATCCTGCAGCGGATTTTTTCCATCCCCACGGATACACTTCTGATTACTTCTCTCAAGTTTTCCAGAGAACTCAGGGATTTCTGCAGTTTTAACCGGGTTCCCCATGCATCACAACTGACCCGTTTCAAAAAAAATACCTACTGGACTTACAATCGCTCTTTCATCGTTTTGTTGACCGGCTCTTACAGATTTCTTTAAAAAGCACCCGCTGATTATCCCCAAACTTTTCATTAGCGATGCTGCGTTTGATAGTTCAGCGATTTATCAGTCTCTTCTTGGGGAACTGAAATTTGAAAAAGCTTTTATTCCATTGAATCAGCGTGGCAGCCTTTCCTATCCGGATTGTCCGGTTAATGCAGATGGGATTCCCTGCTGTCCAAACGATCCTTCACTTCCCATGAAATTCGAAGGGCGGGCCAAACGAAAGAACAGCCTGATCCGGTTTAAATTCACCTGTCCCAAAACAAAATGGATCAAACAGCAAACCGGGAAAGCCAAACGTCAGTGTTTCTGCAAAAATCCCTGTACTCCGTCTTCGTGTGGTCGGATGTTTTCATCTATCCTGAAAAAATCTCCGGGTTTACCCCGGTACCCTTCGTGGGAAACTTGAATGGGTTCGGATCTATAAAATCCGGGGCGTTGTTGAACAATACATCAACCATTTTAAAGACGGTTTCTGTCTTGCCAACCGTAAAACTCAGAATGCCAAGACACTTCACGCCGATTTGCTGTTGGCTGGAATTACCCAGCTGATCACGGCAATTCTTTCCGATACGATTCATCAGCATCAGTACTTACGCAGTCTTAAACCACTCGTTGCCTAGTTGGACTTTTTATCTTCTTTGCCCAGCTTTTATTTTTGCGCTCTTTTTTAATCTTCTTCAACACATTCATTGCTTTGTTGTTCCGTTTCCCGTCCGACTTCATGAATTCTGTCTGGTTTTTACCGCCGAATTTTCTGAGCTTCAAATCTTTTTCATTTTGCAATTACCTAATTGATTGCTACTATTATATAATGGCGGCGGATTAAGCACAACTTATTCTGCAACAGCGTTAAAAGATTGCGCCGCTGGTAAATCATTTAGCTACTTATATTTCTTTATACCAGATATTCATGGATTCGATTGATCCGGAAATCTGGGTATTGTTGTTAAGTGTGCCGCCATATCGATAATTCGCTCTGGCGAAGGTTGTATTCATTCCATGTGAAGACGCTCTGGCAATAGTATAGAGCAGATGATAGCCAGCATAAATCATAGTTTTTTCCATTTCATGGAGGAGGTGAAGAGCCAACTGTTGACCACGATACGCTGGGAGTACCGCAAAATCAGTCATCTCTGAATTTAAATTATCCGGATCAGTTTCGCTGGAAGAAGCGGCGACCAAATGATTATGGTGAAATACTCCAAAGTACAGAACATGTTCTGACATGGTTTCAAGTAGATAGTCTGCCTTAAAAATTGGAAAGGGATAGCTTTTAAAAACCGTGCTGTATATTTGTGCGAGTTCGGGTATATCCGATTCTAGTAATTGTCTGATTTTAAATTCTCCGGGAAGGGTTTTAGTGATCGTGTTTGTTTGTTTTTCAATTGCATCATAAAGAATTTCTTTTAATTCCATGTCGTTAGTAAGGCTTTTTCTTTTAGGGCATAGGTACTTGCCCAGCAATTTACACGTTTCCTTACCGCAGTAAAAGCTTGGGATCGCAGCTTCCTCTTGATACCCATCTGCTTTAAAAATTAAATCGAGAGAATCTGGAATCTTGACAACAATTTTTGAATAATTTTTATCAAGCGCTAATTGGTTCATATGCGAGATAAGTTGGTTGACCTCGGAAACATCACATTTCATTAAATAGATTCGATTGCTGTTTTTTCCGTGCTGAAGAAGGCTATGGCCATAGCCTTCAATGATATCTGTCATACGACGGCCTCATCATTTTGATTTCTTTGGTCGCGTTCAAGATTTTCTGGAACGAGTGTGATGGTATCTTCATAATCGCACAGTAATTTGGAAATACCGATGGGTTTGCGGTCACTTTCCTCGCTATTTAATTTTAATTGAAGCTTGCAATTATTGCAGTTTAAGTCACAGGCCGTGTGCTCGTAGGTGTCTGGCATCTGATACGTGGTGATAACGCCTTCATAATTTCTCAGGATTATCTTATTGGTCGACCAGGAAATAAGATAGTTTGGCATTACTGGAATTTTGCCACCACCGCCAGGGGCGTCGATTACGTAAGTTGGAATGGCGAACCCGCTGGTATGGCCTCGCAAATTTTCCATTATCTCAATGCCCTTACCAACATTGGTTCTAAAATGCTCAAGCCCTTCTGATAAATCACATTGATATAAATAATAGGGACGGACCCGGTTTGCAACTAATTTATGAACCAGTTTTTTCATAATTTGCGGACAGTCATTGACATCTCTTAATAACACCGATTGGTTGCCTAAAGGAATTCCTGCACCGGTTAGTTTTTTTAGTGCAGCGATTGAGGTATTAGTAATTTCCCGGGGATGGTTGTAGTGGGTGTTGATCCAGAGGTTATCATATTTACTGAGAATTTTTATCAGGTTGTCGGTAATCCGATAGGGAAGAACAACCGGAGTGCGAGTGCCAATACGAATAACTTCAACATGGGGAATTGCGGTAACAAGGCCGAGGATATAGTCCAGCTTTTCGTCGGACAAAAGGAATGGATCGCCGCCGGAAAGAAGAACATCCCGTACGGTGGGTGTGTTTTTAATATAGTCAATGCCTGCGGTAATCATTTCATCCGAAGGAACGGAGTCAACATCGCCAACTTTTCTTTTCCGAGTACAATGACGGCAATACATTGCGCATACATTACTGACATGAAAAAGTACCCGATCTGGATATCGATGGGTAATACCACAGACGGGACTATCCTTATCCTCATGAAGCGGATCTTTCATATCAATGGGAGAGATGAGTAATTCATCAATGCTTGGAAAGCACTGTTTGAAGACTGGATCCGTTTCAAAATCATCTTCGTCGACTAAAGATAAGTAGTACGGCGTGATTGCCATTGGAAATTTTTCAATGGTTTCATTAATTTCTTTTTTCTTTTCATCAGAAAATTTAATTCCCATAATTTTCTCAACCGTGTCGACTTTTCGAATCGTATTTTTAATTTGCCAGCGCCAATCGGTCCATTTATTCATTAAATAATTTGAGGATTGGTCGGTATTCAAATGTTCCTGTGTTAGTTTGATCGCTTCTTGCATTTTTTGTTCCTTTCAGATACGCATAATAAATTTGGTTAGGGTGAAGGGGGTGCGAGATTGTGAATAATTTTATTTTCAACTCGTTCAGAATTGATTATAAAAAAAATGCACTCTAACTCTGTGTTCACAGAGTTAGAGTGCATAGGTTTCGCTAAAGATAACTCACCTTATACCATTCACAATGCCCAATAAATTTTAGGCAGAATAGTATAGTATATGACCATGCTGATCCTATACAAGCCCCAGTTCCATCCAGGATGTTTTTCCATGTAAATTTCATTGGATTAATAATTAGCTTACTTATTTCCACATTCAGACAAATACGTAAACAAGCTCACAAATAGAATTACTCAATACATATACTTCACATAATGTTGTTTGATGATATGTATCATAATAGCAAAATAAAATCAATTTGTCAAAAAAAGATTGACTTTATTAAGTTTTGCGAGATCGGATTCGGTTGCTTAGTCGCTGTTTTTTGTGACGATAGTGGTAAAAAGTGTCGCACCCTGAAAAACGGATACGTTTATTTTCTGTTGCACCCTTTTTATTGTGATTTGCATCTGATACAATGAAAAGAAATAGATGTTTTAGAAAACATTTTTGGGCTATTCTGACTGCTTCTGGGTGATAATGCGAAGCAATCGAATCAAAACAGAATCAAATGATCCATTCTCATTTAAGAAAAGGAGTAGCGATGATGCGATTGTTTTTAATTATTTTTATTCAGTTACTTTATGTTCCCATGTTGACACTACGCACCATTTGTATGGTTAAAAATTTAAAAGTACTGACTTGCGTTTTTGGA
This sequence comes from Acetobacterium sp., assembly GCF_030652775.1. Taxonomy (GTDB): domain Bacteria; phylum Bacillota; class Clostridia; order Eubacteriales; family Eubacteriaceae; genus Acetobacterium. The sequence continues at coordinate 9,076 of NZ_JAUSPS010000097.1, read as the reverse complement.
TTCATGGAAGCGCTGATTTATATTTTTGGTTTGGCGATCGTCCTATCCGGTGGTCAAAGTATTCTGGAGATGGTTGTATATGCCGCTGGTTTTGCAGCCGGCTTAACCTTGGGTATTTACATTGAGCAAAAATTAGCTATCGGATTTACAACGATTCAAGTTAATATTGAACAAGAAAACACAACCTTGATTGAGGACTTGAGAAAGGAAGGATTTGGTGTAACTGTTTATTTTGGGGAAGGAAAACATGGAAAACGAACGAATTTAGATATTCTTACCAAGCGTAAATGCGAGAAAAATTTGCTGAAGATTATTGAGAAATATGAACCAAGAGCTTTTATTGTGTCTTTTGAACCTAAAATGTTTCGTGGTGGTTATCTAGCTGAAATGATGAATGGGCGCTTAAAAAGGAAGATGAGTAAAAAAGATCGTCAGGAAAAGGCCATAAAAAGTGTTATCGAGAAGACTGTTGAAGAAATAAAAGCGGAAACGGAAACACTTAAGAAAGATTGGTTTGAGGACTAGGTGAAAGAGGTAGATTGAGTTCCATCAGAATTTTTGAATATTGTGAAAGTCCATTTCCGGGGGCCAATTTTTTTTATCTGTTTTACGATTCATTTTTTTATGGTATAATTTAATTGCAATAGCCGTCGGCAGAGGCAATCTGATTCCGATTCAGGGGCACGAGAAGAGATGATCGTACCAGACTGTTGTGGTCATATAGAATAGGAGAAAAAATGATTGAATTAATAAAAGCTGCGGTTACTCATAAAACCTTCGGTACCGGAAAGATTAAAGAAGTAGAAAATGGTCACGTCGTCATTGAATTTGGAGCGAGTGATTCAGGGGAACCTACGGAAAAGAAGTTTGTCTATCCCGATGCCTTTAAGAAATTTTTGAAAATCAATGATCCAGCAATTGCTGAACAGGTTGATAGTCTCATAAAAATCAAGGATGTTGAGGAAGATAAGCGCCGGGAATTAGAGGAACATGAAAAGCGGGAAAAAAGAGTAGCGCATATAAAGGCTCTGGAAGAATCAAAGAAAAAACTGCCGGCTAAAACCAAGGCGAAAAAAACCAACACCCGACAGAACATTGCCTTTAAACTGAATTATTGCGATGGGGGAGCCCCAGAACAAATCGGATTTAATGGTGTTTGCAGTGATGCAACGATTCGTTATAATATCGAAAAAGAGAAGCGGGTTTGGTGTGGCAGCAAAGAATGTCTTTGCTCGCAATATCTCAATGGGGATATCGATCGAACAGCCCTAGACGATTCGTTGGTGGATGGTAGTGGCTGTTACGAGAGTCAGTTGTTGAAAAGCTGGAAAGTTATGGCTGGCGAAGATGGAGACGGCAAAACAAGAAAGATAAAGAGTGCCCGGCGCAATAGTTTGGCGGTACTCACCACCCGTCTGCCAAATACTAAGGAAGCGGAACGAATTATTTTTGGAGTATTTTTAATTGATGATGTGTTGGAAGGTAATGATCGGGAATCAGGCTATGTCTCAACCCAATCGACTAATAAAATCACCCTGACACTGGAAGAAGCTAAAAACATGCAATTCTGGAATTATCATGCCAATGCAACGGGAAAAGTATCGGCAAAATGGGGTTCGGGTTTGTTTCGTTATATGGATGACACCCAGGCCGTTGCGCTTCTGCAGGATTTGATGAAGATTAAACAAGATACACCAGAGGCCCAATTAGCCAAAGACCTGCTGGAATCTTATTGTCGGAATAATCACATTGAATTAAGTACGGTTTCTCAATAATAAACAAACAAAAAAACAACGATAGCAACATCGTTGTTTTTTTATAGTTTCCTGGGGGTGCGAACAGGGAAAAAACACTACTCAAAACGGCAATTATTTACCCTTAAGGTGACAACAAAGCTGTCGATAATTATATATGTGCACCAATGAAAACGTTTATTTTTTTGTCGAATTTACGAGTTCACGTAGCATCTTAAAATTTAGTATCAAAGAGCACAGAAGGAGTCAATGATATGAATATCATCACGATGTTAAGTATTCAAAGGAGAAACTAATATGGAAAAAACAGAAACAGCGCCTAAAAAACAGGTTAATCTACTAACCCGGATACTTATTTACATCGGTATCCCGATTGTAATAATTTACGGTATTTCTTCGTTCATAACCCTGTATAATGTGAATACATCAATTACTGGTCTGACGGAGAAACAGCTTGCGACAGAATCCGATGCCGCAGCCAATGAAATTGCTGGAGCGTTCAACAAATATCTCGAAATCACAAGACAAATGGCTGTCAACAGTCAGTTTGAAGATGTTACAGCCGAGATTATGCCAGGCATGGATCCAATGGCAGCCCCGGGATTTGCAAAAGCGGAAAAGTCACTATCAGGTGTCAAGGCATCTGATCCAAATATTCTGGATGCCTGGGTAGGCGATCCCGATTCGAATAATTTGCTTTTGTCAAAAGGTTTTTATGCAAGTCCAGATTGGATCATGGTTGAACGACCATGGTACACCCAAATGATGGATGTCGGTGGAACAACGATGACGGCACCCTATGTAGACGCACTGACAAGTAAAATGGTGGTTACCGCCGTTTCACCAATTTATCGAGCTGGCACAAAGGATGTGATCAGCGCAACGGGGTTGGATTTTACACTGGACAGTGTTTCGGCGATGATGAGCGAGTATAAATTAGGGGAAACAGGATTTTTCATTCTGGCAAGCGCTGACGGACAGCTGATTTATCATCCCAACCAGGAATATATCAATACCAATATCAAAGATTCAAATATGTCCGATAATATCAAAGATGCCGTTTTGACGCAAAAGACCGGAGCGATCGAATATAGCAGTGAAGGGTTACATAATCACGGTTATGTTGCGATGGTCGGAAATACCGGATGGACGATAACCACTGGTCTACCGGATAAAGAGTTTAACAGTGCCTATAATCTGATTCAGCTAATTACTTTCATCATTATGCTGATTGTTATTGTTGGGATGGTGCTGCTGACCGCCTTTACATCCAAAAAAATTGCGAAACCAATCAATATGCTAGCCGGCGTTGCTAACAAGCTGGCGGTCGGAAATGTTGAAGTGAGTACTGATGGAATTGCCGCCATCAGCAGTGAAATAACGGAGCTGACGGCAGCGTTTGGGGAGATGGCCGACAATACCAGAGAACAGGCAATGGCAGCAGAAAGGATTGCAGCAGGTGATCTGATGATGGATGTCATCCCGAGATCCGATCAAGATGTATTAGGAATCAGCATGGCTGACATGGTCAAGTCTTTACGGGAGCTAATTCAGGAAACAGAAATGTTGACGGCAGCTGCAGTAGCTGGCAGATTGTCTGTTCGCGGAAATACAGATGCGCTAAATGGTGGTTACAGGGATATCATAGCAGGGTTTAATGCCACGCTGGATGCGGTAATTGAACCTTTGAACATGGCATCGGGCTACATCGATCGGATCGGAAAGGGAGAAATCCCAGAAAAGATAAATCAGGAAGCCAAGGGTGATTTTGCCGCTTTGAGAAACAGTATCAATTCCTGTATTGATGGACTTGGGGCTCTGACAGAAGGAAATGAAGTTTTAGCGCTGATGAGCAAAAATGATTTAACCCAACGAATTGATGCCGAATACTCCGGGATTTATGGCGAAATTGCCAAATCTATCAATACCATTCAAGATTCATTAATAATTGTGGTCAGAGCTGTAGATGATATCTCAAACGGTGATATGAAAATGCTGGATGGGCTAAAGGCAACTGGGCGACTGAGCGAAAATGATCGGTTAATACCAGGTTTTATCATGTTGATGGAAAACATTATTATGCTACTGGAAGAATCTGACAGCATGGCCAAAGCCGCCGTGGCAGGCGATCTGAATAACCGGGCTCATGCGTCCCGATTCCCGGGAGATTATGCCAAAGTAATCAACGGCTTCAATAACACCCTGGACGCCTTAACCGAACCGATGCAGGAAGCCTCCCAGGTTCTCAATGAGCTGGCTCAGGGTAATCTAAATACGGCCATGGTTGGTGACTACTTGGGACAAAACGGTCAGATCAAAGAAGATATGAACAAAACCATTGCCTTCCTGAAACAGTATGTCCATGAAATTTCGGAAACCCTGGAAAAGGTCAGCAATGGCGATTTCAATCAGGAAATCACGGCCAACTATCTGGGCGACTTTGTCACGATTAAACATGCTATTAATGATATCACCGCCCATCTCAGCGAAATCCTGACCGAAATCGGAAACTCCGCCAACCAGGTGGAAGCCGGATCCCGCCAGATATCCGATGGCGGCCAGGCACTGGCTCAAGGAACAACCGAGCAGGCCAGTGCCATCCAGCAATTGTCCGCTTCCATTGATGAAGTGGCTGAGGAAACCAAGAAAAATGCTCAAAATGCCAACGCCGCCAATGAACGAACCCTTGAGGTTCGGGCAACCGCCGAAGCGGGCAACAAACAGATGGGGGACATGGTCAATGCCATGGAAGCAATCAATGAAGCCTCCCATAACATTTCCAAGATTATTAAAGTCATTGATGATATTGCCTTCCAAACCAATATCCTGGCGCTGAACGCCGCAGTTGAAGCGGCTCGGGCCGGACAGCATGGCAAAGGCTTTGCTGTGGTAGCCGAAGAGGTGCGTAGTTTGGCCGCTCGGAGTGCTGATGCCGCACATGAAACAACCGGTCTGATTGAAGGCTCCATTGACAAGGTGGAAGCCGGCGCAAAAATTGCCAATGATACCGCCGACAGTCTGGAAGGGATCTTAAAATCAGTGGCCAAAGTAACCGATCTGGTCAGCAACATTGCCGTAGCATCAAATGATCAGGCCACCAGCATTGCCCAGATCACCCAGGGGATTGAACAGGTTTCCCAGGTGGTGCAGACCAATTCAGCAACCGCTGAAGAAAGTGCGGCAGCCAGCGAAGAACTGTCTGGTCAGGCCGAACTGTTGAAGAATATGGTTTCTGAGTTTAAGCTGAAAGGTATATCAAGCAGTGCCGCAAGCTCAAGACAACCGGTTGCTTCAGCCCCTCAGGAAATTACTGAGCAAGTCAGCCATCAACCGGCAAAACCGCAGATTATACTGGATGATATGGAAATGGACAAATACTAAAAAGACCGGCTCTGGTGGTTTTATCACCGTCAGATTATCCCCGGAAATAACTTATAAAAAGTAAAAAAAAAGACCTTCCAGATGCGTCCGTTGACGCTGTCTGGAAGGCTTTTTCTTTTAGCTGAAAGTTGCTTAACTATTTAACTCTCGAGAGCAACTTCACCTAAGCTGGTAAAGGTGTCAGTTTTGGTGATAGAAGTTGCGGTCATGGTGTAGTGACCGGCGCTGTCATAAGCATAAACATGGACATTATAGTCGCCAAGTTCGGTATTGTGATCACTGTATGGAATAAAACAACTGGCGACATTGCCGGAAACAGTTCCGGTATGCCAGATTAAATCATCCTGTCCGCCGTTTTCGGTCCAGACGGGAAAGTAAACCTGTCCCATGCCGCTTAAGTCGTCAGAAACCAGGGCGGTGACCTTAATTCCTTCACCTTCATAGTCGGTAACCAGCACATTTGATAAGGCTGGGGGCGTTGTGTCCGCTGCGGCATCAATGTAATCACCGATGTAGATATAACCCTGGAAACCACCGACCGAGGTGGCATTCTCAGCACCAATGGTATAGGTGTAGTTTTGGAAGTAGATGCCGCTATAGGTTGATTCGGAAAGGGTGACCGTATCGCCATTGATTGCTTCAACTATTGCCACATGTCCGTCTGAGCTGCCGCCCCAACAGATAACAGCGCCAAGCTTTGGCGTGGATCCTGAGGGATAATAACCAGTGCTTTGATTATAGTCCCACCAGGAATTTGCATTGCCCATACATAAATTTGGGGTCGTTCCCAAAATTTCATACGCTCGTCCAAAGGCATAAGCGGTACAATTCGGCAAGCCGTATCCGCCCTGTGAATAGGGGTTATTGGCAAAAAAATAGGGATTATCTGAGCCTGGTCCCGCAGTTCGTGCTGAAAACAAGTTAGGCAGAGGCGCTGTTTCTTCAGCTGTTTCTACCGCCTGGGCGATTTGCGTCAAATCTACCTCTGCTTCTTCTGCCATAACAGCGCCCGGCGCCATGCCCAGGCATAAAACAAAGGCAAGACTCACACATGCGCTTTTTATTAAGTTTTTCTTCATTTGACCTCCAATGTCAAAACATGATGGTGTCACGGTGTTGTGTGTGACTTAAATGCATCATTGAATGTTGCAATTTATTTACAAATTGGCAATGCGTATAATACAATAGACCCGAAGAAATTGCAATCTTACTGTTAAACCCATTTAAGAAATCATCGGGATAAGGTCGATGTCGAAATTTGTAATATGAGAAGAAACGGCGCTAATAAAGGGACTGCGTTTGATGATCAATATTCGAATTTTTAATGATGTCAAAATAGCTCGTTAAAATGGTTAATTTTTGCTTAAGCTAAAATGAAATAACTTGCCAATAAGTAAAAATGAGAGTTGGTCATGAGTCATGACGACGTTTTCTTTTTTAACTGAATGCCATTCAGTTTCGAATGGATTCGACCAAAAAAGTTCGAATTTTCAGAAATGTTGCTTTTTACCAAGCGCTGGGGGTGGGGCAGAAGCATCTGATGCAATAAAAATACGATGGGGTAGATAGTTTAAAAACTGAAAGATAAATAGACTTCTTTGAGAAAGATTATTTCGCTTCAAGAAAGTGAAATAAGTGTAGTATTGAGCACGAAAAAAACCGACAATTGATATAATCGTCGGTCTTGGGAGGGCTGAATTATATATAAATCTGATTTATCGGCGTTATTTTGTATTAATGTGAATGTCTGATTTTATGGATATTCACTGAGAACCTTAGTGAGATTCAATTCTGAGACCGGTTTTGAAAAATAGTAGCCCTGAATTTTATTACAGGGGAGCTGTTTTAATATTTCTAACTGATCAATGGTTTCCACACCTTCTACCACAATTTTGAGGCCAATGTTTTTGGCGATCTGGATGACGTTTTCGACGATTTTCAAAGAAAGTTCATCAGTAGCAATATCATCAATAAATGATTTGTCCAATTTGACAGTCGTAATCGGCAGTGCTTTCAAATAGGTCAGTGAGGAATAACCAGTGCCGAAATCGTCTAGTGCGATGCTGACATTTTTTTCTCTGAGAAAGTTGAGCTTCGTATAAGCGATTGACATGGAGTTCATCAACATGGTTTCAGTAATTTCCAATTCCAAAAGGTAAGGATCTAAGCCTGTTTTTTCAAGTACTTTTGTTACCTTTTCTTCGAAATCATCGTTTAAAAGTTGAAAGGTTGAGATGTTAACCGCAATGGAATAACTGGACTGGTGGGCGATATTATAATTACGGATAAATCGGCAGGATTCTTCAAGAATCCAGTCACCCAATTCGATGATGAGGTTTGATTCCTCAGCAATGTGGATAAACTCAAGGGGGGGGATAAAACCACGTTCGGCGTGATTCCATCGAACCAGGGCTTCAAAACCATCATAGCGGTTTGAGGCGAGATCGAATTTTGGCTGATAATAAATTTCGAGTTGTTTGTTTTTAAGAGCCTGTTTTAAATCCTGCTGCAAAGAAGCTTTTCGCTGGATGATCACATTCATGGAGGGGTCAAAAATCATAAAATTATTTTTCCCGCTTATTTTCACCTGATTCATAGCAAGTTCTGATTTTTTCAGCAGTTTTTCCAAATTATCCTTACATCCGTCGGTACAGGATATGCATTTACTTTTATTACATAATTCGTTTCTGGATATGCCAATGCTGACGCTGGTACTGATGATCTGCGTACCTATAGTAATGGCTTTTTCGAATTCTTTGATAATTGATTTGGCAAGAGCGAAAATCTCTTCAGTATTGTGGAGACCTATCTTGCAAACGGCGAATTCATCGCCAGATATTCGATATACCTCATAATGGGGGAAGCCGCTGAACAACCCCTGTAATATGTAGCCAACCTGACGTAACAGGTTATCTCCGACGCGATGTCCAAACAAATTATTGATGTATTTCAAATTATCAACGTCAATGTAAAAAATCAGCGTTAAGGCGTTCCGATTGTCATCGAGAGGAGTTTCTTGATATTTTTTATATAGCGCAACCCGATTTGGTAAACCAGTAATGGAATCAATATAAGCAGCTGTTTCCAAGTTTTTTTTGCCCGTCACCAACTCACTGACCATGTCATACATGGTGGTTTGAAGCATTTCAACTTCTTCATATTTGGCTTCTGGCATATGTTCAAGAACCTTGTATTCCCCCTGGGAAATCATTTTCATTGTGTCAGCGACCCAACAGATGGGATTGGTAATATTGATTTTCAGCCAGCGGTTAGAAGGCACATAAAAAAATAACCACAAGAAAAAGCCTGAAATCATAAGGTATAGAATAATCTGGTTGCGGATGGTGAAAATGGAGACCATGGACTTTCCAACAAACAAAACACCAACGACCTCATCACCAGGATTGATGATCGGAACGTAGGTAACCAGATAGGGATCACCCAGAATTTCGGCCTTTCCAGCATACGTAAGTCCCTTGTCCAGAACAATCTTGGCAATCGACGGATCCAGGGTGGTGCCAACCTGGGTTTCATTATTCTTGATAATGGTAGTGGCAATCCGGGTATTTCCGGCAAAAACCGTGGCCTCCAAAGCAGCGGTGTTTTTGATATAGTCCACCGTTTCCTGATCAGCCAGATTCAAACCCATCAGCAGTGCGCCATTGGGATTCTGGTTTGGATCTGTCAGTGGGTAACGGCAAAATAGATGCAGTCCCAGCGCGGCATCGCCGTCGATCCAAAAATAGGGTTCTGTTAATGGGGTAACAGTGTTTTGGTAAGCCAAGTTTAAAATGCTCTGGTCAGTGAAAATTTCTTCATGACCGCTGCCATCAGGATAGGTTACTATGACAAACTCGAGCGCATCATTATTAGCCTGAGTGACATATTGATGGAGTGCCTGGTTTGAGGTCGGATCGTTTTGTATTAGCAAACGATGTTCA